>JBCJRT010000001.1:0-220484 GCA_039745115.1 Solirubrobacteraceae bacterium
CACCGATGCCTGCACGCTCTCAATGAGCGACGCCCAGGAGATAGACGCGAGCTACATCCCGGTTCGTCGGCTCACCGTCGATAAGACCGACCGCGGCCGCGGCGTCGGTGCAGTGGCCGGGAAGGTGGGAGGGATCGGTGTTGGCGAGATCGACTGTGGCAACCTCTGCTCGGATCCGAGGTGGAAGCGTTTCGACCAGGGCACTGAGGTAAGCCTCACGGCGACACCAAACGCAACCGCAGGCAGCGACCGATCGCGCTTTGCCGGCTGGAAGACAACCGGCGGAGGCTCGTACGCTGGGTGTGACGAAGGGCCCTCCGGAAGGTCGCCCGACTGCACGGTGGCGATGAGTGAGGCCCGTTCGCTCGTCGCAGACTTCAAGAAGATTAAGGCGCTGAACACTTCAAACAACGGCGAAGGTTCGATTGGCGCAGATGCCGCCAACTGGGAAGAGGAGCGGGTGCGCTGCGGAACCGGGGTCACTTCGCCGGACTGCTCGGTCGAGTACGACCTCGACAGCGAGGTCACCCTGACGGCCGCGGCCAAGTCGAGCGGGCCTGACCGAACGCGGTTCCGTGGCTGGTCCGGCGCCTGTACCAACCTGACCGGGAGCTGCACGGTAACTCTGAACGACACACGGGACGTAGCGGCGAACTTCAGCATCATCCAGCCGCTCACCGTGGAGATCGAGCGCGTCGGTGGCGGCGCTGGCGCGGTCACGACCGCCCAACGCAACTGGGACAACGAGAAGGTCGACTGTGGTGATGGAGTTGGTTCGCCGGACTGCGAGGTCGATTACGACGATGGCGAAGTCGTGACCCTTACCGCGAACCCCGAGCCGGGATCGACCTTCGACGGTTGGACAGATGTCTCGACTTCGGCAGCATCCAAGACCGTGGGGACCCGGAGCTCCGCTTTGGCTGCTCCCGCCGGCTGCGATACGAGCGGACCGTGCACGGTCACCCTGTCGCGGGCCCGCTACGTGCGCGCCACCTTCTCACGGACTAGCCAAGCCCCCGGTCCCGTCGACCCAGAGCCGGGGCCTCCTGCTCAGCCGGGGCCTCCTGCTCAGCCGGCGGCGGGCTCGTCGACGACTCTCTCGCTGAAGGTTGCGGTCAATCGCAGCCGGCTCAGGGGTCGGAAGAGCGCCGTTCAGACGCTTACGGTGACCAACACGGGACCGGTGACAGCTGAAGCCACCCGGTTGTGGTCTTGGGTCTGTCGGCGCATGGTGGTCGTCAAGTCCCAGGGAGCGGTCCTCTCGCGCAACACGGCTACCGCAGCGAGGCCGGCCTCGAAGGCCAAGCTCGCGTGGCGGCTTGGCCGGCTGGCGCCAAGCGCTAGCACCAAGGTCAAGTTCCGCGTAGCGGCGGTCCGCGGCGCCCGATCTGGACCAACAAAGTGCCTGACGGCGACCTTTGCCTCTAATGCTCCGCGGGTCAATCGCTCAGTTAGGTTCCTCCTATTCCCGTCTGCCCGTAAGCGTCCCTTCCAGCCGACCGGATGAGGAAATTCACGCTGGCAATCCTGCTGGCATCGTTGCTCGTTCTTGCGGCAGCCGCGGGTCCCGCGGTGGCGGCCCCGCCCGGGACCTCCCGCATAGCTGAGCTCGTGTTTAGCCAGACTCTGATCTACGAGCAGCCTGAGGGGCGCGTTGAGCGCGCGATGTCTCCGGAAACCGGCTACGGGCCGCGTATTGCGCTGCGGGTACTTTCGGTGCGTACCGACGCCGCCGGGCGCCGCTGGTACCGGGTGCTGCTGCCTACGCGGCCAAACGGTTCGACCGGCTGGGTGAGAGCAGACCGCGTCCACACTCGCTGGACCCGTTACCGAATCCAGATCAGCACTTACAACCGGCGACTGCAGCTCCTATACAACAACCGCGTAGTGCTGAGCACCGGCGTCGTTGTTGGTAAGCGGTCGACCCCGACGCCAGCCGGCCAGTTCGCGGTCTATGCGAACTACCGGGCGCCTGGAACCCCGCTTGCGCCCCGCGTGATGGAGCTCACCGCACACTCGAACGTCCTGCACGAGTACGCCGGTGGCCCGGGCCGCGTGGCGATCCACGGCAGGGCTGGCCCACTCTGGGCCCCGGTCGGCACCGCCCTCTCAAACGGCTGCATCCGGGTCCCTTCGAGGGCGCTGAACCGAATTGGCAGGCGGGTTCCGCTCGGCACGCCGGTGGAGATCACTCGCCACTCGCTCAGCTGGCTAAATCGCCGCTAGGCGCGCCTAACGCTCAGCGTGCACGATTTGCTGGCCCACGGGCCCTTATCGGCTCTCGTGTGCGTGAGAAGGGCGTATTACACGGTCAAATCGCGCGATTCCGGTCAAAACGTGCATATTCGGGTCTCAAGTGCTGCATCTTCACAAACACACAGGGGCAGCACCAGCGAAAACCGTCAATGCCCGATAATGTAGATTATGGAAACCAAACCGGTGAACAAAGGCTACCGGGAGGCCTTAGTCGGCGCAATTGGGAGTGGCTGATCACACGTGTTGATGTTTGGTCTGCCCGCGAAACGGTCGAACAGCCAGGAGGCGACAAACGGTCCTGAAACGGCGGCTGCCTTGACGTGGTTGACGCCTCCCATCCATGCCACCTCGAGGTTCGACCCAGCTCTGCACGAGCGTTGGGCGTAGAGGGCTGTCGTATTTGGGAGTACGATCTGGTCTTTAAGCCCTTGGGCAATAAACAGCGGAATTGACGGTGGAAGGGCTGGCGCCGTCTGCTTCACTAACACACTGCGCCAGCTCGGAACGCTTGAGGGGTCCTTCTTGAAGAACCCGCTGTCGAACTTGTTCAGTGCCTGTGCCTCGAGCGAAGATCGAACTCCGATGCACTCCGATGCGACCTTGCGGTAACGACTGAGCGCAGCATTGGAACCAACCTCCTTTCGACTGAGGCTTGGATACTCCACAGGCCAGGAGACGAATATTTCTGGCCCAATTACCCAGTTGACGGCACTGCCGGACTGCTCCGCAAGCAGCGCTTCTAGCTCCGCTGCTGGCGCGGCAGCGGCTGCAGCAACGAGCTTCAACTCCGGCGAGTAACCCCGAGCTCGGGTAGCGGCAAATAGGACGGCGTGGCCTCCCTGCGAGTGACCCCAGAGGGCGAAGCGCGAACTCGCCTTACCGGGTTCAAGATTGCCTGCGGCTCGCACAGAGTTGAGCACATCACGCGCCTCGCTCTCACCAACGAGGTAGCCCGAGGAGCCGGGAGTCCCTAGCCCGGCGTAGTCAGTTGCCGTGACGATCCACCCCCGCTGAAGCATGTCGCTTAGCCAGGTCACATCGCTGAGCGGATCTGATGTTCTTGATGGCGCGCAACTATCGCCAAGACCGACGGTAGGATGCGCCCAGGCAACTACTGGCCATCCGCCTGCCGGAGGCTTCCCTGGTGGAACGAACACCATCGCAGAGGCCGCTACGGAACTGCCATTAGAGCGCTCGCTGCGATAGAGAATCCGAAAGCCCTGACCGCCATCCGGGACGTTGACGCCAAGCGGTTCCTTGCGGATGATCGAACCAACGCGACCAGCAGGCAACGGATTCGGCGGCGAGTAGAAAGGCTGCAACGCATCCTGGCGCTTGTCCGCGCGTCGAACCTTGCCTTCCTGCGCAATCGCCAACCACAAGCCCCCGGCAACCCCCAAGAGGATCAACACGGCAACTACCGTGAGTGCAGGGTGGCGCTTAATCCAAGAATCTCTGCCTGGCATCGGTACCCCCTCTCGACGCACTGCCCGTTATGAAACCTCGGTGTGTCGACGTGCGAAATCTCGATGCTCGCTACTTGCAGGTGATGAGCTTCTTGACGGAGGTGCATTTGGCGAACTGCTGGCCATTCACGTCCCGCTGGGAGATCGCCCATTCGCCAGCCTTTGCCTTCGGGGTGAGCACGGCGTAGCCGTACTTGACCCAGGTCCGCAGATACTTGGCATTCGGATACGGCGCGTACTTCGGGCTGAGCGGCTGTCCCTGACTGTTGTTAAGGGGCCCAAAGGCGGGCTTGGCGTAGGCAGTCAGACTGAACGAATCAGGGATCGTGCCGCCGATGCCGAAGATCAGCTGAGCCGGCTGACCGGGGATCTGCACTATTTGCGCGACGTGAACGTGCGAGGCCATCATGATGTTGTAGTTCGCGATGAAACCCCGGCCGGCTGCGGTTTGGGTTATTGAGGTCCAGGCAAGGTCGGGGCCTTCCTTAACGTCAACACCGAACATCGGACGATGGGTCATCAACCAGCTCTCGCGCCCGCTCTGCGGGGCGGCCAGGCGATTGGCCGACTTGTAGGCTGCCCGCTGGGTGTCGGTCCAGGAATCCACCTTCGAGTCGGAGCCCCCGTTCGAATCGACCATTACCACACGCAGCTTGCGCCCCGAGGCGATCGGAAAGTCGACGCTATAGGACGGCGCGAGGTTCTTCGGCGTATTGCCGTCTGGCCCAACCACGTCGGGCGCGCAGGCGTCCGCCTTGAGCTGGGTCTCGAAGAAGAGCATCCAGCCGTTGCCGCTGTGACCACAGAACTCGTGATTGCCCCTTGCAGCGAGGATTGGTGCCGCCGCAAAGGCTGATGCCATCGGTATCAACGCATCGGCCATCCAGCTGTAGTCGGTGTCCGCGAACGGCGGGGACTTCCCGGGTTCCGGGTTGAATGCTGGCCCCGGGCTTCCACCGCACTTGGCAAGCTCGGCGGCCGGGCAGTCGGCCTCGCGGTAGAGGAAATCGCCAGTAAAAAAGATCACGTCCGGCCGCTCACTGGCGATTCGGTGGGCGATCTTGGCTGCGGGCCAGGCGTCCGGGTTTGAGCAGTTTTGGATCTGGCTGGGGGTGACACGGCAGCCGACATCACCTAAGGCTACGATGCGGTCGATCTTTGACTTAAGCGCGGCCGGCACCGTGATCGCTCCCACTCTGGCCGACGAGAGACCCGAAGGAAGATTCGCTTGGCAGACGCGCAGCGAGGAGAAAGCCGAGCCCGTTGTCGCGCCGGGAACCCGCATTTTCATTGGCGATTCCGTCCTGCGGCCGGCGGTATTGATCTTCTTGATCTTTGGGCACGGATTTCCATTCGCCACCACCGCCCGCACCTGGAGATTGGACTTCGCGATTGAACTTGGAACTACTAGCGTGTAGGCGGCGACGACGCCGCCAACCGGTGCGGCCGTTGCGCTCGCAGGGGCGGCTGCGACGAGCGCCGCCAGCAACACAACACTCGTAAGACCGACTATCGAGCGCTCTCGAATGAACATGTTTTGGACGGCCTCTCGTCTGCGAAGGGAATAATGATCATGCCACATGCGATCCTAGCCGACGCCAGTCCGGAGAAACTGTTGTCTCTTACGGGTGTGCCGGGTATGGGATTGGGGTCTCGTTGACCGCCGTCATAGCCGCAGGGCGACCGAGCGTCGATCCAACTGTCACCGGCGCGATCGCGACTTTCTCCGTGTAGAACGGCGGCAGATTTTGGCCTTCCCCTACCCTTGCGGGGATGCGCCAGCAACTTAGACCGCTATTCGACCGTGTCGTAATCAAGGAGTTGGAGCCGGACCGCTTCCGCCGCTCCGGCATCCTCGTTGCGCCCGGCAGTAACGAGCCGCCGCCGCAGCACGGCATCGTGCTGGCGATCGGGCTTGGGATTGACTGGTGGCAGTCGGCCGGCGTTCAGATGCCGGTTGGGCCAGGCGATCACGTCGTCTTCCCTGCGGCAGCCGGTGTCTGGGTTGAGGTCGAGGAAGAACGGCTGTTGGTCTGCCGTGTTGGCGAGCTGCTCGGCGTGATTGAGTCGGCATCCGAGCGCGACATCAGCGAAGAACTGCAGCCGAGCGGCGAAGACAGCTAGGCAGCGGCGCGCCGAGCGGCGTAACTGACAAACCAGTCGAGCGCCTCGGGATTGGCGAGCGAGCCGCGGCTGGCAACCTTTTCCGCGTCGCCGCCCAGCAGGATTCGCTTGACGGGAACCTCGAGCAGCTTGCCGGAGATTGTTCGCGGCACATCGGGCACGGCGATCACTTCGTCGGGAATGTGACGCGGCGAGCAGTTGGCCTTTAAATCGTCGCGGATCCGGCTGACCATTGCGTCGTCCAGCGTCGCGGCCTGGTCGAGAACTAAAAACAGAACGATCGTGCTCTCAGAACCGATTTTATCGAGCGGCAGGTCAACGACAAGCGCATCCCTGACGGCGGCCTCCCGTAGCACTGAACGGTAGATCTCGGCCGTTCCGATCCTCACGCCGCCACGGTTGATTGTTGAGTCGGAACGGCCGTAGATGATCGCCGAGCCGCGATCCGTTATCTCGATCCAATCACCGTGACGCCAGATGCCGGGATACATCTCGAAGTAGCTCTCACGCAGGCGACTCCCGTCGCTGTCTCCCCACAGTCGGACCGGCATCGACGGCAGCGGTTCTGTGATTACCAGCTCCCCCACTTCGCCAATCAAAGGCTCACCAGCTTCATTGAACGATTCGAGTTTCACTCCGAGCGTCGCGCTCTGGAGTTCGCCTTCGTAAACCGGCAGCAGTGGGCAGCCGCCGACGAAGCCTGTGCACAGATCGGTACCGCCACTGGTCGAGAAGAGCCAAAGATCATTGCCGAACCGCTCTGCTACCCAGCGGAAGGCCTCGGGCGGCAGCGGCGAACCGGTCGAGCCAATCGAACGCAGCTTTGCCAGCGGCCGTTCTGCTGTGCGTGGCGTCATGCCCTCACGCATGCAATTCGTCAGATAGGCCGCTCCAGTGCCGAAACAAGTCACTTCGGCCACTTCGGCGAGATCCCAAAGCGAGTCAGCCTGCGGCCAGCCTGGGCTCCCGTCGTAGAGCACAATCGCCGCATCGGTCAGCAGCACGCCGGCGAGGAAGTTCCACATCATCCAACCGGTTGTTGTCAACCAGAAGACGCGGTCGCCAGGACGGCAATCGAGGTGGAACCACATCTTCTTCAGATGCTCGAGCAGGATCCCGCCGTGACCATGAACCAGCGCCTTCGGCATTCCGGTTGTGCCGGACGAGTAAAGAATCCAGAGCGGCGCGTCGAACGCGACTCGCTTGAAGCTGAGCGGCTGATCAGAGTCTTCGAAGACCTGGTCCCAGGCGCTGGCGGCGCGCAGCCCGCCTAGCTGCGGCGCCGCATTGAGGTAGCCGAGAACGACTGTCTGCTCGACCGTCGTCAGCGCCGCCTCGATCAAAGCGACCTGATCAAGCCGGTCGAACTGACGTCCGTTGTAGGAGTAGCCGTCGACCGTCAGCAGCAGCTTCGGCTCGATCTGTAAAAAGCGGTCAATAACGCTGTCGGCGCCAAAGTCCGGCGAGCAGCTCGACCAGATCGCGCCGATGCTGGCAGCCGCAAGGAAGGCTGAGATCGCCTCGCTGCAGTTCGGTAGGTAGGCAGCAACGCGGTCGCCTTCCACGACGCCGAGCCGCCTCATGCCTGCCGCGATCGCCGTTACGTCGCGGCGCAGCTCGCCCCAGTTGATCTCGCGCAGCGATCGCAGCTCGCTGCTCTCGACCAGCGCGACGACGTCATCAGCTTTGCCACGAAAGATGTGCTCGGCGAAGTTCAGCCTGGTGCCCGGGAACCAGCGCGCGCCCGGCATCGTGCGCTCTGCCAGCACTATTGAGCGGTCACCGTCGGCGGCGACCTCAAAGTAGTCCCAGAGCGCTGCCCAGAACTGCTCAATCTCCGTCGCCGACCAGCGCTGAAGCGCGCCGTAGTCATCGACACTGAAGCTTTGGTCACGTTCGCGCTGAAGCCAGTCGACGAACGACGCGAGGTTCGTCTGCGCCCGATACTCGGCGGTCGGTTGCCAGAGGACTTGGGGCGGCGCGCTCACGCCGCGATCGTAGCCTCCGCGCCGCTTAGAAGCCGGTTGGGTGACGGACGGCGTAGCCGCTGGTGGGGCGAACGCGGCGATCCCAACGCGTGCCGTCATCCATGCCGGAGGTGTCGTAAGTACGCCAACCCCTCGCCGTTTTGATCCTCATGTAGGCGTGACCACGATTGGCATAAATCGTGATCCAGCGGCCAGGCCCAGCTGAGCCCCAGTTCATGAAGCCGCCCGAGGTGAGCTGCGTGTTGATCAACCCACCGCCGTTCAGAACGTACGAGATCGAGCCCGAGCAGTCATAGCCGGTGTCGCGGAAGGTGCCGTGACCGCCGCCGTAACGGTAAGGCTTACGGGCGATCCGGTTGGCCGCGCGGATTGCCCGTGCAATGCGGTTAGGGACGCCGCCGCCGCCGCTGTTGCCGCGGCCCGAACGGCCGCGTTTCAATACCGGCCGATTGCCGGTAAATCCGAGTGCCCGCCAGGTTGCTCGGCCGACAACGCCGTCGGCTGTTAGGCCGCGACGACGCTGAAAGCGTTTCACGGCGGCGCTTGTGCCGGGTCCGAAGACGCCGTCGGCGCCGATCCGCAAGCGGCGCTGGAGCGCCTTCACGGCGGACCCTTTGCTGCTACCCGATGAAGTCTTGCGGCGGGTCGGGCCACTGATCTTGAGCGCGCGCCAGGTCGCAGGCCCAACTAGACCATCGGCGGTCAGACGATGACGGCGCTGGAAGCGCTTGACGACGGCCCTAGTACGAGCGCCGTAAATCCCGTCTGCAGGCAACTTCAGCGCTGACTGAAGGCGCTTGACGCTCGGGCCACGTGAGCCTGGCTTGAGCGTGCCAAACGCAATGGCGCTGGCGGGCAGCGCTAGTAGCGCTGCGGTCAGTAGCGCTGTTGAGAATGCCCGCGCGGCGAGCCGTCGTTGTCTGGACGTCATTCTGATCGCCTTCTTCCTGCCTACGAGGTGAGCTGACGGGCTCGCAGCGGACCTTGGTCCGGCGCTAAGCCGCAAGTTGCGGCTATTCGCCCCCGTGATCGGTTGATCACAATGGTTCCCCCGTTTGCCGACCCTGAGGTTCGGCAACTCGGCATCCGCCAAGCTAGCAAGGCTGGATAAACGCCCTGCAGAAAACCCTGCAAAGCAGCTAATTGGTCCTTGGATTGCGCTGTTGCGCCCTATTGCTTGGCGTGCGGTGTGATGAATGCGACGCCTAGACCTAGCCGCAGATTTGCGCGCGCAACCGCGATCTGGCGGCCTGGCTGCACGGCGGATCGTGGGTCACCGACTGGACTACCTTCAAGCCTGCTCAGCGCCGCAATGTCGTTGACTACGAAGGTCACACCCCAGATCGTTGCGCGCGGTAGACCGTCACCCGCTTCGGGAACAGGGCCGACCAGTTCGATTAAGGTCGAGCCGCTCCAGAAGAAAACCTCGCTGCGCTCGTTTTCACCGCTTCCACGCGTTGCTGGGCGCCGCGGTTCGAAGCCGGCGGCCTCGAAGTCGGCGCGCGTCGCGGCCGGCCTATCGCTGGCAACCACAACGTGATCGACTGCGACGACACCGTTCTGGTGAGGGTGAGGGTGATCGCTTGTCGCCCTGCGAATCGCCTGATCGGCAAAGGCGATGCCGCACAGTTCGTCCGTACCACCGGAGGGCGTACTGAAGCCCCACGCCGCCTCCGCATCCTCCCTCTCCCCTACGCGAATTGCGATCGCCCCTGCGACGAAGCCCTGCCTCTCAATCGCGAAGCCGCAGCGCTGCCAGGCGTCGGCGGTACCTGGCAGGTCGAGCCGATCTAGGACTGGCGCTGAGTCTGATATCACCTGTGCAGCGAACCAGATTGCCTGGCCGGATGCGGCGCGAGCGCGCGGCATCGACCGATCCGGCTGGTTAACCTTCCCGCATGGCTCAGAAAGCACGGCAAGTAAAGCTCAGCCAGAAATCAGCGGCGGCAGAGATGCACGCCCTTGAGCAACGCAGCAATGAGGAGCTCGAGCGCGAGACCAAGTACAAGTCCGCGGCGATGTCAATCCTCGGCGCCCGCGCCGCCTCGAAGTACGACGCCGCCGCTTCACGCGAATATTTCCGCCGTGCGATTGCGGCCGCAAGGCCACAGGAACGGATGCAGATCCGCCGCATGGCTGACGCATCGCTGGCACTGGCCGAACGCCGTCCTGACGATCTGAAAGCCGCCGTTGAACGTCTGGGACAAGAGGCTCCGTCAGGCCGCCAGCTGCTGCTGCTGCGGTTCACTGGAATTCTTTCGCCGCCGCCCGGCTCCAGCCTGCTGCTGAAGCTGCGCGGGCTCTTAGCCGGGATCTTGATCGTCGTCGGGCTGCTGGCAATCGGCTTTGGCATCGTCACGCTGATCTCATTGCCATTCGGCGGCCTTGGACTAGCACCGAGCTTCGTTGCCGGGGCGTTACTGGTGGCGCTCGTACTGGGCGGACTGGTCTTGTTCGGTCGCCGCCGCCAGTCGCGCGCCCGCGCCGCAGCAGCCGGCTAACGACGGCGCCGGGCTGTGTGCGGTCGCTACACACTGACCCAGACCAGCCTTGGCCTGTTTGCCGAACGCTTCCAGGTCGCCTCGCCGCCAGCCAGCGCAGCCAGTTACAACATCGCACCCGGAAGGCCGGTCGCGACGATTATCGAAGCCGCCGACGGTTTACACAGCAGCGAGCTGATGCATTGGGGCCTAATCCCTAGCTGGGCGAAGCAGACCGGTTCCAGCTACAAGTTGATCAACGCCCGCAGCGAAACTGTCGCCGAGAAGCCCGCCTACAGAGGCCTGATCGACCAGCATCGCTGCTTGATCCCAGCCGACGGCTTCTTCGAATGGCAACCGCAGGACGTAGGGCCGAAGCAGCCTTGGTGGTTTCATCTGCCGGCGCAGCAGCCATTCGCGTTCGCTGGCCTGTGGACATCCTGGCAGCCCGGCCCGGAGGTCGAAGCTGTGCAGAGCTGCACGATTCTTACAACCGCAGCCAACACGATCGTCGCGCCGGTCCATCACCGGATGCCGCTGATCCTCAGCGCCGACGGCGAGCAACGCTGGCTCGACCGGTCACTCGATGGCGCCACGGCGTTGAAGGCGCTAGCGGCAAGCGACAACGCTGCGCTGGTCGCGCAGGCGGTCGGTCTTATTGTCAATAACACAGCCAACCAAGGGCCTGAGTGCATCGCGCCGCTCGTCGCCGATGAGCCTCCTTCTAAGTCGCTCTTCTGAGCGCGCCGGAGTAGAAAGAGGCGGTTCTCCTGCCCGAGCCGTCAGTATTGACCGCGTGCGCCGCGTCCTGCTGATTGCCAACCCTGTCGCCGGCGGCGGCCGTGTGCCAAAACTGCTGCCCGCTGTGCGCAGACGGCTCGATCAACTCGGCGTTGTTCACCGAACGGCATTGACGGCGAGTCTTGACGATGCGGCGCGATTCACCGACGAGGCGCTCGACGCCGGCGAGCTGCCGGTCGCCTTCTCCGGCGACGGCGTCGTCGCGATCGTCGCCCGCGCCGCGTCGTTAAGAGCAGGATCGGTCTTCGGAGTACTGCCCGGCGGCAGCGGCAATGATTTCTGCCGCCACGTCGGCATCTCTACCGACCCAGTTGAGGCCTGCGAGGTGATCGCCAACGGTGCGCCGCGAGCAATCGACCTGGGCGAGGCGAACGGGCAGCGGTTCCTTGGGATCGCCAGCTGCGGCTACGACTCGCTTGCCAATGAGGCTGCCAACAGCGCGCCACGATTCCTTGGCAGCGCGATCTACCTGTGGGGCGCACTAATCGCGCTGATCCGTTGGCGTGGCGCACACTTCACGGTTGTCGCCGACGGACGAGAGACCAGCTTTGACGGATGGTCGGTGATCTGCGCCAACACCAGCAGCTACGGCGGCGGCATGCAGATCGCGCCTGCCGCCTCAGTCGAGGATGGCCAGCTGGACGTCGTGCTGACGCTGAAGAGCAGCCGACTGAAGTTCGCCGTCAATCTGCCGAAGGTATTCAAGGGCACTCACATCGAGCAGCCGACCGTTCGCTGCGATCGCGCCGCCGTCGTCAATGTCAGCGCCGACCAAAACTTCATGATCTATGCCGATGGCGATCCGTTGACGCGACTTCCGGCCGAGATCCGCGTAATTCCGAACGCCGTTCAGGCGCTGTTGCCGGCGTGAGCGGCGCCCGCTCAGCGTTTGCCGCCGCGGCGGCACGCTCGGCCGCAGTCGCCTTGCGGGCCAGCGGCCGCGGCGCAACCAGCGCGCCAGGAAAGATCTTGCTCAAGCTTGATCCACAGGCGATCAGCGAGCGGGCCGCGGCGCTGGCACGTGGCTGCGCCGTGATCTCAGCCACCAACGGCAAAACTACGACGAGCGCGATTCTCGCCGGGATCTTGCGGGCCGACGGCTACAGCCTGATCCACAACGAGGCGGGCGCCAACATGGCTGGCGGGATCGCCGCCACGCTGCTCGATCAGGACGGTGACTTTGGGCTATTTGAGGTTGATGAGTTTTGGCTCGACGGCCTGGTCGAGCAGCTCTCGCCGCGCGCCGTCTTGCTTGGCAACCTGTTCCGCGACCAGCTCGACCGCTACGGCGAGCTTGACCAGATCGTCGCCCGCTGGCGCGCAGTTGCCAGCTCGAGCGCTGTTGGCGCATTGGTGCTGAACGGCGACGATCCGCTGGTCGCGCAGCTCGGCCGTGAACGCGCCGACACCATTTATTTCGGGATCGAAGACCGGTCGGTCGGCAGCGCTTCGCCGCAGCACGCCCGTGAGCAAGCCGTCTGCCCTCAGTGCGGCGCGCAATACCTCTACAGCAGCTACTTCGTCGGCCATCTCGGCCACTACAGCTGCCCCAATGGCCACGCCGCCCGTCCGCAGCCCACAGTGAGCGCTGACGAGATCGTCCTCGATGGGCTCAGGGGATCGCAGTTCACGCTCTCAACGCCGGCCGGCTCGCAGCAGATCTCGCTGGCCTTGCCCGGCCTTTACAACGTCTACAACGCCGTCGGCGCGGCGGCGCTCGGTTTAACTCTCGGTGTTCCACTCGAGACTGTCGTCAGCGGCCTGTGCAGCGCACTGCCGGCCTTTGGACGGGCCGAGACGCTGCAGCTGGATGGCCGCGACTGTTCGATTCTGCTGATCAAAAACCCGGCCGGAGCGAACGAAGTTATTCGTACGCTCGCAGCCGAGCAAGAACCGGCCCAGCTACTGCTGGTACTGAACGACCAGATCGCCGACGGTCGCGACATCAGCTGGATTTGGGACGCTGACTTTGAGCAGCTAGCGCCGATCGAGTCCGGCGTTACCTGCAGCGGTAATAGGGCGACCGAGATGGCGTTGCGCCTTAAATACGCTGGCATTGACGAACGGCAGATCACTATCAAACCGGCGCTCAGCGAAGCACTTGACAGTGCGCTTGACGGTGGTTCCGGCCGTCTCTGCATTCTCCCCACCTACACGGCAATGCTTGAGCTGCGCGAGCTGCTGGTGGCGCGCGGCGCCGTGACGGAGTCATTCTGATGCCTGCTCAGTCGGTCATCTGGCACGACCTTGAATGCGGCTCCTACGACGCCGACCTCGCCTGCTGGCGGGCTCTGGCCGATCAGTTCGGTGGACCGATCCTCGACGTTGGCTGCGGCGCTGGGCGGGTCGCGCTGACACTGGCAGCAGACGACCACAGCGTCACGGCGCTCGACTGCGACGCCGAACTGCTTAGCGCCTTGGGCAGCCGCGCCGACGGGCTGCAGGTGTCAACTCTCTGCGCCGACGCCCGCGACTTCACAGCCGACCGGCAGTTCAAGCTGATTATTGTCCCGATGTTGACCGTGCAACTGTTTGGCGGCGCCGATGGCAGACGCCGCTTCTTTCTCGCTGCGAAGCGCTGCCTAACGGCCGGCGGCTGCCTTGCGTTGGCTATCGTTGATCTGCTGGAGGATGACGAGCCAGCCAGCGTCGGTGACGCTCCCGCGCCCGATCGCTGCACAATCGAGCAGACCCGCTACGCGACGCGTCCCGTCGCGCTGACCCGGCGCGCTGGGCAGGTAGGGATTGAACGGCGTCGCGAGCGTTCGGCGAGCAGCGGCAAGCCTGACGTCAGCTATTACACCGACTGGGTCGACACTGTCAGCGCAGAGCAGCTGGAAAGCGAAGGAGCGGCCTGCGGCCTGGCGCTCGACCAGCGCCGCTGGATTCCTCCGACAGACGAGTACATCGGATCGGCGGTGATCTGCTTCCGTGGCTGACAGGACGCTGCGGGTCGGCGCGCTATACCCCGACCAGATGAACATCTACGCCGACCGCGGCAACCTGCGCGTACTGGAGCAGCGGTGCCGCTGGCGATCGATCGCTGTCGAGATAACCGCGATCGGGCTGGGCGAAGCTGTCGACCCAGACCGGTTCGACTTGATCTATCTCGGCGGCGGCCAGGATGACGACCAGCGCCGCTGCGCGGCCGACCTGATTGAGCTGAAGCAGGACGGGCTTAGGGCGGCGGCAGCGCGCGGCGCCGTATTGATTGGGGTCTGCGGCGGCTATCAGCTATTCGGTCATTGGTACGAACTTGGCGACGCGCGAATCGATGGCGTCGGCCTGCTTGATGTCGAGACAGTGCGGAGCGACGGCGAGCGCCTCGTCGGCAATGTCGCGATTGAGCTTGATCTGCCCGGGCTGGAGCCGGCCGCCGTACTCGCAGGCTTTGAGAATCATGGCGGCCGCACACGGCTGCGCGAAGGCGCCCAGCCGCTTGGGCGCGTGCTGAGAGGGAAAGGCAACGACGGCCAGTCAGGCTTCGAAGGCTGCCGCAGTGGCAATGTCATCGGCACCTACCTTCACGGCCCACTATTGCCAGCCAACGCTTGGTTTGCCGACTGGCTAATCGCCACTGCGCTGGGGCCGAGCGTGCAGTTGGACGCCCTCGATGATCGATTGGAGCAGCAGGCCCACGCCGCCGCCTGTAAAGCGGCCGGTATTGCTGCGCGCTGACCGATCGGCGGAATTCCGGTTCCGGCGGGGAATCCGGCGTAGCGGCGCACCCGGCTGCCGGGCGGAGTACAGTGGGTTCATGCACTTTGGGCCGATGCGCTCTCGTAGATCCTCCGCCTGCTTGAGGCTGGCGGTACTGCTGATCGCGAGCGCGTTCCTTGCCGTGTTCGCCGCAGCGCCGGCGCAGGCCGATGTCGCCTACGTGGGGGCCGACAAGGAGGTCTGGATCTCCTCGCTCGACGGGGCGATTAAGGAGCGCCTGAGCGCGGGAGAGGGTGAGGGTGAGGTTAAGTGGTTCGACACCGCCCAATCGGACACCGGCTGGGTGGTGGGGGTGCGCAACATTCCGGGGAGGATCGCCCAGTACGCGACGTTCACGGTATGGAACCCGCAGGGGGCGGCGATCTACAACGGGCCGCTGGCCGGCGAGGTGGGCGGCCTCAGCGCCTACCCACTGAGCCTCGACCTCACGAACGACGGGCGCGGCATCATCTACGGTTTCTCTAGGTTCCAGCAGTGGTACGGCGGGAGCAGCCTCACTGAGGGCCACTACTTCCTGCCCTCCGAGACCGTCGTGTCTCCGGTGAACGGCCCCCTCAAACAGATCAACAAGCGGTACCCGACGCTCTTCGGCGGCACCCGGGTGGTGGCCGCGCTGGACCGCACCACGGCCGGCGTGCAGGACCCCGGCAGCGTCGCGAGCGAGACGTTCGTTCCCTGGTTTGACGTTGCCGGTGCGCCCCTCGTGGGCGTCAGGATTCAGCGCACCGACGTCGCCGCCAGCGGCAGGGTTATCGCCTTCGAGGTCAGCGACGGTAGCCAAAACGTCAGGTGGATCGGGGTTGCCCCGGTGTCGGCGCTCGGTGGCACCTTCGGCACCGGTGACTGCTTCCTGCCCACCGACGGCAACGCGACGAGTGCCAGCCTGTCGCAGGACGGATCCGCCATCGCCTGGACGGACTCCGGCGGGGTGAAGGTGGGAGGCATACCGGACTTCTCCGGCGCCGAGCCCTGTGTGCTCACAAGACCCGCCGTGACCATCGCGGCCGGCGGGCGGTTTCCTTCGATCGGAGCCATGAGCGCCGCGGCGATTCGCGCCGCGCGGTCGGGGTCGCCCCCGCCGAGCGGCGGTCCGGCCGCGCCGGGCGACGGTACGGCCAACCCGCCGGCGAGCAAGCCGCTGATCGTCACCTTGCCAACGAAGGTCACAGCAGCTGAGCTCACGTCCAAGGCTGGCCTCCCAGTCAAGGTCACCGTCCCGGCCGGCGGGAAGATCACCGTGACGGCGTCGGTTCCTGCCTCCCGCCTGGGACTGAAGGGCAAGAAAGCGGTCGTGATCGCCACCGGATCGGCCAGCCCCAGGAGCGCAGGGCAGGTGAGCTTCAAACTGCGACTGAACGCAAAAGGCCGCAAGCACCGTAAAAAGCTGCGCGGCTCGACTTTGACCCTGAAAATCACGCAGGGCACGAAGACAACGACCAAGACAATCCGGCTTCGCTGAGCGCCAGCCGCAGACTGAAAGGCCTCAGACGGGGGCGCCGCCGGAGGAACCGAAGCCTTGCTCGCCGCGCGCGCTCTCTTCCAGCTCGTCCACCTCGACAAGCTCCGGCGTGCTAACGGCGACGACGACAAGCTGCGCGATCCGCTCGCCAGCGGCGATGCTGATTGGCGCCTCCTGGTCGGTGTTGAGCAGCAGAACCTGCAGCTCGCCGCGGTAACCCTCGTCGATCAAGCCAGGTGCGTTGACGATCGAGAGGCCGTGTTTGGCAGCCAAGCCGGAGCGCGGGACAATCAGACCGGCATGACCTGCCGGTAGTTCGATCGCGATTCCAGTGGCGACCTTTGCGCGCTGACCGGGCGCAATCTCAACCGCGTTGAGCGCGCAGAGGTCGAGCCCGGCGTCGCCGGGATGGGCCCGCCTAGGAACTACCGCGCTTGGGCTGAGCCGCTGGAAACGCAGAGCAATCAGCCTCCCTCTTCGATCGCCGCGACGGCAAAGCGCTGAAAACGTTCCGCTACCTCAGGTGGGAGCAGCGCCTTGATGTGGACGCCCTGCGGCGTGTCTTCGCGCTCAATCTGCGTGGCGAGGCCGTGCAGCTCAGCGATCTGCGCACCGGCAGCGAACGGCAGTAGTAGGTCGACCGCAGATAGCTCGGCAACAAAAACATCCTCAATCCGTTGACGCAGCTGATCGATGCCGCTGCCTTCAATCGCCGAGAGGCAGATCGCGTCCGGGTGTAACAGCCGCAGCTGTTCGCGCCGCTGATCATCAGCAAGGTCGATCTTGTTGCAGACAAGCAGCCGCGGCTGGTCTGTCGCGCCGATCTCCTCCAGCGTCTGCTCAACTGTCTGCATCATCTCGAGCATCAACACCTCGTCAACCGAAGCGTCGACGACGTGAACGATCAGCTCGGCCCGCCGCGTCTCTTCCAGCGTGGCGCCGAAGGCCTCAACCAACTGGTGTGGCAGCTTGCGGATGAAGCCGACCGTGTCGGTCGCGAGAACGCTGCGGCCACCCAGTTCCATCACGCGGGTCGTTGGATCGAGCGTATGGAATAGCCGATCCTGAATTTCAACCTCAGCGCCGGTCAATGCCTTCATCAGCGTTGACTTGCCGGCGTTCGTGTAGCCAGCCAAGGCAAACATTGGGAGCTTCGCTCGCTCGCGCTCGGCCCGCATCGTTTGCCGCGATTCACCGACCGCCCGCAAACGCCGACGCAGCGACGAGATTCGGTCACGGGCAAGGCGTCGGTCGGTCTCAATCTGGCTCTCCCCCGGTCCGCGCGTGCCGATCCCACCGCCGAGCCGTTCAAGGTGTGTCCAGAGGCCTCGCATTCGAGCGAGGTTGTATTCCAGCTGCGCAAGCTCCACTTGAAGCTTGCCGTCAGCGGTGTGGGCATGGCCGGCGAAGATGTCGAGGATCACTGCTGTGCGGTCGACGACCGGGATCCCTAGTGCTTCTTCAAGGTTACGCTCCTGACGCGGTGACAGTTCGTCATCGCAGACGATCACGTTGGCGTCGGCGGCCCGCGCCGCCAGCGCCACCTCTTCGACCTTGCCGGCGCCGAGGTAGGTGTTCGGATGAGGCTTCTCGCGCCGCTGCGTGGCGTCGCCGACGACGGCGACGCCGGCGGTGTTAAGTAGCTCGTGAATCTCGGCAAGATCAGGCTCCTGCTCAGAGGCGGCGATGCAGAAAGCGCGCTGCTTCGCACGGCCTTTACGTTCCTCGCCGCTAGCTTGCGGGTTGGCAACTCGGCCATGACGATTGCGTTGCTGCACGAGCGCTTCAGTGTAGAGCGCGGCCCGGTGTGGAAAGCTGCGCCGATGAGGGGATCTGGCGTAGACGTCGGCGGCGCGCTAGCGTCGAAGCCGTGACAAACGAACTTGCGGCGCGAATCGGCGCTAGGACGCTCGAACTGATCGACATCGCCTCGCCGTCGTGCGGCGAGCAGGCGATCATCGCCCATATCGCCGGGTTGCTCAGCGCCGCCCCGCTGGAGCTGCACGAGCTTGGCGCCGAATGCCTGTTGGCGGGCCCGCTCGTACGTGGCGAGCGGCCGCTGGTGATTCTCGGCGGCCACGTCGACACCGTCCCGGCCCAAGGGAACATTCCCGGAAATCTCGATTCGGACTTCGTCCGCGGGCTCGGCGCGGCCGACATGAAGGGTGCCGTCGCCGTGATGATCGAGCTGGCATTGGCCGGCGTCGGCGCGAGCGACGAGGCGCGCGGGCTCGACTACGCGTTTCTGTTCTTCAGCCGCGAGGAGCTGCCAGCCTCGGAAAGCTCTCTTACGCCGTTGTTGGCGGCCCAGCCCGGCCTGCGAAAAGCCGATCTGGCCGTGATGATGGAGCCGACCGCTAACCGCGTCCAGGCCGGCTGCCTTGGCAACTGCGGTGCAAAGTGGACGTTCACCGGCCGCAGCGGCCACTCGGCCCGTCCGTGGCTTGCCGATAACGCGATAGAGCGGCTTGGCCAGGGGATCGCAGCAATCGCGGCGCTGGAACCGGTCGAACATAACTTTGACGGGCTGATGTTCCGCGAGGTCTTTTCGGTCACCGGGGTCGCAGGCGGGATCGCCCACAACGTCATTCCGGGCGAGGCCAGCGCCCACGTCAATTACCGCTTCCCGCCCGGGATCTCGCTTAGCGACGCAGAAGCCCGGCTGCGCGAACTGTGCGAGCCGTTCGGTGCGATTGAGATTGAAAGCACTTCGCCGTCTGGCGCCGTCCGCCTTGACGGCCCGCTGACGCAGCGGCTGATCGAACTTGTTGGCGAGCCGGTGGAACCGAAGCAGGCCTGGACTCCGGTCGCCGAGTTCGACGCCGCCGGCATCGCCGCGGTCAACTTCGGCCCCGGCGACCCCGCTGACGCGCACTGCGTTGATGAGAATGTCTCGACTGCCGCGCTGGCCCGCTCCTACGAGCTGCTCGAGGCGCTGAGCGCAGGCGCAAACTGATGCAGATTCACCCGCTCGTTGAGCAGCTCGGCGCCTACCCGCTGAATGCGCTTGCCGATGCGCGGGCCGAGCGGTTGCAGCGAGGCGAGCCGGTAATCGACTTCGGCATCGGCGAGCCGCACGAACCAACGCCGCAGTTCATCCGCGATGCGCTGATCGCTTCTGTAACCGAGGAGCAGAACTCGCGCTACCCGTCCGCTACCGGTACCGCTGAGCTACGTGAGGCGATCGCTGGCTGGGTCCGTCGGCGCTACGGCGTCGTCATCGACCCGTCGATCGAACTGCTGCCGACGCTCGGCAGCAAGGAGGCAATCTTTCACCTCGCGGCGATGCTCTGCTGGGCGGGTGCTGAGCGCAACCTGATCGCCGTGACGACGCCCGGCTACCCGGTACCGGCGCGAAGTGCGCTGCTGGCCGGCGCCGAACTGCTTGAACTGCCGCTCGACCGGCAGGCCGGTTGGCTTCCCGACATTGAGAGCATCACCGACGAGCAGTGGGGACGGCTGGCAATCATCTGGATCACCTCGCCGAACAGCCCTACTGGTTCGGTGGCATCACTCGAGTTCTATGAGCAGCTAGCTGAGCGTTGTCGGCGCAACGGCGTCGTACTTGCCTCAGACGAGGCCTACAGCGAGATCTACTTTGACGAGCCGCCGCCCTCCGTCCTGCAGGTCAGCGACCCAACCCACGTACTGGCCTTCAACACACTGTCTAAGCGTTCCTCGATGCCTGGATACCGCTCCGGCGCGGTCTGCGGCGACCCGCTGCTGATCGGTGCGATGCGCCAGCTGCGGCCGACGATCGGCTTGGCGCCGCAGCACTTTGTGCAGGCAGCATCGGTTGCAGCTTGGAACGATCAGCAGCACGTAGACCAGATGCGCGCCCGTTACGCCGCTAAGCGCAAGATCATGATTCCAGCGCTGGACGGCGCTGGCTACCGCTCGGTCGGTGGCCCGGCGAGCTTCTACCTGTGGTGCGAGGCAGGCAGCGACGGGGACGATCAGGCGGCCGCGGCGAGGTTGCTGGAGAAAGGGCTCCTGGTTGCCCCAGGAAGCCTTTTCGGGAGCGGCGGCGAGGGCTACCTGCGACTCGCACTGGTGCCGACGCTTGAGCAGTGCGAGCAAGCCGCAGCGGCACTCAACGGGCAAGGATTGTAGGTTCGCCAGGATGGCAAACGTGATTTCCGAGGCAGCATGGGCGGTTGGGCTGGCGACGATCAGCCACCAGAGCGACCGCGTGCTCGAGGTGCTGTATCCCTCCCCCGCGTTAGGGCTTGACAGCGCGCCGCTCGACCGGATCACCGCCGCGGGCCACGACGGCG
Organism: Solirubrobacteraceae bacterium; assembly: GCA_039745115.1. GTDB lineage: Bacteria > Actinomycetota > Thermoleophilia > Solirubrobacterales > Solirubrobacteraceae > F1-60-MAGs163. The sequence continues at coordinate 20,572 of JBCJRT010000001.1, forward strand.
TCGGCGGCACGAGCGAAATTCATGTCCATCACGCTGAAGAACTCGGCGCTGGCGAACTGGGCGACGCGGCCGGCGATGATGATCTGCGCGGCGTGCGGCGAGTCTGCGTCGTCACGATGATTGCCGACCTCAGTCAGCCTCCAGCCGATGCATTTGACGCCTATCTGCGCCTGCAGCTCTGCTCGCACCGGATCGTTGAGCCCGGAACAATCAGCTTCGAGGGAGTCTTTGGCCAGCTGAGCAACGTTGTTTGGACCGACGCTGGGCCCTGCGACGCCGAAGGCTTTGAGGAGACACGGATGCGCTTCATTGCCAGTGGTCAGGCGCTACAGGTGCGCTCCGTTGACAAGTTTCCCCGAATGGTTGATTACGTCGTCCCCGACGGCGTAAGAATCGCCGACGCGGACCGGGTACGACTCGGCGCGCACTTGGCAGCGGGAACGACCGTGATGCATGAGGGCTTCGTCAACTTCAACGCCGGCACGCTGGGCGAGTCGATGGTCGAGGGACGGATCAGCTCCGGTGTGCGTGTGGGAGCCGGCTCCGACATTGGCGGCGGCGCATCACTTATGGGCACGTTGTCGGGCGGAGGCAGCGAGCAGATCGCGGTCGGCGAGGGTTGCCTGATCGGTGCCAACGCCGGGATCGGAATCTCGCTCGGCAATAACTGCATCGTCGAGGCCGGCCTTTATATCACTGCCGGCACTGTTGTGACATTGGCCGACGGATCGACCCGGAAAGCGCGTGAACTCAGCGGCGCGTCGGCGATCCTTTACCGGCGTAACAGCGTTAGCGGTGCGGTCGAGGCGCTGGAGCGTAGCGGCGACTGGGGTGCGCTCAACCCCGAACTTCACAGCAACTGACGCTCAGGCCGAGTTAAGCTGCTCTCGCAGTTCGGCGCTAAGCACGATCTGATCGATCCGGTTGGCACTGCCACTCAGTTCAATCTCGAGCTGCGGACCGACGTTGACGATCAGCTCGCCGCCATCGAGTACGACGCTCACCGGCGATCGGCCGCCAGCCAAGACGCTGGCGACCGCGGCGCCGCTGGCGCCTGTTCCACTCGATGGCGTCTCGCCGACGCCTCGCTCGAAGATCCGCGTCTTGATCCTCCCCGGCTCAAGTTCTGTCCACCAGCTGACATTGGTTCGCTGCGGAAAGCGCGCGTCGTTTTCGATTTGCGGGCCAACCGCGCCCAGGTCGAGCGCATCAAGCGCACTCGACGAGTCAACGGCAATCGCGCACTGCGGGTTACCGATCGAAACAAACTGAAAAGCGACGAGCTGCCCATCTAGCTCAATCTGACCGGTTCCATCGGCGCCGCCTTCGGGATATTGATCCGACACAGTCACCGCCGTTCCCATCTCGACTGTCGCGCTGTCGGGCCCGGTCAGCTCTGCGTGGATAACGCCTGCGGGGGTTCTGAGCGAGAGCGTGTCGGAGGCCGCCCAGCCAGATTCGCGCAGGTAAAGAAAGGCCTGCCGAGCGCCATTGCCGGAAAGCTCCGCCCTCGACCCGTCGGCGTTCCAAATCACCAGCTCAGCGCTGATCAGGGCGTCGTCGCTATGACGCAGTTCGAGCACCCCGTCGGCGCCGACGCCTTGCTGCTCGTCGCAGAGCAGCCGGACTTTGGCGCCGCTCAGCTCGAAACTCAGCCGTTCCGGCTCGATGATCAGGTACTCGTTGCCAAGCGCCTGCCACTTCTCAATCTTCATCGAAGCAGACTCTACGGATCGGAGCGCTTGAACGATGCGAGAACCGCTTCGGCGGCCTGATCGGCGCTCAACGAGTCAAGCGCCAGCAGCTCAGCTGTTTCAAGCCGCCGCATCCAAGTCAACTGACGTTTCGCATAGCGGCGCGTCTGTTGCTTCATCAGTTCAAGATCGTCCTGCTGTAGCTCACGGAAGCCGAGTGCCATTGATGCCGTGCGCGAGGCGCCCGCTTCGACCGCGGCGTGCACCTCGTCGGCGCCACCGGCGGCGACGATCTGATCTGCACGGGCGTCGATCCGTTCATAAAGGGCGGAACGCTCACGCGTCAGTCCGATCAGGCAGGTCGGATGACGCATCCTGGCCGTCCAGATGCCGCCGGGATCATCGTCGACGCTCTCGCCCTGCTCAAGCAGCGCCAAAGCGCGAAGCAATCGTCGCTGATCGCTCGGCTCGATCCGTTCGGCGGCCGCAGTCGACTGCTGCGCCAACTCTGCGTGCAGCGACGCCGCCCCTTCCAGCACTAGCCGCTGTTCGAGCGCCGCGAGGCGATCCGGTTCGATCGGCGGCCGCAACGGCATATCGGTCAGGGCTGCCTGCAGATAAAGGCCGGTGCCGCCGACGACCAGCGGTACATCGCCGTCGGCAATCACGGCGTCGATCTCACTGTGAGCGAGCGCTGCATACTGACCAACGCTGAACTGCGTCGTCACCGGGATGCAGCCGATCAGTCGGTGTTCGACCTCGCCCCGTTCACTGGCCGTCGTAACACCGGTAATTAGTTCAAGCCCCTGGTAGAGCTGCATCGAATCGGCGCCGATAATCACCGCTTTGCGACCGCTCTGAGCAAGCCGGCGGGCGACGGCCAGCGCGACTTCGCTCTTGCCAACCGATGTAGGCCCAAACAGCGCAATCAAGCGAGGCGCGTCGGCGCGGTCGGCGGCTGGTTCGCCCATACCGCCAACCGTACCGCCCCGTGCGACAATCAAACGATGCAGATCAGAGACAGCAAAGTACTTTTGACTGGCGCTACCGGCGGGATCGGGGCGGCAATCGCACGCGAACTAAGCGCTGCCGGCGCCGAGCTGGTGATCAGCGGCCGGCGCGCCGCACTGCTCGACAAGCTTGCTGGCGAGATTGGTGCGAGGGTCGCTATTGCCGATCTTGCCGATCGCAGTGAGGTCGAATCGCTGGCAGCCGCCTTCCCGCAGACCGACATCCTGATCGCCAATGCTGCGCTGCCAGCCTCCGGCGACCTACACGACTATTCGATTGACGAGATCGACCGCGCGCTCGACATCAACCTGCGCGCGCCAATTGTTCTGTCGCGGCTGCTTGGGGAGCAGATGAAGCAGCGTGGCGTCGGACAGATCGTGCTGATCTCATCGCTCGCAGGCAAGGTCGCCACCGGCGGCAGTTCGATCTATTCAACGACCAAGTTTGCGCTGCGCGGATTTGGCGGCGGCCTGCGCGGTGACCTCGCCGGCAGCGGCGTCGGCGTCAGCGTGATCTTCCCCGGCTTTATTCGTGATGCCGGCATGTTCCACGAAAGCGAGGTCGTGCTGCCTCGCTTCGTTGGAACTAGTTCGCCGGCCGATGTTGCTCGCGCCGTCCGTTCTGCAATCGAATCAAACCGCGCCGAGGTCGACGTTGCGCCGAGGTCGGTGCGGGCCGCGACAAAGCTTTCGGAGCTTGCGCCGAGCGCGATGGCCAGGCTGATCCGCCGTCTCGGCAGCGACGACTTTACGGCCGAGGTCGCTGACCGACAGTCGGAAAAGCGTTAGCGCGCGGCGCCAGCCAGCAGCGGCTCGTAACCGCTAAGCGAGCTGCTGGTTGCCGCCTCAATACGTACGCTTACCAACTGGCCGGCCTGCGCAAGACCGCTGAAGTTAACGGCCTTGTTGTGACGTGAACGGCCGCGCAGACGTGATTGGTCGGTGCGTGACGGACCTTCGACCAACACCTCAAGCTCGCGGCCGACAAACCGCTGCGCGCGCTGCTTCGCCCGTTGTTGGATCAGCTCGAGCAGCCGCGCCATCCGTTGCTGCGCCAGCTCCGGCGCAACTGCCAGCTCAGTCATCAAGGCTGCATCGGTATCACGGCGCGGCGAGTAGATAAATGTGTAGGCAGCATCGAAGCCGACTTCGTGCGCCAGATCAAGCGTCTGCTGGAAGTCGTCGTCGGTCTCCCCCGGGAAGCCAACGATGATGTCGGTAGTAATGCTGATGTCAGGGACCATCTCGCGCAGCATCGCGACCCGCTCCAGGTAGCGCTCGCGGTTATAGCTGCGCCGCATCGCCTTCAGGATCCGTGACGAGCCGGATTGAAGTGGCAGGTGAACGTGCTCGCAGAGCGACGGCAGGCTGGCGTGGGCTTCGATTACGTCGCTGCGCATATCTTTCGGGTGGGGGCTGGTGTAGCGGAGCCGCTCGATCCCGTCAACCCCGTCAATCGCCGCGAGTAGCTGCGCGAAGGAGCGCGGTTCGGGCCGCAGGTCGCGACCGTAAGAGTTGACGTTCTGGCCGAGCAGCGTGATCTCTCGCGCGCCACGCGCAGCCAGCAGCCGTGCTTCGGCGACAACGTCGTCGAAGCTGCGGCTGACCTCGCGGCCGCGAGTTGACGGCACGATGCAGTACGAGCACTTGGAGTTACAGCCGACGCTGATCTGCAGCCAAGCGCTGGCAGGCTGCTCAGCGCGCATTGGCAGATCGGCCGTGAAGCCATCGAACTCAAAGTAGCCTTGCGCACTGAGCGAGTCTGAAAGGAGGAATTGGGCAAGCTGATCGACCTGCCCAGGGCCGAACGCAACATCGACGAATGGGTACCGCTCAAAGACCTCCTGCTTGAGCGACTGAGCCCAGCAGCCGCCAACGCCGACAACTACAGATTTGCGCTGCTGCTTGATCCTTTTAGCGTTGCCTAGCTGCGTCTCCAGCGCACGATCGGCGCTCGCGCGGATCGAGCAGGTGTTCAGCAGGATCAGGTCAGCCCGATCCTGGTCGTCGGTCTGCCGGTAGCCGAGCGATTCCAGCATCCCTTGCATCCGCTGAGAATCGTGCTCGTTCATCTGGCAGCCGTAGCTGGTCAGGTGGTAAGAAGCTTCGGCCATCTGCCGCTGAGGCTACCGCGATCTGGGCAACTAGCGACGTTCAAAGGCACGAACCGCGTCGTAGGCGATCTCAAGGCTATAGCCGCGCCGCGCCAGAACTCCCAGTGCGCGCTCGCGTTCGCGCGGGTCGGTCGGCGCCGATCCGATCCGAAGATCGAGCACGCGAATCGCGTCGTCGACCTGATCCTGATGGCCGCGCGAACCGACAACGGTCTCGATCGTTCCCCGCGGGATTCCTGCCTCCTGCAGATGAGCTGCGATCCGCTCGTTTCCCCAGCCGTCGAGCGAGCGACGGTCTTCGGCGTAAAGCACGGCGTAGCGCTCATCGCTCAGATAACCGTCGGCGACCAGCTGAATCACGACCTCAGCGGCCAACGGTTGTTCCACGCCGTCGCGCACGAGCCGAGCAAGAACCTGCGCTTCGGTGCGTTCACGGCGACTGAGGAACTTGAAGGCCCGGTCCAGCGCCTCTTGAAAGCGCCGATCGTCGTCCTTATCCCCGTCCACCAAGGGATCAGGCAGCTTCAGCCTCAACAGCAGGCGACTGCGGCGTAGCCTCGTCGGCAATCGCCGCTACGTCAGCATCTCTGTCGATCGGCACGACAAGGTTGTTATCGACGCCGACCAAGGCGTAGATCTTCTGCTCGATCTCTTTCGCCATCTTCGGATTGTCGTCGAGGTAGGCCTTGGCGTTGTTGCGCCCCTGACCGATCCGCTCGTCGCGATAGGAGAAGAAGGAACCGGATTTCGCAATGATCTCGTGCTCAATGCCGAGGTCTAGGATGCAGCCTGAGGCGGAGATCCCCTTGCCGAACTCAATGTCGAACTCAGCCTGGCGGAATGGCGCCGCCACCTTGTTCTTCACGACCTTGACGCGGACGCGGTTACCGACCGCCTCGGTCCCTTCCTTCAGCGTCTCAATCCGCCGGATGTCAAGCCGTTGCGAGGCGTAAAACTTCAGCGCGCGGCCACCAGGCTGCGTCTCCGGAGAGCCAAACATCACACCAATCTTTTCGCGGATCTGATTGGTGAACAGACACATCGTCTGGGCGCGGTTGAGGTTGCCGGCTAGCTTCCGCATCGCTTGGCTCATCATCCGGGCCTGCAGGCCGACAGTGACGTCACCCATCTGACCCTCGAGCTCGGAGCGCGGCGTCAGCGCGGCGACCGAGTCGATCGCAACAAGAGCGACCGCGCCGGAGCGGACGAGCATGTCGGTGATCTCGAGCGCCTGCTCGCCGTAATCAGGCTGCGAGACAAGCAACTCGTCGATATCGACACCGATTTCACGCGCGTAAAGTGGATCCATTGAGTGTTCAGCATCGATGAAGGCGCAGACGCCGCCAAGCTTCTGAGCCTCGGCGATGATGTGATAGACGAGCGTCGTCTTGCCGGAAGATTCTGGCCCGAATAGTTCGACAATCCGCCCGCGCGGCACGCCACCAATCCCCAGCGCGAGGTCGAGCGACAGTGCGCCGGTTGGAATCGCGGCGACTTTAACCTGCGCGCCCTCGTCGCCCATACGCATTACCGAACCCTGACCAAACTGCTTCTCGATCTGCGAAAGAGCGCCCTTCAGAGCGTCGTCGCGTGCCTTAGCGGCTTTACCTTCAGCTGTTGATGCCATCGTCGGTACTACCTCTCTGTCGGGCGAACGCTAATAATCGGTCCTCGAGCGGACGGAAAGACGACGTTAGAGCGGTTATTGCAACTCTTCGACCACCGAACATGCGCCGTTCTGCGCCTAATCGGCTGCGTTACTGATCGTCGCCACGCAGCAGGCGGCGCAGCATGTGAAGCGCAACGGTCGTTGTGCGGTCCCGGATCACGGCCCTGCTGCCAGGTAGCGTCAGCAGGCGCGAGCGCTGCTCGCCGCCGGCCAGTGCGACTGCGCACCAGACGGTGCCGACCGGTTTCTGCTCGGTGCCGCCGCCCGGGCCAGCAACGCCTGTGATGCCGACACCAACGTCGCAGCCCAGCCGTTCGAACGCGCCAACAGCCAGTGCCAGCGCCACCTGCTCGCTGACCGCGCCGTGATTCTCAATCAGCTCGATCGGCACGCCGGCCAGCTCAACCTTCGCCGCGTTGTTGTAAACGATCAGGCCGCCGCGCATATAAGCCGACGCACCAGGCAGCTCTGTGAGCCGCGCAGCCAGCAGCCCACCGGTGCACGACTCGGCCGTCGCAACCGTCTTGCCCGGCGACGCCAACAGCAGATCGGCGACCTGTTGATCAACCGAAGAGCCGTCGGTCGAAAACAGCGTCTGCCCGTGTGTGTCGGCAACAAACTGAACGAACTGCTCGTAGCTTCCGAGCTCAGCTGGCGGGAAGCGCGTGACGACCTCAATCTCGCCGCGCCGCAGGCAGGTCGTGATCTCAAGCCGGTCGATCGAAATTCCGCGATTCCTAGCGCCGCGCAGAGTCTTCGCAATCTCCGACTCAGGAATCCCGAAAAGGCGCAGCATTCGCTGCTCGATCGGACTGCGGCCGGCGATCGCTGCGAGAAATGGCGGCGTCGCGGCGGCAACCTCCCACATCGGGATCAGTTCGCTTGGCGGGCCGGGCAGGACAACGACCGTTGGACCGTCGGCGCCGTCAGCAGGCGGCACGACAAGGCCGGGCGCAGTTCCAACCGGCTCCAACACAGTCGCCCCTGCAGGGATCGTCGCCTGCTTCAGGTTGCCCTTCACGATCGCCTCTTGATCGACGGTCGGCCACCGCGCCGTCAGACGCGCCAAGATCGCTGTAATCCGCTCGTGCAACGGCTCGTCAAGCCGCATCGGGCGTGATTGGAAGTCGGCGACAACGCTTGCCGTCAGATCATCAGCGGTCGGCCCGAGCCCGCCGCTGGTGATGATCAATGAGCATCCCTCCGCCGCCAGCCAGCGCAGCGCAGCCAAGATGTCCTGCGGACGGTCGCCGACGACAACGGTTGACTGATGTTCGACCCCTAGCAGCCGTAGCCGCTCCGAGCACCACGGCCCGTTGCGATCAACGACGCGGCCGGTCAGCACCTCCGTGCCGGTGACGACGAGGCCGGCACGGATGCTCATCAGGTGAGCAGTGCGGCGCCGCCAGCAGCGGCTGTCGTCAGCTCAGCGGCGTTGGAGCTGCTGCCGATCAGGAAGAGTCCGACAATCAGCAGAACGACAAGAACAACCACAAGCCACGTCCGCCAGTGGCCCAGCCCTCTCGCCGCGGAATCGCCGCCGTTGGTAAATGAGGGGGTGATTGCCGGATTGGCGTCCGGCTGACCGGCTTTGAAAACCTCGACCAGTGCGCGTCCGTCGAGGCCGAGGTAATCAGCGTAGGTGCGCAGAAAGCTCTTGGCTGAGGTCTCCTCCGGCAGCACCGCCCAGTCGCCGCTCTCCAGTGCACGGAGATACTTAGAACGAATCTTCGTCGCGTACTCGGCCGTTGCGATCTCGATTCCAGCCTCGGTACGAGCGTCGCGCAGCTGAGTTCCAATGTCCGGCATAGCCGACAGACTAATCAGTCCTCAGCCGAATCATCCGGTTGCGCGTCGCCGGCCGGAGCTTCAAGCGCCGCCAGCACGCGAGGCAGGTCAGCGGCGCTGACCAACACCTGGCGTGGTTTTGAACCTTCGTAGCCCGAGATGATCCCGCGACGCTCAAGCATGTCGATCAGCCGGCCGGCGCGCGTGTAACCAACCCGCAGGCGCCGCTGAAGCATTGAGGTGGAGGCCGTGTCCATCTCGACGACTAGGGCGATCGCCTCACTCAGCATCTCGTCCTCGTCGGGGTCGAAACCATCGTTGTCGCTGCCTGAGCCCTCTTCCTTAAGGTCAACCTGCTGGAGCAGATCCTCGCGCAGTGCTGGCTCGCCTTGGGCCGCCCAGAACTCGGTAAGCCGAGCAATCTGCGGCTCGTCGATGTAAGCGCCCTGAATCCGCTCAAGCTTTGACGACCCGACCGGCGCGTAAAGCATGTCGCCCTGACCAAGCAGACTTTCGGCGCCATTCTGGTCGAGAATCACGCGCGAGTCGGTCTGGCTGGAAACCGCAAAGGCGATTCGTGATGGCACGTTGGCCTTGATCATCCCGGTGATCACGTCAACGCGCGGACTCTGCGTCGAGAGCACCAGATGGATGCCGACAGCGCGCGCCTTCTGCGCTAAGCGAATGATGGCGTTCTCGACATCGGCTGGGGCAACCATCATCAGGTCGGCAAGCTCATCGATTACGCAAAGCAGGTACGGGAGCGTCTCATCGCCCTGCTCGGCGCGGTACTTGTTCAGTTCGGCCAGCGAGCGGGTGCGCGCACCAGACATGACCCCGTAACGCCATTCCATCTCGCGCACGAGGTTGCCGAGCGCGTTAGCGGCCATCCTCGGGCTGGTGATGACCGGTGTCAGAAGATGCGGAATCGCCTCGTAGTGGTTCAGTTCAACCTGCTTCGTGTCAACAAGCACGAGGCGGACCTGGTCGGGAGTTGCGCGCAGCAGGATTGAGCTGAGCATTGCGTTGACGGCAGCCGACTTACCTGACCCGGTCGTGCCGGCGATCAGCAGGTGAGGCATTCGAGCGAGATCGGCCGTCACCGACCGGCCGCCAACGTCCTTGCCGAGGAAGACGGTCAGCGGACTGGCGTCCTGGGGAAGCTCCTGAAAGACATCGCCGAGCGTGACTTCGAGCCGTGAGCGGTTAGGCACCTCGACGCCGACCGCCTGCTTGCCGGGAATTGGCGCGAGGATGCGGATATCGGTAGCTGCCAGCGCGTAGGCGAGGTCATCCTTCAGTGCGCCGATCTTGTTCATTTTGACGCCCGGCGCGAGCCGCAGTTCGTAACGCGTGATGTGCGGGCCGGCAACGGTGCCAACCAGCGCCGCCTCGATGCCGTGATGGCGAAGCGCTTCAAGCAGGGCATTAGCAACGCGATTGTGGTCGCTCGTGTCAGGCAATGCATCCTTCTTTGAGCTGCGCTTCAGTAGCTTTGCGTCAGGCAGCGTGAAGGCCGGCATATCGCTGCCACTGCGTGTCTGACCGGCGGCAGGTTTCTTGCTTGTCGTCGCCGCCAGCTTCGTGGCAGCAAGCTCCGGCGCAGGTTCGGGCTGTGAGTCGGGTTGCGCCGGATCGGTCGCATCGAAGAGCGTCGTCTCGTGTGAGCCAAGGTCGAAGATCTCAACTTCTGAGCGTTGGTGAACGATCGGCTCCTCGCCCTCCGGTTCAGGCGGCGTGATCGGATCGCCTTCACCGCGGCGGGCGAATAGAGGCTTTAGCAGGCTGCGTAGTGCCCGGCCCAGATCGGCGATGGCGACCGTAGTGTGTTCGACGACAGCCGAGATAGCGAGACCACTTACCAGCAGGACGCCAGCGACCAACGCGAGTAGCGCGAGAATGTGGCTGCCGACAGCGCCGACCAGCGTGCCTGTTGCGTAGTAAACGGCGTCGCCGGCGGCGCCGCCACGCTCGCCGAACAGCGCCGGGTCGAGCGCAACGCTGCGCGCGCTGTTAACGCCCAGGCCGAGCGTTCCGGCGGCGAGCGCCAAGGTCGCGCCAATGATCAACGCCAGCGCGCCGGTCCGCAGCGTCCGCGGCAGGCTGACGACCGGGCGCAAAATCAAAACAAGGCCGCTGATCGCGAGCATCGGCGGGACAAGGTAAGCGACCTGCCCCAGGGCCCAGCGCAGCGCAGCGACAAACTGCTGGCCGCCGATCCCGGCGTCGCCGCCGGAGTAAAGCGGAAAAGCAATGAATAGAGCCAACGCGACGAGGCAAAGGCCGAGCAGGTCGCGTTGCCGCTGGTCCAACTTAGGCAAGCCAAGTTGCTTCTTCGAACGGCTTTTTGGCTTGCTGCGCGGATTGGCGCCAGCGCCGCGTGTAACCGGCTTCCTCTTCGCCGGGCTCTTGGCGCGCGCTTTAGCCTTCGTTTTTACAGTAGCCATCGGGTCAGACTCTGTTCGACGTCGAGCGCCAACTCCCTTTAGCTGCGGTAAATCAGAGGCCGTACCCTGTGAATGTGATGCCCGTCCCCGCCGCCAGAGTGCTGATCGTCGAAGACGACGAAGCGATCGCCGAAGTCGTCCAGCGAATGCTTCGGATCGACGGCTACAAGACCGAGATCGCCGTTGATGGTGAGCAGGCTTTAGCCATCTCCCAGACCTTCAACCCCGACCTCGTCGTGCTCGACCTTGGTCTGCCGCGGCTTGATGGAACCGAGGTTGCGCGCCGGCTGCGCGAGCAGGGCGATGTGCCGATCCTGATGCTGACGGCGCGCGACGCAGTGGAATCGAAGGTTGAAGGCTTTGAGGCTGGCGCCGACGATTATCTGGTCAAGCCATTTGAGCGCGCCGAACTGCTGGTCAGGCTGCGTGCATTACTGCGGCGCAGGCCGCCGCGCGGAACTGAGAGCTTGACCTTTGAGGACTTGACGGTCAACCCCGATAGCTATGAGGTACTGCGCGCCGACCGGCGCGTCGAACTGACTCAACGTGAGTTCGAACTGCTCGAATACCTGACCCGAAACCAGCGAGTCGTTATCAGCCGCCAGCAACTACTCGAAGATGTCTGGGGTTACGAACCGTTCGCAGACACCAACACGATCGAAGTTTTCGTATCGAATATTCGTCGCAAGCTTGAGGCCGAGGGCGAGCCGCGGCTGCTCCACACCGTGCGCGGCGTCGGGTACGTCCTGCGTGTTTGACCGGATCAGCATTCGCTGGCGCTTGGCGCTGGTCTCGGCAGGGCTGACCTTCATCGTGCTCTGCGTCTTTGCGGCGATCTTCGGTCAGCTGACGGCGTCACGGATCCGCGGCGACTTCGTCAGGGACACGGCCCACGCAGCGACCCGTCTGCAGGAACGGTTGACGATCACGCCGGCAGAGACCGGAGCGGTCAAAATTAGCCCGTCGCTAGAGCTTTACGCAGCCCCCAACAACGCTGTGATCCGCCTCTTCTGGAACAGCACCACCCCGGTCCCAGGTGGCTCGACCCCCGGCGGGCCGCAACTTGGATCGCCCGAGGTCCAGGGCACGCGCGAATTCAACGGCTACCTGATCGAGACGCGCTACAAGTTCTACCCCACCGAGGACGAGACGTCGGCCGCGTTGACGTTCCCTGTGTGGATCGAATACGCACGTCCATTGGCGGACATTGATCGCACTGCCAGCCGGCTGCAACTGCTACTGGCTGGCGGCGTCCTTGGCGGCAGCTTGCTGGCCTTGCTGGGCGGCCTGGCGCTGGCACGCCGTTCGCTACGGCCGATCACGGCGCTGACTGCTGCGGCGCAGGAGATCGCCCGCACGCGTGACCCTGACCGCCACGTGCCAACACCGCCGACCGATGATGAAGTCGCCGAGCTCGCTCGCACTTTCGACGAGATGCTTACCGAGCTCGACGCCTCCCGTCAGGAGACCGAGGGTGCACTTGAGCGCCAACGCGAGTTCGTTGCCGACGCCTCGCACGAGCTCCGAACCCCACTCACCAGCGTGCTCGCCAACCTCGAGCTACTGGCCGACGGCCTCGAAGGCGACCGCGGCGACGCTGCTGCTGCGGCGCTGCGCAGCTCTCAGCGGATGCGCCGAATCGTCGCCGACCTGCTGTTGCTAGCGCGCAGTGACGACCAACCCTCGGCCGTGCTTGCACCACTCGATCTTGCCCAAGTTGTACGCGAGGCTACGGCCGAAGCGGCTTCGCTCGCGGCCGACCACCAGATCGAAGTGCAGGCCGATCAGGCTGTGATCGTGAACGGTGCCAGCGATGAACTGCAGCGGCTGGTGATCAATCTCGTCGAAAACGCAATTCGGCACACGCCAAGTCAGACGCAGATCAAAGTTGGCGTCGCCAGCGAGGCAGAGCAGGCCGTCCTAACGGTTGAGGACAACGGGCCCGGCATCGCGGCCGAGCAGCGAGCCCACGTATTCGAGCGTTTCGTTCGCCACTCAGGCGATCACGGCGGCTCTACCGGCCTCGGCTTGGCAATCGTCGCCAGCGTGACCGCAGGGCACGGCGGTAGCGTCGTCGTTGAGGACGCGCAGCCGGGCGCCCGCTTTATCGTGCGCCTCCCGCTTCTCGCCAGCTAGACCTCAACGACGACCGGCAGCACCATCGGACGGCGGTGCAGCCGGTCGTAGACCAGCGCCGCCAGGTCGTCGTGCAACATCTCCTGAATGACATCGATCTCAGTGACCGACTCCTTCGCCGCCCGCGCGATCGTCGCTTCGACGCCGGCCCGCACGTCGTCGAGCAGATCGTTCGCCTCATCCGGGAACGGCACGCCACGGAAGATCACTTCAGGGTCGGCGACCGACGATCCGTCCTCGCCCGAGATCGTCGCGACGACAACGAAGATGCCGTCTGCGCTCAGCATTCGCCGGTCACGCAGCGGCGCTTCGTTGACATCGCCAAGCTCGACTCCGTCGACGAAGACCATCCCAACTTTAACGGCTTCACCAAAGCGGGCACCTTTGGCGTTGATCTCCAGCGGCAGCCCGTTCTCACCTTTGAAGATCCGTTCCGGCTCGATCCCAACCGCCTCGGCCAGCGCGCCGTGCAGCTCAAGCCGTTGAAAATCGCCGTGAAACGGCATCACGTACTTCGGCCGCGTCAGGTTCAGCATCAGCTTTAGCTCTTCGGCGTAGCCGTGGCCGGAGGCGTGGATCGGGGCATCGCGCGGCGTTAGAACCGTGCAGCCAATCTGGTACAGACGGTCGATCGTCTCCGACACGGAGCGCTCATTTCCAGGCACCGGCGTGGCGCTGAAGATTACGGTGTCGCCGCGGCGCAGCTGCACGTCGCGATGGTCGGTAAAGGCCATCCGGCGCAGCGCGCTGAGCGGCTCACCCTGCGAACCGGTGCAGATGATTACGATCTGGTCATCGGGCAGACTGTCGAGTGCGCGCGGCTGGACAAGCATCCCTTCGGGGAAATCGATGTGGCCGAGTGAGCGACCAATATTCGTGTTCTTGCGCATCGAACGGCCGATCAGCGCGACCCTGCGCCCCAGCGCCTCGGCGGCGTCCACGACCTGCTGAACGCGATGGATGTTGGAGGCGAAGCAGGTAACGATGATCCGCCCTTCGCAGCTGGCAAAGGCCTGCTCAAGGTGCGGGCCAACGCCGGACTCACTCTCCGAGAAGCCGGGCCGGTCGGCGTTGGTTGAGTCGCCGCAGAGCAGCAGCAAACCGTCGGCGCCGAGCTGCGCGAGGCGGCCAAAATCGGCCGGCCGGCCGTCGACCGGCGTTTGATCGAACTTGTAGTCGCCAGTTATCAGCATCGTCCCCTGATCGGTTGTGATCGCGACTGCCATCGCGTCAGGGATCGAATGCGTCATCTGGATCAACTCGACTGTGAACGGTCCGAGCTCGATCTGATCCCCGGGCCGGACGTCCTCAACCTCGATCTCCTTGATCTTGTGCTCATCGAGCTTGGAGCGGGCCATCGCCATCGTCAGCGGCGCACCAAAGAGTGGCGGCAGTTCAGCTTCAGCGCTTAGCTCGCGCAGCACCCAGGGCAGCGCACCGAGGTGATCCTCGTGGCCGTGCGTGATGATGATCCCCTCGATCTGATCGACCCGTCCTTGAAGGTAAGAGAAGTCGGGAAGTACGAGGTCGATGCCAACCATCTCAGCGGTCGGAAAGCGAACACCGCAATCGACGACCAGCAGCCGGCCGTCGTACTCAATCACCGTCATGTTCTTGCCAATCTCACCCAGTCCGCCGAGCGGCAGCACCCGCAATGTTGCGTTCTCCATCAGCCTTCACTCCGTTCGATCAATCCAAGGTTGGTTAGCGCCTCGGCGACGACGCGGCGTTCCTGATCGCTCGCTTCGATCAGCGGCAGCCGCAACGGGCCGGCCGGCAAACCAAGCAATGAGAGCGCTGCCTTCACCGGAATCGGGTTGGTCGTCACGCCGAGCGCGGCGTAGATCTCTGCCAGGCTGGCGTCAATCTCAGCGCGACGATCAGCCTGCTCGACCATCTGCCGCATCTGTGGGCCGACGACGTGACTGGCGACAAGGATGCCGCCAAGGCCACCGAGTTCGAGCACCTCGAGCAGCATGTCGTCGTTGCCGGCGTAGAGACCGAGTCCGTCGACCTGGGCGACGTCATCAGCGTTGGCCTGCTTGACGTATTCAATCCGATCGAGCTGCGCCAACTCGGCAAGAAACTCGTTTGGCAGATTGGTGGCGGTGCGACTGGGGATGTTGTAGAGGACGATCGGCTTGTCGGTGGCTTTGCTCACCTCGCCGTAGTGGGCAACAATGCCGCGGCGGTTGGGACGGTTGTAATACGGCGTCACCGAGAGAATTGCGTCGGCGCCGAGCTCAGTCGATCGCTCCGTCATCAGGACCGCGTGGCGCGTATCATTCGAACCGGCGCCGGCGATGATCGTTGTTCCGGCAGGCCGCTCGGCGACGGCAAGCTCAATCAGGCCCAGATGCTCGTCGACCGACAGCGTCGCCGACTCTCCCGTCGTGCCGCAGATGACAAAGCCGTCAGAACCGTTTGCTGCAAGATGCCTGAGTAGCGCAACAAAGCCCGCCTCGTCAACCTTGCCGTCGCTGTCGAACGGCGTGATGATTGCCGTAATGATTGATCCGAGCGACATCTTCAGAGGATCTTTTCGAGGCCAATAACGGGCGAGCTTTCAAGCCCGCCGACGCGGCGCACAGCCAGCAGCACGCCGGGAATGAAGCAGGAGCGGTCCAGCGCGTCATGGCGGATCGTCAGCGTCTCCCCCGTGCCGCCGAGAATCACTTCCTGATGGGCAACCAGGCCCGGCAGGCGAACCGAGTGGATCGGCACCTCGTTGCCGCTCGCGTCGCGCATCAGCTCGGCTGTGCGCGCTGCCGTGCCGCTGGGCGAGTCAAGCTTGCCGTCGTGGTGCAGCTCGACGATCTCAGCCGAGCCGAACAGCGCCGCCGCCTCGCTGGCGAAGCGCATCATCAGAACGGCGCCGATTGCAAAGTTCGGCGCGGCGAGGATATTCGCGCCGCTTAGCTCTGACAGCTGATCAAGATCAAAGCCTGTCGTGCCGATAACAACATCAACGCCGGCTGCGACCGCCTCGCGCGCGTTCGCAAGTGCGCAATCCGGCTGCGTGAAGTCGACAAGCACGTCGGCATCGCCCAGCACGTCGGTCAGCGCGACGCCAAGTGCGGGGTCGGCGCGGCCGGTCAGCGTCATATCGTCGGCCTGACCAACCGCTTCGCAGACCGCCGCGCCCATTCGCCCGGCGGCCCCGGCGACGGCGACCCTAATCAGGTCGCCTTCTGCCGGTCCGTTGCTACTCACCCTGTTCCTTAATCGCGGCCGCCGCGACGGCGTTGCGGACGGTCTGAGCCGCCGCCGTCACGACCGCGTTCGCGGCGCGGTGCACGGTCGCCGCCGGAGGTGGCAGCAGCCAGTTCATCGGCGCCCTTGCCAGCGATCGAAGGATCGTCCGCCAGTCGCAGGCCGATCCGGCCGCGTTCGCGGTCAACTTCGACCACGCGGACCTGAATCTCGTCGCCGCGTGAAAGAACGTCATCGACGTTCTCGACCCGCTCGCCCGGTGAGACGTTGGAGATGTGCAGCAGGCCGTCTGTCCCCTTGGCCAGCTCGACGAAGGCTCCGAAGGTCGTCGTCTTGACGACCTTGCCGGTGAACTCGTCACCGACTTCGACCTCCTTCATCATCGTGTTGATCCGTTCGCGCAGCGCCTCTCCGAGCTCGCCGTTGGCTGAGTAGATCAACACCTGGCCCTCGTCGTTGACGTCGATCTGCGACTCGAACTCCTCGGCCAGGCCGCGAATCGTCTCGCCGCCCTTGCCGATCAGCATGCCGATCTGGGACGGGTCGATCTGAACCTGAATAATTCGCGGCGCGTATGGCGACATCTCTTCGCTGGGCGACGAGATCACGTCGTTCATCTGACCGAGAATGTTCAGCCGGGCATCCTTCGCCTGGGAGAGCGCGTCCTTCAGGATGTCGAAGGTCACGCCGGTGATCTTGATGTCCATCTGCAGCGCCGTGATGCCTTCGGTCGTGCCGGCAACCTTGAAGTCCATATCGCCGAGGTGATCCTCAACGCCGGCGATGTCGGTCAGGACGATGTAGTCGTCGCCTTCCTTGATCAGGCCCATCGCAATTCCGGCGACCGCGGCTTTGATCGGCACGCCGGCCTGCATCAGTGCCAGCGACGACCCACAAACCGACGCCATTGAGGACGAACCGTTCGACTCAAGAATGTCTGAGACGACGCGGATCGTGTAAGGGAACGCCTCAGTGTCCGGCACCACTGGCACTAGCGCCCGCTCAGCGAGAGCGCCGTGACCGATGTCGCGACGCTTCGGGCCGCGCATGAAGCCAGCCTCACCGACCGAGAACGGCGGGAAGTTGTAGTGATGCCAGTAGAAGCGGTTCTTCTGAAGGCCAAGCGTGTCGAGCCGCATCTCTTCCTTCAGCGTGCCGAGCGAGGCGACCGAAAGCGCCTGCGTCTGGCCGCGCGTAAAGAGCGCCGAGCCGTGCGTGCGCGGTGCAATACCGACCTCGATCGAGATCTCGCGGATCTCGTTGGCATCGCGACCGTCAGGACGCTTCTTTTGAACGGCGATCCGGTTACGGATCATCGCCTTCTCAAGCTTCGCGAAGATCGCCAGCGCGTCGGACTTCTTCTGCGCGTAGCCATCATCGCCGGGAGCGCCGCCGTACTGGGCGACAATCGCGTCACAGACTGCGTTGCAGGCATCTTGGCGGGCCAGCTTGTCCTCGACCTGTGTTGCCGACTCAAGATCAGCACCGTGCGACGAGCGCACCTGCTCGATCAGCGACTCGTCAAGGCTTGGCGCCTCGACCGAGATCTTCTCGCGGCCAACCTTCTCGGCCAGTTCACGCTGCAGCGCGCAAAGCTTCTTGATCTCACCGTGGGCGATGTCAAGCGCGTCAAGGATCTCCTCTTCGCTGATCTCGGTCGCGCCGGCCTCAACCATCAGGATCGCCTCATCGGTGCCGGCGACAATGAGGTCGAGGGCGCAGCCTTCAAGCAGCGTCTCCTCGGCCGGGTTGATCACAAAGCTGCCGTCAATCTTGCCGATCCGCACAGCGCCGACCGGGGTCGGCAGCGGCACCGGGCTGATCATCAGCGCAGCCGATGCGCCGTTCATCGCGAGAATGTCGTAAGGGTGAACGTGATCAACGCTAAGCGGCATTGCCACTAGCTGCGTCTCAAAGTGCCAACCCTTCGGGAAGAGCGGACGAATCGGACGATCGATCATCCGCGCCGTCAGCGTCCCCTTCTCGCCTGAGCGGCCTTCGCGCTTGAAGAACGAGCCGGGGATCTTGCCTGCGGCGTACATCCGCTCCTCGACGTCAACCGTCAAGGGGAGAAAGTCAACGTCGCGCAGGTTGCCGACAGTCGCGGTACAAAGAACCATCGTGTCGCCTTGACGGACAACGACGGCGCCTCCGGCCTGCTTGGCCATCTTGCCAGTTTCCAGCGAGATTTCAGTGCCGCCGATCTCAGCCGAGACCGTGGTCACAGAATTGGTAGTCATTGGGTGTAGAACTCCTCATCGGGGCCGCCTTCGGATCCTGCAGCCCGTTCGTTAAAAATCTTTTCGGTATCCGATTGGTGCCATCTTAGCCACCTCTAGCTAGGCGGTGCCGGGCGCCGTCAGATTACGCCGTCAGGCAGCTCGCTCAGCAGCAGCCCGTCGACGGCGAACGACGGTGCGCCGCTGGCGCCGGCGCGCAGTGCACCGTTGACGTCAGTGGCGACACGCTCGGCCAGCAGCGGATCGCGGCGATCGGCCTCAAAGCGATCGAGGTCGAGCCCGAGCAGGCGGCAGCGCTGCCAAAGGTGAGGGTCGTCCTGGTGGCCTTGATCCTCGAACAGCGAGTCGTGGAACTGCCAGAAGGCGCCCTGACGGTCGGCCGCCTCGGCGGCGATCGCTAGCTGCACAGCGCGCGGGCTGCGCGACTTCAAAGCGAAATGGCGGAAACAGACCTGAGCATCGGCTGCCTTTAGGCGCGCGGCGGCGATAGCGCAGTCAGGGCAGCTGAACTCAGCGTAGATAATCACCAGCGGCCGACCTTCAGCGCCGCGCCGATGGTCGGCCGGGCCGAGCGGACCGATCGGTGAGCTGGAGAGGTCACGCATCGCTTGGCGAACAGTAGAACCCGCAGACGGTTAGTGGGGCGCGATCAGCTGGCCGCGAGGCCGTCGATAATCAGGTTGACTCCCGGCAGGTCGCCCGGCGAATCGGCCAGATAGCTCCACGTCACGCAGCCGTCAGGCCCAACGATCACCAGCGCCCGGTTGGTCATCCCGGCGGGATCAAAGTAAGCGCCAAAGAGTTTCGCAGTGGCGCCCTTCGGCTCAAAGTCGGAGAGCTGCTCGATCGGCACACCGAGCTGCTCACGGAATGCCACCTGCGAGTAAGTCGGGTCGGTCGAGACGCCATAGATCACTGCGCCGTCGACCGTTATCTCTGGCAGAGCTTCGGTATAAACCTGCAGCTGGCTTGTGCAGACCGGGCTGAAGGCAAACGGGTAGAAGACCAGAACCGTTGTCTTGCCGAGCAGGTCGGCCTCGGTGAAGGCAGACCCGTCCTCGCGCGCCAGTTTGAACGGCGGGACCTTAGTCCCTGGCTCAATGATTCCCACTTACTTACGCAGCCCGAGCGCTGCAACGAGCTCGCGGTAGCTGTCGAGGTTGCTGCTCTGTAGGTAGTTGAGTAAGCGACGGCGGCGACCGACCAGCACCAGCAGGCCGCGGCGGGAAGCGTGATCCTTCTTGTGGCCCCTCAGATGCTCGGTCAGATCTTCAATCCGCTGACATAGCAGGGCGATCTGCACACGCGTGTCGCCGGTGTTCTGCTCACCGCCGCCGTAGGTGGCTGCAAGCTCGCGCGTCTTCTCAGGGGTAAGAGTGCTCATCGAAGGTCGCAGGCTAGCAGCAAGCGGCTTTACAGGCCGACCCGCGCCCGCGCCATTTCGACGTCCTTGGCCATCTGCTCAACCAGCGCGTCAACCGAATCGAAGCTCGCTTCGCCGCGCAACCGTTCGAGGAACTCCACACGCAGCAGCCGACCATAGAGGTCTCCCTCAAAGTCGAGTAGGAAGGCTTCGACCTGCAGCCCCAGCTGGCTTTCGAACATCGGCCGCAGGCCAACGCTGATTGCTGCGATGTAAGTGCTGCCGTCGTCGAGCTCGGCGCGCCCCGTGTAGACGCCGCGGCCCGGCGTGCAGAAGCCAGCGCGTGGATTGATGTTGGCGGTTGGGTAGCCGAGTTCGCGGCCGCGCCTCTCGCCGTGCTGAACATTGCCGCTGTATAGAAACGGCGCGCCCAGCAGCCGCCCTGCGTTGGCGACGTCGCCGGCCTCGATCAGTTGTCGGATACGGTTCGAGCTAACGGTCTCGCCATCGAGTTCGAAGAGCGGCACCACGGTCGTCTTGAAGCGATCATCGGCCAACAGGGATTCAAGATTCCCTTGGGCTTTGTGGCCGAAGCGAAAGTTGCCACCGACGCGAACCTCCTCAACTCCGATCCCGTCAACCAGCACCTGATCAATAAATTGGCCGGCGCTACGCGCGGCGAACTCTGCGTCAAAGCT
This sequence comes from Solirubrobacteraceae bacterium, assembly GCA_039745115.1. Classification (GTDB taxonomy): domain Bacteria; phylum Actinomycetota; class Thermoleophilia; order Solirubrobacterales; family Solirubrobacteraceae; genus F1-60-MAGs163. The sequence goes on from JBCJRT010000001.1 coordinate 40,944, forward strand.
GACGACGATCAGCTCCTCGACTCCGAGCCCGGCCAGCAGCTCAGCTTTGCGCTCGGTCGTTGTCAGCAGCAGCGGCGCGCCTTTCGGCGAGATGACCGACATCGGGTGCGGATCGAAGGTCAGGACAGTGTCGGCGCCGGCGATCACTTCGCGGTGGCCGAGATGAACACCATCGAAGGTACCAACGGCAACGGTCCGGGCGCGGCGCGGCGCGTCGGCTAGCGGGGTGATCTTCACGCCCTGAACCCTACGACGGGCTTAAGCACGCCGTCCTCCCGCTGCTCGGCGAGGGCGACAACGCCGTCGCTGTCGACCAGCAGCAGCTCACTTGGCGGAGGGTCGTCAGGCAGCCCAATCGTCGGTCCCAGCGGCTTGCCCACCGGCCTAACCGCAACCCCGTGGCTGGCCCTCTTGGCGTCATCGGCGGTTAGCGTCACAGACTTGAAGAAGCCAAACGCATCCTCCATTTTGATCACTTGTCCGCTGTCGGCATCATCAACACTGAACGGCCCGATCCGTGTTCGCCGCAGCGACTCTGTGTAGGCGTCGCCGAGATCGGCGATCAGCGAGCGGATGTAGGTACCGGAGGAACAGCGGATTATGAACTCGGCGCGGTCCTCACTGCGACTGAGCTGACGAAACTCAAAAACCTCGACTTCACGTTCGGCGACCTCGAACTGCTCGCCCGCCCTGGCCCGCTCGTAGGCCCGCTTGCCGTCAACCCGCACAGCGCTGTAGATCGGCGGCCGTTGCCGTATTACGCCGCTGACCGTCTTGATCTCGCCGATCGGCAGAACGCCGGTCTCAGTTATCTCACCCTCCGGGTCGCCGGTCGTTGAGACGGCGCCAAAGCGGGCAACTGCCGTGTACTGCTTAGACATTCCCATGAAGAACCGCTGAACGCGGCGGGCGCGCCCGACCAGCACGATCAGCAGCCCTGAGGCAAACGGATCAAGCGTGCCGGCGTGACCGGCCTTTGACGCGCCGAGCTCACGGCGAACCTGATTGGTCAGCTTGTGCGAACTGATCCCAACGGGCTTGTCGACGAGGACTATTCCATCCACGCTGGCTCAGAACTGTTCGGAGATCTGCTCACAGAGGAACGCTTTCAGCGCCTCGCCATCAAGCTCCGTGCTGAAGCCCGCGGCAGCCGCATGACCGCCGCCGCCGCCGGCCCGTGCGACCTTGGAAACGTCAATCGCGCCGTCGCTCGAACGCATCGAAACCCTGTAGCTGCGCCCCGAATCGTCGCTCGTTTCGCGAATTAGCGCGGCGACTTTGGTGCCGTCAACAGCACGCAAGAAGTCAACGATCCCTTCGGTGTGGCTGGACAGCGCCGCGGTCTGCTCAAAGTCCGCGCTGCTGAGGATCGAAAGCGTCAGGCGGCCCTCCAGCAGCCGCTCAGCCTTACTCAGGGCGCGAGCAAACAGATGCAACTTGGCCTCTGGTAGGCACTCGTAGACGCGCCGGTAGATCAGGTTCGCGTCGACGCCGGAGGCAACCAGCTCGGTCGCCATCGCGTGCGAAATGGCGGTCGTGTTCGGATACATGAAGCGACCTGTATCGGTGACCAGGCCAACGTAGAGCGCCTCCGCCATCTCGGGCGCAAGCGGCAGTTCAAGCCCGTGCGCGAGGTCCCAGACGATCTCGGCCGTCGATGAAGCGTCGACGACGACATGGTTGATCCCACCAAAGCGCGTGTTGTCGTGGTGGTGATCGATATTCAGGACCTGCTGCGGCGGTGCCTCAGCTTCGACGATCGGGCTACGTTCGGTGTTGCCGCAGTCAAGGAAGATGACGATCCGCTGATCAAGGTCGGCCGGCAGCTCGCTGACAACCTGGCTGACGTCAAGCCAGTTGTATTCGTAAGAGAGCGGCAGATCGTCGGCGGCGATGAAGGTGACGACATCCTTGCCGAGCTGCTCGAGCAGCATCTTCATCGTCAGCAGCGAGCCGAGCGCGTCGCCGTCAGGGTGCTCGTGCGTGACCAGCAAAAAACGGTCTCCGCCGTTCAGCACGGCCAGCGTCTGCTCACGGCTCTCTGTCGCTGTTGCAGTCATTCGTCGCTTTCTGACCGGTCGCCGACAACCTGACCAAGGATCTGCTCAACCCGCGCTGCGCGGGCCGGGGTGGAATCTAAAACGAACTCCACGGTCGGAGTTCGCTTCAAGCGTAACTGACCTGCCAGCGCGCTCTGGATGACGCCATGTGCGGCGTTCAACGCGGCAAGTGAATCGTCCGGCCCTTTCGGTGCTTCAAAGACGCTTACGTGGACCCGCGTGCTGCTCAGGTCGGGCGTCGTCTGGACATCGGTGACGGTGACAAAGCCAACCCGCGGGTCCTTGATCTGCTTGGCGATCGCCTCAGCCGTGACCTCGCGGATCGCCTCGTCAACGCGTCGCATTCGTGATGATGCCATCGGCTTGGCGGCGGCCAGCGGCGAGGCTGAAGCCTCAGGCCAGCTCGCGATCCACCTTGCGCGTCGTGTAGGCCTCAAGGATGTCGCCCTCTTTGACGTCTTGGAAGTTGGCGAGCACGATGCCACACTCGAACCCTTCAGCGACCTCTTTGGCATCGTCGTTGAAGCGTTTGAGCGAGTCGATCGTTGTCTCGTAGACGATCGTGCCATCGCGGACCACTCGAACCGCTCCGTTACGAACCAGCTTGCCGGAGGTGACCTGGCAGCCGGCGATCGTGCCGACCTTCGAGGCCTTGAAGGTCTGGCGCACCTCGGCCGTGCCGAGTGCATCTTCGACCTCTTCGGGCTCCAGCATCCCGGTCATTGCGTCACGCAACTCTTCCAGCGCCTTGTAGATGATCGAGTAGCTACGCAGCTCGACCCCTTCGCGGTCGGCAGCGGCGCGGGCGTCGCCGACCGGTCGCACATTGAAGCCTAGAATCACGGCATCTGACGCGGCGGCCAGCATCACGTCAGATTCGGTGATGCCACCGACGCCTCGGTGGATGATGTTGACCGAGATCTCGTCCTGCGGCAACTTCGCGATCTCGTCTTCAAACGCCTCCAACGAACCCGAAACGTCAGCCTTCAGAACCAGATTGAGGTCCTTCAGCATCCCGTCCTGGATACCGGTGAACAGGTCGTCAAACGAGATTTTGCGGCCCGAAAGTCGCGCCTGAGCCTCGTTGCGCAGCCGCGTTTCACGCTGCTCGGCCTGCTGGCGAGCAAGCTTCTCGTTCGCCGTCACCCAGAGGATCTCGCCAGCATCGGGGACGCCATCGAAGCCGAGCAGCTCTACCGGGTCGCCAGGGCCTGCAGTTTCGCGCACGGCGCCGGTGTGGTCGTGCATCGCCCGAGCCTTCCCCCAGTGGGCGCCCGCGACGAAGGCGTCGCCAACTTTCAGCGTGCCGCGTTGGATTAGCACCGTGACGACCGGCCCACGCCCCGCGTCAAGCCGCGACTCGACGATAATGCCGCTGGCATCGGCGTTAGGGTTGGCCTTCAGGTCCTCAAGTTCAGATACGACCAGCAGCGTTTCGAGCAGCTCATTAAGTCCCGCGCCGGACTTCGCTGAAACGTCGACGTATTCGGTTTCGCCGCCCCACTCGGCTGGCTGCAACTTGCGCTCCGTCATCTCGGTCCGCACGCGGGTCGGATCGGCACCTTCCTTATCGACCTTGTTTACGGCAACGACGATCGGCACGCCGGCTGCGCGGGCGTGATCGATCGCCTCGTCTGTCTGCGGCTTTGGACCATCGTCAGCGGCGACGACGATCACCGCAATATCGGTGAGCTGGGCGCCGCGGGCGCGCATCGCCGTGAAGGCTTCGTGGCCGGGCGTGTCAAGGAAGGTGATCAGTCGGTCCTCGTGATGAACCTGGTAGGCACCGATGTGCTGAGTAATCCCGCCGGCTTCTCCGGCGACGACCTCAGTCTTGCGGATTGCGTCGAGCAGCGAGGTCTTGCCGTGGTCAACGTGGCCCATAATCGTGACGACCGGCGGCCGCTCGACCAGGTCCTTCTCGTCGTCCACGAACTGCATCTCCTGCGCTTCTTCTTCGGCCGCGCTTACAACCTCGACCTCTTTCCCAAGTGCTTCGGCGAGGATCACGATCGCCTCGTCTGACAGCGTCTGCGTCAGCGTCGCCATCTCCCCCATCAGCATCAGCTGCTTGATCAGGTCGGGCACCGGAACGCCGAGGTATTCGGAGACGTCCTTAACTGTTGCGCCGCTGTTGATTTGGACGGCATCGGTCTCGCTCTGCGCCGACGTGTCGAGCGGCTCCAGCGGCGTGTCGTCAAAACGACGGCGACCGCGGCGGCGTGGACGACGCTGGGGAAAGCCGCCGGGCGGCGGGCCGCCGCCCGGGCGGCGGTTTGCCTGCGAGTCGATAACAACACGACGTTTACCGCCGTCGCCGCTCGATCCGGCGGGCTTGCGTGGCGTGCGCTTCGGCTTCTCGGGCTGGGCGATGATCTTTGGCCCGATACTAGGGTTCGGTGGCTCGTCGGCCGGGGCTGTCTGAGGCTCAGCGGTGGCCAGCGTGTCGGCCTCCAACTCGGCAGCTGGCTTTTCCTGCGCTGGCTCGCCTGCTGCGGTCGGCGGCGACCCGGCGGCTTCGCCGTCAAGCTCAGCGGCCGACGGCGCCGCCGGTTCATCCTCCGGCGCGGACGGCCTCGGCATCGGCGCGGCGGTGGGCTTCGGCGCCGGCGGCAGTGCTGGCTCGCGAGCGCCGCCGATCGTCGACGGTCGCAGCGGTGCCGCGACGTCCGGTTCGAAGACACGCCGTGAACCGGCAAAAGCGCCTTCGTCAGGGTCGAACGAGCGCTGTTCCTTGGCCGGCGCGGCGGCGGGCGCCGGCGCATCCTTCGGCGACGGCGGTGCGGCCTGTTTGCGCAACGCAGCCGGCACGCGCTGCTTAGTCGGCGACTTGGCGCGGCGCCCGGCGCCGTCGCCGTCGCCGGCAGCCTTGAGAATTGCCAAAGCCTCGTCCTCATCAACGCTGGACGCCGCCGCCGTCACTTCCAGGCCGGCAGCGCGAAGCGCCTCAAGCAAGTCCTTGCTTGAGAGGTTCTGGTCCTTGGCGATCTGGTGTACGCGCTTCTTGGCCACTAGGCCCTCAATCTTAGGGGTCGGGATGGAATCGGATGGAACTCTCGGCCGATCCCGAGTACTGCGTCATTGGCGTGATTGCGGCGCAAAACGTCAGGCAGATTCCTCGACGATCGGCTCGTCTTCGGATGGCGCGCCGCCCTCCTCCTCAACAAGCTCGCCTTCGGTCGCGGCTTCGGCGGCCGCTTCGGCAGTGGCCACTTCGGCAGCGGCGGCTTCGGCAGCGGCGGCTTCGGCAGCGGCTTCGGCAGCGGCCGCTTCGGCGGCAGCCTTCGCCTCGGCCTGGGCGCTCGCGACGATTGCTTCGATCTCGGCGATCCGCGCAGCAAACTGCTCGCCGTCGACCTCTGGATCGGAGAACTGTGTCAGCTCATCCTCGCTCAGTTCCGACGTCAGCGCGACGGAGTTACCGCTGAAACGCGCCAGCGCAATGTGCGCCGGAAGACCGCAGGACGGCGTTCCCGGCAGCGCGGCGTTGGGGCAGCGGCGACCGTTTGTCAGCACCGCCACGCAGCGACCACCAATCTCGTCCTCGCTGGCGACGGAGCCGTCGGGAGCCTCGGTCGCAAACTCAGACTCCGAGCGGATGTCGATACGCCAGCCGGTAAGCCGCGCAGCAAGGCGCGCGTTCTGACCCTCTCGGCCGATCGCCAGCGCAAGCTGATCGTCGGGCACGATGACCGTCGCCTGACGTGCCTCGTCGTCGACCAGAACCTCGCGCACGCGGGCCGGTGAAAGCGCCTTGGCGACGAACCTGGCGGGCTCCTCGTTGTAGGGAATGATGTCGATCTTCTCGCCGCGCAGCTCGGAAACAACCATTCGCACGCGCGAGCCACGTGGGCCAACGCAGGCACCTACCGGGTCAACGCCGTCGGCGTATGAGACAACGGCGATCTTCGATCGGTAACCAGGTTCGCGCGCAACATTCGCGATCTCGACCAGCCCGTCGGCAATCTCCGGCACTTCAAGCTCAAACAGCGCCTTGATCAGCTCGGGGTCGCGGCGGCTAAGAATGATCGCCGGTCCCTTCGTTGAATCTGAAACCTCCTTGATCACGGCCTTGACCCGCTGGCCGTGGTCATATCGCTCACCGTCAACCTGCTCGGAGCGCGGCAGCAGCGCCTCTACCCGGCCGCCGACACCGAGCTGGACAAGCGTGTAGCGCGAGTCGGACTGCTGGACGATGCCGTTGACTAGTTCGCCGACGCGATCCTGATACTCGTCGAACATCATGTCGCGCTCGGCTTCGCGGACACGCTGCAGAATCACCTGCTTGGCGGTCTGTGCGGCGATCCGGCCAAAGTCGTCGGGCGTGACATCGGCCTCCTCTATCTGGTCACCGTAGAGGGCGAACTTCTCCGGGTTGATCTCCGGCTCGTCTGGCTCGACATACTCGCCGGTCTCAGGATCAAGGTAGGTCTCCTCATCGATCGCTTCGACGATTAGTTGAGCCTCGAGGCGCTCCGGAACCTTCAGCTCGATCACGCGGTAATCGCCGGTATTGGGATCAAGCTGCACGCGGGCGTACTTCACCGCCGTCGACTGCTTTTTGTAGGCCGACAGCAGGGCGTCCTCAAGCGCGGCAATAAGCCGTTCGGGGCTAATCCCCTTCTCGTTCGCCAGAACCGTCATTGCTTCGATGATTTCTGTGGACATCGTGGTTACTCCTCGACCAGGTTGGAACGCTTGATCAGCTTGTACGGAACCGCAACCAAGGCGTCGCCGGCGGCGATTGTTACCTCGTCATCTGACGCGCCGACGAGCTCTCCGGTGAAACTTTTCTGCCCTTCAATCGGCTCAATTGTGCGGATCTTCGCGCGCCGACCAAGAAAGCGCTGGTAGTGCCGGGGTCGGCTGAGCGGACGTTCGCGCCCTGGCGAAGCGACCTCCAAGCCAACTCGCCCGCGCAGTTGATCCAGATCCTCAGTAACTGCGGCGCAAAGATCGAGCGTCACGCCGTCGGGATGGTCGATTACAACGCGGACCGTGCCGCTGCCGGCGCCCTCAACTGCGAGCAGATCCAGCGCTGGCTGGGTTTCAGCCAGTCTGGCCTCGATTTCGTTGTGGATTTCGGTCGTATTCATCGCGATAAGGGGATAAAAAAAGTGGGCTAGTGCCCACTTTCGGTGCTGCTGTGGTCGGCGCTACCGACCTTCGAAAGCTCGTCTCAGACGATAGCACCGCAGGTGCCTCAGCGGGGTCGCAGTGGCCCGCGAGCCCGCTCAGGCCGCGTGGCGTCGAGCCGCGTCGCGGTATGCGCGGTAATCGTCGCGCTCGGGCCGCAGGCAAGCGGCCAGCGCCAGCGGCCGTCGCGCTTCGCCATGCGCACCAAGCAGCTGCAACGATCGGCCAAGGCAAAAGAGTGCGAAATCGTTGGTCGGAGCCTGCTCAACGACCTGCTCAAACTCGGCCGCGGCCTGGCGGTAGCGGTGCGCACCAAATAGCGCACGGCCGAGCGCTTCATGCACCGAGCTGGCCTGCGGATCAGAGTCGCGGGCCCGTTCCAATGCGACGATCGCAGCGTGATTGTCGCCGGCATCGAGCAAGGCCAGGCCGTTGCGGTACGAGTCGTAGGCGGACGGTTCGCTCACTCTGCGCCCTGGCGGAGCGTCGGGCCGGCGGCGCTGCGCGCCGCGTGCAGTTCTCCCGCAACGTCAAGGATCGCTTCGGCAATCTGCCGCTTCGGTGCCTTGGCAACATGGATTTCGGCCGCATCGGTGATGATCGTCACCTCGTTATCGGCGCTCTCAAAGCCGATTCCATCGCCGCCCACGTCGTTGACAACCAACGCGTCAAGCCCTTTCCCGGCGAGCTTGCTGCGGCCGAGCTCGACCGCGTCGGGACCGTGCTCGGCGGCAAAGCCGATCAGCGTCTGCTGGTCGCTGCGCCGCGCCGACAGCCCAGCCAGGACGTCGTCGGTCGCTTCCAGCGTCAATGACAGCTCTTCACGGCCAGCCTTTTTGATCTTGCCGTCGCTGACGTTAGCTGCCGTGAAGTCGGCGACGGCGGCGACCATCAGCAGCAGGTCGCAGCCAGCGAACTGCTGCTGCACGGCTGCTGCCAGCTCGGCCGCGCTCCCAACGTCGCTGTAACGGATCGCGCCGTGGCGCGGCAGGTCGACGTTCGCTGCGATCACGCTGACCTCGGCGCCCCGCGCCGCCGCCGCTTCAGCCAGCGCAAAACCCATCCGGCCGGACGAGCGGTTGCCGACATAACGGACAGCATCGATCGGCTCCCGTGTGCCCCCTGCCGTCACCAACACGCGCAGCCCATCCCAGGGGCGCGCACCGCTGCCGGCAAGCCGTTCGAGCACTTCAAGGATTGCCGCGGGCTGAGCGAGGCGACCGTTGCCCCACTCGTTCAGGCTCGCGAGCGAGCCAGTTCCAGGCTCGATGATCGTCACGCCGCGGCTGCGCAGCAGATCGACGTTCTGTTGCGTAGCGCGGTTCTGCCACATCTGGTGGTTCATCGCCGGCGCGACAACCAGCGGGCAGGCTGCTGCCAGTGCGGCGCTTGTAAGCAGGTTGTCAGCAATCCCAGCGGCCAGCTTGGCGATCGTGTTGGCGCTGGCCGGCACGACGGCAAAGCAGTCGGCGTTGCGGACCAGTTCAAGGTGGCTGATCGGGTCGTGGTCGGGGGCGCCCTGATCAGGGAAGGCGCCGCGCGCTGGGTCGCGCTCCCACTCGCTCGTCAAGACCGGCGCACCGGTCAGCGCGGCGAACGAGGCGGCGCCGACGAAGCGCTGCGCGTTTTCGCTCTGGATAACGCGGACGCTGTGCCCAGCGGCCGTTGCCAAGCGAATCAGATCAAGCGCTCTGTAGGCGGCGATTCCACCGGTGACGCCAAGCAGGATGCGGGCCATCGTGCCTCCAGGGGTTGCGGTGCTACTCGGGGTAGCGGTAGATCAGCTTCCCGTCGGCGATCTCTTCAAGAGCGATCGTCAGGTAGTTGCTGGAGCCGCTGGCAACCATCGGCGGCGGAAACTCGTCAAAGGTTCCTTCGCCAAGGTTGTGGTAGTAGCTGTTGATCTGCCGCGTACGCTTGGCCGCAACGATCACGGTGGCGTAGTTGGAGTCAACCTGCTCGAGCAGTGCGTCAATCCGGGGAGAGATCATGCTGATCAGTCTACCGCCCCACCGGTCAGGCGATCAACGAGCAGTTCAAGCTGAGCAACCGCGTCGCCAAGCCGGTCGTTAACGATCACCTCCGCAAACTCGCCCTGAGCTTCCAATTCCTCGTGCGCCACGGCCAGGCGTTCCTCAACTGTTTGCGGTGAATCTGTGCCGCGGCCAACGAGCCGTTCACGGAGCGTTTCAAACGATGGTGGCGCAATAAATACCTGCAAGGCGTCGGGCAGCGCGAGCCGCACTTGGCGCGCACCTTGCAGCTCAATCTCGAGCACGATCAGCTGCGGCTCGTCAGGCCGACCTTCAAGCTCGCTACGAAGCGTGCCGTAGCGCTCGCCTGCGTAGCGCGCGTGTTCAACGAAGGCGCCATCGGCCACCAAGCGATCGAACTGTTCGTCCTTAAGGAAGTGGTAATCGACGCCATCCTCCTCCCCCGCCCGAGGCGACCGCGTCGTCGCCGAAATGCTCAACCGGATCGATCGCCTGCGCTCGCGCAGCAACCTAATCAGCGTCCCCTTGCCGACCCCGGAAGGGCCGGTGATCACCAGTACGTGGGCCACCAACGAAGGCTAAGTGATCGTTCGGCGCGACTAACGGCTACGACTGCGCAGCAGCACGACCAACTCACCGCGCTGGCGGTCAGAAAGGCCGCCGACCGTCTTGCTGGGTGAGATCCGGATCTGCTGCAGAACCTTGTTCGCTTTGACGCGGCCGTACTTCGGCACCGCAAGCAGCAGATCAAAGACCTTCGCTGTCTCGAGGTACTCAGGCGGCGACTCGAGCAGACCGTCGATCGTCACCTTGCCGCCGCGCAGATCGCGCTTCAGCTGCGCGCGCTGGCTGCGGATCAGGTTGGCGCGCTCCAATGCTTCCATCCTCTGGAGCTTCGACCGTTCCGGCGCCTCGGCTGCGAAGGAATCTTTTCTGTCGGTCAAGGTCGCCACGGCGGCGAGCATACACAATGCCGCGCCGCGCGCGGGTCAAGATCGGTCAATCCGTGTGGACGTCGAGTTGAGGTCGAGTGTTATCGAAACGGTCATCGGGCGGTTGGCAGCCGCCTGCTCGTGGTTGCAGCCGAGCGGGGCCGCGCCGGCGACTGCCCCGCGCGGAGTTCATGGCGAGGCGATTAGTCCGTCGCGGATCTGAGCGGCCGTGGTCGGGTCCCTAAAACTCTCGCTGCCAACGGCGATCAGGCGTGCTCCGGCATCGAGGAACTGCTGCCCGTGGGCAGCCGTCGCGATCCCTCCCATACCGATAATCGGCAGCGAAACGACGGCGCTAACCGCCGTCAGCTGAGCCAGCGCAACGGCCCGAATCGCTGGTCCTGACAGACCGCCACTGCCGCCACCAAGCCAGGGCTGGCCGCGCCGCTGCGGGTGCGGTGCGAAGGCCCGCAGCGTGTTGATCAGTGAAACGGCGTCGGCGCCGGCGGCCTGCGCGGCCTGCGCCGTGAGCGCCACGTTGGCAGTGTTCGGCGTCAGCTTGACGATTAGCGGCTTAGTGCTGCGCGGCCGAACAGCGCGCAGCAGCGCCTCCAACTCGGCGGCGTCAGAGCCGATGTCGAGCCCTGTTTTGACATTCGGACAGGAGACATTCAGTTCGATCGCGGCGACCTCAGTACGCGGCTCGAGCGCCTCCACTAGTTGGATGAACTCGGCCGCGTTGGAGCCCATCACGTTGGTAATCAGCGGCGCGTCGAGCGTCGCCAGCTGCGGCAGATCATGCTCCAAATAACCGTTCAGGCCGCGGTTCGGCAGGCCGATCGAGTTGATCATCCCGGCCGGAGTTTCATACAGCCGCGGTGGCGGATTACCAGCGCGCGGCTGCAACGTGATCGTCTTCGAGACAAACGCCGCGAACGGAAAGTGGCGATCCACGGCCTCGCCGAAAGCGCGCCGTGCCGCGATCAAGTCAAATGTCCCGGAGCCGTTGATTACCGAGTGCGCGAGCTCGATTCCGCAGAGGTCAACAGCCATCTCAGCCGTCCTCCCCTAGCCAGTCCGGTGCCAGTTGCGCGGCCGTCAGCACCGGGCCGTCAACGCAGCTGCGCAGGTAACTGCCGTCGCTCTGCTTTACAACGCAGCCGTAGCAGGCACCGTAGCCGCAGGCCATCCCTGTCTCGACTGCCAGCTGGGCGGGAACGCCGCGCTCAGCGCTCAGTGCACGGATGGCTTCGAGCATTGGCGGCGGGCCGCAGGCGTAAACCTCCGATTCGGACTGCTGGTCAAGCTGATCGGTCAACAGGTCCGTGACTAGGCCGTGGTGACCGACCGAGCCGTCGTCGGTCGCGATCAGCGGTTGATCTAGCAGCGCCGCGCCAGCAGCGTGCAGGCCGTCGCGAAAACCGAGCAGCGCGACAGCGTCGCCGAGCGACTGCTGCAGGATTGCCAGCGGCGCGATGCCGATTCCGCCGCCGCAGAGCAGCGCGCGGCGGCCCTCGCTGGGAGCAGAGAAGCCGTTGCCAAATGGGCCGAGCAGGCGCAGCTTGTCGCCGACAACGAGCTCACAGAGCCGAGCCGTGCCTGGGCCAACTACCTCCAGCATGAAGTCAAGCTCGCCGTTGCCAGCTCGCGCGACCGACATCGCGCGCGGCAGGTAGGGCCGTTGCTCGCTTCCGCCACCCCACCGTTCAGCGGCCGAGAGCATGTAGAACTGACCTGCAAGCGGCGCTGGGGCCGGCTCGTCCAGAACGGTCAGCACGCTGTATGGACCAAGCTGCGCAAGGCGGGTTAGTGGCAGGTCGCGCGTTCCAAAAGGCGCCTGCGGCCTGCTGTCGGCAGCCGGGCTCGCCAAGCCGGCGCTCACTTTGAGCTCTCAACCGAACGCAGCCCCCGGTGAATCTCCTGCAGCGACAACACCTCGGCGGCGCCCCGTCGCGCTGATGCGATCGCGCGGACAGCGGCGAGACCGCCGGACAGCGTTGTCAGGCAGGGAACGCTGCGCGCGATGGCCGCGCGACGGATCTCCCATCCGTCGGTCCGCGCGCCGGAGCCAGTTGGCGTGTTGACGACCAGCGAAACCTCGCCGCTCTCGATCATGTCAACAACATTCGGTGAGCCCTCGCCCACCTTCATCAGCTCTGTTGCCGGCACTCCCATCCGCTCGAGTGCCTCGCGCGTACCGCGCGTTGCGACGATCTTGAAGCCAAGGTCGTGCAGTGTCTGCGCGATCGCGACTGCCCCTGGTTTATCGGCGTCAGTGACGGTGATAAAGGCCGTGCCACCGTCCGGCAGCGCCGCGCCGGCGGCAGCTTGCGCCTTCGCGAAGGCGGTAGGGAAGTCGCGCGCAATGCCCATCACCTCGCCGGTCGAACGCATCTCGGGGCCGAGCAATGCGTCGGCGCCGTCAAAGCGGTCAAACGGCATCACCGCCTCCTTGACCGAGACGTGGTCGGCGGTCATCGGATCGTCCGGCAGATCCAGGTCGGCCAGTCGTTCGCCCAGCATCAGCCGACAGGCCAGCTTCGCCAGCGGCAGGCCGATTGCCTTGCTGACGAATGGGACGGTGCGCGAGGCGCGAGGATTGGCCTCGATCACATAAAGCTCGGCGCTGTAGACAGCAAACTGAATGTTGCAGAGGCCGACAACGCCCAGGGCAAGGGCGATTCCTTCGGTCTGGGCGCGAATCTGCTGCAGCATCTGGGGCCCAAGCGAATGCGGTGGCAGAACGCAGGCGCTGTCGCCGGAGTGAATCCCAGCCTCCTCGACGTGCTGCATGATGCCGCCAATCCAGACGCCCTGGCCGTCGCAGAGCGCGTCAACATCAACCTCAATCGCGTTCTCAAGGAAGCGGTCAAGGTAGATCGCGCGGCCGTCCTCGCGCACCTGGCGGGCGAGATAATCCTTCAGGTCTTCCTGCGAATAGACGATCTCCATCGCGCGACCACCGAGCACGTAGCTGGGCCGCACAAGCAGTGGAAAGCCGACATCGGCGCTGACCTCCAGCGCCTGCTCTACAGAGGTCGCCTCAGCGTAAGGCGGCGCCTGAAAGCCGAGCTGCTCGAGCAGTCTGCCAAAGCGGCCACGGTCTTCTGCCAGGTCGATCGCGTCAACGCTGGTGCCGAGCACTGTTAATCCGGCGTCGACCAGACCTTCGGCCAGTTTCAGCGGCGTCTGGCCGCCGAACTGAACGATCACGCCCTCGGGCTGCTCAACCGCGGCGACGGCCAGCACGTCCTCCAGTGTCAGGGGCTCAAAGTAGAGCCGGTCGGAGGTGTCGTAATCGGTTGAGACGGTCTCCGGGTTGCAGTTGACGATCACCGCGTCACGGCCGCTGGCCCGCACCGTCATCGCTGCATGAACGCAGCAGTAGTCGAACTCAATGCCTTGACCGATCCGGTTTGGTCCGCCGCCAAGGATCATCACCGACGGCTTGTCGCCGCGGCGCACCTCGCAGGCAGGTTCGCTCTCCCAGCCGGAGTAGTAATACGGCGTGCTGGCCTCAAATTCAGCGGCGCAGGTGTCAACCGAGCGATAGACGCGGTGGCCTTCGAACGGCGCCTGGGGCTGCAGCGCAAGCTGCTGAAGCTGCCTCAGAAACCAAAGGTCAACAAAGCAAGCCTGATGAACCTGTTCCAGCGTCGCCCCCTGACGGAAGGCCTGAAGCATGAAGTCGTAACGATCGGCGCCGGCTGGTGTCAGCGCCGCGATCAGGTCATCGAGACTAAGGCCGTCAAGCTTGGCGTGGCTATCGAGCTCGCGGCTGCGCATCGCCTTCGCAAAGGCCTGCTGAAAGGTGCGGCCGAAGGCCATCACTTCGCCGACACTCTTCATATGGGTCGAGAGCCGCGGGTCGGCGTCAGGGAACTTCTCAAAGGCAAAGCGCGGCCACTTGACGACGACGTAATCAATTGCCGGCTCAAAGCTGGCCGGCGTCACTTCGGTGATGTCGTTAGGGATCTGATCGAGCGTGTAACCAACGGCGAGCCGCGCGGCGATCTTGGCGATTGGGAATCCGGTCGCCTTTGACGCCAGCGCCGAGGAGCGCGAAACGCGCGGGTTCATCTCGATCACGAGGATCTCCTCGGTCGCCGGGTTTACAGCGAACTGCACATTCGAACCGCCGGTCTCAACACCGACCGCGCGCATCACGATCAGCGCCTGGTCACGGAGCTGCTGGTAGAGCGCGTCGGTCAACGTTTGCTGCGGTGCCACGGTCAGTGAGTCGCCCGTATGGACGCCCATTGGATCAATATTTTCGATCGAACAGACGACCAGGCAGTTGTCGTCACGGTCACGCATCACCTCAAGCTCAAACTCGCCCCAGCCGAGCACCGACTGATCGATCAGCACCTGACCGATCGGCGAGGCCTCGATTCCGCGAGCGACGATCTGACGGAATTCGGCCTCGTCGCGGGCGATCCCGCCGCCCTGACCACCGAGCGTGAAGGCCGGTCTGACAATCGCCGGCAGTCCGATCGTCGGCAGCTGCTCGAGCGCTTCGTCGAGCGTCGTCGCGATCGCACCGCGCGGCATCTTCAGCCCTGCCCGCTCCATTGTCTGGCTGAACTTTTCGCGGTCCTCGGCGCGGTCGATCGCCTCGTAGTTGGCTCCGATTAGCTCAACGCCGAACTTCTCCAGCGTCCCGTCTTCGGCTAGCGCCTTAGCGAGGTTGAGGGCTGTTTGACCACCGAGCGTTGGCAGCAGCGCGTCGGGGCGCTCCTTCTCGATCACCGCTGCCACCGGCCCCGGCAGCAACGGTTCGATGTAGGTCGCATCGGCAAACTCGGGGTCGGTCATGATTGTCGCCGGGTTGGAGTTGACGAGGACTACCTCGTAGCCCTCCTCGCGCAGCACTTTGCAGGCTTGCACGCCGGAGTAATCGAACTCCGCCGCCTGGCCGATCACGATCGGGCCGGAGCCGATTACGAGGATCTTGCTGATGTCTTCGCGGCGGCCCATCAGGCGGCCCCCACTGCCAAACCGTCTACAAACTCATCAAACAGGTGGCGGGCATCGTGCGGTCCGGGACCTGCCTCGGGGTGGTACTGGACGGTCGACCCTTGCACGTCAAGCATTGTCAAACCTTCAACCGTGCGGTCGTAAAGGTTTACGTGGCTCAGCTCAGCGGCGCCGAAGTCGGTCTCCCAGCGAACCGGCTCGTCCTGCTCAACGCGCAATCCACCGTCGGGGGCGACGACAGCGAAGCCGTGGTTCTGCGATGTGATCTCGATCCGGCCGCTGCGCAGATCCTTAACCGGGTGGTTGACGCCGCGGTGACCGAACGGCAGTTTGAAAGTCTCCAAGCCAAGCGCCCGGCAGCAAAGTTGATGGCCGAGGCAGATGCCGAAGACCGGCTTTACGCCAAGCACTGCGCGGACCGTTTGGACGACGCCGTCCAGCGTCGCTGGATCGCCCGGGCCGTTGGCGAGGAAGACAGCGTCGGGGTCATCTGCCAGCAACAGCTCTGCGCTCACGTTAGCTGGGTAAAGGTCGAGCCGTACCCCCCGCGCCAGCAGCTGATTGACGATCGACCGCTTGATTCCGGTATCGATTGCCGCGACGCGCGGCCCGCTGTTGCCTTCGCCGCAGCGAACAAGCTGCTGCGGACCGACTTGCGCCGCCAGGTTCTGGCCGACCATCGGTGGCTCTGCCTCGATCAGCGCAGCGGCGCGATCAACGCTGTCGGCGGCAAATATTCCGCCTCGCATTGCGCCGCGGCTACGCAGATGGCGAACCAAAGCCCGCGTATCAACCTCACTAATCGCCGGCACTCCGGCCTGCTCGAGCCAGTCGAGCCACCCCTGATCGGCACTCGGCGCGTCAGACGAGTTGTCAGCGGCGCGCATCACAACGCCGCGGACGTGAATCCGGTCGCTCTCCATCGCCGCTTCGCTGACACCGTAGTTGCCGACGTGCGGCGTCGTGAAGGCCAGTACCTGGCCGGCAAACGAGGGGTCGGTTACCGACTCCTGATAGCCGCCCATCGCCGTTGTGAAGACAACCTCGCCAACGGCGTCGCTACTGGCGCCACAGAGCCTCCCGGCGAAGCGCGTGCCGTCCTCCAGCAGCACGAAGCCTGCGTCGCCGGTCACTTGATCAACGCCTGAATCGACTTGAAGTGCTCAGCGCGTGCATCCTTTAGCAGCTCGAAGCAGAGCGCCTCGACCGTCGTTGCCGTCGCGCCGGCGTCGGCGAGCCGTTGCAGGGCGATTGTCCGGTCGAGCTCGTGGCGTGAGCCGATCGCGTCAACGGCAAGCCAGACCGCCGCGTCGGCGGCCAGCAGGTCGAGCACGCTCTGAGCGACACAGACGTGGGCCTCGATTCCACAGACAATCAGCTGGTCGCGGCCGGCCAGCGCAAATCCTTCGGCCTGCGCTGCTGAGAAGGAGCTCTTCTCAAGTAGCAACGCACCGTCAAGCGCGCCGCTCAGCTCGGCGACGGTGGCGCCCAGGCCGCTCGGGTACTGCTCGGTGACGATGATCGGCAGTTCCAACAGCGCCGCCGCCTTAGCCAAGATCGCGCTGCGCGCGACAACGGCGTCGAAGCCCTCAATCGCGGTGCGGAAGCTTTCTTGAATGTCAACGATCAGCAGTGCCGCGCGCTCCGCGCTAAGACGCTCGACCTTCACTGCGCCGCCTCATCGAGCTGCGGCGCGGCGCTGACGGCGAAGCTGCGCTGGCGGTATGCGACGGCGCCGTCGGCGACCGTCAGAAGGACGCGGCCGTGCAACATCCGGCCGTCGAACGCGCAGTTCTCGGAGCGGCTTTCGTAGCCATCGGCGCCGACCTGCCATTGCTGCTCTAGATCGACCAGAACGATGTTGGCGCTCTCGCCGATTGTGATCTGCGGAATTGGCAGTCCGAAGATCGCGCCGCCGCAGGTCATCCTCTCCAGCAGCATCTCGAGGCTCATCAACCCGCTGCGAACAAGCTCCGTGTAGCAAGCAGCGAACGAGCTCTCAAGCCCGGTCGTTCCCATCGGCGCCTGCTCAAACGGCACCTCCTTTTCGTGCGTGCTGTGCGGCGCGTGGTCGGTGGCGATGCAATCGATTGTGCCGTCAAGTAAGCCAGCGATCAGCGCCTGGCGGTCAAGCTCGGTACGCAGCGGCGGGTTCATCTTCATCCGCGTGTCGAGTGTCCGTACCTCTTCCTCCGTGAAGCAGAGGTGGTGAGGGCTGACCTCAGCCGTGACGTTGTAGCCCAGCGCCTTTGCTGCGCGAATCGCCTCAACCGAGGCAACGCAGCTGAGGTGCTGCATGTGGACGGTGCCGCCTTCGTAGCCGGCGATCGCCGCGTCGCGCGCAACAAATGTTGACTCGCTGATGCTTGGAATCCCGCTGACGCCGAGCAGAGCGCTTACAGCGCCCTCGTTCATCACGCCGCCAGCTGAAAGCGACGGATCCTCCTCGTGCAGCGCCAGCACACCGCCCGACATCCGCTGATACTGCAGCGCTTTGCGCAGCACCCCGGCGTCTGCCACCGGCATCCCATCATCGGTGAAGCCGGCGGCGCCGGCGGCGCGCAGCTCGGCCATCGCCGTTAACTCGGCGCCCTCAAGCCCGACCGTGATTGAGGCGAGGAAGCCGACCGGCACGCGAGCCTCGCGGCACGCCGCATCGCGCAGTGAGCGCAGCACCGACGATGAATCGACGACGGGGTCGGTGTTCGGCATTGCCAGCACTGCGCAGAAGCCGCCAGCGGCCGCAGAACGTGTGCCGGTCTCAATGTCTTCTTTGTGCTCATGCCCTGGTGTGCGCAGGTGAATGTGTGGGTCGACAAAAGCAGGGAATAGATGACGGCCGCTGCCGTCGATCTTTTCGGCTTCAGGGCCCGCCGTCAGAGTCCCCGGCGGCGCCAGCTCAGTTAGCTGGCCATCAACTACGGCGACATCGTGGCGGCCGTCGATCTTGGCGCGCGGGTCGATCACGTGGACGTTGCTGATCAACAGGTCGGCCTCGGCCGCAGTTCCACGGAACAGGCGTTGTTCATTCACCGACTTCATGCGGGCTGGTGCTCGTTTACGGGATCAAAGGCGCGGGCCGTCGCCAGCAGCTCAAACAGCACGGCCATTCGCACTACGACGCCGGCCGCAACCTGCTCAAGGATCAGCGACTGTGGGCAGTCGACGACCTCGTCGGAAAGCTCGACGCCACGATTTACCGGCCCCGGGTGCATCAGCAGCGCACGCGGCCCGAGCCGGCGCTGATCGACCTGGAAGAGCGATGCGTACTCGCGCAGGCTTGGCAGGTAGGCCTGCTGCATGCGCTCATTTTGCATCCGCAGCGCGTAGACAACATCGGCCTCGCCGAGCTCGTCGAGCGAGTAGCGGACGTCAACACCGAGCTGCTCGATACCGCGCGGCAGAAGCGTTGGCGGGCCGGCAACCGTGACCTTCGCCCCCATCTTCTGGAAGCCAAGGATGTTTGAGCGGGCAACGCGTGAATGCAGCACGTCGCCGATGATCCAGATCTTTGCGCCGTCGAGCGATCCGAGCCGGCGACCCAGCGTGTAGATGTCGAGCAGCGTCTGGGTCGGGTGTTCATGCTTGCCATCGCCGGCGTTGATGATTGCCGCGTCGGTCCACTGCGCGAGTAGAGCGGGTGCACCGGCCCAGGGGCAGCGGATCACGATCGCGTCAGGCCTGTGGGCGCTAAGCGTGAGCACGGTGTCCTTCAGCGATTCGCCCTTCTCGGTCGACGAGCCGGAGGCCGTGAAGTTGACGACGTCGGCGCTGAGCCGTTTCGCTGCTAGCTCAAACGAGCTGCGCGTCCTTGTGCTGGCTTCGTAGAACAGGTTCAGCACGGTGCGGCCGCGCAGCGCCGGCACCTTCTTGATCTCGCGCTGCTGGTTTTCGGCGAAGGCGCCGGCGCGAGCGCAGATCCGTTCGATGTCGACCCGTTCCAGATCCTCGATGCTGAGAAGGTTGCTCATCGCGAGCCCTCGGCCAGCGAGGCTTCGGCGCTGCCAATCACGACGCGGTCGACGCCGTCGCTTTCGACGACTTCAACGTAAACGCGCTGGTCGGCTGCGGTTGGCAGGTTCTTGCCGATGTAGTCAGGGCGGATCGGCAGTTCGCGGTGGCCGCGGTCGACCAGCACGGCGAGCTGCACGCGCGCTGGGCGGCCGTAAGCGAAGAGCGCTTCAATTGCGGCGCGAACCGTGCGGCCTGTGTAGAGAACGTCATCGACGATTACAACGGTTGCCCCATCGATCGGGAAGTCGATCTCGGTCGAGTAGAGCTGAGGCGCGTCGGGGCGCTTGCCAATGTCGTCGCGGTAGAAGCCGATGTCGATTAGGCCGAGCGGCACTTCACTGCCACCGATCTCAGCGAGCAGCGCCTGCAGTCTGCGCGCTAGCACGGCGCCGCGGTTCTGGATTCCAACTACGGCTAGCTGCGAAGGATCGCTGTTTCGCTCAAGGATCTCGTGTGCGATCCGAGCCAGCGCGCGCTTTACCTCTTGGTCGTCGAGGACGACATTCTCTTGCGTCATGAATACTGCCCTTCCTGGCCTCTCGGGACCGGATTAAAGGGGTCTGTGCTGCGCGAAGAATAGCAGCGCGCTCGGCGCGGCGCAGAATTATTTCTCGCTCGTTGGGAGGCCTTCCTCGGCCGCCTCAGCGAACTGCGGCGCCGCAGCCTGCTCCTCGCGCACGTCAGCCGGACGCAGCAGCTTCGGCTTTCCGCGCTCTGTAACCGGAAGGTCTATCGCGTCGAAATCACGCGGCACGACGGTTGGCTCGAACAGAGCCTCGGCCTGCTCAATGATCTGCGAAATCGGGTAACGCGCTGAGATGTGCGTCAAAGCAAGCATCCCGACCTTTGCCCGAGCAGCGGTCTCAGCGGCCTGCGCGACGGTGCTGTGCAGCGTCTCGGCGGCGCGATCTGCGTCCTCCTGCATGAACGTTGCCTCGTGCACCAGCAGGTCGGCGCCGGCAGCCGCAGCCTCAACCATCTCGCACGGCGCAGTGTCACCAGAGAGGACGATCTTGCGGCCGGCGCGGACTTCACCGATCACTTGCTCCGACGTTACATCGCGCACGCTCTCGCCTGCGACCAGCGCCGCGATCTCACGGCCATCAGTGACGCCAAGCTGAGCTGCCCGTTCAGGGTCAAAGCGGCCCGGGCGCTCGGCTTCGACGATCGAGTAACCGAGCGCCGCGCCACGGTGACGGACGTTGAACGCTTCTACTTCGTAGCCGCTGAACTCGATCGCGTCGCCAGCCTCCAGCTCAGAGATGCTGAACGGGTAGCCAAGCTTGCCGGCAGCGATACCGACGGCCGCCAGCTGGCGGATCGTGCCGGACGGACCGAACAGGTCGAGTGGCCGTTCCCGGCCACGAAGCTCGAGCGTACGGATCAGGCCGGGAATCCCGAGCCAATGATCAGCGTGCAGATGAGTCAGGAAGATCGCGTTCAGCTCCGGCAGCCCGATGCTGCGGATCAGCTGGCGCTGCGTCCCTTCGCCGCAGTCGAACAGCAGACGGTCGCCGTCGAGCCGCAGCAGCAATGCCGGCAGGCCGCGGCGCGGCGTCGGCACCGAGCCGCCGGTCCCGGCGAAGAAGAGCTCCATTTGATCCACGCCCGCGAGAGTACCCCCGCCGGGCGCCCGGTAGTCTCACAGGCGTTGCGCCCGTAGCTCAGTGGATAGAGTGCCCGGTTCCGGTCCGGGAGGTCGCAGGTTCGAATCCTGCCGGGCGCGTCGAGCTTTCTGACGATTCGTGAAGCGGCGAATCTGCGCTACTTGGCTTTATTTGGCCTGCCGTTCCCAAATTACAAGCCACAGGACACCTGCGCCGGTT
The DNA here is from genome assembly GCA_039745115.1 of Solirubrobacteraceae bacterium. GTDB lineage: Bacteria > Actinomycetota > Thermoleophilia > Solirubrobacterales > Solirubrobacteraceae > F1-60-MAGs163. The sequence continues at coordinate 61,883 of JBCJRT010000001.1, forward strand.
GGTAATCCGGATTCGCCGGTGCATTGTTCGGGCAGGTCGCGTCTGTAAAGTCCGCGCCGGTCAGGGTCGCGCCGGGCAGGTTCGCGCCGGGCAGGTTCGCCATGACTAGGCTCGCGTTGGTCAGGTTCGCGTTGGTCAGGTTCGCAATGGTCAGGTTCGCGCCGTACAGGATTGTGCCGGTCAGGTTCGCGTTGGTCAGGTTCGCGATGATCATCGTCGCGCCGGACAGGTCCGCGCCGCTCAGGTTCGCGAAGATTAGGCTCGCGTTGGTCAGGTTCGCGCCGTGCATAGACGCGCTGGTCAGGTTCGAGTAGGACAGGTTCGCGTTGATCATCGTCGCGCCGTTCAGGTTCGCGCCTGAACAGCTTGGGTTGCAGCTTGGCGTTTGGGAGGTTGTTGCGCCGCTCTTCTTCGCTGCTGAGTAGTGATGGAGCTTTGCGCCTTTGAGGTTTGCGCCAGTCAGGTTCGCGCCCTTCAGGTTCGCTTTGCGCAGATCGGCGTAGCGAAGATCAGCCCCTCGCAGGTCAGCGCCCTGGAGGTTGATGTGATGCAAAACCGCGCGATGGAGCTTGGCACCAGCCAACTTTGCGCCGCGCAGATTCTTGCCGTGACAAACGGTTTTAGCCTTGATCGCGCAGCCCTTCACAGTGCGCGCCTGAGCACCAGCAGGCAACGCTGCCAAGAGAGCTACTGCAACAACGAGAACACCAGCACGAGTAGGCATTGGCCGAACCTATCTTTTTACGAGTAACGATGCGCCGATAGTCGCCCACGCGATCAGCCCCACACCCACCAACGACACAACCCCCCGCCAGCAGCCGGCCTGCCGACTCGATGGAGAAACTCGCCGAGCTCGTTGCGCTCACCGCTCGGGATCGCCAACTTTTCAGCGATAGACTGGTTCGATAGTGGATCGAAACGTCATAGGAGGAGAATTGGAGCCTTGCGGTACCGACCCTGTGACGGGGTTCTACCGCGACGGGTGTTGCACGACCGGACCCGAAGACCGTGGAAGCCACACGATCTGCGCGGTCGTCACTGCCGAGTTTCTCGAGCATCAATTGGCGATCGGTAACGATCTGAGTACGGCGATGCCAGCGTATGGTTTTCCAGGTCTTGTGGCGGGCGATCGGTGGTGCGTTACGGCAGCGAATTGGCTCCGTGCGCATCGCGATGGGGCGGCGGCATTTGTGGTCTTAGCCTCGACGCACGAGCGCGCCCTCGAGATAGTCCCTCTGGAAGCCCTCCGCGAGCACGCCGTAGACGTTCCAGCTGGGCCAGGTGATCTCCAAGATTAGTCAGCGCCAACGAGGACCGGCTCGTCATCCGGCTGCGCAAGCTGACGGCCGGCGATAAGTCGAAGTAGCTACTCGTGGATTGAGCCGTCCGGCCTTGTTGCGCCGCGCATCTTGGTGCCCTTTAGGTTCGCGCCGGTCAGGGTCGCGCCGGACAGGTTCGCGCCGGTCAGGGTCGCGCCGGTCAGATTCGCGCCGGTCAGGTTCGCGCCGGTCAGGTCCGCGCCGCTCAGGCTCGCGTAGGACAGGTTCGCGCCGGTCAGGGTCGCGCCGGCGGTCAGGGTCGCGTAGGACAGGATCGCGCGGGTCAGGGTCGCGCCGGTCAGGTTCGCGCCGGTCAGGTTCGCGCCGGTCAGGTTCGCGAGGGTCAGGTTCGCGTCGCTCAGGTTCGCGAAGGTCAGGTTCGCGAAGGTCAGGATCGCGCCGGTCAGATTCGCGTCGCTCAGGTCCGCGCCGGACAGGTCAGCGTAGGACAGGTCCGCACGGTGCAGATTCGCGCCGGTCAGGTCCGCCTTCGGTCCGATCGTGTAATCGTCCTCGCGGCCCATAGCTGAAACACTAGCCGCCAGCAACAGGCCTGCCAGCAGACTAGCTCCGGACGATCTACCGGCCCTTACCGGCCTAAACCCCTAGATAAAGCACCGTCCGACACCGGATCGCCGCGACGTTTTTTCGCTTACTTGCCGCGTTTGCGGCTTCGCTTGCCCGGTATGCCGGTCCGGGAGGTCGCAGCTTCGAATCCTGCCGGGCGGGTCGAGCTTCAGCCGCCGGCAACGGCCGGCACGACCTGCAGCTCAGCGCCTTCAGCGATCGGCGTCTCGAGCAGCTCGCCGAAGCGGATGTCCTCGCCGTCGACATAGACGTTGACGAACCGCCGCAGCGTGCCGTGCTCGTCGCTGATCCGATCGCGCAGCTCGGGGTAAGCGGTGTAAAGCGCCTCAAGCGCCTCGCCGACGGTTGAGCCGTCAACCTCAACGGCGCCCTCACCACCGGCACTGGCTCGCAGCTGCGTTGGCAGTTTGACGATCGCGCTCATCGGGCCACCGCGCCAGCCGCTTCAACCTGCGCTTCGAACTGATCAAATGAGGCGTCGATCTCGAAGGCCTCGAAGCTGCCGCGTACTGCGTCGAGCGTCTTCAGCCCATCTCCAGTGATGACGGCTACAACCGATTCGTCGCGGCCAATATCGCCGCGCTCAGCCAGCTTTGCCAGCGTCGCGACGGTCACACCGCCGGCCGTCTCGGTGAAGACGCCGGTCGTCTCGGCCAGCAGCCGAATGCCGGCCCGGATCTGATCGTCGGTAACCGACTCGATCGAACCACCACTCTGCTTTGCCAGCTCCAGCGCGTATGGGCCGTCGGCCGGGTTGCCGATCGCCAGTGACTTAGCGATCGTCTGCGGCTTGACCGGCTGGCAAACATCGCTGCCGGCAGCCCACGCAGTCGCTACCGGCGAGCAGCCAGCTGCCTGCGCGCCGTTCATCGTCGGCAGATCGCCTTCCAGCAGGCCGATATCGAGCCAGTCGGCGAAGCCCTTGCCGATCTTTGTGAAGAGCGAGCCCGATGCGACCGGGCAGACAATCCTGTCCGGAGTACGCCAGCCAAGCTGCTCGCCGATCTCAAAGGCCAGCGTCTTCGATCCCTCGGCGTAGTAGGGCCGCAGGTTGACGTTGACGAATGCCCACTCGCGCTCACCGCTGATCTCCGTGCAAAGCCGATTGACGTCGTCGTAGTTGCCGCGCACCTTGACGAGGTTGGTGCCGTAGACTCCGGTCGCCAGCACCTTCTGCTCCTCCAGGTCGGAAGGGATGAAGACGTAGCTCTCCATTCCCAGCGCCGCTGCGTTGGCGGCGACCGAGTTGGCAAGGTTTCCGGTCGACGCGCAGGCCAGAACCTTGAAGCCAAAGTCCTGTGCGCGCGCGGCAGCGATGCTGACGACACGGTCCTTGAACGAGTGGGTCGGGTTGGCCGCGTCGTTTTTGACCCAAACCTCACCGAGGCCAAGCCGCTCGGCCAGACGGTCGGCGCGGATCAGCGGCGTGCAGCCAGCCGACAGGCCGACGCGCGACGATGCGCGCCCGGACGGGCCGGGCGGTCCTCCTGCCAGCGGCAGAAAGTCGGAGTAGCGCCAAAGGTTCTGCGGCCCTCCCTGGATCCGGCGACGCAGCTGCGGAATGTCCTGCGCAAGGGCACTGTTGTCGTACTCAACTTCGAGTGGCCCAAAGCAGCGCTCGCAAACGTAGCTTGCTGTCAGTTCGTAGTTCGATCCGCATTCGCGGCACTTCAGGTTGGTGGCGCTCATTAAAAAAACCTCCGCCTTCAAGTGGCGGAGGTCTGGAGACTCCCACCACATCTAACAGGAATTGGCACCTTCCCTTTCGGGAGGTTGCCGGGGTTTCAACGGGCCAGTCCCTCCACCCCTCTAGATGTGTCCAACTATGTAAAAGCAATGTAGCACGTGAGCGTGCAGCACTTCAAGGCCTCAACCTCGCCTGTACACTCGGTGCTAGAGGTCAACTGATGCCAGCCGACGAACCACGGAGTCTCGATGCCGAGCCTTCCCAAGCCTACGCTGCGCCGACCGCTGCGTCGCCGCGGCAATCAGTCGGTCACAGTAGCCGAGGAACTCGGCGCTGCCCGCGTTGAGGTAATCGAGTCGCCTGGCGGCGATGGCGGCAGCCTCAAATGGGTCCACTTCAGCGACTGGCGATCGGTCGAACGCGACTGGCTGGCTGAGCGCTACGACTTTCACGCGCTCGATTACGAGGATCTCAACTCACGTAACCAGCGACCGAAGGTCGATGAGTACTCCGACTATCTGTTCATCGTCCTTCAGTTCCCGCGCTACGACAAGGAGCTCCGCCGGCTGAGCGCGGCAGAGCTCGATGTCTTCGTCGGGCCTGACTACGTGATCACGATTACCAAGTCGCCGCTGCCCGCGCTGGATTACCTGTTCGAGCGCTGCGAGAGCCGTCCGAAGCTGCGCGATGAGCTGTTCGGAAAGGGCGCCGGCTATCTGCTTTACCGCGTCGTTGATGACTGCGTTGACGCTGGCTTTCCGATGCTGCGCAAGATTGGCAACAAACTTGAACGGCTTGAAAACGACGTCTTTGAAGGCCGGTCAAACGAGGTTGTCCGCGACATCTTCACGGCCAAGCAGGAGGTGATCAACTTCCGCTCGATCGTACGCCCGATGCGCCCGGCGCTAGCCGACTTAGAACGGACGACGAAACCCTACATGGCAGCCGACCTCGATATCTACTTCGAGGACATCAACGATGCGTCAGAGCGCGTATCGGACATGCTCGAGAACTTCAAGGAGGTCGTCGAGGCACTTGAGGATACGAACGAGTCGGTCCTCTCGCACGAGCTGAACACAACGCTGCGAGTACTGACAGCAATCAGCTTGGTGCTGCTGCCGCTGACGCTGATCGCCAGCATCTTTGGAATGAACGTCAAGGTCCCCGGGGAGGGCAGAATCGACGCCTTTTGGCTTGTCGTCGGCGTGATGACCGTGATCTTGGTTGGCATCATCGCGCTCTTCCGCCGCCGTGGAATCCTCTAGCGCTGCGCCGCGCCGGCGGATCGTCGTCGTCGTCAACCCGCACGCAACATCGGTCGACCGGCGGCTGCGCGAGCTTGTGCTGGCAGCCCTTACAAGCCGTTACGAGGTTGCCGTTGCGGATACAACCGCGCCAGGTCACGCGCGCGAGTTGGCAGCCGCCGCGCTGGCCGACGGCGTTGACGCCGTCGCGACACTCGGCGGCGATGGCACGCTGAACGAAGTTGCCGATGCGCTTGCCGGCAGCGACGTGGCGCTCTACCCGCTGCCGGGCGGCTCGCAGAATGTCTTCGCCAAGCTGCTCGGACTGCCGACCGAGATCGTTGACTCGACGGCGCGGCTGCTGGAACTGGCCGATCAATGGCCGCATCGTCAGGTTGATCTAGGCCGCGCCAACGGCCGGGCCTTCGCTTTCTCGGCCGGAGTAGGACTCGACGCCAGTGTCGTTGAGCATGTTGACGCAAACCCAAAGCGAAAGGCAAGGTGGCGCCAGTGGTATTACGCTGAGCGCGGCGTCGGCGTCTTTCTGACCGACTACGCGTGGCGAGCGCCGCGCATCAGGGTTGAGCAAGATGGAGCAGAGATCGAAGCGATCACCGTGTTGGTGCAGAACGGCGAACAGTTCACATACGCCGGCGACCGTCCGGTAACGGTCTGCCGTGACGTGACGCTCGCTTCCGGAACGTTGGCAGCGGCGCTGATCCTTACCGGCTCACCGTTGCGCGCCGCCATAACCGCGACGCGGATGCTGATGACCAGCGGCGGCGTCACAGACGGACACAGCACGATGACGCTTGGGCCGCTAACCGAACTTGTCGTCAGATCCGCAGGGGAACGGCCGCTGCCCCTACAGCTCGACGGCGACTTTGCTGGCGACCACGACAGCGTTCGCTTCACGATCGAGGCTGGCGCCTTGCGCGTGCTCGCCCCGGCGGTCAGCTTCCCGGCGTGACGCGGTAGGCGTCAAAAACGCCGTCAACTGCCCGCAGCCGCGTTATCGTCGTCTTTAGCACAGCGGTGTCGGCGACCTCGATCACAAAGCGATTAGCAACCATCGGCCGATGATCTAGGCAACGCGCTTCGACGATGCTGGCGCCCTGCTCGGCAATCGTCCGAGTTAGGTCCTCCAGCAGCCGGTGACGGTCCCACGCATCGACATGGATTTCGGCTAGGAAGCCAGCATGACTATCGCCGCTCCAATCGACGGCGATGAATCTGGCGGGATCTTTGCGCAGCGCGGCAACGTTGCGGCAGTCGTCGCGGTGAATCGTTATCCCGCGGCCGAGTGAGACGTAGCCGACGATCTCGTCGCCGGGCACCGGGTGGCAGCACTTCGCGAGGCGCAGCATCACGCTGTCGGCGCCATCAACCTTGATCCCGAGCTCCTCTGATCTGCCGCTCGGCACGCGGCTCGCTATCCGTTGGCCGTCAGGCGCATCACCGGCAACCTGCTCGGGCTCCGCTGCCTTGCCCTGGCCAAGCTGTGCCAGCAACTTCGTCACAACAACCTTGGCCGAAATCTTCGAGCCGCCAAGCGCGACATAGAAGTCCTCGGTCCGTCTGAAGCCCATCTCACGGATAACCGCCGCTAGTAGCGGCGACCCGGTCATCTTCTGCACTGGCAGGCCGGCGCTCTTGAGCTGCGCCTGTAGCATCTCGCGGCCATTGCGTTCGGCGTCCTCGCGGCTTTCGGCACTGAACCACTGCGTGATTTTCTTGCGCGCCCGCGTCGTCCGTACGAGCGCCAGCCAGTCGCGCGATGGGCCGCGCTCACGGCGGCCGGTGAGAACCTCCACGCGATCGCCGGACCGCAGTTCGTAACCGAGCGGCACAAGTTTGCCGTTGACCTTGGCGCCGACACAGCGATGGCCCAACTCGGTGTGGATCTCATAGGCAAAGTCGAGCGGCGTTGCGCCTAACGCCAGTGACTTAACCTCGCCGGCAGGAGTGAATACAAAGACCTCTTCCTCGTCCTGACCGAGGTCGTCCTTGAGACTGCCAACGAACTCATCGGCGTCTGACATCTCCTGCTGCCACTCCAACATTGAGCGCAGCCAGATCAGCTTCGTCTCGGCCGCTGGCGTGCCTGGCTCGGCGCCGGCCAGACGATCCTTGTAACTCCAGTGTGCGGCAACGCCGTACTCGGCCGTCTCGTGCATGTCGCGTGTGCGAATTTGAATCTCAAGCGGCAGCGCGTCGGGGCCGACAACGGTGGTGTGCAATGACTGGTAGCGGTTCGCTTTCGGCATCGCGATCATGTCCTTGAAGCGGCCTGGCAGCGGCTTCCAGAGCGAGTGGATTACGCCGATCGTGCCATAACAATCCTTGACCGATTCAACCGTCACGCGCATCGCCGTCAGGTCATAAATCTCATTGAACTCACGCCCTTTGCGGGTCATCTTCGAGTAGATCGAATAGAAGTGCTTGGCCCGGCCCGAGATCGTTGATTTGATTCCCAGCGCGCTGAGCTCGGCCTGCAGCTCGTCGCCAGCGCGGGCTACATACTGCTCGCGCAACTCGCGCTGCTGATTGACAAGCAACTTGATCTCGTTGAACTTGCGCGGATGAAGCGCCGCGAAGGCGAGATCCTCAAGCTCCCACTTGATCGCGTGAATCCCTAGTCGGTGCGCGATCGGCGCGTAGATGTCGAGCGTCTCACGAGACTTCTCGACCTGCTTCTGCTTCGGCAGCGCGGCGATTGTGCGCATGTTGTGAAGTCGGTCGGCGAGCTTCAACAGAATCACGCGAATGTCGGTCGCCATCGCGACGACCATCTTGCGGTAGTTCTCTGCCTGAGCCTCGTTGCGAGATTTGAACGACAGAGCGTCCAGTTTCGTTACGCCATCAACGAGGCTGGCCACCTCCTCGCCGAAGAGCTGCTCGATCTGTTCGAGTGAGGCCGTCGTATCCTCGACCGTGTCGTGCAGCAGCGCCGCAACGAGAGTTTCGGTGTCGAGCCCGAGCCCGGCACAGATCGTGGCGACGCTAACCGGATGCGAGATGAACTGGTCGCCGGAGCGGCGCATCTGGTCGCGGTGCTGATCGGAGGCAAAGCGGTACGCGTCAACAACTCGGGCACGATCGATCGGTAGCGCTGTCTGCTGTTCGCGTTCGCTGATCACGGCGAACAGCTCGGAGAGCTCGGACCGTTCGTCGGCGCTCATCTCCAGCTCAATCGCATCGCGGCGCCGACCAACGGCGCCGGCGACTCCGACCGGCGCGCGAGTCGGCCGCTCTGCCGCTACACCGCCAGCGGCTTCGTCCCGTTCAGCCACTGAACCCCCTCTGCAGCTGCGGCGAGCCACTCGAGGTAGGCCGGCGACGAGTCGAGCTGCTGGCGCGGGCCGTCATCGGCGAGCAGTGATAGCTGGCCGTCGCAGAGCGTCGCCAACCCGAGCTGCTCAAAGACGCGAACGATCGTTGCCATCGCCGCCGGTGAGCGCAACTCGTCGCCAGCCGTGAGCTGCGCGAGCAGCCCGGCCTGCGGCTCGTCACGGACGGCTCGGTAAACAGCGGCCAGAGCGCCGCGCAGATCAGCATCTCGCTGCAGTTCATCACCTGTGAAGCGTAGCTCAGCCGCCCCCCAGGCTAGGTGAGCAAAGCTGTGCTGGGGGCCCAGCCGCAGCAGCCGCTCGGCCGGCTCGCTGGTTGGCGGGTCAAGCGCAACAAGATGCGTGAAGCGGTCGGCGATCTGTGGCTCTGCCAGCAGCAACGCCCACGAAGTGAGCGCGAAACCACCGATTCGTCCGCTCAAATGGGCAGCGCGCCGCTGTTCGTTGGCGGCCACGACGAGCACAGCTTCGCCACCGGCAACCAAGCGCCTTATCAGCCCACTCAGCCCGGCGCCACGGCAATCAAGCTGCTGGCGCTCTGATATTTCGTCAGCGTCGTGCCGGTCGCCGTCAGCAGAGCGATAAAGCTCGGCTGCGAAAGCATCGAGCCGGTCGGCAGGTCGTCCGACCAGCTCGATCGAGCCGCTCGGCGGCAGTGTCTGCCTGATCACAAAGCGCAGATCCTCAGCGCCGCGCCAGCGGTTGATCTCCAGCGAGCCGATCAGGTCGAGTGCGACGTCAGCGCCATCCGGCAGCTGGGCAGTGCCGAACGCGACGGCGGCGATCCGCACGCCACCAGAGTTGATCGTGCAACGCAGGTGCTTGCCCTCCCCCATCGATCGCGGCTGATCGAGCCGGGCAGCAGGGATCATCAGCGTCGGCCGCTGATTGCCGATCCCAAAGGGGCCAAGCCCAGCGAGCTGCTCAGCCAGATCCATACTGAGGACGTCGCCGCCAACGACGGCGTCGACGATGATCTGGGCAGCCGCTGGCTGCGCTGCGAAGAATTCCGCGCAGTAGGAGTCAAAATGATCGGCGAAGGCAGCCAACGATGCGCGGCTGACCGTGCAGCCGGCTGCGGCTCGATGGCCACCGAAGCGCAGCAGATCGCCAGCGCATGCCTGAAACCCCGCCAACAGATCGAAGCCCGGAACCGACCGGCCTGAGCCGCTGCCCTCGTCGCCGTCGAGCGCGACGATCACTACTGGCCGGCCGTGAAGCTCTGCAAGGCGCGAAGCGACAATGCCGATCACGCCGGGGTGCCAGTCGTCGGACGACAGGACGTAGCCGTCGCGCGGTCCGAGCGCCGTCGCCTGAGCCTCGGCTTCGTAGCGGATTCGCGTTTCAACCAGACGCCGCTCGGCGTTGGCGTGGTCGAGCTCGCCGGCAATCGCGTCGGCCCGCTTGGGATCATCGGCCAGCAGCAGCTCAACGCCGCTGTCGGCGCGATGCATCCGGCCCGCCGCATTGATCCTCGGCGCGAGGCGGAAGCCGATCGCCTGTTCGTCGATCGCTGCCGGATCAACCTGGGCGACTCGCATAAGCGCCCGCAGCCCAGGCCGCGCGGTGCGCGCTAGTGCCACTAGGCCTTCGCGCACGAGGCGTCGATTTTCACCCAACAACGGCACACAATCGGCGACCGTTGCCAGCGCCACCAGATCAAGGTCGCGGTCGCTGTCGGCAGAATCGCCGGCGGCGCTGCGCAGCGCTTCGGCCAGCTTTGCGGCGACCGCTGTCGCGCAGAGCTCGGGGTCGGGATAGCCGCAGACTCGCGGGTGAACAACCGGAGCGTCGGGCAGCAGCCCGTCGGCGCGCGGCTGGTGGTGGTCGGTGACTACGACATCGAGCCCGAGGCTGCGCGCCAGCGCCACCTCTTCAACTGCAGTGATCGCGCAGTCGACCGTGATCAGCAGCGCCGCCGGACCTGCCGCCAAACGCTCGACCGTTGCCGCGCAGAGGCCGTACCCATCCTCACGGCGACCAGGGATGAACCACTCGACCTCGGCGCCGAGTTCGCGCAGCGTGGCAACAAGAATCGTCGTCGCGCAGACGCCGTCAACGTCGTAATCGCCGTGCACGACGATCACAGAGCGCTTCTCGACGTGGGAAAGGATCAGCGCCGTTGCCTGATCGATTCGCTCAAACTGGACCGGCTCGTACCGCTCATCGGCGAGAAGGAACCGCTGCCCCGCCTCAACGTCAACAATGCCGCGCCTGATCAGCAGCTCAGCGACTAGCGGGTCTACTGAGAGCGCCTCTGCCAGCTCGTGAACCTGCTCAAACGGCGCTGCTGCGATCTCAACCCGGGCCGGCTCCACTACTTGACAGTAGGGCGAGGCGCCGACGGAATGCTCCCGCTAACTCGGATTCCCAAACAGCGTATTGACACCTAGTCGGCGCGCGGCGCTGATCCTTCTCGTCCGGGGCAGGCGCTGCCGGGCGTGGTTTCGCGCTTCGTCAGCGTTCGGCCGGCGTGTTGAACTTGATCGAGCCGCTGACGATGCCGGTTTCATTCTTTTCCGTGCTGATTTCGTTCAGCCGCACCGAGCGGCCGTCCGAGCTGAGCTTTCCAAGAGCGTCCGTGCGATACGCATGAACGTCCTCGGGCCACCGGAAGCCGGACGGCGGGCTGTCGTCGACGATGCGGCAAGGCCAGGAGGTCCAGGGTTCCGGGGTCTGTTCCCACTCCTCGTAGGAGGATTGAATGGCCGTGTAGATGCCGGTCTCCGGCAGGAGGGCGTAGACCTGCCAGCCCCCGTATTTCTTCGTCTTGCCATTCTCCCGCATCGAGTACACCCGGCCGATGTTCACCCTCGTCTTGCCGGACCAGACGCCCCACGCCTTGTAGTCCGCGCGGTCGCAGCCCAGCGGCAGCGTCCCGGACCAACTCACAGTGTGTCTCTCGGCCTCGTACGTGAAGCTCACTTTGACGCTGGCCGAGGCGCTCCCTCGGTTCGGTGCGCGGAACGGGATCTTCGCGTCCTTGATCACGACCTTGAACTGCGCCCAGCGCGGGCCGTCGTCGCGGCCGAACCCGCCCGTTTTGTCGTAACGGATGGTGAAGCTGGCGTTGACCGTCGCAGTCAGCGGCGGCCACTTCTTCTTCTTCTTCTTGGCTGCGGCGCTTGCCGCGGGCGTCGAACGGTCGGCCGAGACGATGCTCGGCACGAAGGCCGCAAGGGCCACCACTGTCGCGACGGTGATTGCAGTAAGCGGCCGGGCGTGCTTCTGGAGTCCCAGCATGGGCAAATCGTATCACCCCGAGCGCGGGCCTACGCCGGTACCGGCCGAGCGTCAATCGCCGCGCGCTAGACGCAGAACCCCAGAAAACACGGGCAATCCAGCGCGACAACGTCACGGCTCGGCACCCAACAACCCAAGTTTGGGAATCCGAGCTTTTGGGAATCCGAGCTAAAGGTGAAGCGCCAGATTGCCGCGACGGACGCCGATCGCGTAGGCGACGGCCAGCCCGATTAGTGCGCCAGGAATCGCCTCCAGCGCTGTGGCGATCGTAATTGAGTCGTTGCCGGGGACCGTGAAGCCACTGATCGCGAAGCCGACCACAACAGCGCCGAAGATTGCGCAGAGTAAAGCGCCGACGATGCCGCCCCAAAAGCGATCTGGGATGAAGACCGCGAAGTGCCAAATCGCGAGCCCCATCATCACCCATGCGATCAGCCCCATTAGCGCCTCCCGTGCTTTCGGTTTCGCTTGCGGCGTGGCCCCTTCGAGGCCGACGGGTCGTCCTTTAGGACGAGGTCCTCAGGCAGCGCGTCGGCGCCGCTTGATGCCAGCGGCGGCGGCTCTGCTTCCTTCACGCCCGGGTCGGGCTCCGGGTCGGGCTCTGGCCGCGGCCGGTCAAGCTGTTCGGTCGCGGCCGGCCCCTGGTCGCTGTGTAGATCCCGGACCATCTCGTCAAATTCCTCGCCGCTGACAGCGCGCTCGGGGTTCTCCGGACTGGTCAGCCGGCCGCGCCGCCGCTTCGGCTGCTCCGGTTCAAGCTCGGTCGCAGCGCCGCCCGCCGCGGTTACGTAGGCGGGAACAACACCATTGTTGGCTTCGGCAACGACGGCACGCCGTGAGCGCCAAACAGGCTCCGCTTCCTTCCAGCGCATCACCATCGGCGTTGCGATGAAGATCGACGAATAGGTGCCCGAGAGAACGCCGATTGCCAGTGCAATAGCGAAGTCCTGCAGGGTTGGCCCGCCGAGCACGAGCAGAGCAATGATCGGCAGCAGCGTGCAGAATGAGGTTGCCAGCGAACGCATCAACACTTCGCTCATTGAACGGTTGAGAATCTGCGAGAAGGCCGCTCGCGGCATCCGCGGCACGTTTTCGCGCACACGGTCGAAGACGATGATCGTGTCGTAGAGCGAATAGCCAAGAATCGTCAGTAGGGCCGCAACAGTCGACGTCGTCACCTCCAGCCCCAGTAACGCGTAGACACCAGCTGTGATCAACAGGTCGTGCATCAGCGCGATCAGTACGGGCACGGCGTAGCGCCACTCAAAGCGCAGCGCGATGTAGGCGCTGGTTACGATCAGCGAGGCGATAAGCGCGATTATTGCGCTGTCGGCGACCGTCTTGCCGAAGGTCGGGCCGATCGTCTCAAAGCTGTAGGTGCCTTGACCGAACTTTGCGTTGAGCGCCTTTTCAAGCGCGGCCCGCTCGCCCGACGCAACGGTGTCAACCGAAACTTGGAAGGCCTGGCCGCCTTTGAAGTCGGTCCCGGAAACCCGCTGAACCTTGGCGTTGCCAGCGACCGGAACAACGGCGTCGCGGACGGCCTGCTCAGTTGCCGAGGCCGGCAGCTCGGCAACGATCCGCGTGCCCGAAGCGAAGTCGATACCAAGGTTGAATCCGTTCGCGCCAACGGCCAGTGCACAGACCAGCAGGATCACGCCAGAGGCCGAGAAGAACCACTTTGAAGCGCCCATGTAGTTCCAGCGGAAGCGCTGACGTTTGGAGTGTGTGCCAAGCATTGCCGGACTGGAGACAGCCTTCGAACGCGCCAGCGTGCCGAGCACCGCCTGCGTCAGCAGCACGGCCGTCAAGAAGGAGACAATCGTGCCGACGCCGAGCGTGAAGGCAAAGCCCTTGACGCCGGAGGTCGCCAGCATGAAGAGGATGAAAGCGACCATGAAGGTGACGACGTTGGCGTCGATGATTGCGGTCAGTCCCTTGCGGTAGCCCTGACTGATCGCAACTGGAATCGCCCGCCCGAGGCGCACCTCTTCCTTTACGCGTTCAAAGATCACGATGTTGGCGTCGGCGGCGACACCGATCGTCAAGATCAGGCCCGCGATCCCTGGCAGCGTCAACGTAATCGGAATCAGTTTGACGAGGGCGAACAGGAATACGGCATAGACGCCGAGCGCGCCGATCGCGATCAGGCCGAGCACGCGGTAGACGACGAGCAGGAAGAGCGACACCACCACCAACCCGATCAAGCCAGCATTGGCCCCTTGGTTGAGTGCTTGCTTGCCGAGCGAGGCCGAGATCGACGAGGACGAAATCAGGTCGAGTTTGATCGGCAGCGCGCCGGTCTTGAGCAGGTTTGCCAGCTCCTGAGCTGTGGCGATCGTGAAGCCGCCGGAGATCTCAGAGCCGTTGGTCGCATCGATCCCGTCAGGGTTCTGCTGAAAGTCGATGTACGGAGCCGAGATCAGCTCGCCGTCGAGCACGATCGCGAAGTGTTGGAACGAGCTACGGGCATCTCCGCCAAAGAAACTGTCTTGGCCGCGCTGCGCTATCTCGCGCGTGATCTTCTGCCAGACCGCCTTTCCCTTGTCGGTGAAGTTAAAGGTGACGGTCGGCTGGCCATTTCCGCCGGGGCCGCTGGCGAGGCTCTGCCTCGGATCGGTGATGTCGGTGCCACCGAGTGCCGGCGCATCGCGCATCACGTAGTACCTGTCCGCGTTTTTGCCCTCGGCCTGAACGACAATCGTGCTCTGGTTGACGTGAACAACCGAAGTGTCGGCGTTCTGGGTGATCTTGTTGGCCGTCGCTTCCGCCTCAAGGTCGGCCTTCGTCTCCTGCGGCCCGGCCAGAACCATCTTCGTTTTGTCGTTAACGAGGTAGTACTGGCCGGTCGTCGTCTCCTTGCCGGTATCGGTTGCTGGGCACTTCGCAGCGCGCGCGACGGCGTCGTACTGCGAAACCGCGCCGGCGCCACGACCGGCCGCCGTGCCACCGGTGACCGTCGCGTCGGTCGGCTGCGGCTTACAGTTTGGCCCGAGGACGTTCGTCTCCCAGTCATAGAAGTAAAGCTGCGCCGTCTTGCCAACCTGTGCCGCCGCCTGATCGGCGTTCGTAACGTTCGGCAGCGAGACGTCGATCTGATCGGTCCCGGTGCGCTGAATCTCGGGTTCGGCGACGCCCAGCGTGTCAACGCGCTGGCGCATGATGTCGATTGTGCGATCGACCGCTTCGCCCGTCACGAGCGACTGTTTAGTCGGTTTGGCCTGATAGACGAGCGAGACGCCGCCTTTCAGATCGAGCCCGAGCACGGTCGGCTTGGTCCAGATCACGAGGCCAGAAAGAACCAGCAAGCCGGCCACGAAGAGCAGGACAAAGAAGTTGCGGCGGCGATCGGTCATCAGCGCAGCAGGTTACTTCGCTGGCGTCAGGACGAGCAGCAGCCCGCCGTCGTCATCGTAAGCAGGGAAGATGTCCGAACTTGCCTGCGCCGGCAGATCACCCTCAGCGTTGATCTGCACCGGCTTGCCGAGCGAGCGCACGCCCCACTCGAGCACGGTCGCGAACGGGTCAGTGTCGTCGTCGAACTGCAACCCCAGCACGACGCCGACCGGCCGGCCGATCACACGTTCGTCATCTAACCCGGTGAGCTCGAAGGCGCCACGGCCGCAGGCGATCACGCGGGTGTCGCGATCGCAGACAAAGAACGCAGCATCGGGCGCCGGAAAGTAGTCGTCCAAAAGCTCGAAGATAAAGCCGAAACCGCACTCGCGGCAACCTTTCGCTTCCGAGCGCAAACCATTCGCCGTGTCGACTGAAGTTGAGCGGTTGGCGCATTGCGGGCAGATGAAGTGATGAGCCATTGCTGCGCCCAAGGGTAGGGGTGCGCCGCCCGATCTGCGCCACGCCCTGCGGCTTAGAAGAGCGCGCCGCCCTGCGGCGGTTCGATCTCGAGGTGCTGATAGGCACGCAAGGTCGCCATACGGCCGCGCGATGTGCGGCTGATCAGACCGCACTGGACGAGATACGGCTCATAGACCTCTTCGATCGTGTCGGCCTCCTCACCGACCGCAATTGAAAGCGTCGAGAGGCCAACTGGCCGGCCCGAATAGGTCGTACAGAGGACGCTCAAAATCTCACGATCGAGCCGGTCACAGCCCAGCTCGTCAACCTCCAGCAGCTCCAGTGCGCTGGTCGCTGCGTCGGCCGTCACGGTGCCGCTGCCGCGCACCTGTGCCCAGTCACGAACGCGTCGCAGCAGCCGATTGGCGACGCGCGGCGTGCCGCGACTACGGGCGGCGATTGCCAGCGCGCCGTCGTCGTCGAGCGGCACGTCGAGAATCATCGCTGACCGGCGCACGATCGACGCCAGGTCGTCGGTGCTGTAATTCTCCAGTCGGTACTGAATGCCGAAGCGGTCACGTAGCGGCGTCGTTAGTAGCCCGGCCCTTGTCGTCGCCCCGACCAATGTGAAGGCAGGCAGTTCGAGCGTGACAACGCGGGCGCCGGCCCCCTGACCGATCGTGATCGGCAGCCTGCGGTCCTCCATCGCCGGGTAGAAGGTCTCTTCCAAGGCGCGGCTTAGGCGGTGAATCTCGTCAACGAAGAAGACCGAGCCAGGCTCAAGCGCCGTCAGCAGTGCGGCGATGTCACCTTTGCGCTCAAGCGCAGGTCCGGCCGTTTGAACAAACGGCACGCCCAGTTCGGTCGCGATGATCTGAGCTAATGAGGTCTTCCCTAGTCCCGGCGGGCCAGCCAGCAGCACATGGTCGAGCGGCTCGTCACGCCCGGCGGCAGCCTCTAGCGATACTGCCAGCTGCTCGCGAACGGCCTCCTGACCAATGAAGTCGGCCAGCGTTTGCGGTCGCAGCGAGCGATCCAGCTCGTCTTCCTGAGCGAGTGCGCCGGGCGTCATGATCGGCGCGTCATCGGCGAATCCGTCGCTCACTGGCGGGCCGCCTTCAGCGCACTGGCGAGAAGATCTTCGGCGCTGTCGCCGTCGGCGCTGGCGACCAGCTGCTCAGCCTGCTGCATCGTGAAGCCAAGCTCGACTAGGCCGTCACGGGCGATCCGCCGCGGATCATCGCCGCGCGTGACTGTGATCTCGCCGCCGTCAGCGCCGACCAGGCCGGTCACCTTCTCGCGCAGCTCAACCAGGATCCGTTCAGCGGTCCGTTTGCCGATCCCTGGCACAGCCTGCAGCCGAGCCAGATCGCCGCTTGCCAGCGCGCCAGCCAGCTCGCGCGGCGGCCCGCCGCTGAGCAGCGCCAGCGCGACCTTCGGGCCGACGCCCTGAACGCCGAGCAGCATCAGGAAGAGGTCGCGCTCCTCCTCCGTCGCAAAGCCAAATAGCGCCAGCGAGTCATCGCGCGCGACAAGGTGGCAGTGGAGCGAGACAGCCTGGCCGACGGCCGGGACCTGGGCCAGTGTTTCCCCGGAGACGGCCAACCGGTAGCCGACGCCGCCGCTAGTTTGGACGACAACGTAATCTTCGCGCCGGCCGACAACCTCGCCGCTGACGAAGGCGATCATGCGACGCGCGTGGCCGGCAGCTGCGCGCGCTGCGTAGCGCTGCGCAGCGGCGCGTGGTTCGCGTGACAGATCGCGACAGCCAAGGCGTCGGCAGCGTGGTCGGGAGTCGGCGGTTCGGCGAGCGAGAGCAGCGTCTGGACCATCCGCGTGACCTGCTCTTTCGGAGCGCGACCGCTGCCGCAGACCGCTCCTTTTACCTGCTGAGGCGTGTAGTCCTGACAACTGATTGAGCGGCGGCCCGCCGCCAGCAGCACGACGCCGCGAGCCTGGCCGACGGCGAAGGCCGAGCGGACGTTCTGGCCGAAGTAGATCGCTTCGAGCGCCAGCGCATCCGGCCGGTGGCGGTCAAGTAGCTCTTCGACCTGCGCGAACAGATCAGCGAGGCGATGTTCCGGTGAGCGCTCGGCCCGCGTCCGCATGACGCCACCATCGAGCGCGACCAAGCGTCCACCCTGTCGGCGCACAACGCCAAATCCGGTATTCGCAATGCCGGGGTCGATTCCAACGACGATCATCTGTTGCCATTCTGCGCTGCGGGCCGGATGCCTCCCCGGTGCTGCGGCGCTTACTGCTCGGCGGCGGCGCGATCGGCGGCGCCGCGGGCGCGGGCAATCGACTCACCGGCTGAGACGCGCTCAAGCCCAAGCCAGCAGAACTCCATCACGCGGTCGACCACTACAGCGCGCGGAACAGTTCGATGGTCATACCACCAGTGCGCAACAGCCTGGGTGGCACCGGCCAGCAGCTGGGCGTGCAGCTCGAGGAACAACGCTCCGTCGCCTTGATCGGCGCGCGCATGCGAGATGCGGTCGGGGTCTGAGGCCATCAGGGCAGCGATCACTCCAACCGCCTGCGATTGCAGATTTGCCAGCGAGGCGATGATCTCCGGGTCTGCTGCATCCCTGAAGATTGCCCGCCAGGCATCGCGGTCCTCTTCAACGAATGACAGGAAGGCGTCAACACCGAGCCGCAGCCGCTCCTCCCCTGTCGCGCCGCTTTCGGCGCAGGCCTCAAGCCGGCGAAAAATCTCAGCCGCGTGACGACCGAGCAGCTCGGCGTGCAGTTCGCGCTTGGAATCGAAGTGCTCGTAAATCAAGGCTTTTGAGACGCCGGCCTCGGTCGCGATCTGTTCGAGTGAACAGCCGTCGTAACCGGAGCGCGCGAAGACGACGGCGGCTGCGTCGAGGATCTCATCGCGCCGCTGCGTTGCGGCCATTCGGCGGCGTGGAGGAGCGTTCATCGCGGCCATTGTGACAGCAGTGGCGCGAGCGCCCGCGATTTGGCTGCTGAAGCCATCTAGCCGACGATCCGTTCGAGCAGCTCGGCGTCGATCTCAAAGTTGGCGTGGACATCGCCAACGTCGTCATTTTCTTCGAGTGCGTCGAGCAGCCTGAAGAGCGCTGCCGCATCGCCCTCGTCGATCTGCACGCGAACGGTCGGACGCTGCACGATCTCGGCCGACTGAAAAGCAATCCCGGCGGCCTCGAGGGCCTCGCGCACGGCCGAGAGCTGCAGCGCTGGCGTGATCACCTCGTAAACGTCATCGTCAAGCTCGATCTCTTCGGCGCCAGCGTCGATCGCGATCATCAGCTGATCCTCGCTGTGCGCTTCCCCGTCAACGACGATCAGGCCGCACTGTTTGAAGAGATAAGCGACCGACCCGGGCTCACCGAGGCTGCCGCCGTGTTTAGTCAGCGTGTGGCGAACGTCTGCGCCGGTGCGGTTGCGGTTTTCGGTCAGCGCCTCGATTAGCAACGCCACGCCGCCCGGCCCGTAACCCTCATAGACGACGGCCTCATAGGCCTCAGCGTCATCACCGGCGCCGGTGCCACGCGCAATCGCCCGCTCAATGTTGTCCTTCGGCATCGAGCCGTCCTTCGCCTTCTGCACCGCCAGCCCAAGCGATCGGTTGCCATCGATGTCGCCGCCGCCCGCTTTTGCTGCGACGGTGATCGCACGGCCGAGCTTCGTAAAGAGCTTGCCGCGCTTTGCGTCGACGATCGCCTTCTTGTGTTTGATCCCCGCCCACTTGGAATGGCCAGCCATAGAAGCGGATTCTAATGCCAGATTCAGCCCAGCAGGACTTCGGGATGTTGCCTGTACCAATCGAGTGTCAGTGAGAGCCCCTGCTCGAGGTCGGTCTTCGGCTCCCAGCCGGTCAGCTGCCGGAGCTTGGCCGAGTCGATCCAGTGACGACTGATCTCGCCCTCGGGAACGCCGCTGCCGCGCACATCAACGGCGCTCTGCACGCCGGCGATTGTGCAGAGCGTCTCGACTACATCCAGCGCACGGCGCGGCACGCCGCTGCCGGCATTGAAGGCCTCGCCGCAAGCCTCGCCGCTGTCAAGCAGGCCGAGAATCGCCAGGTAGGCATCGACAGCGTCGTCGATGTAAAGGAAATCGCGCTCGGGCGAGCCATCGGAGCGGAGCTCAGGCGGCGATCCCTCAAGCAGCGCGGCAATCGTTCCCGGCACCAAGCGTGAGCGGTTGCGGTCGCCGCCGCCGAACAGGTTGGCCATTCGCGCCACCGTCACCGGCAGGCCGTACGTGGACCAGTAGGAGCGGGCGATGATGTCGGCCGCCGCTTTTGAAGCGTCGTATGGGTGCGAAGCTTCGAGCGCCATCAGCTCGGTGTAAGGAAGGTTCTCGCTCGGCCCGTAGGCGGTGTCGGACGATGCCACAACGACCCGCTCGACCCCGTTCAATCGCGCCGCCTCAAGCAGGTTCCAAGTGCCCAGAACGTTGGCCTCAAAGGTCGCGCGCGGCGCGACCCGCGCCGGACCAACCGTCGCCTGCGCAGCGAGGTGAATAACAGTGTCAATCTGGCGGTCGGCAATCGCTTGCTCAAGCAGCGCCGCGTCGAGCAGGTCGCCGTCAATCACGTCGCAGTGCTGTTCGACCTGCTCAATTACCAACGCGCTGCGCGGCTGAGCGGCGCGCCGCAGCACGCTGACCTCGCCCCCCAGCTCAACAAGCCGCGCCGCCAGCCACGAGCCAACAAGGCCGTAGGCGCCGGTGACCAACAGCTTGCGGCCGGATACGGACGCCGCCTCGGTTGCTTGCTGGTTGGACATTCGATCCGTGATGCTCGCAGGACGCAGCCAACGATGTCGCGCCAGCGCCATCGACGCGCGGCTAGGCTGTGAAACCGTGAAAGCTCCAAGCGAGATCTTCAAGGCCTACGACATCCGCGGGCTTTACGGCGAGCAGATCGATGGCGACCTCGCTGAACAGATCGGCCGCGCCTTCGTCCGCGTGCTCAGCCAGCTAAGCGGACGCGACACAGCCGACCTTGGAATCGGCCTCGGCCATGACATGCGACTCGAGGCGCCGGAGCTATCCGACCGCTACCTGCAAGGAATGCTGGCGGAAGGCGCTCACGTAATCGACATCGGCGAGGTCGGCAGCGAGATGCTCTATTGGCTGGTTGGCAGCCGGAAACTTGACGGCGGGCTGATGTGTACGGCCTCGCACAACCCAAAGGCCTATACCGGCGCGAAACTGGTGCGCAGCGGCGCGGTTCCGCTCTCCGGCGACAGCGGCATCACCGACATCCGCGACATGATCGAGGCGGGCCTTGGCCCCGCGCCAGGCGGCGGCACAACGGAGTCGATCAAGATCTACAACCCCTTCCGCGCTGCGGCGCTCGAATTCGTCGACGCCGACGCGATCAAGCCGCTGAAGGTCGTCGTTGACGGCGGCAACGGGATGGCCGGCCCGATGGTCGGGCCGCTGCTGAAATACCTCGGGCTAGAGCTGGACGAAAACTACTTCGTCCCCGACGGCAATTTCCCCGACCATGAGCCCAACCCGATGCTGCCCGAGAACCGCGCCTTCATCATGAAGCGGGTAACCGACACCGGCGCCGACCTTGGAATCGCTTGGGATGGCGACGCCGACCGCTGCTTCTTCATCGACGATAAGGGCAACTTCGTTGACGGCGATTTCCTGACCACCTTGTTGGCTGAGAGTCTGCTCGCTAAACATCCGGGGTCAACCGTCCTTTACGACGTGCGCACGTCGAGGGCGGTCAAGGACACAGTCGAGCGCCTCGGCGGCCGGGCACTGGAAAACCGTGTTGGCCACGCATTCTTCAAGACACGGATGCGCGATGAGGACGCAATCTTCGGCGGCGAGGTTTCTGGCCACTACTACTTCCGCGACTTTTACTGCGCCGACTCCGGCACGATCCCGGCGCTGCTGATGCTGGAGCTGCGCTCGCAGGCTGGTCGGCCGCTGAGCGAGATGCTGGCAGAGCTGCGCGCGAAGTACTTCATTTCGGGCGAGATCAACTCCGAGGTTGACGACGCCGCCGCCAAACTCGAACAGCTCGTTGTTAGCTATGAAGCACAGGGGGCAAGGATCTCGCGGCTCGACGGCGTCAGCGTCGACTTCGACGACTGGCACTTCAATGTCCGCAGCTCGAACACCGAACCGCTGCTGCGCCTCTGCCTAGAGTCGCTGGTCTCATACGAGGACATGGAGGCCCGCCGCGACGAGGTTCTCGAGCTGATCCGCGCGTGAGCGCTCTCTGGGATCCCGATTCAGCTGAGGCCGCTGACGGCGGGACGATCTACTTCGAGGCGACCAGTTCGCCGACCAGCTGATCGAGCCGCCGCGCCGTGTTGGCCCAGCTAAACCCGGCAGCCCGGGCGATGCCAGCACCAGACAGCTCGCGGTCGCCGATCGCTTCGAGCACGCGGTCGGCTAGCGCCAACGGATCATTCGGGTCGGCGTAGAGCACGGCATCGCCGCCGGTCTGCGGCAGCGCGCCAGCATTTGCCAGCACCGTCGGCACGCCGCTGGCCATCGCTTCCAGCGCTGTCAGGCCAAAGCCTTCGTGCAGCGACGGCAGGACAAAAGCCGCGGCGCCAGCGTAGAGGCCAGGCAGCAGCGCGTCGTCGACATAGCCGAGGAAGCGAACGCTGCCAGCCGGCGCAGCGTCGCGGAACTGAGGCCGGTCGCCGCCGGCAACGACCAGCTCAATCCCCTCGGCCGCCAGCAGCCGTGCGGCCGGTTCTAGCGCGGCGTGATTCTTGCGCGCCGTGCGACTAGAAACGCTTAATACGTAACGGCCTGTCAATCCGAGCGCCGCGGCGGCCCGTTCAGCGTCGGCCTGAGGCGAAAAGCGATCGTCGACGCCGCCGGGAATGACGTGGACGCGGATCGGCTCAACGCCGAGCAGCTCGATCAGCTCGGCCCGTGAAAAGTCGCTTGGCGTGACGACGGCAACTGCTCGCTGCGCGATCCGTGGCAGCAGCTCACGCTGCCAGCGGGCGTAGGCAGCCGAATACCATCCTGGCTCGCGTAGCGCCGCGGCGTCGTGGATTACAACCAGGTTGCGCGGCCAGGCCAGCGGCGCGAGGTTGGCCGGATTTATTAATAGCGGCGCGTCGGCGCGGCGAGCGATCAATGGCAGCGCCGCCTGCTCCCAGAGCTGCCCGGCGCGATGGGTCAGCGCTGCCGGCGGGTGAACCGCCTTGTAGTCGCGCCCAGCGGTTCCTGGCAGACGCCGTTCCAGCTCGCGCGCCCAGCGCTCAACGCCGCCCAGCTCGGGGCGTGACGCGGCACGGCAATTGATCAGGACAGCGGTGATCGAGCGAGTCTAAGCGGCCGCGAGGCGCGCGTCGCTGACGGTTCGCACAAACATTGCGTGCAGCCGACTGTCATCGCCCAGCTCCGGGTGGAACGAGACGGCGAGTGTGTTGCCCTCCCGCGCAGCGACCGGATGACCGTCAACTTCGGCCAGGATTTCGACCGCGTCGCCGTACTCGGCAATCCAGGGCGCGCGGATGAAGACGGCGTCGATCGGTCCGCCCTGAAGGCCGACATCAAGCGGCGCTTCGAAGCTGCGGACCTGACGCCCAAAGGCGTTGCGCTCGGCCCTGATATCCATCATCCGCAGGTGATCACGGTCGAGCATGATCAGCCCGGCGCAGGTGCCGAAGACCGGATGGCCAGAGGCCTGGAAGGCGCGCAGCGGTTCACTGAGCGCTTCGCGTTCGACGCCGAGCGTCATCGTCGTTGACTCGCCGCCGGGGATCACCAACCCGTCGCAGCCATCCAGCTGGTCGGGCTGCCTTACTTGGCGCACCGTCACGCCGAGCGTCGCAAGCATCGTGCCATGCGCCTCAAAGTCGCCCTGCAGTGCGAGCACACCGATCGTCAGCGGCTCACCGCTGGCTGCCGCAGCCGGCACCGCGTTCACCAGCCGCGGTTGCTCAGCAGGTCGGCCTCGTCGAGCTTGCGGGCTTCGAGTGAGACCATCGCCGCGCCGAGCCCTTCGGAGGCGCGCAGCACACGCTCCGGCACTTCGTAGTGCGTCGTCGCCTCGACGATTGCTGCGCCGCGCCGCGCCGGATCCTCACTCTTGAAGATCCCCGATCCAACGAAGACACCCTCAGCGCCGAGCTGCATCACAAGCGACGCGTCGGCCGGTGTTGCGATGCCGCCGGCGCAGAACATCACGACCGGCAGGCGACCCTCGGCGGCTACGGCGCGAACCAGTTCAAGCGGCGCGGCGTGCTCTTTCGCTGCTGTGGCCAACTCTGCGTCGCTAAGCAAAGCGAGCCGTTTGATCTCACCGTTGATCGTCCGAAGGTGGCGCACCGCCTCGACGATGTCGCCGGTGCCGGCCTCGCCCTTAGAACGAATCATCGCCGCGCCCTCGCCAATCCTGCGTAGCGCCTCACCGAGGTTTGTCGCGCCGCAGACAAATGGCACCTTGAACGGCCACTTGTCGATGTGGTTGGCCTCGTCGGCCGGCGTCAGCACCTCCGACTCGTCGATGTAATCGACTTCAAGCGCCTCAAGTACTTGGGCCTCAGCGAAGTGGCCGATCCGCGCCTTCGCCATCACCGGGATCGTGACGGCCTCTTGAATCGCCTGGATCATCTCGGGGTTGGACATCCGTGCGACGCCGCCGTCGCGGCGGATATCTGATGGGACGCGCTCCAGCGCCATCACGGCGCAGGCACCAGCCGCCTCGGCGATCCGTGCCTGCTCCTGATCGATCACGTCCATGATCACGCCGCCCTTGAGCATCTCTGCCAAGCCGGCCTTTACTTTGAAGGTCGCTTCGTCGCGCATCTTGTGAAGTCTACGACGCTACGCCGTGCAGCGATCGCGCGGCACGAATTTTGCCACGTCTACTTCAGCCGGAAGGCTTTGATGCGGTCTGCGTAGCGCTCGGTGTCACGGCTGTAAACGCCGTAGGCAAGCGCCTGAATGACGCTCAGCAGTGCAGTGTGGGAGCGGACATAGGCAGGCGAGTTGGACGAGTAGTAGAGCTGCACCTGGGCGAGCTTTGCGACCTCCGACAGAGTTGCGTCGGTGATCGCCAGAGTGCTGCCACCGCGGTGGCGTGAGAGTTTCATCGCGCGCAGTACAAGCGGGTGCGGCCGGCCTGCGGCAAGACCGATGACGAGCGATTCCTCGTCGATCCGTCCGAGCCTGCCAAGTGCCTCCTGCGAGGGGCTGGCGACAGTCTCCGCTTCGATGTCGAGCAGCATCAGCAGATGGCGCAGATAGCTGGCAAAGAAGGCCATCTGGTCGGTGCCGACAACCAGCACCTTCGACGAGTTGGCGATCGACTCGACTGCCGACTCGACATCGCGGCGCGAGACTTTACGAGCGGTCTCTTCAACATTCAGGTGGTCGGCGACGAGCGCTGTCTCAAACTCGTTTTGGTCGAGCGCGAAGAGCGGCTCAGAGTCGGAGCCTCCGCCCTCCTGGCCACTGGCGACGCGGCGGCGGTACTCCTCACGCGCGGCGACCTGCAGCTCGGGGAAGCCTTCAAAGCCGAGTGCCTGCGAAAAACGGACAACGGTCGAGCTTGAAGTGTTGGCGCGGCGCGCCAGCTCCTCAGCCGTCTGGAAAGCGACCTCGTCGAGATGATCAACGATGTACTGCGCTACATCTTTTTGTGAGCGCGAAAAGTCATCGAAGCGAGCTTCGATATAGCTCGACAAGGCCTGATGGCCGTTGCCCTCGCGCCGCGTGGTCGTGGAAGCACTTCCGGATCTCTTCATAGGCGAGGGTTTGTTTCGACGCACCCCGGCCGAGTTCCTGCCCGCTAACGCCAGCAAGTACGCTTTGACGATGAAAGAAGCCGCCAAAGCTGAGCCTCTCAAGCGAATTGAGATGGACGGTCCGTCGATCGAAGCGCTGATCCGCAGTGCCGGATTGGAGCTACTGCGCAGCGACTCGACCGAACTTGAGCGAAACACCGCACTGAACCGCGGTGCCACATCGCTCGACGCGCTCTGCGGCCTAAGCGACGCAGAGGGAACCAGCGCCGTCTGGGATGTCCTCTGCGAACTGGACCGCGGGCAGCTGCTGAGTTTTGCGACCTTCGCGATCAGCGAAACAGCCGAGCACACTCAATATCACTGGTCGACGCGACCCGAAAACTAACCGCAGGAACGCCAGCGAACCGCTTACCGACTGACTGACGGGTCAGTTACGATGTCGTAATGACTAAAACTGAGCCGGTTCCTGAAGCCACCGTCGCACTTGACGCGCAAGCACCATTTAATCTCGCGCTCTCGGACGAGCAGAAGGAAATCCGCGACTGGGCCCACGGCTTCGCCGCCGACGTGATCCGCCCCGCCGGCGAAGAGTGGGACGAGCGCGAAGAGACGCCTTGGCCAATCATTCAGGAGGCCGCAAAGATCGGTCTTTACGGCTTTGAGGGCACGGCGCAGTTCTTCGGCGACCCAACCGGCCTGTTGCTGCCGATCGTCAACGAGGAGCTTTTCTGGGGCGACGCCGGCATCGGTATGTCGATCTTCGGCACAACGCTTGCCGTCGCCTCAATCTTCGGTCAGGGGACAAACGAACAGATCGGCGAATGGATCCCACGCTGCTTCGGCAGCGTCGATGAACCGGCCGTCGCATCGTTCTGCGTCTCCGAGCCCGACGCCGGATCTGACGTCTCAGCGCTGCGAACACGCGCCAAGTTTGATGAGAAGACAAACGAGTGGGTGCTCAACGGTCAGAAGGCCTGGGCGACCAACGGTGGCATCGCCGACGTTCACGTGATCGTCGCCTCGGTTGACCCGGAGCTGCGCTCGCGTGGCCAAGCAGCATTCCTCGTCCCCTTCGCGACGAAGGGGATCAGTCAGGGCGTCAAGGTCAAGAAGCACGGCATTCGCGCCTCGCACACGGCCGAAGTGCTGCTCGACGACGTCCGCATTCCGGCCGAGAACGTGCTCGGTGGCAAGGAGAAGCTCGACGAACGCTTGGCTCGCGCCCGTGAAGGAACAAAGGCTCACTCGCAAGCTGCGATGGCAACCTTCGAAGCCAGCCGCCCGACAGTTGGCGCGCAGGCCGTAGGGATCGCCCGCGCCGCTTACGAGTACGCACTTGACTACTCAAAGGAGCGCGAGCAGTTCGGCCGCAAGATCATTGAGAACCAATCGATCGCATTCATGCTTGCCGATATGAAGATGGAGATTGACTGCGCGCGCCTGCTGGTCTGGCGTGCCTCATGGATGGGCCGCACCGGACAGGACTTCAACAACGCCGAGGGCTCAATGAGCAAGCTGAAAGCCGGTGAGGTAGCGGTCTGGACGACTGAGCGAGCGATTCAGATTCTCGGCGGCAACGGCTACGCGCGCGAGTACCCGGTTGAACGCTGGCACCGCGACGCCAAGATCTACACGATCTTTGAAGGCACCTCAGAGATTCAGCGTCTGGTGATCAGCCGCGCAATCTCCGGCATGCACCTCAGCTAAGCCGTCAGCCGCCGGCTTTAGCGACTGCCGCGCGCAGCTCGGCGACCGAGAAGGCGCCTTCGATCCGTTCGACGACCTTGCCCTGGGCGTTGAGCACAAAGAGCCACGGCTCGGTCGGCAGCCCGTAAGCTGCTGGCTGGCTGCGCAGGCCGCGATCGACGCGGTTCTCCTTGTAAATCTCGTTCACGATGTAGGCCGTCTTGCCGCTCGAATCGGTTGCGCGGGCCGCCTCCAAAACGTCGACGACAGGACCACATACGCGGCTCTGGCAGAGTGCCGGCGTCGCAAACAGCAGGGCCACCGGCTTCTTGCCATAGACGTCAAACAGGTCGGTCGTCAGCAGACCCTTGGCGGCCGGCTCGCGGGTACTGATCTGTGCAGCATCGCCGGCGACCGAGCCCAGCGTCGGCGTATGGACCTTCGGCGCCGCTTCACCGACCTTCGGCGGACCGCCTGATTGACCAACCTTCGCCGTGAACGGTGAGCTCGACACGACACGCCCATCGAGCTTCGCCAGTGCGATTACCTGATAGCTGCCGCCCTTTGGAAATGGCAGATCGGCGACGTAGACGCTGCGCGCGGCGTCGCTGTCCTGCGAGCTTGCCTTACTCGCATACTGCGGATCGACGGCCAATGATTCGCTGCGCGCGCTAAACGGCCCGCGAAGCTTCGCGCCAGCTTGAGTTGCGACGTAGACGGCGACGTCGGCGCCTGAAGTCTGCTTCTTCGCGACGTCAAACAGCATAAAGCCGTAACGGTTGGTCCCCGGCTCTAGCACCGAGACGCTCGGTGTCAGGATCAACGATTCGGGATAACTCTGCTTAAGCGCGCTGAGCGTCGTTGAGGAGGCCTTCGGAAAGCTGCTCGCGGCATCGGCGGCGGAGATTCCAGCAACCGTTCCGGATTGGCCCTGGGAGGGAGAGCTGTCACCGCAGGCCGCCAGAAGCAATGTGGCCCCAACCGCGGCCAATGTCGAGAAGATACGCAGCACAGCCCTGCACTCTATGACGGCCGAGCGCAGAGCGAGCCGGTCAGCGTCGCAGCACGGCAATGTGATCGAATGGCAGCAGATGAGTCAGCGTTCAGCAATCGTCACGGGAGGATCGAGCGGCATCGGCCTAGCAACCGCCCAGATGCTCGGCGAGGCAGGCTGGGGCATCACGATCGCCGCGCGCCGCCCGGAAAAACTAGAAGCGGCTGCCAAGACGCTTACAGATCAAGGCTTCGATCTGCTTTCAATTGCCGCCGACCTTGGCGACGAGGACGCGATCAAGAACGTCGTCGCCAGCCACGAGCAGCGCTTCGGCGGCCTCGACTTGCTGGTCAACAACGCCGGCGTTGGTTTTGGTGAGCTGGCCGACAACTTCACAACGAAGAAGATCGACCTGCAGCTGAACCTCAACCTGCGGGCGATCTTCCTCTTCTACCGTGAGGCAATGCCAATGCTGCGCAAGGCTGCTGAAGCGCATAAGGAGGCAATGGTCGTCAATCTCGCCTCAATCTCCGGCATCCGCGGCGAGGCGCTGCTCGGCATCTACTCTGCGACAAAGGCTGGCGTGATCGGCTTTACCGAAGCGATGAATAAGGAGCTTGGGCCGGCCGGGATCCGCAGCACGGCGCTCTGCCCAGGCTTTGTCGACACGCCGATGACCGACCCGTTCGGTCAGTTCTTCCCGAAGGAGCAGATGATTCGCCCGGAAGATATCGCCGGCGCCGTCAAGTACCTGCTGTCGGTCAGCCCCGGCTGCATGATTCCCGAGATCCGCTTTGAGCAGCCTGGCGGAATTTCGATCCCCGAGATCAACTAGGTGGCAGCGATGAAACTTGGAGTCCACATCGGTTACTGGGGCCTTGGCCTTAGCAGTGACGATCAACTTGAGATTGTGCAAGAGGCGGAACGACTCGGGTATGACTCGGTTTGGGCAGCAGAGGCTTACGGCTCCGACACGGCAACGGTGCTCGGCTGGCTTGCAGGCCAGACAACGACGATCCGGCTTGGCTCAGGAATCTTTCAAATGCCGGGCCGTTCCGCTGCGATGACGGCAATGACGGCCGCAACGATCGATCAGATCTCAAATGGGCGGATGATCTTGGGGATCGGCTCCTCCGGCCCGCAGGTCAGCGAAGGTTGGCACGGCGTTCGTTTCGGCAAGCAGCTGGCCCGCACGCGCGATTACGTGGCGGTGCTGCGGATGGCACTGGCGCGCGAGCGGCTGGAATACCAGGGCGAGACGCTGGAGCTACCGCTGCCGGACGGGCCCGGCAAAGCGCTGAAGCTGACGATCGGCACGATTCAGCAGCAGATCCCGATCTACATTGCCGCGATCGGCCCAAAGAACACACAGCTGGCGGGCGAGATCGCCGACGGCGTTATCCCGACACTGTTCTCGCCTGAGCACGTCGCAGTTATGCGCGACGAGCTGCAGATCGGCGTTGAGCGCGCCGGCGGCGGCAAGACGCTCGCCGACATCGACATTGCGCCGACCGTGCAGGTCTACGTCGGTGACGACATCGAATCGGCGCGTGACCTGATGCGTCCATTCATCGGCCTCTACGTCGGGGGCATGGGGTCGCGCAAGCAAAACTTCTACAACCAGCTGGTGCGCCGCTACGGCTTTGAAGATGCCGCCCAGGAAGTACAAGATCTTTACCTCGAAGGGAAGAAAGACGAGGCCTGCGCAGCGCTGCCGGACGAGCTGATCGACATGGTCTCAATCCACGGGCCAGCCGAGCATGTGCGAGAGCGACTTGCCGCCTTCCGCGAGGCCGGAGTTGGCACACTTGGCGTTAGTCCGGTGGCCTTCACGCGCGAAGAGCGGATCAATCAGCTGCGGCTGATCGCCGAGCTAAGCGGCTGACGCTGCGATGCGGCTGCTGCTCGGCGCCTTCGGTGATCCGGGCCACGCCTTCCCGATGATCGCTCTGGGCCGCGCGCTGCGCGCGCGAGGCCACGAAGTGACCTTGCAGACCGGGCAGCAGTGGCGTGAACTGGTGGTTGGCGAAGGAATCGATTTCGCGCCGGCGCCGGAATACCCGGTCTTTCCAACACAGCAGCAACCGCTGAAGCCCTACCAGGCAGTACTGCGAGCGACCGAGCAGACGCAGCCGCTGGTTGAGCAGTTGCGCCCCGAGATCGTCGTCAACGACATTCTGACCTTGGCGCCAGCGCTTGCGGCGGAGCGCAGCGGTGTGAAGGTCGCGACGCTTGTCCCCCACGTCGACCCGCGCACCGCGCCCGGCGCGCCGCCCTACTCGATCGGCGCGCTGCCGCCACGGACAGCGCTCGGTCGCCAGCTCTGGCGCACGCTGCGCCCAGCCACCAACCGCGGCCTCGTCCAGGGCCGCGATGAGCTGAACGAGACGCGCCGCCGGCTCGGCCTGCCGCCGCAGACGCACCTGCACAGCGGTCTCTCGCGCCAGCTAACGCTCGTCGCCAGCTTCCCGGCGCTGGAATATCCGAGGCCGGCCGAGCCAGCGACCGAGATCATCGGTCCGCTGATCTGGGAGCCACCGTCCGACCCGGTTGCGCTGCCGCCGGGAGATGGGCCGCTGATTCTCGTCGCACCGTCGACCGCTCAGGACCTCGACCACCGCCTGCTGCGCAACAGCATCAAAGGGCTCGGGGGGCTTGACGGTGTACGCGTACTGGCAACCTGGAACCGTCGCCCGTTAGCGCAGCCGATTGAGCTGCCCAGCAACGTCACGCTGGTCGAGTGGCTGAGCTACGCGCAGGTGATGGATCACTGCGACGTTGTCATCAACCATGGTGGCCATGGCACGCTGGTGCGGACACTGGCCAGCGGCGCCGTTCCGGTCGTCGTGCCGGCCGGCGGCGACCAGGCCGAGAACGCGGCCCGCGTTGCTTGGGCCGGCGCCGGGCTGCGGATTGCGCCGCGCCTGGCATCGCCGCGGGCGATCCGCGCGACCGTCCAGCAGGCACTTGCTCGCGAGTCGCTGCGCAGCGCGGCGGCAGGCTTTGCGCAGTGGTTTGATAACCATGACCCCGGCACCCGCGCCGCCGAGCTGCTCGAACAGCTGGCAGCCGAGTAGGCGCGGTCAGCAGCGCCGCGCGGCGGTGGCGTACCATGCAGCACGCTGCGGCAGCCATCGGCGACCGCGATCCGGGGTAGCTCAATGGCAGAGCGAGCGACTGTTAATCGCTAGGTTGTGGGTTCGAGTCCCACCCCCGGAGCTGGCTTCACCCGCTGGCACCTAAGAGGGTTGGCGCCTAAATCATTGCGGCGTGGGATCGTGGGCCGGGCGCTGAGTCGTCCGCCCTGCTGTTCCGAAGCTACGCAGGCCGGGCGCTAAGCACTACGTGTGACCACCGCTGGTATTACAAGACGGATTAGCGAAGAAGTTGTCCGGGCAGGTCGCTTGTGTCCAGTTCGCGCCGGTCAGGTTCGCGCCGTTCAGGTACGCGTTGGTCAGGTTCGCGTTGGTCAGGTTCGCGTTGGTCAGGTTCGCGCTGTACAGGCGCGCATATCTGAGGTACGCGCCGGTCAGGTTCGCGCTGTACAGGTTCGCGCCGGTCAGGTTCGCGTTGTACAGGTTCGCGCCGGACAGGTTCGCACCTTGACAGTTTGGTGCGCAGCTTGGCGTTTGCGCCCAACTTTCGGAGGTTGTTGCGCCACTCTTCTTCGCGGGCGTGTAGTGATGGAGCTTTGCGCCTTTGAGGTTCGCGCCGCGCAGGTTCGCGCCCTTCAGGTTTGCTTTGCGCAGATCGGCGTAGCGAAGATCAGCCCCTCGTAGATCAGCGCCCTGAAGGTTGATGTGATGCAAGACCGCGCGATGGAGCTTGGCACCAGCCAACTTTGCGCCGCTCAAATTCTTGCCGTGACAAACGGTTTTGGCCTTAATTGTGCAGCCCTTCACAGTGCGCGCCTGAGCACCAACAGGCAACGCCGCCAAGAGAGCCACTGCAAGAACGAGAACACCGACGCGAATTTTCATTCGTCGAGAATAACCAACCACTCAGCTAACTGCGCTAGTGGCCAACCCGGCCTGCCGTGCCGAAGCTACGCGCTACAAGACGGATGCGCCGTTTTGCCGTTCGGGCAGATCGCGCCGGTCCAGGTCGCTCCGGTCCACGTCGCGCCGGTCAGGTTCAAGTCCCACCCCCGCAGTGGACGGCGCTAAGTCTGCGTCTCGCGCGTCTGCTCGAGGCTTGCCTCGACCTGGCGCTCGACCTTGTCGCGCAGAGTTTCTCGCTCGCCTACGAGCCGAACGAGCTGCGCCGTATCGCGCTGCGGTTCGCGTTCAGCGGCCTGAATCTCGCGCTCTACGCGGGCCAGTTGCAGGCGCAGCCGCTCCGCCGTCAACGCCGCGAATGAACTGGCGTTCTGGGTGGCGCGGACCTGCAGCTCAGCGATGATTCGACCAAGCTCCTCGTCCTCGGGCGGGGCGTGAAGCTCACTACCTGGCGGCAGCGCTAATACCAGCGCGGCGACGCGGCGGAAGACCGGCGTGACGAGGTCGGCCTCAAGGTCGAGCTCGTCCAGTGCTTCGCGACCCTCCTGCGGCTGGGCTAGGCACTGGACGAGGAAGGCCCGCTCAATCCGCGCCCCCGGGTCGATAATCGTCGTCACCGGCGGCGCCGAGGGCTGCTCTGAGCGCTCGTCACCAAGCTGCGTCTGGGCCTGCGGTGCTCGTGGCCTTCCGATCCATTCAGTGAACTTTGCGGCGTTGACACCAAGCGCCGCAGCGGCAAGCTCGGTCAGCTCGTCGCGCATCGCGCTGGCCGGCAGCGAGGTGATGATCGGCGCAAGTTCGGCAACGGCGTTGTCTTTGCCTTCGGCGCTCTCAAGATCGGCGAGTTTCAGCACGCGGTCAACACGGAAGCGCACGAACGGCACAGACCCTTGAACCAGCGCCGTTATCTTCTCGGCCCCTTCAGCCTGAACAATGTCGGCTGGGTCACTGCCGGCGGGCAGCGGCACAACGCGCAGCTCCAACTTACGTCCGGCGGCAACCTTCGCGGCGCGGACCATCGCCTCCTGACCGGCGCTGTCAGCGTCGAGCGCCAACGTGACGACCGGCGCCATTCGTGCCAGCTCGGCGACCTGACCCTCGGTCAGTGCGGTGCCCATCAGGCCGACCGTGTTGCGCAGGCCGGCCTGGTGAAGCGCGATCACATCGGTGTAGCCCTCGCAAAGAATCACCTCGCCGCTCTTTGCAGCGGCGCTGCGAGCGAGGTCGGCGCCATAGACCTGGCGACCCTTGTGGAAGATCACGTTCTCGGAGCTGTTGAGGTACTTAGGTTGCTGATCGGCGCCGACGGCGCGGGCACCGAAGCCAAGTACGCGGCCGCGGCTATCGCAGAGCGGGAAGGTGATGCGGCGGCGGAAGCGGTCGTAAACCTTGCCTTTCTGGTTCTTCACTGTTAGCCCTGCATCCGACAGCTCGGCCTCGCTGTAGCCGGCCTGGCGCGAGGCAGCTAGGACCGTGCCCCATTTGCTCGGCGCATAACCGACCCGGAACTCGCGCAGCAGCTGCTCGTCGAGGCCGCGCCCGGCAAGATATTGGCGCGATTCCTCGGCCTCTGGCGACTCCCAAAGGTTGCGAACATAAAATGCCGCGGTGCGCTCCAGCAGCTCCAGCAGGCGATCACGCTTTTCGCGTCGCTGCGCGGCCTGTGGGTCCTCCTCGGTCAGCTCCATCTGCACGCCGTAGCGGTCGGACAGCGTTTCGACTGATTCGCGGAAGTTCAGCCCCTCTGTCAGCTGAACGAACTTGAAGAGGTCTCCCCCCTCGCCGCAGCCAAAGCAGTGGAACACCTTGCGGTCCGGGTCGACACTGAACGACGGGCTGCGTTCGTCATGGAATGGGCAGAGCCCCATTAGCTGCTGGCCGGAGCGTTTGAGCTCGGTCTTTGCGCCAACCAGCTCTGCCATATCGACCGTCTGCCGCAGCCGTTCGATCGAGTCGTCGGTGTAAAGGGCCATCGCGAGCAGCCTACGCGGCGAAAGACTCCGGCACGGTTAGCTGCTCAAAGACACGGATGCAGTAGCGGTCGGTCATCCCGGCGAGGTAATCGGTGACGCGGCGATCAAGCCCTGCGCCGGGCGCGCCGCCGCCGTCAGGGATTCGCGCCGGATCGGCGGCGTAGTGGTTAAACAGAGTCGTGATCACGCGCTCGATCCGGCTGTGCTCAGCCCTGGCGCTTTCGCCGAGGTAGACGTTGTCGAACATCCAGGTCCGCAGCTCATCCATCGCCGCGCCGGCCGCCTCTCCCTGCACAATCGCTCCAGCCGTCGCCGAGTGCTCAACCAGATCGTGGACCAGTGCGTCGATCCGGTTGGACCCGGTCCGGCCAAGCTCGCCGATTGGACTTCCGGGCAGATCGGCCTCAATGACAACGCCGGCGCGGATTGCGTCATCGATGTCATGGTTGATGTAGGCGATCCGATCGACAAGGCGGACGATTGCTCCTTCCAGTGTGCGCGGCTGCGGCGCGCGCCCTGAGTGGCAGGCAATTCCGTCGCGCACATCGTCCGTGAGGTTGAGGCCCTTGCCGTCGCGCTCGATCACGTCAACGACGCGCAGCGACTGTTCGTAGTGGCGGAAGCCGCCGTCAAAGCGTTCCTTCAGGCACTGGTCGAGGACCGCCTCGCCAATGTGGCCAAAGGGCGGGTGGCCAAGGTCATGGCCGAGCCCGATTGCTTCGGTCAGGTCCTCGTTTAGCGCCAGCGCGCGGGCGACTGTGCGGGCAATCTGCGTGACCTCAATCGTGTGCGTCAGGCGGGTTCGGTAATGGTCGCCTTCAGGCGAAACAAAGACCTGTGTTTTGTGGTTGAGCCGCCGGAAGGCCTTGCAGTGAACGATCCGGTCGCGGTCGCGCTGCAACGGAGAGCGCAGGCCGCAGTCAGCTTCAGCCGTTACGCGGCGGGCCGGCCACGAGCGAGCCGCGAGCGGCGAGAGCAACTGCTCTTCAAGCGCCTGCTGGCGCTCGGCGAAGTTGGCGGCGACGACGCCCGGCTGAAGGTGATGGTCCATCTTCGCCATTCTCGCAGCACCGGGCGGACTCGTGTTAATGGCGTTCAGGAGATTGCCTTCAGACGAACCTGACCGTGATGCGCAGCGGTTTCGCTGATCGCGCGGTCGGCTAGCGCGATCACCGCAGCGTCGGCCGCTGGCGTGTCGGATAATGGCTGGCCGAGCGCGTCGGTCAGAAAGCGGTGGGTCTGCGCGTCAAGCTCGAACGAGCCTGCCTCGCAGGCGGCGCAGACAACACCGCCGGCGGCGGGCGAGAAGCCCACCAGGGCCTCTGCTTCACCGCAGCTGGCGCAGGCGCCAAGTTGCGGCGCGAAGCCGGCTGCCAGCAACAGCTTGATCCGGAAGGCCACCTGAAACTCGTCGCTCGCGGCTGCTGGCCGTTCGTCAAGCAGCGCCAGTGCGCTACACAGCAGGTTGAAGACCTCTGGATGCGGTTCACCGGAGTCGAAGACTCGTCCCAGCGAGTCACAGGCCCGCGCCGCCCCGTTCAGCGCCCGCTCATCAGCGCGCAGCACCGGATAGGCGTCGACTGTTTCGGCGCCGGTCACGGTCATCAGATCGCTGCGCCCCTCGTGTAGCTCGAGCTGCAACCTGAAGAACGGCTCCAGCCGTCCACCGAAGCGGCTCTTCGTCCGACGCACGCCTTTTGCGATCGCACTCAGCTTGCCTCTCATCGGCGTGTAGAGGTGCAGGATGCGATCTGCTTCGCCGTAACGGATCGAGCGCAGCACGACCGCTTCGGTCTTGACCGGGCCGGGCATCAGTCAACCGCTTTCAGCTTCGCTACCTTTATCGGGATGCCAAAGGTCGTCATGTACACATCAACTCGCTGCCCGCTCTGCTGGAAGGCCAAGGCGCTGCTCAAGAAGCGTGGGGTTCCGTTTGAAGAGATCAACCTCGGCATGGACGCCGATGGCCGCACGGCACTGAACGAGCGGACTGGCATGCTGACTTTCCCGCAGATCCTCGTCGACGATGAGCCGATCGGCGGCCTTCGTGAGCTCATGGCCGCCGATCAGGACGGGACGCTGGCGCAGCTGCTCGGGACGAGCTGAGCTGCCGCGGGCGCTTTTGGCAGCGCTCGCAGACGTACGTGCCGCGCCCAGCAACAACGATCTTGCGTACCTCGTTCCCGCAGCGTGGGCATGGCTCGCCGGCCCTCCGATGAACGAGAAACTGATCCTGGAAGCTGCCGTAAAGGCCATCGGCGTGGCGGAAGTCGTCGATCGTCGCGCCGCCCGCGTCAAGGCCGGCCTGCAGCGCATCGCGAATCGAGCGGGCAAGCGCGTCGTACTGCCCCGCTTTAAGCGACCCGGCCTGGCGCAGCGGATGAACTTCGGCCCGGAAGAGTGCTTCGTCGGCGTAAATATTGCCGATCCCGGCAACGTGGCGCTGATCGAGCAGGAAGGCCTTCACCGTGCCGCGCCGCCCGCTAGCGGCGCGGCGCAGACGCTTCCCGTCAAGCTGATCTGAAAGTGGCTCGAGGCCGACCCGCTGCGCAAAGAAGTTATCTAGCGCATCGCCGCCGATCGCCAGCTGCGCCGTACCGAAGCGGCGCGGATCGGTAAAGCGCAGCGTGTGCCCGCCGCTGAGATCGAAAACGGCGCGCTGGTAGAGAACCTCAGCTGGCGCGTCGTAGAGAAAGTTGCCGGTCATCCGCAGATGGCAGATCAGTGAAAAGTCATCGCCCAGATCGAAGATCAGCCACTTGCCGCGACGGTTGAGGCGGTGAAACGTGCGTCCTTCAACCAGCCCGCTCAGATCTTCCGGCGCCAGTGGGTTACCCCACTTGGCGTCGAGCACCGTCAGCGCCGTAATCTGCTGGCCACGCAGCTGCGGCTCCAGCTGAGCACGAATCGTTTCAACCTCTGGCAGCTCCGGCATCATCGCCGAGGATAGGCGCGCCGCCCGTCAATAGTCCCCCGCTTAGGCTTCCGGCGTGATCGTTGCCCGCGGATGGGCGTCGAAGTACTGGTCTTTGAGCCGCTCGGCCGACAGGTGCGTGTAGATCTGAGTCGTCGCGATGTCGGCGTGGCCGAGCATCTCCTGCAGCGCTCGCAGATCGCAGCCGCCGGCCAGCAGATGCGTCGCAAAGCTGTGACGCAATGTGTGCGGACTCATCAGTCCCGCCAAGCCAACGCTGCGCGCGTGGCCTTGAATGATCTTGTAGAGCCCTTGACGGCTTAGCGCGCCGCCGCGCTGGTTGACGAACAGGTGGTCCTCTTCGCCCAGCCCAACCAGCTTCGGCCGGGCGTCGGCCAGGTAGATCGTTAGCGCCCTCACAGCTGCGCTGCCGACCGGTATCAACCGTTCCTTTGAGCCCTTGCCGCGCGCCCGCATCACTCCGTCCTCAAGGTCAACGTCGCCGATTAGCAGCCCGGTCGCCTCGGATGCGCGCAGACCACAGGCGTAGATCAACTCCAGCATCGCCCGGTCGCGCTGAGCAGCCGGAGTGCTTCCTTGCGGCGCAGCCAGCAGCAGCGTTACCTGGTCGCGGCTGAGCACCTTCGGCAGCCGTCGGCTCTTACGCGGCGCGCGCAGGTCGGCGGTCGGGTCATGGCTGATCAGCTCGTCGCGGCGAAGATGCCGGTAGAAGGATCTAAGGCAGGCGGTCTTGCGCTGCAAGGTTGCCGGTGCGGCCGGCGCGTGGTCGGCGTCGCCTTGCGCAAGCCGGTCGAGAAAGCCGGCCAGCTCGCTGTGACCGGCGGCCAGCACCGGCGTGCCAGTCTCTTTCAGATATATGCCGAACTGCATCAGGTCGGTTCGGTAGGCGCCGAGTGTGTTGCGCGACAGCCCTCGTTCCAACTCCAAGTAGGCGAGAAAGTCGAGAACGTGATGCTGAAAGGTGCGCTGTGCGGGCGCGGCCGAGATCGCCATGTCGGCGTTGTTCGCCGTGAGCGGTCTGCTTCCTTATCGCTGCAACGTGCGCTGCGCGCAAAGCACCGACCGGCGTCCTACCCGGCGGCAGCGACTTGCGCCGCAAGCAGCGTCCCGGCCGCCAACGCGGCCTCGAAGAAGATTGGGTCCTGATCGATTGAGCGACCCATCGTCGTCGACGGCAGACTGCTGGCGCGGTAACCATCAAGATCGACTTCCGTCTCGCTCACAAGATGGCCGCAGCCAGATGGGATCTGGCCAGCGCTGCCGACAGGCACGCCGACGCTGACCGGTGCCAGCAGCAGGTTCAGCACGGTAAGCGTGTGGTGTGAAGCTCCTTGGTGGCGCTCGCGCTCGTCACCGGCCGACATGCGCGGCGCGACGACGACCGGACAGCCGAGCGCAAGCGCCGTGTGCGCCGCGTCGAGCGCAGCCATCCCGCCGTGACCAAGCTTTGAGCCAGACCCGATGATCCCCGGCCCTGGCGCACAGACAACCGCCTCCCAGCCAAGCTCAGCGATCCCGTATGCGATCGCGCCGGCCAACGTAATCGCCTCATGCTCGCCGCCGTAGCAGGCGCCGGCAGTGATGAAGCCGCTCAGCAGCTCCCGCTCACGCAGGTCGCCGACGGTCCGCGAGTGACTGCCGGGAAGTGCGCCGCCAGCCCCCTGCACGTAACCGAGCCGCGTGCCGGGCCGGGCTTGGCCGACCGCCCAAGCCAGCGGCGCAAGCTGGCCATGCAGCAGACAGACGCCGACCGGCCGGCCAGCGGGCAGCTGCTCGCTGCGCGACTCAACCGGCAGAACCGCGTGCTGCAGAGAGCTGTAGTTGAGCTTCATCACGTGAGCTCCGGGCGTTCCGTCGCCGCTGAGGCCACGCGTCAGATTGACGTGAACAACATCGAAGCCACCGGAGCCAAGCTCAAGATCGCCGGCCTGCGTGTTGACGATCACGCTGTCGCCGACCTCGCTAAGACCAACAGTTCCGCTGTCGGCGATCGCCGCGCGCGGGCCGCGGCCCGCGACGTCAACGATTAGCTGCTGCTCGCCGGTCACGCCGTCCCTGACTTCGGTCACAACAGCTTCGCGCAGAACAAGCATCGATCAATCCTGCCCGAACTGATCGAGCAGTGCGAAGCTGACGTTGAGCATCGCTTCCAGTTCGCTGACGGCGACGCGCTCCGTTGGCTCGTGCGGGTTCTCGGTGCCGTTCGCAAGGTTGACGGCGGCAAAGCCGCGGGCACGCAGCTGATTGACGTCTGAGCCGCCGCCGCTCGTCACCAGCTGTGGCTTGTAGCCGCACTGCGTCAACGCCGCTGCTGCCTCGGCCACAGCGGCCTCCTGCGGGTCAAGTTGGTAGCCAACAAACGAGCGTTCGATTGTCAGGTCGAGGTCGCACTGGCAGTCGGGCCGGTTAGCGGCGTCTTGGAAGATCTCAGCGACGGCCTCGACCAGCAGTTCGGCGCGGCCATCTTCGAGCGAGCGGACCTCGCCGTCGACCACGCACCGCTCCGGCACAACGTTGGTACCGGCGACGCCGCCACTGATCCGCGCCACGTTGGCGGTGCTGTCCTGGTCGAGCCGTCCATCAGCCAACTGTGCAACTGCCCTCGCCGCGGCCGTGATCGCGCTGCGGCCGTCCTCCGGGCGAAGGCCGGCGTGAGCGGCGCGGCCGCGCAGCTCGGCTCGCCAACGGATCTGGGTTGGTGAGCCAACGATGATCTCGCCGATCGGGCTGGCGTGGTCATAGACAAAGCCGACCTCTGCGCTCAGCTGCGAAAGATCAAGCTGTGCGGCGCCGAGTAGTCCCGGCTCCTCCGCCACCGTGAATGCCAGCTCGATCGCTACCGGTGAGCCCTCAACTTGGGCGCGGCGCGCCAGCTCCAGCAGCACGGCGACGGCCGCCTTATTGTCGGCGCCAAGGATTGTCTCGCCTTCGCTCTGCCAGTAACCGTCAACCAGCACCGGCACGATCGGCGCCGTGTGTGGAACGGTGTCGAGATGGGCGCAGAACAGCACCGAGCTGTCACCCCGGCCTGCAATGCGGGTCAGCAGATTGCCGCACTCGCCACCGATCTGTTGGCCAGCGTCGTCCTGCTCGACCGTCAGGCCGATCTGTTCCAGCTCGTCCCGTAGCCAGCCGGCGACTGCGGCTTCACGGCGTGAGCCGCTTGAGATCGAGCAGAGCGCCGCAAAGCTCTCGCTTAGCCGTTTGCTTTCCAGCTCAGAGGCGGGCCGCATCGCGCGGCTGTCAGGCCGGGCGGCGGCTAGCCTGCACGTCGCCCACGTCCGCTGTGGCGGTTGCGCCGCCACGGCCCGCGACGGCGGCGGCGACAAATTCGCGGAACAGCGGCGCCGGGCGTTCTGGGCGTGACTTGAACTCGGGGTGGTACTGCACGGCGACAAAGAAGGGGTGCTCGTCGCGCGACAGCTCAACCGCTTCGACCAGACGATCGTCGGGCGAAGTACCGCTGACAATAAGTCCAGCCTGCTCAAGTCGCTTGCGCAGCGCGATCGAGACCTCATAGCGGTGGCGGTGGCGTTCATAGACGACGGCTTCGCCGTAACAGTCGCGCACGATCGTGCCGCTGTGCAGTTTGATCGGATCGGCGCCGAGCCGCATCGTGCCGCCGAGGTCAGAGACCTCCTTCTGCTCGGGCAGCAAGTCGATTACCGGCCACTCCGTTTCAAGATCGAACTCAGTCGAGTTGGCACCGTCCATTCCGGCAACCGAGCGGGCAAACTCGCAGACCGCCATCTGCATTCCGAGGCAGACACCAAGGTATGGGATCTGCTGTTCACGGGCGACGCGCACGGCGCGGATCTTGCCTTCGATTCCGCGACCGCCAAAACCACCCGGCACGAGGATTCCGTCGGCGCCGCCGAGCCGCTCCAGCGCGACGGCGTCATCGGTGAGGTCCTCCGAATCAACCCAATCAACTTCGACATTCGCGCCAGCGAGGTTGCCGCTATGAATCAGCGCCTCGGTGACCGACTTGTAAGCATCGGCTAGCAAGATGTACTTGCCAACCAGCGCAATCTTGACTGGGTCGGTCGCCGCCGCCGCGCGCCTGACGATCGCATCCCACTCGCTCAGATCTGCGGGAGCTGCATCAATGCCCAAGGTTTCGCAGATGAACTCGTCAACCTTCTGTTCGCGGTACCAAAGCGGCACCTCGTAGATGTCATTGACATCCTTGGCCGAGATGACCGCTTCAACCGGCAGCGATGCGAACAGCGCAATCTTCTTTCGGATGTCGACTGACAGCTCAGTTTCGCTGCGACAGAGCAACATGTCGGGCTGAATACCGATCCGGCGCAGCTCATTGACGGAGTGCTGCGTTGGCTTGGTCTTCAACTCGCCGGCGTGGCCGATGTAAGGCACCAGCGTCAGGTGGATGAACATGCAGTTGCGCCGCCCGACGTCGACCGGGAACTGACGAATCGCCTCAAGGAACGGCAGCGACTCAATATCGCCAACGGTGCCACCTATCTCGGTGATCACAACATCAACGTCGCTGGTTTCAGCGATCAGCCTGATCCGCTGCTTGATCTCGTCAGTGATGTGCGGAACGACTTGGACGGTCGCGCCGAGGTAGTCGCCGCGGCGCTCGCGCCTGATAACAGCGTCGTAGATGCCGCCGGCTGTGACATTTGACGCGCGTGTCGTGTTGGAGTCGGTGTAGCGCTCGTAGTGGCCAAGGTCAAGGTCGGTCTCGGCGCCGTCCTCGGTGACAAAGACCTCGCCGTGCTGGTACGGCGACATCGTCCCGGGATCAACGTTGATGTAGGGGTCAAACTTCTGCAGCCCGACCGTCAGGCCCCTAGCCACCAGCAGCCGGCCGATAGAGGCAGAGGCGATCCCTTTTCCAAGCGACGAGACAACTCCGCCGGTGACGAAAATGTGACGGGGCTTGCGTTGAGCATCAGGCACGATTGGTAACTCTCCCTACTGAGTCTAGATGGCGGAGTCCAGGAGTTGCTTCAACCGTTAAGTTGATCGACCGAAGTTCTCCGTAGATCGTTATTAGAACGAGTACGGCCCCGGCAATTGCCAGGCCGGTGGTGTCGAGCACGAGAACCAGCCAGACGCCAGCGACAACACCGATCAAGTTTGAGCCGCTATCGCCGAGCAGGCCGCGCTCGCGCAGATCGAGCGCACCGCAGACGAGTATTGGACCGACCCAAAGGCCGAGCGCAAAGAGCGCGTCAAAACTCCAGGCTCCGAGCGTGCAGCCCAGTCCAACCAGCACGAAGGCCTTGACCGAGCGCCCGGGCCGCAGGTCGAGGAGATTGAAGAGGTTGGTCGATAGCACGATCACGAGCGCCGCCAGCAGAAACCTCGACACGCCGTCCTGCGTCACGGCCGACCAAGCTAACGCCAGCCCCAGCGTGCCAACCGCCTTCAGCGCGCCGGTTGAGAAGGCGCCGCCCAGCGCCTCGCCGCCATGTCCGCGCCAACCGCGCGACGCGCCGGCAAAGGCGTCATCGGCGATTCCCAGCGCAGCAACGCCGAGGATCAGCGGCAGACCTACTTGGCTGAGCGTCTGCAGGTCAAACAGGCCGGCAAGCAAAGCCAGTGGAATCAGCGCGCTCAGTGCGGAGGCAGTGATCAGCAAACCGATTGGGCAGGGAAGCATCGCCTCCCGGTAATTCGACCGAAGGTAGCCTCCTGCGATCAGGAAGCTGATCAGCGAGGGTGCGAGGGCCAGAGCGAAGAGGAAACCGAAGATCAGTGGAAGTGCCCGCACCTGAGCAACCTAGCGAGACTCGCGGACAAGCATTCTCCGCGCCGGTGAGGCTCTACGTTAACGTTGATCGAAGTCAAGGCAGAGGAGCAGCGATGGCCAGCGAGCAGAGCCCCGATCCGCAGCAGAAGAGCGACGAAGAGTGGCGCCAGCAGCTCGATCGTAAGGCCTACGCGGTGCTGCGCCGAGCGGCAACCGAGCGGCCGTTCAGCGGCGCCTTTGTCGACTCAAAGGGCAGCGGCATGTACCGCTGCCGTGGTTGCAACGCGGAGCTGTTTGCCTCCGATACAAAGTTCGACTCCGGTACCGGCTGGCCAAGCTTCACCGACCCGGTTGTTTCGCATGCCGTGACAGTGGTTGGCGACACCTCTCAAGGCATGCACCGGGCCGAAGCGCTCTGCGCCCAATGCGGCGGGCACCTAGGACACGTCTTCGATGACGGGCCCCAGCCCAGTGGTCAGCGCTGGTGCATCAACTCGGCAGCGCTCGACTTTGAAGAGCGCGAATAGCGGCTAGCGGGTGGCGACTTCGGGGCCGGGTAGCAGCGCGCCGGCGTCAGGACCGCTGCCGAAGCTGCCCGATGTGCCGGCCAAGGCAAGAACCAGCGCCGCCTGACCTGCGGTCTGCTCAAGGTTGTCAACGCTTGACAGGCCGTGCCGGCGATACCAGATGATCTGCGTTGGCTGCACGTCGCTGCTCTGAACGCCGACGACGGCGACCCGCGTCTTGGTCAGGCCACTCATTATGCCGTTCTCCAGCAGATTGGTCTGCGCCGCGGCGTCAGCGGTCAGCGTCCGCGGTCGGCGCGCCACAACGACAACGTCGAACGGCCCCAGCTGCCCCGCCCGGCTGGTGAACAGTGCGCCGGCCTCGCTTCGCAGTAGCTTGCCCCCAATGATCAGCTGGCGTCCGATCGACGAGCCGAACCCCCTCAGCAGCTGCGGGTTGCTGCCGAGCTGCTCGTAGCGACTGCCGGAAGCGCTCGCGGCGAGCGCGGCAGTGTCGGGTGGCTCTCTCAGTGCCAACGTCCCGGTCAGCTGCCCGCCGCTTCCTTCCAGTGCGCTGCGCACGTCGGCGGCCAGCGCCTCGTCGGGCTCGCCGAGGAACAGCAAACCGACGCGAACGCCTTGCAGGCGGCGCGCAACGACGAACGGATACGAGGCGCGTACGTAACGCTGGGCGTCGGTCAGCTGCGACTCGGCGAGCTGCTGCTTCTGTTGGGCACTACGGACGTCATTGCGCAGACTGCCGCGCAGCTGCTTCTCGGCCGATGAGACAAGCCCAGCGTCACCGATTGCGACGCCAAGCAGTACACCGACGGCCAGTGCCACCAGCACGGCGGCAAGCGAAA
The DNA here is from genome assembly GCA_039745115.1 of Solirubrobacteraceae bacterium. Classification (GTDB taxonomy): domain Bacteria; phylum Actinomycetota; class Thermoleophilia; order Solirubrobacterales; family Solirubrobacteraceae; genus F1-60-MAGs163. The sequence continues at coordinate 105,508 of JBCJRT010000001.1, forward strand.
CGGCGTGGTAGCGAAAGTCAAACACCGCCGCGACCCTAGAGGTTCCCGCCGAGCAGTAGTCGAAGTTTGAGCCACAGCAGGTCAGCGACATCGCGCAGCCCCGGCGTCACCAACACGATCGTGACGAATGCGACCACCCCTGCGGCCAGCACGATCAGCGCCGGCGAACTACCGGGCGATGGCCGGTAGAGCCGACTGACGCCCTTGGCATCAATGATCTTCTCGCCCAGACGCAGTCGCGTTAGAAAGGTGGACGACATGCCGCGGCGGTTCTTGTCAAGGAACTCGACCAGATTGAACTGTGATCCGACCGAGATGATGAGCGATGCGCCCTTCTCGCCAGCGATCAGCATCGCCACGTCCTGACTGGTCGCCGGGGCCGGCACAGTCTTGTGCTCAAGCCCTAAACGGTCGAGCAACTCGCGGCCCGGCGCACGTCCATCCGGGTAAGCGTGAACCACTAGCTCGGCGCCGCAGCGCAGCGTCGACTCCGATGCCGAATCCATATCACCGACGATCATGTCGGGCTTGAAGCCTTCCTCCAGAATCGCGTTGGCGCCGCCATCGACGCCGACCAGCACCGGCCGCGTATCGCGGATGTAGGGGCGCAGCGCCTGCAGGTCGGCCTGATGGTTGACGCCGCGGACAACTATTAGCGCCGGCCGATCGCGGAAGTCGGTGTCAAAGCGCGGCAGCGCGATCTTCCCTGACAACAGGTCCTGCTCTTCCACCATGTGCTCGACCGTGTTGCGCGCGAAGGCCTCCAGCGCGCCGCCGATCTCTCGCCTGCGCTGCGCGTTTTCAGAGCGGACCATCTGCGGCTCCTGCAGCGCTCCGGCGCTAACCAGAGTGCCACTGCGCCAGACCTCACCGCCGCGCAGCTCCAACGCATCACCGTCACGGCAGAGGTCAAAGAGCTTGTCATCGGGAAGGTCGACCAACGTGATGCCGGCCTCGATCAACAGCAGCGGCCCCATGTTCGGATACTCCTCTGAGCGCGACGGCTGACAGTTGAGCACTGCCACAACCTCGGCGATGATCAGATCTTCGGCTGAAACGCGGTCCAGGTCGTCGTGGTCGATCAGCGCGATCTCACCCGGACGGATGTTCCGTACCAGCTTCTTGGTCCGCCGGCCGCTGCGTACTGGGCCGCGAACGATCGGCGGTGCGGCACCGGATCCCTGAGCAGGCAGCGTCATCTACGCGAGTTTAGGCGAGCTCGGCTCAACCGGCTAGGCGGCGCTGCGCAGCTCACGCGCATGACGCAGCGCTGCGCTGTCGTCCTCGTCGGCGCCAAGCATCCGAACCAACTCGCCAACGACCTGCGGCTCGCCCAGCTCGGTAACCGTGGCCAGCACCGGATCGGTCGAGGAATCCTTCTCGATTGAGAAGTGCCGATCGGCCAGCGAAGCGATCTGCGGCAGGTGCGTAATGCAGAGCACTTGGCGGCCGGCGGCGAGGCTGCGCAGCCGCTCACCGACGACGCGTGCCGTCTTGCCGCCGATCCCGGCGTCGATCTCATCGAAGACCAGCGTCGTCGAGGCACGATCGTTCGCAACACCGAGCAGCGCCAGCATCACGCGCGACAACTCACCGCCCGAGCCGACATCGCGCAGCGGCCCTGGCGGCACGCCGGGGTTTACGGCAATCATGAACTCGGCGCTGTCGACGCCGCTCGGGCCAGCATCACGTTCGCCCAGCTCAACTGAGAAGCTCGCCCCGGGCATTGCCAACTCGTCGAGCCGGCCGCGCACCTCGTCGGCAAGTTTCGGGGCCGCCGCAGCCCGAGCCTTATGAAGCTGCTGGGCGATCCGTTTGCTCGTTGCCGCCGCCTCGACCAGCTCGGCTTCAGCCAGCTCGATCGAGGCTTCAGCGTCGTTGAGCAAGGCCAATCGCCGGCGTGACTGCTCAGCGTATTCGAGCACGCTGGAGATCGAACCGCCGTGCTTTCGCTTCAGGCGATCGAGTAGCGCCAGCCGCTCCTCCGTCTTCTCCAAGAGCCCCGGCTCGACGCCAAGCTGCTCGCAGTAGCTACGCAGGTCGCGGCCGATGTCATCGGCCTCCAGCGCAAGCGAGCGCCAGCGGGTCGTAATCTGATCGAGCTGCGGATCGATGCCGCTGACGCCATCAAGCCCGCCGCCTGCGCAGGCAAGCAGCGAGTTGACGCCCTCGCCGTCGTCCGGCGCCAGCACCTCGCTGGCACCGAAGGCCGCGATCCGCAGGCCCTCCACGTGGGCTAGGCGGGCACGGACAGCAAGCAGCTCCTGCTGCTCACTCTCGCTCGGAGCAGCCTCGTCGATCTCTGCCAGTTCAAACTGCAGCAGGTCCAATTCGCGCTCGCGCGCGCCGTCCAGTTCGCGCAGTTCGTCAAGCCGTGCACGGCGCTGCGTAAGGGCGGCCTGAGCGGCCGCCATCTCGGCCCTACGGGCAATCTGCTCGGCGCCGCAGAAGCCGTCGAGAATCTCCAACTGGGCGGAAGCGACAGTCAGCTTGCGATGCTCGTGCTGGCCGTAGAAGACGAGCATCGTCGTGGCGACATCACGCAGCTCGCCGACAGTGGCGGCGCGCCCGTTGATCATCGCCTTGGTCCGCCCTTCGGCTGCGACGCGACGCGCCAGCACAAGCTCCTCGGCGTCAGCCGCGATCCGCTCACCCAGCTCGGCCCGCATCTCATCGTTCAGTTCGAAGACGCCTTCGACGTACGCCTCTTGCGCCCCAGGCCGCACGATCCCGGCCTTCGGCCGCCCACCCAGCAGCAGGTCGAGCGCATGTGCAAGTACCGTCTTGCCGGCGCCGGTCTCGCCGGTAAGCACGTTTAGCCCTGGCACCAGCCGCAGCTCAGCGCGCTCGATCAATAATAGATTTTCAACCCGCAGTTCGTGCAGCACTCATTCGGTTTACCAGCGCGCGGGGACAGACCGGGGGGCCGATCGCGTCGTTCGGCCCAGTTCACGGCGCGCGCTGTAACGGGCCGCTGCAGTGCTACGACGAAGCCAACCGGCCGAACGTTTCGCGCAGCCGCCGGTAGAAGCTGGAATCGGCCGGAAGTGCGAGCACTGCAACGTTGGGGCGGAAGCGCGCCGTGATCTGCGCCGCCGGAGCGATCTCAACAAGCGGACGGCCGTCGATCGACAGCTCAACCGGGTCACGCGAATCATTGCTGACCGTCAGCTCGTCTTCCGGCGCGATCACCAGCGCTCGCGCCGTCAGCGAGTGCGGCGCGATGAATGAGATCACGTAGCCCTCGACCCCCCACGCCATCACCGGACCACCGTTAGCCAAGTTGTAACCGGTTGAGCCGGCCGCCGTGGCGACGACGAGGCCGTCGCAGCGAACGCTGCCGGCCTCCTCGCCGCTGACCGCGTAGGCCAGCTGGGCAACGCGGTCACCGGCCCGTCGCGTAAGCGCGATGTCGTTGATCGCCACGGCACTGCCGCCGTCAAAGTCGACCTCGATTGCTGGCAGTGTCAACCGATCAAAGTCACCTTCAACCGCCCGCTCAAGGCCTGCCGCCACGTCATCACGACTGATCGCGGCAAGGAACCCGACCTCGCCGAAGTTGACGCCGATCACCGGGACGCTGGTGCCGGCGTAGGCACGCAGCGCGCGCAGCACCGTGCCGTCGCCACCGAGCGCGACGGCAAGGCGGGCATCGTGGTCGATCGCGGCGTTCAGCTCAACCCCCGGCCCCTCTGCTATCGAGGGGTGCTTGGCCGTCTCGTCGGCGTCCAGCCTGACAGTTAGTCCGCGGCTCTGCGCGAGGCCAATCAGATGGCGCAGCGCGTCGTCGGTTTCGCCCAGACGGGCGTGCGAAAAGAGCGTTATCGGGCCGTTGATCTCAGCGCCGCTCATAGCTCTGCCGCCTCGATCGCAGCTCCGAAGCTGCTTAGCGCGCCGCTGCGGCCACTCTCCGCGAGATGAATGAAGCTCTCAATATTTCCCTTCGGGCCCGGCAGCCCTGATGGTGCGAAGCCGAGCACGGCAACGCCGCACCGCTCGCGCGCAAACTCGGCGACCGCCGCAACCGCCTCGCGCCGTAGCTCCGGATCGCGCACGACGCCGCCGCGCCCAACCCGGTCACGGCCAACCTCAAACTGTGGCTTGACCATCACGACGGCGTCGAACCGCTCGGCCGCGCAGTCGATCAGCGCCGGCAGCACCTTCGTCAGCGAGATGAACGACAGGTCGGCTGTAAGCAGGTCGGGACGGTATGGCAGCTGGTCAGCCTGCAGCTCGCGGGCGTTGGTGCGCTCAATGACGTGGACGCGAGCGTCCTCGCGCAGCGACCATGCAAGTTCGCCGTAGCCAACATCGACGGCGACCACCTCGGCCGCGCCACGCTGCAGCAAGCAGTCGGTGAACCCGCCGGTTGACGAACCGGCGTCAAGCGCCAGCCGGCCGCTGACGTCAAGCCCAAGGCCGACCAACGCGTTCTCAAGCTTGATTCCCCCGCGCGAGACGTAGCGCGGTCGATCCGTCAGCTCGATTTCTGCGTCCTCGGGCACCATCTGCCCAGGCTTGGCGCTGCGAGCCCCGGGCGCAGTCAGACGCACGTCGCCAGCCATCACGGCGGCGGCGGCGCGTGAGCGTGACTCAAAGAGTCCGCGCTGCGTCAGCAGCGCGTCAAGGCGGATCCGTTCGGCCATCGTCCGCCAGACGCTACCGGGCGCACAACCAAACGGCGCTTTGTGTGTGCTGTAGCTCACAGACGTTATGTGACGCCCCTCACACTCATCGCGGCTGGGGTCCGTCACAGTGTTGCTTAGTCGTCTGCAGCATAATTTCGCAGCGACTTCACAGCTGGACCCATAAAGAAGTATCTCTCCTCCCCGAGACGGCTCGCCAAAGTGGCGGGTCGTCTCTTTTTGTCGGGTCGGTTTAGGCGCCGGCGGCGATCTCGTCGCCGACTGCGATTAGCGCACTGATCCGCTCGGCGATCTTCGCGCCGGTCAGCCCAACCTCTTCGTAGAGCAGCGCCGGCTTGCCGTGAGTGACGTAGCGATCGGGCAGACCAATTCGCAGAATCCGCGGTGCCTTCGTGCCGGCGTCGTTGTAGTGCTCCATCACGGCGCTGCCAAAGCCGCCGCTCAGCACGCCGTCCTCAACCGTGACGATCAGCTCGTGCTCAGCCGCGAGCTGCGCCAGCAGAGCGCTGTCGAGCGGCTTGGCGAAGCGAGCATCGGCAACGGTCACGTCAAGCCCGGCCTCGCTGAGAATGTCGGCGGCTGCGAGCGACAGCGAGACGCCGTGCCCGTAGCCGAGCAGCGCGACGCGCTGACCCTCGCGCAGAATCTCGCCCGTCCCAATCTCGATCAGCTCTGGCTTATCAGGCAGATCAACGCCGACGCCTGCGCCGCGCGGATAGCGCAACGCCACAGGGCCGCTCTCGTGCGCGATCGCAGTATGGAGGAGGTGAACGAGCTGCGCCTCATCTCGCGGCGCCATCAGCGTCATGTTCGGCAGCAGACGCATGTAGGCGATGTCAAAGGCGCCGTGATGGGTTGGGCCGTCGTCGCCGACCAGGCCGGCCCGGTCCATCGCAAAGACCACCGGCAGCGACTGCAGCGCCACGTCGTGAACGATCTGGTCATAAGCGCGCTGCAGGAACGTTGAGTAGATGGCGCAGACCGGCCGCGCTCCTTCAAGCGCCATGCCAGCGGCAAATAGCACGGACTGCTGTTCAGCGATACCGACGTCGAAGTAGTGGTCAGGTTCGGCCGCCTGGAGGATGTTCAAACCGGTGCCGGAGTTCATCGCCGCCGTGATCCCAACGACGCGCCGGTTGGCCCGAACCTCGCTGGTTATCGCGTTGCCGAAGACCTCGGTGTAGGTCGGCGGCGCGGCTGTTACCGGCTTTGGCGCTTTCTTCGTAACCGGTGAGCGATCTTCAATCGAGCCTGGCTTTGCTGCGTGCCACTGCTCCATTCCTTCAAGGCCGCCCTTTTCGGCCGGGGCAAACCCCTTGCCCTTGACGGTCGTGATGTGAACAACAACCGGCCGGTCAGCAGCAAAGGCAGCGCCCAGTGCCTGACGCAGCGCAGCAACATCGTGCCCGTCAACAACCCCGACGTAGGCCCAGTCGAGTTCCTCCCAGAAGAGCCCCGGCGCCCAGAAAGCCTTCAACGACTCCTTTAGCTGCGGCCCGAGCTTCTCAACCCGTGCGCCGATCCCGGCAGGCAGGTGACTGAGGCGATCCTCGACCCCTTCGCGCACATGCCAGAACTTTGGGTTGAGCCGCACGCGGTTGAAGTAGCGCGACAGCGCGCCAACGTTGGGGGCAATTGACATGCCGTTGTCGTTCAGTACGACGACCATCGGCGTGCCAAGGCCGCCGGCTTGATGGATCGCCTCGAAGGCAACGCCGCCGGTCATCCCTCCGTCGCCGATGACGGCCGCGACACGGCCTTGATTGGGACGGCCAAGCAGCCGCATCGCTTCCTTCAGGCCAACGCCGTAGCCGATCGAGGTTGACGCATGGCCGGCGCCCATGATGTCGTGCTCGCTCTCCTCAATCGAGCAGAACGGCGCCAGGCCCCCGTATTGGCGGATTGTCGCCAGCTGATCACGCCGCCCGGTCAAAACCTTGTGCGGATAGGCCTGATGGCCGACGTCCCAGAGGATTTTATCGCGCGGTGAGTCGAGCACCGAGTGGAGTGCCACCGCCAGTTCGCAGGCGCCGAGGTTGGCGCCGAAGTGGCCGCCGATCTCGCCGACCGTGTCGATGATGAACTCGCGCACCTCTTGAGCTAGCTGCTGCAGCTGTGCGTCATCGAGACCGTTGAGGTCCTCGGGGCCGTTGATTGAGTTGAGAATACGTTCCATCGGGCGGGGTCCGTCTGTAATACGTGGCTGCCTAGTCTAACTCTCACGCTCAGCGATGAAATCGGTGATCCGTTCGAGCTGCTCGGCGCCGGTTGGAGCGGCAAGCGCCAGCGCTGCACGAGTCTGCTCGTGAGAGGCGGCAGCGAGCGCTTTTGCCTGCTCGAGCCCAAACTCGCTGACGTAGGTCCGTTTGCCGTGACGCTCGTCACTGCCTGACGGCTTTCCAAGCTGTTCATCGGAGCCGGTGACGTCGAGGATGTCATCGACGATCTGGAAAAGAACGCCAAGCTCGGCAGCGAATGCTCGGTAACGCAGAAGCGCCTCTGCGTCGGCTCCGAGCAGCAGGCAGACGCACTCGACCGATGAGTTGATCAGCCGCCCCGTCTTGCGGGCGTGCAGCTCGCGCAGCCCTTCCGGACCAACGGATGCAGCGCCCTCAACGTCCAGATACTGACCGCCGACCATTCCGTTGACGCCGGTTGCCGCCGCCAGCTCGGCCGCCGCCGCCAACAGCTTTGTCGAGTCACCGGCCTGCTCAGTCAGGATCAGGCGAAAGGCCTCGGCGTACAGCGCATCGCCAGCGAGGATTGCTACGTCCTCACCGAAGGCGACATGGCAAGACGGCTTGCCGCGCCGCAGATCATCATCGTCCATCGCTGGCAGGTCGTCATGGATCAGCGAGTAGCTGTGAACCATCTCTAGTGCCGCAGCCAACGGCAGTACGTTCCCGGCTGGCTGTCCGAGCGCCGTCGCAGTCGCCAAAGCCAGCACGGGCCGGATCCGCTTGCCTTCGGCCAGCAGCGAGTAACGCATCGCCTGCTCGAGCCCTGCCGTCGTCGGCCCGTCACTGAACTGCAGCTGCTGGAGGTACTGGTCGACCTGTTCGCGCAGGTCGTCGGGGTAACTCACCGTCGCCTCAGAGCAGCGTGTCTTGGCCGGGCAGCTGTTCGTCGGGGCCGGCTTTTGAAAGCCGCTCCAGCTCGACCGACGCCTGGCCCGCAAGGGCGGCGCAGTCCTCAACCAGCGATGCCGCCGCGTCGCTCGACAGGTCTCCCCCACGCAGCTGCTGCGCGGCGCGCTCAAGCTGCCCAACCAGATCGTCAATTGCCGTTGTATCGAGATCAGTCATCGTCGGGGGGAGTCTGCCCGATCTCGGCCATTGCTGCGTTGAGGATGCCGTTTACAAAGCCGGGTGACTGCTCGCCGCAATACTTCTTAGCTACCTCGACCGCGTTGTCAATTGCGCCTTCCGGTGGGATCGGTGCGTCGGCCGGAACAGCGTCCGGATAGAGCATCTCGACCAGCGCGATCCGCATGATGCAGCGCTCCAGCGTTGCGATCCGCTCGATACTCCAGCCGATCGAATAGCGGCCGATGATCTGGTCGAGCTGCTCGCCGCGGTCATCAGCGGCGTGAACAAGTGACCGGGTTAGTGGCGACGCGCCGCGTTCCAGCAGAGCGCTGACGCTGGCGCCGGCCACCTCAGACTCATAAAGAATAAAGGCCGCGTCGCGGCGCTGCTCGCTGCGACGGGACACGCGTCCGCGACTAGGCGCGCGACATGTAGTCGCCGCTGTCGGTCTGGACCTTGATCCGGTCACCGATGTTGACGAACAGCGGCACCTGAATCACAGCGCCGGTCTCAAGCGTTGCTGGTTTGGTGCCCCCGCCCGATGCAGTGTCGCCGCGCAGCCCTGGCTCGGTCTCCGTTACTTCCAGTTCGACCGAGGCTGGCAGCTGCAGCGCGCTCGGCTCGGAGTCGATGAACAGAAGGTCGACGTCGTCATTCGGCTTGGCCCAACGCAGCTCGTCGGCGATGAGCGCCATCGGGATCGCGATCTGGTCAAAGTTCTCGCTGTCCATGAAGTGAGCATCGGTCCCGTCTGAGTAAAGGAAGCTCATCCGGCGCGCTTCGGAACGGACGGATCGGAACTTCTCGCCGGCACGGAAGGTCTTGTCAATCACATTGCCGTCTGAAGCGCGGCGCAGCTTCGTGCGGACGAAGGCCGGCCCCTTGCCGGGCTTGACGTGCTGGAAGTCGACGACCTTGAAGACGGTTCCGTCAACCTCGATGTGGTTTCCATTCTTTAGCTGATTGGTGGAAATCATTGAGCGGCGAGGTTAGCGCGCGGCTTGTTTACCCGCCGAGCCGCCTTGAACAGACCACCCTGAGTTAACTCAGTGCGGCGTGGGATCCCAAAGCTAATCGTGGATTGTGCCGTCCGGCATTATTGCGCCGGTCATATTCGCGCCGCGCATCTTGGTGCCCTTCAGGTTCGCGTCGATCAGGTTGGCGCCGCGCATCTTGGTGCCCTTCAGGTTCGCGTCGAGCAGGTTCGCGCCGGTCAGGTTCGCGCCGCGCATCTTGGTGCCCTTCAGGTTCGCACCGAGCAGGTTCGCGCCGGTCAGGTTCGCGCCGCGCATCTTGGTGCCCTTCAGGTTCGCGTCGGACAGGTTCGCGTCGGACAGGTTCGCGCCGGACAGGTTCGCGAGGCGGAGGTCCGCGCCGAGCAGGTTCGCGAGGCGGAGGTCCGCGCCGAGCAGGTTCGCGCCGTGCAGATCAGCGTTGGTCAGGTCAGCGTTGGCCAGGTTCGCGCCGAGCAGGTCCGCGCCGAGCAGGTCCGCGCCGTGCAGGTTCGCGTCGGACAGGTCAGCGTTGGTCAGGTCAGCGTTGGTCAGGTTCGCGCCGTGCAGGTTCGCGCCGCGCAGGTCAGCGTTGGTCAGGTCAGCGTTGGTCAGGTTCGCGCCGTACAGGTTCGCGCCGAGCAGGTTTGCGCCGCACAGCCACGCGCCGTGCAGGTTCGCCACGGTCAGGTCAGCGTCGGTCAGGTCGGCGCTTTTTAGATCCGCGCCTGGTTCGATCGTGTAATCGTCCGCGCGTCCCATAAGCAGAACACTACCCCGTCAGCCGCTCGCCGTCAGATCACGAACCGCAGTAGACACAACCCGCAACCGACCGTAGTGTGGTTGACAGCACGCTCCTAAGTTGGTGGGTGGAAGTCATTCAGCGGCGAGGTTAGCGCGCGGGTTCCTCAACCGCGTACCGGCCGTGAACAGAACACCCTGAGTCAACTCACTGCGGCGTGGGATCGCGGGCCGGGCGCGAGTCGTCCGGCCTGCCGTTCCGAAGCTACTTGTGGACTGAGCCGTCCGGCATAGTTGCGCCGGACAGGTTCGCACCGCGCATCTTGGTGCCCTTCAGGAGCGCGCCGTGCAGATTCGCTTTGTGCAGGTTCGCGCCGCGCAGGTGCGCGCCGCGCAGGTTCGCGCCGGACAGGTCCGCGTGGGTCAGGTCAGCGCCGTACAGGTTCGCGCCGCGCAGGATCGCGTTGGTCAGGTTCGCGCCGGACAGGTCAGCGCCGGACAGGTCAGCGCCGTGCAGATTCGCTTTGTGCAGGTTCGCGCCACGCAGGTTCGCTTCTGTCAGGTCCGCGCCTGATTCGATCGTGTAATCGTCCTCGCGTCCCATAGGCAGAACACTACCCCGTCAGCCGCTCGCCGACCTTAGATCAGCTCACGAACCGCAGTAGACACAACTTATAATCGACCCTAATGTGGCTGACAGCACGTTCTTAAGTTGGTTAGTGGAAATCGTTCAGCGGCGAGGTTAGCGCGCGGGTTCCTCAACCGCGTACCGGCCGTGAACAGACCACCCTGAGTCAACTCACTGCGGCGTGGGATCGCAGGCCGGGCGCTGATCATCCGACCTGCTGTCCCGAAGCTAATCGTGGATCGTGCCGTCCGGCATGCCTGCGGCGTCTGGGCACGCTTCGTACGGCCACGCGCCGGTCATGCGGGCGCCGCGCACTGCCCTAATCTGCGCCGGTGGCATTAGTGACCGTATTCCTGCTCGCCTGCGTCACTGCGCTGGCCACCGGGCTCGGCGCGCTGCCGGTCGCCTGGCTAGGGCCGGAACGGACGAATCACTGGCGACCGCTGCTCTGGGGGATTGCCGCCGGCGTGATGACGGCCGCTTCGGTCGGCCTAGTCATCGAGCCAATCAGGAACGCTCAGTGGGTGCCGCTGCTTGTTGGCGGCGTGATCGGAGTGCTCTTCCTGCTCGCGGGGCAGAAGGCAATGCACGGCCGCGATCTACGGATCGGTAAGCGCAGCGGCGTCCACACGCGCCGTTCGGTACTCGTGTTTGCCGTGCTCTTCGTGCACAGCCTGCCGGAGGGGTTCGCGCTCGGCTCGTCCTGGTCGGCTGACAGCACGCTTGGCCTTTTCGTCTTCATCGCGATCGCGCTTCAGAATGTCCCTGAAGGAACGGCGACGGCGATCCCGATGGCGCAGGCCGGCTTCTCGACCCGTCAGCAGTTCTGGGCGGCGGTTGGAACCAGCGTTCCGCAGCCGATCGGCGCAGTGATCGCGTTCCTACTGGTTGAGCAGATCACAGCGCTGCTGCCGTGGTCGCTCGGCTTTGCGGCCGGCGCGATGCTCGCACTGGTCGTGCTCGAACTGCTCCCGGACGCGCTGGGACCGCGTGAATACCGCACGCAGGCGGCAGCCGGGATCGTCGGCTCAATGCTGGCTATGGCCGGCTTGGCGTTACTGCTTGGGGCCTAGTACGGCTCGACGACGGTTGCGGGGTCGCGATTACCGTTCTCCGGGTCGATCGTGACCGAGCCATTGACGTATGAGCTCCAAGTGCCCGGAGCCTCACCAAACTGCTTCTGGTCGCCTGAAAGTGGGCCTTCCATGCCGATCCGCCAAGCGTTGGCGGTCGTCGTCGCGGCCGTCGTGTCGGAGCTACTGGAGCTGCCGCAGACTGCTGGTCGGCGCCACGCGCAGCTAGCCACGATGTCGTAGGATCGCTGGACTTACCCTGCTTACCGAAGGAGCAAAGTCAGATGCACGCTGAGCGCTACGGAACGATCGCCGATCGACTGATGCCACATTCGCGGGAACGCAGCAACGTGATCCTCGGCAATATCGCGCTGGTACTCGGCGGCACCGCCCTCGTAGCGGGGCTAGCTCAGATCTCAATCCCTTGGTATCCAGTGCCGTTCACCGGCCAGACGCTCGGCGTCCTCCTCGTCGGCGGCGTCCTTGGATCACGCCGCGGCGCACTCGCAATGCTCCTCTACTTCATCATCGGCGCGCTCGGTGCGCCGATCTTCAGCGATCAGTCCAGTGGCTGGGACGTGATTACCGGCGCAACCGGCGGCTACATCATCGGCTTCATCGTTGCCGCCGCCGTCGTAGGTTGGCTCGCCGAGCGCGGAGCCGACCGACGTGTGATGGCGATGGTCGGCGTGCTGCTGCTCGGCAACATCATCATCTACGCCGTCGGAGTGCCGTGGCTAGCGAGCTGGGATCCGGCTGGCGATGGCGTTGCATTCGGCTGGACTGAGGCTTATAAGACCGGCGTTCAGCCGTTCATCCTCGGCGACCTTGTGAAGCTGGCGTTCGCCGCTGCTCTGTTACCAGCAGGATGGGCGCTGCTGCAGAAGACAGGAATCGGCAGCAAGAATGAAGCGGACGGCCCGAAGGCCGGGCTGCTCTAGTTAGCAGCGCTAGCCGCAGCCCTAGCGCAGTAAAGCCCAGCGTCAGAGTGCGCCGGCGTCTAGCGTCTGATTGACGAGCGAGTCGGCTTCAGCGTTCTGTTCGCGACGGACACAACGAATAGACCAAGCATCGAACTCTGAAAGCAGCGCAACGGACTCGGCGTGGAGCGGCTTCATATCGGCGTGCTTGACTTTGTAGCGACCCGTTAGCTGATGGGCGATCAGCTCCGAGTCATTGACCAGCTCCAGTTCGCTCGCACCAAACTCCTGCGCAAGCCGTGCGCCGAGCAGCACCGCCATGTACTCAGCGACGTTGTTGGTCGCCTCGCCGATCAGCTCGCCACGCTCGCCGACGATCTGGCCCTCGCTGTTTGTAGCGATAGCGCCGGCCGCAGCAGGGCCGGGGTTGCCGCGCGAACCGCCGTCAACGTGAACGGTCAGCTTCACTAAGCGTCAACCGCCGTATGCAGCAGTCCCGCGGAGTCGGCGACAGCATTTGGGATGCGCTCGTGCTGCTCTAGCTCGCCCAGCTCACTTCCCTTGTCGATCAGCCGGGCGCCCGATGACTCGTCGGCCAGATCTACCTCGTAGCGGTACCAAGAGAGCTCCCAGCCGATCACCACCGACACGATGCTGCCTTCGCTCGCTGACGGCCTGACGCTGACAATCGGTGCGCCGAGCGTGCGGGCCAGCGTCGCAATCGTTCGCGGGTGCTCGCCGGCGTTGAAAATCTCAATCGCCCGCGCGCCCTTTCGGTCGGCATGCGTGGGCACAGCGCGAACGGCCCGTTCATTGACCGAAACCTCGTGCCTCGGCGGCAGAGCAAACTCGGAGGTTTCCCGGTCGGTGAGCGGCGGCGGCCCCAGCCCCGGGTCAAAGCGGTCTCCAGCTTGATCCTCGCCAACAAGCGCTTCGGCCTCCGGTGGCACCAGAAGCTCTCCTGCAGGCTGCTCGTCACGCCTGCCGCGGCGGCCGGTCAGCGAGCGGCCCTGGCTGCGCTTGATCCAGCCAATCCGGCCGCTGGCCGGCGCCAAGTCAGCCGACTCGCGGATCCAACCCTGCGCCGTCGCACGGCCGGTACACAGTTCACAGACGATCCGCCGCTGACCGCCGTGAATGAACAAGTCGTGCTGCTCGCCGCGCAGCAGGTTGCGCTGGCAGACGGCGCAGGGCGAAGGGTCGCGATTGGTTGAGATTTTGCGAATGCCCATCGCTGTCAACGGTAGCGGGGGCAGCAACAGGCGGCGCAGCGGTTCGCTTAGGCGCGTGGATGGCTGGCGCTGTAGGCGCTGCGCAACCGGGCCGACTCGACCCGTGTATAGATCTGCGTGCTGGACAGGTGCTCGTGGCCGAGCAGCTCCTGGATTGCGCGCAGGTCGGCACCGCCGTCGAGCAGATGGGTCGCAAACGAGTGACGCAGGGCGTGCGGGTGAACCCGACCTGGCAGCTCGGCGGCTCGCGCCCAGATCCGCAGCCGGCGGCGAACGTCCGAGCTTTGCAGTCGACGGCCGGATTTGGAGAGGAAGAGAGCGCTCTGCTCTGTGTCGGTCAGCAGCGCTGGCCGTCCTCGCTCTAGGTAGACGCTCAACGCACGTCGCGCATACTCACCGATCGGGACGATCCGTGTCTTCGCGCCTTTGCCTTCAACCGTAATCTGCTCGGAGTCGAACTCAACCGCCAGCAGCTCGGCACTTACCAGCTCCTCGGCCCGTAGCCCCGAGCCGTAGGCCAGTTCAATCAGCGCACGGTCACGCAGTTCCAGCGCCGTACCACCCGGGATTCTGTCAATCAGCTGTGCCAGCTCACTCTGGCGCAGAACTCGCGGCAGATTCGATGGCCTCTTTGGCGCGGCAACCAGCTCGGCCGGGTTCTGCTCAACGATCCCGTGTTCGCGCAACGTCCTGAAGCAGGCGCGCAGTGCTGCCAGTTTGCGCGCGACGGTCGAGGCTGCAAGCTCCAGCTCGCCGCACCAAGCGGCGTAGCGGCGCAGCTGCCGGGCATCAACATCGGTCGGCTGCAGCTGCGCTGGAAACGCCCAGCGAGCGAACTGTTCAAGATCGCTGCGGTAAGCGCGCTGCGTTCCAGCCGCGCTGCCGCGGCGCAGCAGATCATCCCCAACCAGCTCGATCGCAGCTGCCCACTGCGGTGAGAGCGGCTGATTCGTATCCTCGGTCTCTGTGGCGTTGTTCTTCATCAATACGGAAAGCGGTCAGGTCGCGACTGAGGCCGGTCTTGAGGCCGACCGCATCTGTCGTCGCGGCGACTCGCCGCCCCGACCATGGCATCGGATCCAAGGCTCGGACGACGCAACGACGCTTTGGTACGCGGTGATGCGCCGCCGCCAGCAGGGGATTGTTCTCGGATCACTGGTATTTCGCCGGAGCGAGCGTCATGCCTGCCTTGAAGCAGACGGCTGGGAGGAAGTGCCGCTGAATCAGATCAGCGGCGGCCCGGATTCGCGAGCGTCATCGCCGATCTGAACGGCCTGCCAAACGAGCCTTCTGTTAGGCGACAAAGACCGGGACGCCGACACTGACACGGTCGTACAGGTCGATCACCTCCGGAATCGACATCCGCACGCAGCCGGCCGATGCAGCGGTGCCGAGCGAGCCTAGCTCGGCAGTGCCGTGAATGCCTGCGCCGCCAGCGATCCCCATCCAACGTGCCTTGAGCGGATTATCCGGACCGGGCGGCACTACGGTTCCTGCAAGATCGCCGGCCCAAGGCCGATCCGGTACGTACCAGGTGGGATTGACCTGCTTGCTTTGGATTGAGTACAGCCCAGCCGGCGTTTCCAGACCGGCTCTACCGACAGTGATCGGATAGCTCTTGACAGGCTTGAGGTCCTTGAACAGCGTCAGCTTGAAGTTGGTCCTGTCAACGGTTATCAGGAGCGGGTACTTGGCCGACAGCTGGCTTGTCGTGACCTTTGGCTTCAACACGCGAACCTGCGCGGTGACCGTACGATCGGCGTTCGGCGTAATCAGCGCCGCGGTTACCTGCCGCTTCAACTGACGCTGCTTCACGGCAACGCCGCTCTTCGACGGCACCGGCTGAACCGCTGAAACCGTGAAGGCCAGCGAAGCGTCCCTGGCCGGCCGATCGACGTCCTTGACTACTCGGTCAACAAAAGCCTGAACGGCCGGCTTTGAGTAGCTGACCCGCGGTTGAATCGATGCGTCGAGCTCGGTTCCCGTCAGTTTTCGATAGGCACGCACCGCAAAGTTGCCGGAATTGCTCTTCGCCAGAGCGGCGCTGACACTTCCGTCGGTGTCTACTCCGACCTTTGAGCGGTTGGCGGCTAGCTGCCATGAGTCCGAGCCTCGTGTGACCGTCACCGGCGTCTCCAGCTGTCCGAGCAGGTCGCGGTGAAGCTTGCTGCGGGCGTCGGCTGCCGACATCCCGCCGACGTCGATGCCAGCGACTGTTACTCCCGGCGAGATTGTCTGCGAGGTCGCGTTGTCGTAGGCAAAGGCCCCGGCTACAAGCAGGACGAGGAAGGAGAACAGCGCAATCAGTGAGATTGAATACTTGCGTGGCATCAGGCTCTATCTTAAAAGGTAAGCGTCAACGCAGACCGACGGCGCCGGTTACAACGCTTCAGCCGAAGTTCGGCGCGAAACACTGCCTCCCTGCCACTGGGCGTCAGTCTGCAGCAGCGAGCAGCGGCGCCAGCAGCAGACCGAGCGCCGGCCAGTCCTCAGCGCTGGTGATCTGCGGCGACTTGCAAAGCTCGGCGTTCCACGGATGAACGATCGTCGCGCCACGAATCCCTTCGTCCAGCGCACTCTGCAGGTTGACCGGGCTGTCGTCGACCAGCAGATCGATCTCCAGTTCGCGGCAGCGCGTGATCTTGTCGTACGAGCAGTACAGCTCGTCGTAGTTAAGGCCGATTGAATCGAGCCAGCGCTCGGTCGGCGCGGCAGCAGCCACGTCGCGATGGCTGGTGATATGAATGAAATAGCCTGATTGCGCCCAACCATTGATGACCTCGACCGATCCCGGGTACGGCTCGGCAGCGCTGATCCAGTCATCGCTGTGTGTCTCGGCGACCATCTCCGCCAGCTGGTCGGCCTCCAGCTGACTGATCCCCCAGCTGTGCTGAGTGTCGTAGGGCAGCTCGACGCCGTAACGCCTGCGTACGACCTCGGCCAGCTGGTCCCAGTAATGGTGCAGCGTTGAGTCAATGTCGATTGCGATCCGCATCGTCAACACTCAGCGCGGCTGATCGACCAGCGTCACGGCGCCCTCGGAGGCGCTGCCAACCTGATCGGCGTATTTCGCCAGTACGCCCGTGCGGTCTGGGTTGGCCGGCGGGATGTAGGCAGCAACGCGCTCATCGATCTCGGCGACGGTCAGATCGACGTCAATCCTACGCTTGTCAACATCGATCGTCACGCTGTCGCCATCGCGCACCGCGGCGATCGGCCCGCCGCGAAATGCTTCGGGCGCGACATGGCCGGCCATGAAGCCGTAGGTCGCACCGGAGAAACGCCCGTCGGTCAGCAGCGCAACATGCTCGCCCAGCCCGGCGCCGTTAATCGCTGCGGTTACTGCCAACATCTCGCGCATCCCTGGGCCGCCGGCCGGGCCTTCGTTACGAATAATTACGACGTCGCCTTTACTGATCCGGCCGTGCGTGACGGCATCCATCGCCAGCTCTTCGCTTTCGAATACGCGGGCCGGGCCCTCGTGGTGGCGCCGCTCATGGCCGACCAGTTTGACGACGCAGCCATCGGGGGCAATGTTGCCGCGCAAGATTGCCAGCCCGCCGGAGGTTTTGACCGGGTTGTCGAGCGGCCGGACGACCTGCTGGCCCTCAGTTTCCGTTGCCTTGGCGGCCTCCTCACCGATCGTTAGCCCGGTGACGGTTGGCGCGTCCTCGTGCAGCAGACCGGCCTCAAGCAGGCGATTGGCGACGAGTGGCACACCGCCAGCTTCGTAAAGATCGACGGCGACGTACTTGCCGCCCGGTTTTAGATCACAGAGCAGCGGTGTCGCTTCGCTGATTCGGTCGAAGTCGTCGATGTCTAGCTCAACCTTTGCCTCGCGCGCTAGCGCCAGCAGGTGCAGCACGGCATTGGTTGAGCCACCGCTGGCGGCGACGCCGGTGATCGAGTTCTCAATCGACTTGCGTGTGATCAGCTCGCTGGGCATTACGCCGCGGCGCAGGACATCCATCACCAGCTCGCCGATCGCGAAGGCAACGTCGGCTTTGCTGGCGTGCTGGGCCGGCACCATTGCCGAGCCCATCGGCGAGATACCCATAATCTCGAAGGCCATCGCCATCGTGTTGGCGGTGAACTGGCCGCCGCAGGCGCCGACGCCAGGGCTGGCAACCCCTTCCAGCTCGTGCAGCTCCTGATCGCTCATTTTGCCGGCCGAGTGTGCGCCGACCGCTTCAAAGACATCTTGGATCGTCACATCGCGGCCATGGAAGCGTCCCGGCGGTATAGAACCGCCGTACAGCATCACCGAGGGAACATTGAGCCGTGCGATTGCCATCACCGTGCCGGGAATCGTCTTGTCGCAGCCGGAGAGCGCGACGATACCGTCGAACAGGTGGCCGCGGCCGACCAGCTCGATCGAGTCGGCAATCACCTCACGTGACACAAGCGACGTCTTCATCCCTGGCGTACCCATCGTGATGCCGTCGGAGATCGCGATCGTGTTGAACTCCATCGGTGTACCGCCAGCGGCCCGGACCCCGTCCTTGACCTTCGCCGCCAGCGCCCGCAAGTGGAAGTTGCACGGCATCGTTTCGGTCCAAGTTGAAGCGACCCCGATGATTGGCTTCGAGAGCGCCTCATCGTCATAACCGATTCCCTTCAAGTAGGCGCGCGCAGCGGCACGCTCCGGACCTTCAGTCAGGGCAGCGCTGCGGTGCTTCATGTTGAACGTCACTGTGTCGGTCATCTAAGTCCCACTCATCGCTTGGCTAGCAATTATGCCACCCTGCCGCCGGCCGCCGCCCAACGGGCACCGCCGAGACGTTCAGCGAACGCGGTAGCTGCCGTCGGCGCACCGCTTTAGCAGAGCGAGCAGCTCGAGTTCGCTCAGCGCCGCCATCGCCGCGCCGGGCTCGCCGCAGCGCTCAGTGATGCTTGCCGCGGTGGAGTAACCGTCGGTGACCGCGGTCAGCACAGCCCGCTGCGGCCCGGTCAGCTCCGGGACCGGCCGTAGCGCCGGCTTAGAAACACCGCTGACGCCGACGCCGAAGGCGTCGTCGAGCACGTCGCGCGCGTCGCGGATTATGTGCGCACCGTCGCGCAGCAGCGCGTTGGCGCCGCCGCTGTGCCAGGCAGCCGGCCAGCCGGGGACGGCGCCGACGCTGCGGCCAAGGTCAGCGGCAATCTCGGCTGTTATTAACGAGCCGGAACGCTCTGCCGCCTCGACCACGACGGTCATCCGCGAGAGCGCCGCGATGATTCGGTTGCGCGCCGGAAAGGCCCAACGCCACGGCGCCGTCCCGGGCGGCAGCTCGGAGAGAACCAGCGCCCGCTGACACAGCTCGGTGTGCAGCCGGCGGCGGCGCGCCGGGTAGGGCCGCTCTGGCCCGCAGGCCAGCACAGCGACCGTTCTGTCCCCCGCCTCCAGCGCACCGCTGTGCGCTGCGCCATCAATCCCTAGCGCCATGCCACTAACGACCGTCACATCACAGAGCGAAAGTTGCCGGCCGAGCTCCCCTGCAAGCGCCAGCCCGTCGGCCGAGGCGCGGCGAGAGCCGACGATCGCGACGGCAGCCTGGCCAGCCAGCAGCTGATCAATCCGCTCCGGCGCGCCGCAGAAGTGCAGCGCAGCAGGCGGGTCAGGCAGCTCTAGCAGGCCTGCCGGGTAGCTGGGATCGTGGCAGCAAACTGACGTTGCGCCAGCGGCACTCCAGCGGCGTCGCTGCTCGGCAATATCCAGCTGGTCCAGCTGCTTCGTGATCGGTTGCTGCTCAGCGCCGCCAAGCGCCGCCAACAGCCGACTGTTGCTCAGCGCCAGCACGCCGCGCACCGCCGGCCGGTCGCCGCGGATCAGCTCGAGGTGCCCAGCCAGCCTCGCGACTAGCCAGCTGCGGCGCAGACAGCGATCGCAGCTGTTCACGCTGCCGCCGCCAACCGCTCGTCGGTTTGGCGGTAGCTGAGCGCCTGCGCCAGCGATGACAGGCCAACCTGCTGCTCGCCGGCCAGGTCGGCAATCGTCCGCGCCACGCGCAAAGCCCGGTCGCGCCCGCGGGCGCTGAGAGCACCGGCATCGTAAGCCCGTGCTAGGGCGCCCTGCGCTGGCGCACTGATTGAAAGGCCTCTGCTCAACTCTCGCGCAGTGATCTGCGCGTTACAGACGCCGGCGCGGGCCAGCTGGCGCTGGCGGGCCTCCAAGACGCGGCCTGCGACCTGCGCGCTCGTCGTCAGTCCAGCGCCGGCCAAAGCCGCTGATGACGGCCGCTCGATTGCGACCAGCAGGTCGATCCGATCGAGCAGCGGCCCAGAAAGGCGGCGGCGATGGCGGGCCAGCTCAGGCTCGCTGCACCGGCAGGCCCTCCCGCCGCGGCCGCAGAGGCAAGGGTTGGTAGCTGCGATCAGCGCAAAGCGACTTGGAAAACTGGCGCTCCGCTGGCCGCGAACGACCGTAATCTGACCATCCTCCAACGGCTGGCGCAGCGACTCCAACGCGCGGCGGTCGAACTCCGACAGCTCGTCAAGGAACAAGACACCGTTGTGCGCCAAGGTCGCCTCACCTGGCGTCGGTACGCTGCCGCCGCCGACCAGTCCGGCGGCCGAGATCGTGTGGTGTGGCGCACGGAACGGCCGCTGCGTGACCAACCGGCCGCCGCTGCTGATTCCAGCGATCCCTTGAATCCGCGTCACCTCAAGTGCTTCGGGCTGGGTCAGCGGCGGCAAAATCCCAGGCAGCCGCCGCGCCAGCATTGTCTTGCCGGTTCCGGGAGGCCCGCTGAACAGCAGATTGTGGCCGCCGGCAGCGGCAATCGTCAACGCCTCTATCGCGCCGGCATGGCCTCGTACATCGGCAAGGTCAGGCAGCTGCCGGGCCGGCTCGTTGCTTCGATCATCGAGCATCGCTGGCGGTTCGCGCTCGCCGCGCAGAACGGCGCCGATCTGCTGCAACGAAGCCAGCGACGCGACGACCAGACCATCGACCAGCCGTGCCTCGGCTGCCGAAGCGTCGGCGACGATCAACGACTGCAACGCCGACCGCTTGGCGCCTTCTGCGACCGCCAGCACGCCGCGGCATGGTTTGACCTCGCCGCTTAACGAAAGCTCGCCAAAGAAGGCTGTGCGCGCGATCTGCGACGCAGGCAGCTGTCCGCTTGCCGCGAGGATCGCGCAAGCGATTGCGAGGTCGAAGCCGGGGCCGCTCTTACGCAGGTCGGCCGGCGCAAGATTGACCGTCAACCGCCGCATCGGAAACTCAAAGCCGCAGTTGACGAGCGCTGCGCGAACCCGCTCGCGTGCCTCGCCGACGGCGCGGTCGGCGAGGCCGACGATCGTGAAACTTGGCAAGCCGCGTCGCAGGTCCGCTTCAACCGTGACCGGGCACGGCTCGAGCCCATCTATCGTGAATGTCGTGACGTGGGTGACGATTGGCGTGACGCTACGCGCTAGCGCGCAAGCCAACTGACTGGCTTTGCGACGGCAGTGGAACGGAAAAGCGACGAGCCTCGAAGGGTCCGCAAATTAGCAACAGTCCGATCGAAAACTCCGTCTGGTTTGGGCACATCGGTCGCACTAGCCTGCGACGATCGGATCAACCAGCCCCGACCCACGTCACGTCCTTGGCCGCGCCGGCGAACGGCTTGCGCTTGCCCACATGGAGCGACTTGGCTGTCAGCTAGTGGCGCGTAACCATCGGACCCGCTGCGGCGAGATTGATCTGATCGTCCGCGACCGCTCGACGCTCGTATTTGTCGAGGTGAAGACCCGCCGCTCGCGCCGCAGCAGCTCCCCTTGGGAGACGCTCGACCGGCGCAAGCGCGCTCAGGTGCGTCGACTCGCCGCGGCCTTCCTAAGTGAACGGGTGCAAAGTCCGCGCGCCGCAGCAATCCGCTTTGACGCGATCGGCGTGCTGCTCGACGGGCGCGGCCAGCTAATCAGCCTTGAACACCTTGAGAACGCCTTCTAGCGTTATACGGCGATCTGTTCGTAGGCTGTCGACTGGAACGACATGCGGTGGAGCGGCGAAACGCCGTGTTCGACGATCGCCGCTCGGTGGGCAGGTGTTGAGTAGCCGAAGTGAACGCCGAAGCCCCACTCCGGCAGCTGCTCGTCGGCGCGAACCATAAGCCGGTCGCGCGTCACCTTGGCGACAATCGAGGCGGCAGCAATCGCCGCGCTGGTGGCGTCGCCGCCGATCACCGCTTGCTGCGGGTGCTCAAACTCCGGCACCGCGAAGCCGTCGACAAGGCAGACGCAGCCGGGCCGCGCGACACCGATCAGCGCGTCGCGCAGGGCCGCCAGGTTGGTGCGATGCAGGCCCCGTTCGTCGATCCCCTTCGCCGAGCGGCAGACTACGACGACGCGCTGCGCCGTATCCATTACGACCGGCAGCAGCGCCTCGCGAGCTGCTGCGTCGTGCTGCTTTGAGTCATTCAGCGCCCTGAGCGCCCGCACTTCAGCGACACCAATCGTTTCGAGATCGAGTAATACAGCTGCGGCCACGAGCGGCCCAGCCAAACAGCCGCGGCCGGCCTCATCGGCGCCGGCCAGCCAGCGACTGCCGATCGAACGGTCAAATGCGATTAACCGCGCACCGCTTACGGCGCGACCGTCGGAGCGACGCTTGGCGCGCGTCTGACGCGGCGGCTTAGAAGATGTTGATGCGGGTGGGCGGCCAGTAGGTGACGACTGCCGGCCCGATGATCCAGGCGGTTGGGACGGGTCCCCAGAATCTGCTGTCGTCGGACTCGCCACGGTTGTCGCCCATCATGAACCAGTGTCCGGGCGGAATCGTGATCGTCCGTGGCAGCGTGCAGATAGCGCCGGCATTGTTTGCGCAGGTGTCGCTGATAAAGGGCTCGCTTGTCGCTTTGCCGTTGCGGATCACGCGGCCATCACGGACCGAAATCGTGTCGCCCGGCCCGCCGACTATCCGCTTGATGAAGTTGATATCGGACTCCCCCGGCGTCGGTTTGTCACAGGCCGCGCCGCGCGCCGGCCGAACCCCGCACTGATCGAGTGGCATCTCGGCTGACCCGGACGGCGGGTGAAAGACCGTGATATCCCCGACCTGCGGATCACCGAAGCGGTGCGCCAACCGGTTCACCAGCACGCGCTGACCAACCTGCAGAGTTGGCACCATCGACTCGCTCGGGATTCGGTAGGGCTTAACGACGAACGCTTGGATAATCAGCGCCAAGCCGAGCGCCAGCGCAACGATCAGGACGAGCTCGAGGAACGAGTTGGCGGTCGACTTCGACCGTCCCTGCTTGATGGCGTTCACGCCGCTTCGTCAGAGCCGGCGTCGTCGCCTGTTTCAGGCTGCTCAGCTGCCGCTTCATCGCTCTCAGCGTCAACGGGCTCGTCCTGCGGCTCGGCGGCGGGCTCGTCCTGCGGCTCGGCGGCGGGCTCGTCCTGCGGCTCGGCGCTGGCCTCTACCGCTTCGGCGACCTGCTCGTCGGCCGGCTGGTCACCGGCGGAGTCAACATCCGGCGCCGCTGGCGACTCGTGCACCAACCCTGGCTGCACCTCATCCTCCGGCCCGTAGTAGTCGCGCTCGCGCACACGCGCTCCCTTACCGACGCGATCGCGCAGGTAGTAAAGCTTGGCACGGCGCACGTCACCGCGGGCAGCAACCTCGATCTTTTCAATCTTCGGCGAGTGGACCGGGAAGGTTCGCTCGACGCCGACGCCAAAGGACTGCTTACGAACTGTGAAGGTTTCGCGCGCGCCGCTACCCTGACGGGCGATCACGATGCCCTCGAAGAGCTGCGTGCGTCGCCGCTCGCCTTCGACGACCTGAAAATGGACCTTGACGCGGTCGCCGGGCGAAAAGTCCGGTACGCGGCGCAGTTGGGCGCGTTCAAGTTTGTCGATCACTGTGCTCATATCAGAGAGGCTCGCGTCGGTAAGGCCGCTAATTCGGTGCCGAGGTGCACCGCAGCCAACGCGAGGCTACTCAGGATAGCGGAGCGCCGCCGGATGCTGCCCCTCGCTCACGACTACGATCGCGGCGCCACTGACGAATCTCCTGATGGTGGCCGGAAAGCAGCACCTGCGGAACACCCCAGCCGCGATACTCGGCTGGCCGCGTGTAGTGCGGGTACTCGGGGTCGCCCTCAAGCGCAGCGCTGAACGACTCCTCGACCGCTGAATCGACGTCGCCGAGCGCGCCAGGCAGCTTGCGCAGGATCGCATCGCAGACAACCATCGCCGCCAGCTCTCCGCCAGCGATCACGTAGCGGCCGATCGATACAGCGTCGCTGCAGTAATGCTGGACGATTCGCTCATCGAAGCCTTCGTAGCGGCCACAGATCAGCGTCACCGCCGGTTCGGCCGCCAGTTCGTTCACAAGCTGCTCGTCAAGTACGCGGCCGCCGGGTGTCAATGCGATAACGCGTCGCTGGCGCGGCAGTTCAACAGGATCAACGTCATAGAAGGCCTGCAGCGCGGCATCCATCACGTCGACCCGCAGCACCATTCCGGCGCCACCGCCAAATGGTGTGTCATCAACCTGACCGCCGCTGAGCGGCGTGTGCTCGCGCAGATCGAGCGCCCGCAGCTCGTTGCCTTGCTGGACGGCGTTGGCAACATGGCGCTGCTCCCTAAACCAATCGAACCACTGCGGGAATAGCGTTACAACGTCGAGCTGCATCGATTCAGTCGGCCCCGAGAAACTCGAGCTTGATGTCTATCCGTCGGGTCTCGACGTCAACCGAGCGGATCGCGTCGGAAACCATCGGCACCAGAAGTTTGCTGCCGTCGCTCCGCTCGACCTCCAACACTTCGCACGACGGCAGCACGATCAGCCGCGAGACGGCACCGACCGCTAGCTCGCCGTCAACGACGCTGCAACCTTCAAGCTCTTCCGCCCACCACTCCTGCTCGCCCAAACGGGGCGCCTCGTCAAGCGCAAGAAAGAGTCCGCTGCCGCGCAGCGCCTCTGCCGCCTCCGGCGTGCTGACGCCTGCCAAGCGGACGATCGGATTGGCGTCGGTGCCGGCAAGCCGCTCAATCGTCGCCTCGTTTTCACCGACGCGGACGGTCACACCGAGCGCCAGCAACGCCGGGCGCGGCCGTGTTACGTGGAAACTGCCGTCGAGTCCATGCTGGCGGCCGACCCTGCCTGCCTGAAGCCACTGCTGCGGCTCGGCCGTCACGTCAGTCAACGATGTCGATCAGCACACGACGCTCTTCACGAACCGCCGCAGCTTTGAGGACGGTCCGCATCGCGTTGGCCGTGCGTCCGCCGCGACCGATCACCTTGCCGTAGTCGTCCACGCCAACGGTCAGCTCGAGAACGAGGGTTCCATCGTCGTCATCAAACTGTTCGACGACAACGGCGGCCGGATCATCGACCAACGACCGTGCCAGATACTCGAGCAGCTCGCGCATCGGACGAGCCTAGACGGGAATGCCCTGCGTGTGCAGCAGCTTGCGGACCTGCGCGGTCGGCTGCGCGCCCTTGTCGAGCCAAAGCTTGATCCGATCCTGATCGAGCGTGATAGTTGACGGGTTGGTCTGAGCGTTGTATTGACCGACAACCTCGATGAAGCGGCCGTCGCGCGGCGAGCGCTGGTCGGCAACGACAACGCGCCAAATCGGATTCTTCTTGCCGCCCACTCGCGTGAGCCTCAGTCGTACGGCCACAGGTTCCTCTCGAAATTCACAATACGTCAGCATCAGAGGGTAGCGGTGCGCGCCCCCGTCAGGCGGAGAGCTTGATCTCGCGGCTTCCCTGCGGGCGGTCGACGAGCGCAACTGCGCCACGAACGCCGACCACCTCAACCGCCGTACCCGGCGCGAAACTTTGCGAATCGTCACTCGCCCGCGCCGTCCAGACTTCGCCGTCGATCTCGATTGCCCCGGTCGCCTCGCGATTGGCGACGTGCTCTTCAACGACGGCCATCTGGCCGACCACGAAGTCGTGTTCGGCGCCTCCGTCAACGAAGTCAAGCCGCTCGCGGCGCATCAATGGCGTCAGCAGCAGCAGCGTGATTGTCGCGGCGCCGGCCGCCAGAACGACAAGCGGCAGAATGTCAAGGCCGATCAGCGTGCCGATCGCGAGAGCCACCGCGGCAACCGCCGGCGGCGCAAGGAACAGGCTCTCGGTGAGAATCTCGGCAATCGCCAAGGCGCAGGCGACAAGCAGCCAAATAAGCGGAAGTGACATCTAGTTTAGGTTACCGCTCCAGCTGAACGGGACGCCGCATGCTCAGGCTGCGCGAACAGCCTCTTCGGCCGGCAGCTTGCGGCTGATCACCTTTGAAACGCCGTCACCACCCATCGAGACACCGTAGAGCGAGTCGGCTGCCTCCATCGTGCGTTGCTGATGCGTGACGACGATGAACTGAGCGCGGTTCCGATAGAGGCGCAGAAGCTCAAGGAAACGGTCGATGTTGAGGTCGTCAAGAGCCGCCTCGACCTCATCAAGGATGTAGAACGGGCAGGGCTTGGCGAGGAATACGGAGAACAGGAAGGCGATTGCCGTCATCGACTTCTCGCCGCCGGACAGCAGGCTCAAACGCTTCATCGACTTACCGGCCGGCGTGATCTCGATTTCGACGCCGAGATCGTCCTCGGGCTCGCCGGTCTCGCGCTCGGCCTCGGCCTCTGCCTCAGCCTCGGCTTGCTGTTCGGCCGCCTCGATCCGAGCATCTTTGTCGTCAGCGTCGGCGCCGCCGAGCACCGTCTTCGGCGAATGCTCCTCGCGCACCAAGCGTAAGCGGCCGTGGCCGCCGGGGAAACAGTGCGCGGCAAGCTCCTCAAAGTTCTTCGCCGCCGCCGCAAAGGTCTCTTCGAAACTTTCGCGGATCTGTCGATCGGTATCGCGGATCAGCGTGCGCAACTCACGCATCGCAGTTTCGAGGTCGTTTCGCTGATGCTCCAGCGTCTCAACGTGCTCTAGCGCCTCTTCGTACTGCGCTTTCGCCAAAGGGTTGACCGCACCGATCTGTTCGCGCCGTCGTCCGAGCCGAACGAGCCGCTGCTCAAGCGTGGCGAGCTGTTCTTCGTCGAGCGGTTGCTCGGCCGGTTCGGCCTCGAAGCCGAGCAGCTCGGCCAGGCGAACCAGCTCAGCTTCGGTCTCGGCGTGTTGGTCGCGCGCCTGCTGCGCGCCGACCTCGACGCCGATCACGGCCTCTCCCGCCTCGCGTAGTGCGTTCTGCAGCTGCGCGCCAGCTTCAGCGCACTCGCGCAGCTCGTCGGTGACGCCCTCGCCGTCGGCGCGGTCGGCATTCAGTTCGGCCTCAAACAGCGCGACCCGCTCGTCGACGGCGCTGTGGGCGTCGGCAAGTGCCAGCTCAAACTGGTTGAAGATCGGAACCAGGGCAGTGTCGTGCGCGATCCCCAGTTCAAGGTTCGTCAGCGCCTGCCTGCGTTGCTCACGCTCTGCCTCGGCCTGCTCGGCGACGCGGCGCTCGGCTGCCAGCTCGCCTTCGATCTGGGCTCGCTCGATCGCGCCAGCGCCCTGATCGGGAGACTCGCGGCGTTGATCGACCAGCCACTGCGCACCACGTGCCAGTTCTGCCACCTCAGCCGCCTCACGCTCTGCGCTGCGGCAGCGATCGTCAGCCTCGACCAGTACGGCCTCGGCTGCAGCGAGCGCAGCAGCCGCCGGCTCGACCGCCGCTGCGGCCGCCGTCGTCCGGTCCGCTGCGCTCTGAGCGTCGGCTGCGAGCTGTTCGCGCCGGCGACGCTCGGAAAGGACCTGTTCACCGCTGCCCTGGGCAACCTGACGCAGCTCGCCGATCGCACCGTTCCACGCGCGTCCCTCGGCCGTTACCGCAACGCCGGCGAAGTCAGCGGGCAGTTCGCTGAGCGCGCCGACTAGCCAGACACCGGCCAGCAGCCGTCGCCCAACTTCGGCGCTCTGTCCGCCGGTAACCGCCTCCGACAGCAGACGGGCGTCGCCGGTCGGTCGATTACGGGGCTCAGGCGGCGGCGTTGCAGCTTCGACGAGGACCGAGCCGCCCTGCTCGCCGATCCGGCTCAATAGTTGCTCGCCGCTGGGCCTGTCAGCAACGATCGCTGCGCGCAGCCGCGTCCCAAGAGCGCCGGCGACGGCAAGCTCCAGCCCAGCCTCCACCTCAAGGCTCGACGCCAGCGAACGCTGCCCTTCCGGCGCCTGAGCATGGGCGTTAAGAAAGCCGTCAAGCCGGCTGAGCTCGGCCGTCAGGCCGGAGAGCTCACGCGTTGCGCCTTCAACCGCCGACTCGGCTGCCCGCAGCTGCTCGCGCGTCGACTGCGCTGAAACCTCTGCGGCGGCGCGCGCTGCTGCCAGCTCAGTCACGAGCTCAGCCGCCGCGGCGGAGCGTGAAGCAGCCTTCATAGCCTCGTCGATCAGCGACGCCAATTCAGTTTCAATCAGCGAATCCCGCTGCGCCAACAGCTCGGCCAATGTCGCCTCAAGTGCAGCGATTCGCTCGCTGCCGCCTTGGTCTGGCGCGTCACCGGCGACCTGCGCGCTAAGCCGTTCAAGCCGTTCGCTGCGCCGCTCCAAACGATCCGCCAACGTCAGCGCGCTCTCGCGCGTGCGCTCTATCCGCAGCTCAATCCGTCCGGCCGCCGTACGCGCCAGTTCGCCGCGGCGGGCGATCGCTTCGCGCCGCTCGCTGCGCTCGGCCAGCTTCTGCTCAGCCTGCTCGCGACGGACCATGACGGCGGCCAGCTGCTCCTGCAGCGCATCACGCTCCTGGCGGGCTTTCTCGGCACTACTCTGCGCCGTCTCAAGGCCGGCGCGGTTGGCTCGGGCCGCGTCACGCACGAGCTCCCAAGAAGTTTCGGCCGTCTGCCGTTCAACGCGGGCCAGCAGCTCGGCCGCTTCAGCCTGGCGCTTCAGCGGTCGCAGCTGGGTGCGCGCCTCACGCTCGATATCAAGACAGCGGTCGAGGTTCTCCTGTGCGCGATCTAGCTTAAGTTGGGCGCGGCGGCGGCGCTTGCGGTGCTTGCCAAGGCCGGCCGCTTCCTCAATCAACATCCGGCGCTCGCGCGGCTTCGAAGTGACGATCTCCTCGACCCGCCCCTGCGAGACGACCGAGTGCATCTCCTTGCCAAGCCCGGTGTCGGACAGAAGCTCGAGCACTTCAACCAGCCGGCAGTGCGCTCCGTTCAGTCGGTATTCACCCTCGCCGTTACGGTTCAGCCGCCGCATGATCGAGATCTCGCCGAGCGGCATGTCGACCGCCCCATCGGAGTTGTCGATCACCAGTTCAACTTCGGCCGACGAGCGCGCCTTGACACCGTGGCCACCGCCGAAGATCACGTCCTGCATCTTCTGGCCGCGGACCGCGAGCGGCGACTGCTCGCCCATCACCCAAAGGACAGCGTCGGTGATATTCGATTTGCCGGACCCGTTCGGCCCGACGACTACCGATACGCCGGGCGCAAACTCCAGCACGGTCCGTTCGGGAAAGGACTTGAAGCCTTTAAGGCTGATCGACTTCAGATGCATTTCAGCCCTCCTCTCCCCCGTCCAGCGCGGCCCGCGCGGCCTCCTGCTCGGCCGCCTTCTTCGTCCGCCCGCTGCCCTCGCCGACCAGTTCGCCGTTGACGCTCGCTGCGACTTCGAAGGTCCGATCGTGCGGCGGCCCGGCCTCGCTCGTCACGACGTACTCGACGCTCTGCCCACGCCCCGCCAGCTGCTCCTGCAAGGCCGACTTGAAGTCGATCGGATACTCGAGCGCCAGCGCCAGCTCCGGCGTGAAGCACTCGACGACCGCAGCAGCAGTCTGCTCGTAGCCTGCCTGCAGGAAACAGGCGCCAATCACGGCCTCGACGACCGACGCCAGCACGCGTTCGCTCATCAGCGAATCGGCGACCACTGCCTGCTGCGGAGCGGCAGCACGGAGCCGCCCCGGCAGATCGAGTCGCAGCGCCACCTCGCGGCAGGCAACGCCGGAGACTGTCTGGGCGCGGATCTTCGTCAGTTGGCCGGCGCCAAAGCGGTCGGCTTCCAGTAGCGGAAAGAGGTGCGCCGTGATCGCCAGCCCAAGGACGCTGTCGCCAAGGAACGCCAGCCGCTCGTAGTTGTCGCTGCTGCGCTCGCCCCATGAGGCATGGGTGAAAACCTTCCGGTAAAGATCGGCCGGCAGCGCGTCGAGAAGTGAGGTGAGGGCCTGCAGGGCTCAGGACGGGGCGGTGGTGTGGGCGAGGACAAAGTCGATTGCCTGACCGACGGTGAGGATCTCGGCGGCCTGCTGATCAGACATTTTGGTGCCGTACGTATCTTCAAACTCCTGCACCAGCGTGTAGAGATCGAGCGAGTCGGCCTCAAGATCCTCCTTGAAACGGGTTTGCTCGTTGATCGTCGCCCCGTCAACGTCAAGCTCGTCGGCGAGGTGCCGACGGATCAGATCAAGGACGTCCTCGTGAGTCATTAGGCGGAAAGTTAGCCGCGGCGCCGGACGGGCTCGCGGCTTGATCGCCGGCCTTACGACGCAGCGCGCCGCTGCTTTCAAGCGCGGCGTAAGTCTGACCGACCAGATCGCCACTAACGGCCCGCGCCGCCAGCAGAATCGCCTGCGAAAAGCCGTACCGCGTGAAGCGCCCGTGCGAGACGACTGCGAGCTGCCTCAGCCCCAGCAGGTAAGCGCCCCCCGGCCCCTCCGGGTCGATCGAATCACGAAACTCGCGCAGCGCCGGGCGCAGCAACGCGCCGCCGAGCTTCGCGCGCGGCGTGCTCGTCGCCGCGTCGCGGATTCCGCCCACGACAGCCTGCGAGATCCCTTCGATCAGCTTCAACGCGACGTTGCCGGTGAAGCCGTCGGTAACGATCACATCGGCGGCGCCGGCGGCGATGTCGTTCCCTTCGATGTTGCCGACAAACTCGAAACTGGCGTGCGAGCCAGCAGCCAGCAACTCCCCCGCTTCAATCACCAGCGCAGTGCCGCGGCTGGCCTCGCTGCCATTCGACAGCAGCGCAACGCGCGGGCGCTGCTGACCGAGCACCGTTGTCGCCAGCGCCGCCCCCATGTAGGCGAACTGGACGAGATGCTCGCTACGCACCTCAACGTTGGCGCCGACGTCGAGCAGCGTTACCGGGCTGCCGGGGATCGGCACCGGCGTCGCCAGCGCCGGCCGGTAGATTCCGTGGGCGCGGCGAATCTCAAATAGTCCGGCGGCGAGCGTCGCCCCGGTTGCGCCGGCGCTGACGAGCGCGTCGGCCTCGCCTTCGGCAACGCAGCGGGCGGCCTGGACAATCGAGGCCTCGGGCGAGCAGCGCGCGGCGCGCGCCGGGTCGGCGTGCTTGGCGATCGACAATGGAGCGTCAACGACGACGACGCCGTCGGCAACCTCACCGATCTGCTCGGCCGGTCCGTAGATCCTGACGCAGACACCAAGCGCCGCAGCGATCGCGGCGCCAGCGGCGACCTCGGCCGGTCCGAGGTCGGCCCCGTTCGCGTCAACCGCGACGGTGACGCCCATCGGCCCTACTGGTCGAGCTTGGCCGGTGAGATGACCGAGCGGCCAGCGTAGCTACCGCAGGCAGAGCAGACGCGGTGTGCCAAGCGAGCGGCGCCGCACTCAGGGCAGACGCCGCCAGGAGGCGTAGCAAGACCGTGCTGGGCGCGGCGCTTGCCGGTGCGGCTGCGTGACTGTCGTTGCTTAGGAACGGCCATTCGGTCAACCAAGATAGCGCAGCCGACGCCAACGGCAGCGTTCAGTCGAACTTCAGCTCGTCCAGCTTCGACCAGCGCGGGTCCGGCTCCGGCTGATGCTGATGGTCAGGGTCAACGTTCAAGTTGACGCCGCAGCGCGGACATAGGCCAAGGCACTGCGGCCGACAGATCACCTGCGCCGGCAGCGCCAACGCCAACGAATCATGCGCCCAGCGATCGAGCTCGACGACCGAGCCGCTGAGGTAAGGACTGTCGAGCTCCTCGCCGGCGTCGGCTTGATTGACCTCGCGCACTTCGACCTTCAGCTCATCCTCGGCCGGTCCTAGGCAACGCATGCAGGTGCCTTTCATAATCGTCTCGAAGCCGAGCTTCAGTGCCCAGCCGTCGTTATTCATCCGCGTGACATCGAGCACCGCGGGCGAAGGCTGCGGCTCCGGCCGGTAGGACTCGCCGGCGAACTCAAACTCGCCCAGCTCAAGCTCCAGTTCAAGCCGTCGTCCCTCGATCGGGGCGAGCCCAAGGGTTGCTAGGTCGAAGCTCTGCGAGTCGCTCGCCATCGCCAGCAGGTTAGAAGCTTGGAGCGGCCGTCACTGAACGGGCAGTTCGCGGCGCAGCACCTTGCCGGTCGCGTTGCGCGGTAGTTCGTCGATGAAGATCACTTCGCGCGGGACTTTGTAGGCGGCCAGACGAGAGCGAACCAGCTGCTGCAGCTCGGCCTCGTCGGGACCTTGGTCGTCGCAGCGCACGACAAAGGCCCGTAGGCGTTGCCCCCACTGATCATCGGCGACCCCGATCACCGCAGCTTCGATGACGCCGCTGTGGTCGGCCAGCAGGTCCTCAACCTCACGCGGGAAGACGTTCTCACCGCCGGAGACGATCATCTCATCGTCCCGACCATCGACGAACAAGCGTCCCTCGCTGTCGAAATGGCCGACGTCGCCGGTCGCCATCAGCGAGCCGATCTGCTGTTTGCTTTCACCACCGGTATAGCCCTCGAAGCTCATTCCGTTGCCGACAAAGATCCGGCCCGTCTGATCGGCGCCGCGGACCGGACGGTCTTGCTCGTCAAAGAGCTCGACCGTCGTGCCGAACGGCGGTCGGCCGGCGGTCCCCGGAGCGGCTCGCAGATCGACCGGACCGGCGATCGATGCGTAGCCCACTTCGGTCGATCCGTAGAGGTTGTAAAGCAGATCGCCGAAACGGTCCATCACGCGCAGGGCAAGCTCACCCGGCAGCGCGCTGCCGCTTGCCGCAATCAGCTTCAGCCGGCTCAGATCGACGCCCGCCAGCGCGCCTTCAGGAAGGTCGATCATCCGCTGCAGCATCACCGGCACTAGGACGAGCGAGTCGGCGCTGTGGCGGGCCGCCGTCTCAAGCGTCTTCTGCGGCTCAAAGCCGCGCTGCAGCACGATCGTTGAGCGGAGCATCAGCGCCAGCGAAAAGTGCGCCATCCCCCAAGAGTGAAAGAGCGGCGGGGCGATCAACGTCGTACCGCGCGCCGGCAGCGGTATCAGTGCAAGCAACGAGGCGGCCGGCGCAAGCGACTTCGGCTGCTCGCGCTGAGCCCCCTTCGGCTTGCCGGTAGTGCCGCTCGTCAGGATGATGATTCGCCCCGGCGATTGCGGCGGCTCCAGCGGTTCGGCTGATTGACCGGCGCTGAGCTCGTCAAGCGTCGTTGCGCTGGTCTGCTCGGCCTGATCGGCCCAGGCGACCAGTGAAATCCTCGACTCTGCAGCGGCCTCAACGCGATCGCTGAACTCGGCGTCGTAAACGATCGCAACCGGCGCCTCCTGCTCGCAGACCTCGCTGATCTGCGGCGCCGCAAACATTGTGTTGAGGAACAGCAGGTTGACGCCGATGCGATCGGCAGCGACCGTAATCTCGACGAAATAGCGGTGGTTGCGGCAGAGCACTGCGATCCCGTCACCTGGGTTTATGCCGGCCTGCTGCAGGCCGCGGGCCAGCGCGTTGGCGCGGCGGTCGACGTCGGCAAAGCTGATCGGGCCGAGCTCATCGATGATCGCGATATCGTCCGGCACCCGGGCCGCTGCGCTGGCATAGCCGCCGGCAAACGTGGTTCCCCAGCGGCGCAGCAGATTGAGCGAGCGCAGCAGCCGCAGCGGGCTCCCCGGCTCCTTGAACATTCCGCGCGCCGCAAACGTGCGCGCGACAAACACCACCTCTTCGATCTTTGCGCGCATCAATGGCAGCGTATCAAGAGCTGCGCTTCTGCAACTCCAGCGGCGGTCTGTCAGAAG
The DNA here is from genome assembly GCA_039745115.1 of Solirubrobacteraceae bacterium. Taxonomy (GTDB): domain Bacteria; phylum Actinomycetota; class Thermoleophilia; order Solirubrobacterales; family Solirubrobacteraceae; genus F1-60-MAGs163. The sequence continues at coordinate 138,873 of JBCJRT010000001.1, forward strand.
CTGCCCGTACGGTGCGACTTGATGACCGTGGAGCCAACTGAGCAATTGAAGACCGAAGTAGTGACGCTGACCGGCGACGAGCTGCGGATTGACGGGCTGACCGTTGACGATCACGCAACCGTTGATCTGGCGCGCGAGCGTGAAGCTGCAGGCGCCAGCCTGACCGAACTGATCGTCCAGGCGATCGAAATTGGCTCGCGGATAATTGTGCGCGAACAGACGGCGTCGGACACTGAGTTCGTCAGAGCCGAGTTCGAACGTCAGGCACGCGAGGTTGAGCAGCAGTTCACGCAGAGCGCCGAGCAGGTCAGCACCGGCCTCAAAGAGCGGATCGATGCAGCCTTTGCGACCGAGACCGGTGAGCTACCAAAACTGTTCGAGCAGCACTTCGGCGCGAACTCAAACAGCGCCGTCCAGAACCAGGTCAAGGCGCTCGTCGACGAACTGCTTCGCTCGCACCGCGAGGCGCTGACGAAGCAGTTCACGGCCAACGATGAGAGCAACCCGCTGGCCCAGTTTCAGCAGCAGACGACGGGGATCATCAAACAGGCGATCGACGTTCAGGGCGCCCAGCTGATCGAGATGAACCGCGTGATCGCCGAGCTTCAGAAGAGCCTTGCGACTGCCGACGCGCAGGCCGAGGGCGCGGCGGCGCTGGCCGAGTCGGAGGCCGCCGGGACGCGCAAGGGTCGAAATTACGAGGAGCAGGTGGCCGACGCGATCGCCGATATCGCCCACCGCCGTGGCGACAGCTCGGAGCGAGTCGGCGAGAAGATCGAAGGCGGCGGCAAGAAGGGCGACGTCGTGGTCGAGATCGATGCGCAGCGCGGGCCAGCCCGCGGGCGGATTGCATTCGAGGCGAAGGACTCGCGGCTCAGCCGTCCAGACGCGATTAAGACACTCGACGAGGCGCGCAGGCAGCGCAGCGCCGGCTACGCAGTGCTGGTCGTGCCTAGCGACGAGAAGGCGCCGGCAAAGTTCCCGCCGCTAGAGGAAATCCATGGCAACAAGATTCTCGTCACGTTCGACGCAGAGTCAGGCTCGACCCTGGTCCTCGAAACTGGCTACGCGCTCGCCCGGGCGCGGGTCTTGATGGACAGCCCGGAAGGTGACGAGATCGACGCCGTCGCGGTGAGGCAGGCGGCCACCCGAGCGCTCGATCTGCTGAAGAGCGTGTCGGGGATCAAGCGGGCGCTGACCGCCGCCAGTGGCCAGATTGCCACAACCTCGGAGTCTGTCGAATCGCTGGCCGACGAACTGCGTGCTCAACTTGAAGAGATCACGGCGCTGACCCGCCCGGCCGGCGAGAACGCTGACGAGGCCGACCAGCCGACCGACGCCTGAGTAGGCGAAGCTAGCTGCCGGACTGGTCGTCGTCGGCGCCGGCGAGCCGATCGCGACCACGCTGAACGGCGGAGATGAACTTCGAAAGGTTTGTTTCCAACGTGCCGAGAATCTCGTCGGCGTAGTCCTCCGCGCCAAGGCGGATCTCACGCTCACGAAGCTTCGCGTCTTCCATGATCTCGTCGGCGGCCCGCTCGGCTTCGCGCGTTACCGCTTCGCCGGCAATCAGTTGCGACTGCTTCTCGTGACCTTCCTTGATCACGCGCTCAGCTTCGCGCTTCGCTTCGGCCAGCATCTCTTGACGCTCCTTGACGATCCAACGGGCCTGTTTGATCTCTTCCGGGATCGTGGCACGCATCTGATCGAGGATGTCGTAGATCTCCTCTTTGTCCACGCGAACCTGGTCGGTAAGCGGCACCGGCTTGGCGTTGTGGATCAGATCATCAAGTTTGTCGATTAGTACGAGAACGTCCATAGCACGGTGCCTTTCGCTAGCGAGCTAGTTCTTCCTTCAACCTAGCTGCAACTTTTGGTGTGACCAACTCTTCGATTGCGCCGCCAAAGATTGCCAGTTCCTTGATGCCGCTGGAGCTGATGAAGCTGAACTGCGGGCTGGCCATCATGTAGAGCGACTCGATATCCGGCGCCTGCTGGCGGTTCAGTTGATTCATCTCAGTCTCGTACTCGAAGTCGGAGATCGCCCGCAGCCCCTTGACGATCGTCTTGGCGCCGATCGAGCGGGCGAAGTCAACGATCAGCGTGTCGAACGGCTCGGCCCGAACGTTGTTCAGGCCGGAGACGGCGTCTTCGATCATCTCGATCCGTTCCTCGATCGAGAAGAGCGTCTTGCCTTTGCGGACCGGGTGGTTGACAACCGCGACGACGATCTCGTCGAAGACTTCCGAGGCGCGGGCGATCACGTCGCTGTGCCCACGGGTAATTGGGTCGTACGACCCTGGGCAGATTGCGATTCGGTTTGAAGGGCTCATCGTTGGTGTATTCGGATCAAAGTGTCGCCGTAACGGCGCTCGTCGATCATCGGCAGCTCAAGCTCCAGCGGCTGGCGACGATCGCTTTCGCTGACCACTCTCGCATCATCGGCGAGAATTGTCGAAATCGACGCGCTGAGCTGGGGCCCGAGGGCTGCCGCCTGACTATATGGCGGATCAAGGAAGAGTAGATCGTATGTATCGCCGCGACGCTGTGCGGCGCCCAGCGCCTGCTCGGCCGAGCTGCGGATCAGCTGCGCCTCGGGCGCGGTCAGCCCGAGCGCCTCGAGATTCGCCGCAATCACAGCCGCCGCACGCTTATCGCTCTCGACCAGCACGGCCCGCTCAGCGCCGCGCGACAACGCCTCGATTGCCAACGCGCCGGACCCGGCGAACAGGTCCAGCACGCGGGCGCCGGTGAGATCGCCAAGCGTCGCGAATAGCGATTCGCGCACGCGGTCGCTGGTCGGCCGCGTAACAGCAGCGCTTGGCGCTTGCAGACGGCGGCTGGCGAAACGGCCAGCGACGACCCGCATCAGGCCGGTATCGCCGCCGCCAGCAGCGACCCCCTGGCACGTTCCAGCGCCTCGCGCAGCGGCAGATTCTCCGCCAGCTCCAGCTCAGCGTCGTCCTCGATTAGCTGCCGGGCGCTGAGCCGCGCCCGCTCCAGCAGCTCAATGTCATCGGGCATCTGAACGAAGCGAAAGGCCGCCGCGCCGGACTGGCGCGTACCGGTCAGCTCGCCTTCGCCGCGCAGTTGCAGGTCGATCTCGGCCAGCTTGAAGCCATCGTTGTAGGCGGCAAAAGCGGTCAGCCGCTCCGACTGTTTCGGCCCGAAGCAGAGACAGACCGAGCTGTGCTCGCCGCGGCCGACCCTGCCCCGCAACTGGTGCAACTGCGACAGGCCATAGCGCTCAGCGTTCTCGATCAGCATCACCGCCGCGTTGGCAACATCGACGCCAACCTCGATCACAGTTGTCGCGACGAGCACGTCAACCTCGCCCTTGGTGAAGGCAGCCATCGCCGCTGTCTTGTCGGCGGAGCGCATCTGGCCATGGATCAGAGCGACTCGATAATCGGCGAATTCTCCGCCCGCAAGCCGCTCGTACTCGGCCGTTGCGGCGCGCGCCTGCAGCGCCTGGGACTGCTCCACCAGCGGGCAGACGACGTAGGCCTGACGGCCGCTGTTCAGCTCCTCGCGGATCCGCTCGTAGGCGCGGGCGCGGTCGCGTTCACCCGAGGCAAGGTGCGTCTCGATCGGCTGCCGTCCCTTTGGCAGCTCGCGCAGCTCGGTCACGTCAAGGTCGCCGTACCCGAGCAGAGCCAGCGTTCGCGGGATCGGTGTCGCCGTCATATGCAGAACGTGCGGCGCCGAGCCCGCCTCTGCGCCGGGCGCCTTGGCGTCGAGCGCGATCCGCTGACGGACGCCAAATCGGTGTTGCTCATCAACGACCGCCACCGCCAGCCGATCAAAGACGACGTCGTCCTCAATTAGTGCATGCGTACCAACCACGATTGCCAGCTCGCCACTGGCCAGCTTGCCAAGAATGTCGCGTCTCCTTGCGGCCGGCGTTGAACCGGTCAGCAGAGCCACCGGCACAGCCTGCCCGGGCATCAGCGCCTGGATTGTTGCGAAGTGCTGGTTGGCCAGCGTCTCGGTCGGCGCCATCATCGCTGCCTGATGGCCGTTTTCGACCGCGCGCAGCATCGCCGCGAGCGCAATAACCGTCTTGCCTGAGCCGACCTCCCCCATCAGCAGCCGCTGCATCGGGTGACCGCGGGCCAGATCGTCAAAGACGGCGTCGACCGCAGACTGCTGGTCGCCGGTCAGCTCAAACGGCAGCTGCTGACTGATCCAGCCCAGCGCACCGCTGTCACCGTCGCCCTGAGCAGTCAGCTTCGGCGCGCCCAGCTGCAACGCGCGGCGCGCACGGCGACGCAGCAGATCGAGCTGCACGTAGAGCAGCTCATCGAAGGCCAACCGCCGGCGCGCCGCTTCAAGCTCGCCGCTGTGACCGGCGAGCAACGCCGACGGAAGGTCCGGCAGCTGATGGCGGGCCCGCAGCCTGCCTGGCAGCGGATCGGGTGCCAGCCGCGCCGCCGGTAGGTACTCGCCGACAACAGCGAGGATCTGGGTCGATGACAGGCCCTCGGCCGCCGGGTAGTGAGCGACGTCGGAGCCGTCGGCCAGTTCGTCGCTAGTCGGCGCGTGCGAGCTGGCGCGGAAGCGGTTGCGCGCCTGATAGGTGCCGTGCAGTACCAGCCTCGTCCCCGGCGGGTAACGCTTAACTAGCCACGGCTGGTTGAAGAACGTGACCTGCAGCGGTCCGGTCTGATCCTTGACCAGCGCCTCGACCAGCGGCCGCATGCCACGGCGGCGTACCGGCCGCGAACTGATCGACTGAACCTCGACGACAACTGTCGCCTGTTCGCCGGCGACCAGCTCGGCGACGGTGCGCGCCTCGCGCCGGTCGCGTGGCAGGTGCTCGAGCAGCGCTCCGACCGTCCTCAAGCCGAGGCTCTCCGCCGCCTGGGTGGCTTTGCGGCCAGCGAATTTAGGCTGCTCGGCGAGCGCCCGCTCCGAAGGCCAGTGAACGGCGGCGCCGAGCAGCTGCTTCTCGCTTAGCGGCGCTCCGTCGCCAATTGAGCGCGGCGCAGTATCCACCAGCGTATCGTCGACTATTCGGCGGACAACAGCCACCAGCGACTTGGCTGACCACCGTCGTGCAGTTCTAGTTCAACCTGATCGCCGACGATCGCCTCAACCTCGGCGCTGCTCAATGGCGCTCCGCTGCCAGCGAAGATGCTGATCAGCTCAGCGCCGCGGCTGAGCCGATCGGCAACCGCACCAAGCGTTGTCGCCGGATCACCCCAGGCAACGAGCTGCTCACCGACATATCCGACCGCCTCGCCAGCGACAAAGCGTCCTTCAGCGTCGTCACGGACGGCAACGGCAACGCTGCCGGTTGCGACCGACTGCAGCAGCGCTTCCATCGCAGCAGCATTCTCGGCCGCGCCGCGACCGGTCTCGCAGCCGACCATTACTGCCAACCCGGCCTGCATCTGGGTCGAGCCGACGACGTGAACAACGCGCTCCGACATCTCGGCGGCGGCCTGCGCAGCCATCAGAACATTGCCGCTGTTGGCCAGTACGACGACCTCCTCGGCCGGAACCGAGTGGATCGCCGCAAGAATCTCGTAGGTCGAAGGATTCAGCGTCTCACCGCCGTCAAGCAGCTGCGCACCAAACGAACGGAAGAGCGCCCCGATTCCGTCGCCGACAACGATTGCCAGTGCGCCGCAGCGCGGATCGGTTGCCGCTGGAGCGCCCGCCAGCCGGGCATCGCGATCGGCAACCTGCGCCGACATGTCGCCGACGTCAAGCCGCGAAACGTTGCCGTCGTCCTCAAACAGCGCCGTCGCCGCCTGCGGCTCATCTGTATGAACGTGGACGCGCAGCGTCACTTGATCACCGACGACCAGCACTGAGTCGCCAATCTGCTCCAGCTGCTCGATGTAACGATCGGCCTGCCCGAGCCGCTGACCGGCGTTTGAAGTCACAGCAAAGTTGGTGCAGTAGCGGAAGGTCGTCGAAGCGTGCTCAGGTTGTGTCAGCCGCGCCGGCGCCCGATGGTGGGCGACCTTCAGCCCCAGTTCACCGCGCAGCGCGGAGACGCACCCCGCGAAGAGAACAACCACTCCGTAGCCGCCCGAGTCTACGACGCCCGCCTGCTTGAGCGCCGGCAGCAGCTCCGGCCCGCGGCGAACCGACGCCTCGCCTGCAGCGACGGCAACCTCCAACAGATCAGCGATTCGCGCGTTCTGCTGATCAGGCGTTGCATCATCCTCCATCGGCGGCAGCTGGTCGAGCTGCTCGCCAACCGCTTTCGCCATGTCGGCCATCACCGTCAGCATTGTTCCCTCGACCGGATTGCGAACCGACGCGTAAGCGCGGTCGGCGGCGCGCTGCATTGCCAAGGCGATGAGGACAGGGTCAACCAGCACGCCCGGCCGCGAGATCAGCTCCTCGGCTGCGCCCCTGATCAACTGCGAGACAATCACGCCACTGTTTCCGCGGGCGCTAAGCAGCGCCGCACGGGCGACGAGATCCACTACCTCTTCGCGGCCGATCTCATCAAGCGACCGACCTCCTGCCTCCTCTGCCAGGCGGTCCAGCTCCGAGAGGCAGCCTTCGATCGTCAGAACCATGTTGTCGCCGGTGTCGCCGTCGGCAACCGGAAAGACGTTCAAGTCGTTGATCTCGGCGCGCCGCTCTTCGAGCGCGACGAGCGCGCCGGCGAGGATCGCACGGAAGCGGCTGAGGCTCGAGCTTGGCTGTGTAGGCGGCACCGCGGGGCGGAGCCTAAAGGGCCTTCTGGACCTTGTCGGCCTTGAGGCAGCGGGTACAGACGTACTCGCGCCGCGGCGCGCCGTCGACAACGATCCGGACCTTCTGCAGGTTCGGGTTGAAGCGGCGCCGTGTGGCGACCATCGAATGGCTGCGGTTGTTGCCGAACGCCGGCCCCTTACCGCAGCTGTGACATACCTTGGCCATCAGCTTCGGCAGTGTAGCGTTCAGCTGACCGGTTCGGTGACGCGCTCTGGCGCCGGACGGCGATGCGGAGCTCTGCGCGGCGGCCGCCGGCGGCGGTCGGCGAGCCTGCCCGGCTGCCGCAGCCGAACATCACTGCTGTCGGCGTCCGCCAGAGGGATACCGCCGCCGCCGGGCGAGCGGTCGGGACGGTTCTGGTCCGACCGACCAGAGCCACCGTCGTCGTCCCACCAGCTGCGCGAATCCTGCGGCCGTGAGCCACCAAGGCGGAACAGCATGCCGATCAGAATTGCGCCGGCGCCGAGGTGGGAAACCGCCGTAATCAAGACCGCTATCTGCTGGCCGGTCATCGCCTCAGATGCTAGCGAGCGGCGGCGGCCGATGCCAGCCGCCGCGGTCAGCCGCGGCCCAGCAGGCCGGCAACGTGGCTCAGCGCGAGTACGGCCTCGGCAGCGTTACGGCCAGCGTCACGTACACCACCGCCGGAGCGCTCAACGGCCTGCTCCATCGTATCGACTGTTAAGACGCCGAATGAGCAGGGAACCCCAGTCGCCAGCGCGACAGACTGGATTCCCCGCGACGCCTCAGCGCAGACATATTCGTAGTGGTCGGTCTCGCCGCGAATCACCGCGCCAAGGCAGATAACTCCAACATATTTTCCCGACTCTGCGCAGAGCTTGGCGGCGAGCGGCAGCTCGAAGGCGCCCGGCACCAGAAAGATCTCCGCCTCTGCCTTCCCGCCAGCAACGAGCGCAGCCTGAGCGCTGGCCGTCAGCCGTTCGGCCAGCTCCTCATAAAACTGAGCGCAGACGATTGCGTAGCGGTCAGTCATCTTCGGCTGTGGCCCGCGCCGCTCTGTCGGCCTCACGCTCAGCATGGATCATCTCGGCGTCGAGGTTCAGCCCCTGATGGTGGATCGTGTGACCCATCCGCAAGCGTTTTGTTTCAAGGTATTCAGCGTTGTGTTCGTTGATGACCGGCTCAATTGCAAGCTGCTCGCTGACCGACAGCCCGTAACCCTCCATGCCATGGATCTTCTTCGGATTATTCGTCAGGATGCGGATTGAGCTGAGGCCGAGGTCGACGAGGATCTGGGCGCCGATCCCGTAGTCGCGCAGGTCGGCCGGCAGCCCCAGCTTGAGGTTGGCATCAACCGTGTCGTAGCCCTCCTCCTGCAGCTTGTAGGCCTTCAGCTTGTTCAGCAGGCCGATGCCGCGTCCCTCCTGCGCTAGGTACAGCAGGACGCCTTGGCCTTCGCTCTCAATCATCGTCAGCGCAGCGCTCAGTTGATCGCCGCAGTCGCAGCGCAGCGAGTGGAAGACGTCGCCGGTCAGACATTCGGAGTGAACGCGCACGATTACGTCCTCAACGCCGTCGACCTCGCCTTTTACGAGCGCAACGTGGTGCTTGTCGTCAATCAGTGAGCGATAGCCGACGACGGTGAAATCGCCGAAGGTTGTCGGCAGCGTAGTTGTAACAACGCGCTCGACAAGCCGATCGTTCTTACGCCGATAGGCGATTAGGTCGGCGATTGTCAGCATCTTTAGGCCGTGCGTTGCGCAGTACTGCTTGAGGTCCGGCAGACGCGCCATCGAGCCGTCGTCGTTCATGATTTCGCAGATCACGCCAGCCGGCGTGCAGCCCGCCAGCCGCGCCAAATCAACACCGGCCTCGGTGTGGCCGGTGCGCTCCAACACGCCGCCCGGCTTCGCTTTCAGCGGATTGACGTGGCCGCCCTTAACGATCGCCTCAGGGCCGTTCTTCGGATCGCTGGCGACGCGGATCGTCTGCGCGCGGTCTGCGGCGCTGATCCCTGTTGTGACGCCCTCCCGCGCCTCGATTGTGACCGTGAACGGCGTCTCGTGCGGTGTTTCGTTCTTTGCAGTCATCAACTCCAGCCCGAGCTCGTCGCACCGTTCCCCCGTCAACGTGAGGCAGATCCAGCCGCGGGCATGCTTGGCCATGAAGTTGATCGCTTCAGGCGTGGCGAACTCGGCCGCCATAACGAGGTCCCCCTCGTTCTCGCGGTCCTCATCGTCGACGACGACGATCATTCTGCCGCCGGCAATCTCGGCCAGCGCCTGATCAACGGTTGCGAAGCGGAAGTCTGTGTCGGTGGAATTGGGCATCGTTATTGGCTAACCAGCTTCTCGACGTACTTAGCGAGGATGTCAACTTCAATGTTGACGGTGCGGCCCGGCTCGGCTTGGCCTAGCGTCGTTCGCTCGACCGTCTCGGGGATTAGCCAGATGTCGAAGCCCTCAGCGTCGACCCGCGCGACGGTGAGCGAAACGCCGTCAACGGCAATCGACCCTTTCTCGACGACGTAACGCAGCAGCTCGGCCGGCAGCGCAATCGTCACGACGCGCGCAAAGCCGTCCTCGCGCAGCTCCTTGACGAGGCCGACACCGTCGACGTGGCCCTGAACAATGTGGCCGCCGAGATGAGCGTTGGCGCGAACCGGCAGTTCGAGGTTCAGCGGCGCGCCGGGGTCGACCGCGCCGAGCGAACTGCGGCTGAGCGTCTCGTTCATCGCGTCGGCAGAAAAGCTGCCGTCGGCGATCGCCGTCGCCGTCAGGCATACACCGTTTACGGCGACCGAGTCGCCCTCGGCCAGCTGAGCAGCCAAGGCGCTGCGAATTGTCAGCCGTGCTCCCTGCTCGCCAGCGTCAACCGCGAGCAGCTCGCCAAGATCTTCAACAAGTCCAGTGAACACGCCTACCACTCTCGCAGCCGCGCCGTCAGCAGCACATCATCGGCGACCCGCTCGGTTGTCAACGAAATCGCCCGGGTCGCGTCGGCGATTGTCGAGACCCCCATCCCTTCGAGCGGATCACGCGCGCTGGCGCCGCCAAGTACGAGCGGCGCAATGAACAGCCGAAGCTCATCGATCTCGCCGGCGTCAAAGAATGCGCCGGCGAGGTGCGGCCCGCCTTCAAGCAGCAGCGAAGTGACCGGCCGCTCCAGCCGGCCGAGCGCCAGAAGCGCATCGCTGACACGGAGCGGCTCGTTCTCACCGCTTGCGACAAGGACCTGCGCGCCGGCTGTCTCGAGCGCCTCAACGGCGCCGCGCGGGGCGCCGCGCGAAACGATAACGATCAGCTCAAGCTCGGCGGCCTGGACAACCAGCTGCGAATCGATCGGCAATCTTGCCTCGGAATCGAAGACAACCCGCCGCGGCTGATAGTCGGCACCTTCAATCCGCGCCGTCAGCTGCGGGTCATCGGCTAGCGCCGTGCCGATCCCGACCGCCACCGCGTCGAACTGAAGTCGCCACCGATGAACCAGCTCGCGGCTGCTGGCGTCGGAGATCCATTGTGAGTCGCCTTCACGCGTCGCAACCTTGCCATCGATGCTCATCGCCGACTTGAACATCACCCAGGGCTTTCCAGTGCGGGCGTGCTTGCGGAAGGCTTGGTTCTCAAGCCGTGCGGTCGCAGCGATCTCGCCGCTGGCGACCTCGACCTCGACCCCTTCATCGCGCAGAATGCCAAGACCTCGGCCGCTGGCCTTCTCGGTTGGATCATCGCCGCCAACAACGACCCGTGTGATTCCGGCGGCAAGAATTGCGTCGGTGCAGGGCGGCTGACGGCCATCGTGGCAGCATGGTTCGAGTGAGACGTAGAGCGTCGCGCCGGCAGTCGAGGCTGCGCCGCAGGCGGCGATCGCGTTTACCTCGGCGTGGGCTTCGCCGTAGCGCTGGTGCCAGCCCTCGCCCAGCACTTCGCCGTCACGGGCGATCACGGCGCCGACCTGCGGGTTAGGGCTGACGTTGCCAATCCCACGGCGACCGAGCTCGATCGCTCGGGCCAGCAGCTGCTGATCGCGGCTTGTGACGGGACTCTCCATCACGCTCGAGGATAGGGTTCGCAGCGCTCCATTAGCGACAGCGCCCGTACACGGAATAGAGCTCGTTCGCCGCCAACGGCTGATAGCCGGGAAGCGGCAGGTTGCGCAGTGCGTCGTCGGCGCTGACCTTGCCGGGATCGAGCCCGTCACGCAAGAGGACAGCCCGGTCGGCGGCGAGAACGATCAGTCCGCGGTCAACCTTTGCTGCCGCTGCAACGTCGCTGCGCGCCGTCACGCGGTCCGCCGGCAGGTTCATAATCCAGCGAACGCTCGGCACGAGCCGATGGTTACTGGTTAGAACCGGGCCGCAGAGCGCAGCCCGCCGGACGGTCGGACGGTCGAGCAGCTCGACCAGCGCCTGCTCGGAGTCGCCGCGGAAGCGAAGCTCCGCAACCAGCCGACCGACATCGACGCGCAGCGCCGTCCAAGCCACTAGCAACAGCACCGCCACGCCGGCCAGTGCCATCCAGCCATCGCGCAAGCGCCCGGGACGGAGCACCGTGAAGCCGGCGACGGCGAACGACGCGAACAGCATCAGCATCAGTGAAGGCACAAGCAGGTAACGGTTGATCACGGAGAAGCCACCAAGGCCGACCAGCAAGAAGGTCGCCAGGCCGATCACCAGCAACCAAAGCGGTACGCGCACTCGGCGCGGCACCAGCCAGCAGCTCAGCACCACTCCTACCAGTCCGGCAACCGCGAGCGGCAACTTGACCAGCTGGTTGACGAAGTCGAGCATCGCACTGGGGACCTGGTCGATCCCCTTTTGGCGGCCAAGCTCCTCGGCCAGACTGGAGGTGTGGTTCTGCGAAAAGAACGGATCGCCGGTCACGGCGTAATCGATGCCGGCCCAGATCAGCGGCGCACTGGCAACCAGCAGTGCAGACTGCAGTCGCTGGCGCCAGCCAAGCGCCGGAAAGAGCCACAACCAGTAGATACCGCTAAGGATCCAAGCCTCGGGTCGCAGCAGGCCGGCCAGTGCCAGCAGCCAAAGCACCGGGAAGCCGCGGCGCGGCCGAGCAGCTTCCAATGCTGCGGCCCAGATTACGAGCGCGAGGTATGGAATGTCGATGTAGCCGCGCGCTGCAAGGAAGGGGAAATCAAACCGCGTGCAGAGCACCACGCCGGCCGCGACCCCGACCAGTGTCGTGAAGGCGGTGCGCCCTAAGCGATAGAGACCAGCAACCAGAACGATGAACGAGATCAGCGTCGCAAGCACCATCAGGCGATCGCCGCCGCGACCGAAAAGTGCGAAGAAGGCGCCAAAGACCAGCCCCAGCGGGTGCTGGGTCGGAGCACGGTAAGCGGCGAAGTCGGGCAGCTGCCCATGCAGTAGCTGACGGCCCCAGATAAGCGAGTAGGTAGCGTCGTAGCTGGTGTAGGTCGGGAAGACGGTCGCGCCGACGGCGATGATCACGATCAAGGTGACCAGCAGCACTGCCGGCCACGGAAGGCGCGAGAGGCGTCCAATAATCGTCGGCGAGGTCGTGGTCACAGAAAGGGAGCGGCGCGGATCAAGCGAGCTGGCCGCGCAGCCGGATACTACGCGCCCACTGCTGCGGCAACGAAGACTGGTCGCCCGTTCTCAGCGCCGACCCGCCCACCGCGTACGCTTGACGGCGCGATGAAGCTGATCATCCAGATCCCTTGCCTCAACGAAGAGGCCACGCTGCCGGCAACGCTCGCCGACCTGCCGCGCGAGGTCGAAGGCATCGACACGGTCGAGTGGCTAGTGATCGACGACGGCTCGACCGACGCGACGATCGAGGTCGCACGAGCCAACGGCGTCGATCACATCGTTCGCCTGACCAATAACCGCGGCCTTGCGGCAGGCTTTCAGGCGGGGCTCGATGCCTGCCTGAAACTCGGCGCCGACGTAATCGTCAACACCGACGCCGACAACCAGTACTACGGAGCTGACATCGCACTGTTGGTTGAGCCGATCGTCGCCGGCCGCGCCGACATGGTGGTCGGCGACCGCCAGACCGACACGATCGAGCATTTCTCACCAATCAAGAAGCGACTGCAGAAGCTCGGCTCATGGGTCGTGCGCCAGGCCTCCGAGACCGACGTCCCCGATACCACTTCGGGTTTCCGCGCCTACAACCGCGAAGCAGCGCTGCAGATGGCAGTCGTTTCACGCTTCACCTACACGCTGGAGACGATCATTCAAGCCGGGAAGCTGCTGGTCGCAATCGAGGGCGTTCCGGTCCGGACCAACCCGCAGACGCGCGAGTCGCGGCTATTCCCCTCGACCTGGTCGTATGTACGGCGCAACAGCATCTCGATCTTTCGGATCTACGCCCAGTACGAACCGATGCGGGTCTTCTTCACGGCGGCCGTGATCCTGTTGGTGGCAGCGTTGATTCCCTTCACACGCTTCCTCGTCGCTTGGATGCAGGGCGACGGCGCCGGCCATGTCCAATCGCTGATATTTGGCGCGGTTCTGTTCAACGCAGCCGTCGTGATGGGTGCGCTGGCAGTGATCGGCGACCTGCTGCACGCTCAGCGGATAATGAGTCAGAGGACCTTCGAGCGCGTGCGGCGGATCGAGCTGGAACTCGGCGTACCGCCTTCGCACTACGAGCCCGGCTCGCATCAGACAGGTCAGGCGCCGACCACCGGTGCACACTCAGCCCCCCATCCAGCCGAGCCAACTGGTGAAGCAACTGAACCGGAGACGCTCCAACGATGAAGTCAAACGTGACGGTCGACAGCGAAGGGACAGTCACCGGCAACACATCCGACAAATACGGCTCCGAAAACCCGGTCGTTAGACGGTTGATGGCTCGTTTTCATCGCGACCTCGAGGCCTGTTACGCGCTCGCCGCGCCGACCTCGATCCTCGACATCGGCTGCGGCGAGGGAGTGCTGACGCACGAACGGGCCGGTCGGCTTAATGGCGGACGGATCGTCGGCGTCGACCTTGATGATCCACTGCTGCACGCTGAGTGGGCGACGCGAACCGCCCCGAACCTTGAGTACCGAGTGATGAAGGGTGAGCGGCTCGACTTCGCCGACAACGAGTTCGACACTTCGACCGCGATCGAAGTACTCGAACACGTCACCGACCCCGAGCTGGTGCTCTTTGAGATGGCCCGCTGTGCGCAGCGCTGGCTGATTGTCTCGGTCCCGCGTGAGCCGCTCTGGCGGATCACGAACATCGCCCGCGGCGCCTACTTGAGCGAGCTTGGCAACACACCGGGCCACGTTAATCACTGGTCGAGCGGCGCTCTGCGCAAGTTGCTCTCACAGTACGGCGACGTGGTTGAGCTGCGCCACCCGTTCCCGTGGATCATGTCGGTCGTCCGCGTCAGTGACTGACGCGCCGACAGCGGCCGGCGACAAGCAGCCGCCGGACAGCGGCTACGGGCAGGGCGCGCGGGTATTGGCGGTCGGGATCGGCGTCACGGGGCTACTGACATTCGCCTACTTTGCGCTCGCCTCGCACCTTCTCAGCGCCACCGAGTACGGCGAGATCACCGTCCTTTGGGCAACGCTCTTCATCGTCATCTCAGTGATCTACCGACCGGTCGAGCAGCTACTTTCGCGCACAATCGCCGACCGTCGCGCGCGCGGCGGTGATCACAGCCATCCGCTACGCGGTGCGGTCTTGATCCAACTTAGCTTTGCGGTCGCCTTCCTCGCTGTTGCGCTGGTATTGCGGCCACAGATTGAAGATCTTTTCGGCGGTTCGAGCACGCTCTACTGGATCTTCACCGGTGCAACCCTGGCCTACGCAGCGAGCTACTTCGCGCGCGGCTACTTCGCTGGCCACCAATGGTTCATGCTTTACGGCGGTCTCGTTCTGTTTGAGGCAACGGCGCGGATCTGCTTCCCGCTTGCGGTGCTGGTCGGGGTTGTCGGCGGTCAGGAGGAGATTGCGCTGGGAATTGTCGCTGCGCCGCTCGCCTCGTTGCTGGTTGTTCCGTGGGCGATCATGCGCCACCACGGCAGACGAGAGCGCGAAACAGCTCTGCCCGAGCTGAGCGGCGCGGCGGCGAGTGGCGTCGGCTTCACGCTTTCGGTCGCCGTTATTCAGCTCGGCGAGCAGACGCTACTGAACGCCGGTGTAATCATCGCCGCCTCAGTTGCCGGGCCGGCGACGGCCGGGACAGTCTTCAGTGTGTTGCTGATCACGCGCGCGCCGCTGCAGCTGTTTCAAGCCGTCCAGACAACGCTGCTGCCGCACCTCGCCGGGCTCGAGGCTGCCGAAGGCGGCGAGGCATTCGCGAAAGCGATCGCCGTGACGGTGCGCGCTGTCGCCGTCTTTGCCGCGCTCGCCGTGCTGGTGATGTTGCTGCTGGGCCCGGCGCTTATGGAGGCCTTCTTCGGCTCCGACAGCAGCTACGGACGATGGGGCTTGGCGGTCGTAGCGCTCGGCATGGGTTTCCACCTGATCGCCGGGACGCTCAATCAGGCGGCCCTGGCTCGGGGCCGCGCGTCTGCAGCCGGCGCGATCTGGATGATCGTCGCGATCGCCTTTGTCGGCTGGATGTTCGTGCCGGCTGTCAGCGACGTTCTGCTTCGAGCTGAACTCGGTTATACGGCGGCAGCGATTGTTCTCTGCGCGCTGCTTTACCTGCTCTACCGGCGGCCACCGAAGGCCGACGGCGAGTTAGTCCCGGCTGCTCGCAGCGTCGAGGATGTCGTTGAAGGCTCGAGCCGGATCATCGTTACCGAAAATCGCTGACCCGGCAACAAGCCGGTTTGCTCCGGCGACGACGCAAAGCCCCGCGGTCGTTCGATCGACGCCGCCATCAACCTCGACGACCACGTCGGGGCCAACGATTGCGCGCAATCGCGTGATCTTCTCGATCGACGACGCGATGAAGCTCTGCCCGCCCCATCCAGGGTTGACGGTCATGCAAAGAGCCAGATCGATCTCAACCTCTTCATAGATCGCCAGCGGCGTCGCCGGATTAACGGCCAGCCCGGCCTTGCAGCCGCTGTCACGGATCAGCGAAAGCGTGTAGTCGACGGCCGAGGTGGCCTCGGCGTGGACGATGATCGTGCCGGCTCCAGCCTTCGCGAAGCTCTCAACCTGTGTCACCTCCGGCCGTTCCACCATCAGGTGAACCTCTAGATGGAGGCCCATGTCACGCAGCGCCTCGCAGACCTGTGGCCCGAACGAGAGCGGCGGCACAAACTGGCCGTCCATCACGTCGACGTGGATGATTCGGGCGCCGGCCTCTTCAACTAGGCGAACCTGATCGCGCAGAATCCCAAAGTCGGCCGAAAGGATCGACGGAGCAATCTCAACTGTCATCGCTAGACCTCGACCAGCATTGAAGTTCCGCAGTGCGAGCACTCCGTCGTTGCCGTGCTCGACATGCGGACGATTGTCTGGTGTTCACCACAGCCAGGGCAGACAGAGCGCAGCTCGTAGCGATGCAGACAGTAGACGCAGCGGTAGCGACCTGGGACGGTGGTCGGCCGTAGCCACGGTTCGTGGCACGAGGGGCACTCCAATCCGACCGACAGTTCTGCCATCGGGCGGACAATAGAAGCAGCGGCCGCCGGAAGCTGAACGGCGTCATTCGCCGCGGCCGCGCTGGAAGTCATCCCAGCTCATTGCGCGTGAGCCCGGCGGCACGACTTCGTCATAGATCAACCGACCGCCATCAACGTGGGCGCTGCGCACTACGATCACGGTCCCATCGTCCAGCTCGGCCCGTGCGCCGATCTGCGGCGACAGCGCTCGCACGATGCGATCGCGCTGTAACGCGCTCAGCTTCGGGTCGAGCAGCCGATCGGCGGCTGTGATCTTCTCGGCGTAGGTCGCGAGCGCTTCATCCTGCTCGCTGAACTGTGGTGAGCCGGTGAGCGCTGCCGCCAGCAGCCGCGCGCCGCTGCGCTGAAGCCGTCCGGCAAGCGAGCCGAAGCTGTCGTCGTCGCGGATTGGCTCGCTTTCTGCGGCGCAGATCGGCCCGCTGTCGAGCCCCTGGGTAAGCCGCATTATCGATACTCCGGTCTGCTTATCGCCAGCAATGATCGCTCGTTCGATCGGCGCTGCGCCGCGCCAGCGTGGCAGCAACGACGGGTGCAGGTTGAGGGTCTCGTACTGCGAAAGCAGCGGTTCGCGGATCATCGCGCCGAAGGCGCAGACCACCAGCACGTCCGGACCGGCATCGGCGATTGCCTGTCGCGAGCCCTCGTCATTGACATCGTCCGGCTGCAGCAGCGCAATCCCAAGCTCCGCCGCCAGTTCGGCGACCGGCGGCGCCGTCAGCTTGCGGCCCCGACCGGCCGGCCGGTCGGGGCGGGTGATGACAAGCGCTGGCCGCTGGTCGAGCTCGACCAGCTGGCGCAGCACTGCCGCCGCGAACTCAGCCGTGCCGAGGTAGACGAATCCCATTGCGCTAGCAACGCCTAGAGCGAGCCATCGAGCTCGCGCAGCGCACTCATTGCCTCGCGGCGTTGACCGCGCGATGCCCGGTCGATAATCAGAATCCCGTCAAGGTGGTCGATCTCATGCTGGATGACGCGTGCCTCAAGCCCGGTCGCCTCGATTGTCAGCTCTTCGCCAAAGCGGTCCTGCGCCGTAACCCGGACCTCGATTGGTCGCGTCACCTCTACGTGAACGTCGGGCAAGCTGAGGCAACCCTCCTCCGAGCTTTCCTCTTCGTCTGACGCCCATTCGATAACCGGATTGACCACCGCCTGAGGCTCGCCTTCCTCATCCACGCGGTAGACAAAGAAGCGCCGCAAAGTCCCGACCTGAGTCGCCGCCAAACCGACGCCAATAGCGTCGTTCATCAGCAGGATCATCCGTTCGATTTCGTTGCGCAGCGCCTCACTAAACGCGTCAACCTCGGCGGCGCGTGACTTCAGTACAGGGTCACCAAAGCGCCTGATCTGCCGCAGCGCAGCCTTGCGGCGCTCCAACGCCGCCGGATCTAACGGCGGCGGCTCGAGCTGATCTTCACTGGCGGTTGTCTCGCTGTCGGGGAGCATCACGTCGGTTGGATTCTAGAGGCATTGGAGCAGAGCTACTGCGGCTCGACATCGACTGAGATCGCGACCGCTTTCGCGCCGCGCCCGCGCGCCAGCGCGCTGACCGCCTTGTTGACGGCAGCAACGGCGGCGCGGCGGTCATCGGCTTTGATTACGACCTGGCTGCGCTCGCGGCCGCGCAGCCGGAACAGCGGCGCCGGGCCAAGCGACCCCGGCAGCTGCGCCTGCAGCTCACTGGCGGCCTGCTGCGCGGCGTCGCCGGTCGGCGATGAGCAGACGATCCGGATCAAAGTTGAGAACGGCGGGTAGCGCAGCGCCTCACGCCGCGCCAGCTCCTCCGCCAGAAAACTCTCTGCATCATGCTCTGCCGCCCTCACCAGCGACGGGGCGTCGGGCGTCAGCGTCTGAACAATCACTCTCCCCCGCTCAGCGCCGCGACCGCTGCGGCCGGCCAGCTGCGTGACGAGCGAGAAGGTCCGCTCCTCGGCCCGAAAATCGGGGAAGCGCAGCGTCTGGTCTGCGTCAACGACAACGCCCAGCTCGACGTCGGGAAAGTCGTGACCTTTGGCGACGACCTGAGTACCGAGCAGAATGCCGCTCTCGGCCTGCTCGAAACTGCGCAGTACTGCGCCTGGATCGCCGGCGTCGCCGTCGAGCCGGAAGACGATCCCGGGCAGCTCGGTCTCCAACCGTTCCGTTCCGGTGCCGTGCCGGGCGATCGAAACCGACCCACACTCTGTGCAGCGCTCCGGCACCCGTTCTCGGTGACCGCAGTGATGGCATGAGATCGCGCCGCCGGCGCGATGCAGCACAAGCGTCACGTCGCACTGCGGGCACTCCCAGGCATGGCCGCAGCTGGAACAGCTGAGATAGTTCGACCAGCCGCGACGGTTGAGCAGCACAATCGACTTCTTCGAATCCACCAACGCTTGGTAGGTGTCCGGATGCAGCGCCCCTTTAACGCCGCGTAGATCAACAATCTCGACCTTCGGCAATGGCAGGCCATCGACCCGTGTCGGCAGGCTGATTCGGCGTAGCCGCTGCCAGCTCTCGGCCCGCGGCGTGGCACTGCCGGCGACCAGCACGGCGCCGTGGTCAGCGGCGCGCCGCGCTGCTACATGGCGCGCATCGTAGCGCGGGTCGCTGTCGTTCTTGTAGCTGCTGTCGTGCTCCTCATCGACGATCACGAGTCCAACATCGCTGAGCGGCGCAAAGACAGCCGAGCGTGCGCCGATGACGATCCGCGCCTCGCCGCGCCTGATCCGCATCCATTCGTCGTACCTCTCACCGGGCGTGAGGCGCGAATGGATTACGGCGACGACGTCGCCAAAGCGTTCGACGAAGCGCGCGATGATCTGCGGCGTCAGCGCAATCTCCGGCACCAGCACTAGCACCGTTCGGCCGGCAGCGAGAACCTCAGCGGCAACCCGCAGATAGACCTCTGTCTTGCCGGAGCCGGTGACGCCGTGCAACAGCAGCTGCTCACCCCCCGCTGCCGCCAAAATCTGCTCAACCGCAGCGGCCTGATCGGTGGTCAGCGGCGGCCCCTGGGCGCCGCCCCGCTTGCCGACGATTACGTGCTGCGGCGCGCGGCGCTCGGCGCGGCGCTCAAGGACCACCAAGCCACGAGCCTCTAGCCGCCGCAGCGCCGCCAAGTCGCTGCCCGCCAAACGCGGCAGGCTGGCCAGCAGCTGGCGCTGGGATGCGGTCAGCCGTTCGTCCTGCTGCGCCCCGCGCCTAGCTTTGGCGTAGAGCGCCGAGCGCTCGCGCACGCCGCGCGGCGGAAGCATCAACGAATAGGCGCGCGCCGGCGACGAGCAGTACTCGTCGGCCAGCCACGGCCCGAGCGCCACAAGATCGGCTGGCAGCGAAGCGTCAAGCAGCCGCCGCGGCGCCAGCAGCTGATGCTCGGAGCTGTCGCGCAGCGCCGTCACGACAGCGAGCACGTCGCGCCTCGCGAACGGGACGACGAGCACCGACCCGACCTGAGCTCCTTCCGGGCAGGCATAGTCGAACGGGCCGCGCAGGGCGCGCGCCGTCGTTATCGGCTCGACCTGAGCAACCTTTGACACAACGGCGACGATAGAGCGCCTGCGGGATGGCTCCGACGCCGCAACCCTGCCCCGATCGGGTGTAGATTCAGCGAATGGATATGCATCAAGGCGAGGAGGTGATCTACAACGGCCACCCGAGCTGGCGCTCGATCAAGGCCTTCTATCTGGCCGGGCTGGGGGTAGCAATCATAATCGGCGTTATCTGGTGGCTGATCTTCACGCCGCTAGCGGCGGTGCTGCTAGCTGCAGCGATCATCGCCGCGACCGTCCTTGTCGGCCTGATCAAACGCGTCTTCGTTGTCTACACGATCACCAGCGACCGGCTCTATATCCAGCGCGGCGTACTGTCGAAGCGGGTTGAACAGACGCGGATCGACCGCGTCCAGAACGTGTCAACCAGCCAGTCGGTGCTGGATCGGCTCTTCCGCGTCGGCACAGTCGACTTCGACACGGCGGGCAGTGAGGCCGGCAACTTTCGCTTTGACGGCGTTGACGACCCGCCCGCGGTGGCTGCGGCGATCGACCGCGCCCAGCGACTCCACGCCGAGCAACTCAGCGGCTCAGGCGAAGCGAACGACGGACTTCGCTAAGCGGCGCCGGCAGCGCGCAGCGCTGCAGCCCGGTCGGTCCGCTCCCAAGTGAAGCTGGCGTCGTCGCGGCCGAAGTGGCCGTAAGCGGCAGTCTTCGAGTAGATCGGGCTGTGCAGGCTGAGGTATTCACGAAATGCTGCCGGCCGCAGGTCGAACTTCTGTTCAACGATCTCGTTGATCCGTGCACGGTCGATCGTCTCGGTACCAAAGGTTTCAACCATCACCGATACCGGGTGGGCAACGCCGATCGCGTAGGCAACCTGCACCTCGACCCGTTCGGCGAGACCGGCGGCGACGATGTTCTTGGCGACGTAGCGGGCGACGTAGGCGGCCGAGCGGTCAACCTTCGACGGATCCTTGCCGGAGAAAGCGCCGCCGCCGTGACGGGCCTTACCGCCATAGGTGTCAACGATGATCTTGCGGCCGGTCAGGCCGCAGTCGCCAACCGGGCCGCCGATCACAAAGTTGCCGGTCGGGTTGACGAGCAGGTCCTTGCGCAGCTGCTCGGCGTCGTACATTCCCTCCGGCAGCACCGGCAGCACGACATGCTGCCAGAGGTCGTCGGCGATCCGGCCGGCCGGCGTGTCGGCGCCTTCATCGTGCTGGGTCGATATCAGTACGCGCTCGATCGTCACCGGGCGCTCGTCGACGTAGCGGACCGTCACCTGCGTCTTACCGTCGGGCCGCAGATAATCGAGTGTTCCGTCCTTGCGAACCTCGGTCAGCCGTTCGGCCAGCCGATGAGCCAGGTGGACCGCCAGTGGCATCAGGCTCTCGGTCTCGTTCGTTGCGTAACCGAACATCATTCCCTGATCGCCGGCGCCGGTCTTGTCGAGCGGGTCGTCGTCGCCTTCGCGCGCTTCGAGCGAATCCTCGACGCCCTGCGCGATATCGGCCGACTGGCCGCCGAGGCGGTTCAGCACTTCAATCTTGTCGGCGTCGAAGCCTTCATCAATGCCGACGTAGCCGATTGCGCGGACCGTGTCGCGGACGATCTTGTCGACGTCGACCAGCTTGCCTTCGCCGATCTTCTCTTCATCGAATGAGGTCTCACCGGCGACGACAACAAGGTTGTTGTTGACGAGCGTCTCGCAGGCGACTTTGGCGAACGAATCCTGCGTCAGGATCGCGTCGAGGATTGCGTCGGAGATCTGGTCGGCAACCTTGTCGGGGTGACCTTCCGTGACCGACTCTGAGGTGAAAAGGAAGCTGTTGGCTTGGCTCATAAGTACCGAAGCGTAGCGGCCTGCGCACCGCTACCGGAACGCGCCCTGCAGCGCCGCCTCTGCTCAGCGCTCGGAGCGGCGCTGCTTGCGTTCGTGGATGTCGATAATCAGTGGAACGCCGTCCAGCCCGTAACGCGCCCGCAGCCGATTTTCAAGGAAGTAGGCATAGTCGCGCGTAACGCGGTCGCGGCGATTGACCTGCAGCGAAAAGCGCGGCGGCGAAGCCTCAATCTGGGCCAGGTAAAGAAGTTTCAACCGCTTGCCCTGCTTCGCTGGCGGCTGGCGCTCGGCAACGAGCTCAGCGACGAAGCGGTTCAGCTGCGGTGTTGGGATCTTTTCAGCGCGGCGATCGCCAAGCGCAACTGCCTCGGCCATTACGCGGCCAACGTGGCGCCCATCTTTGGCGCTGATCGTCATCAGCTTCGGGCGCAGGCGCAGCTTCTTCGCAACCTTCGCGCGTTCGTGATCGAGCTCGTTTTCGTCGAGCGGCGAAAGGTCCCACTTATTCAGTGCCATCACCGTCGCGCAGCCTTCCTGCATCGCCAACTCGGCGATTCGCAGATCCTGTGAGGTGACACCGTCGCGCGCGTCGCAGACGACCAGCGCCACGTCAGCCCGCTCAACCGCGCGCTGCGAGCGCAGCACGGTGTAGTACTCAAGCCCGTCGGACAGCTTCGACTGACGGCGCATCCCGGCGGTATCAACGAGGATTAGCCGCCTTCCTTCGACTTCGATCGGCATGTCGATCGCGTCACGCGTTGTTCCTGGGATATCGCTGACGATTGTGCGCTCCGAGCCGACTATTCGATTTACGAGCGTCGACTTGCCAACGTTCGGTCGGCCGATAATTGCCAAGCGGATTGGCGGCTCACGGCCGTCGTCCGGATCGTCCTGCTCGGGCGGCAGCATCGCAACGATGCGGTCGAGCAGGTCGCCACTGCCGAGCCCCTGCGCGGCCGAGACGGCCAACGGCTCGCCAAGACCGAGCCGATGAAACTCGGCCGCCTGCGGAATCTCGCTAACGGCGTCCGACTTGTTAGCGGCGACAAGCACCGGCAGGCCGGAGCGGCGCAGCAGATCGGCCATCTCCTCGTCGCCGGGCCGCAGCCCCGCTTTGACGTCGACGACCAGCACAGCCATCTGCGCCTCGGATAACGCGGCCCGCGCCTGGTCACGGATCGAGCCGGCAATTGGGGCCGGGTCGAGCAGGTCCATGCCACCGGTATCAACCAGCGTGAACCTGCGCCCGTTCCAGTCGCAATCGAGTTCCTTACGGTCTCTCGTAACGCCGGCCCGCTCGTGCACAACCGCCTCGCGCGAGCCGCTGAGGCGGTTTACAAGCGAGCTCTTGCCGACATTTGGATAGCCGACGATCGCTACGCGCGGCAGACTCATCGGCTCGTCCGCTCGGCCTGCGCAGCGCGCGCCAGCTCAACGATCCTGGCGGTGACAGCGTCGCTGCCGAGCTCTGTCGTGTCGAGCAGCACGGCATCCGCAGCCGCCGCCAGCGGTGACAGCTCGCGCGCTTCGTCGCGCTGGTCGCGCTGCTGCTGCTCGGCCAGCACCTCGGCGATGTCGCGACCGGCCTGCTCGGCCCGGCGACGGGCACGCTCGGCCGGGTCGGCGGTCAGAAAGATCTTCAGGTCGGCCTGCGGCGCGATCACGGTGCCAATGTCGCGGCCCTCGGCAACCCAATCACCACTGGCCAGCAGCGCCTGCTGCCGTGCCGCCATCGCCTCGCGCACCTGCGGCTCAGCCGCGACCTGTGAGGCCAGCTCGGTGACCTGGGGCGAGCGGATTGCCTGCGTGACATCGTCACCGTCGAGCAGGACAACGTCGCCTACCCCAATCTGCAGCCCAGCGCTGTCCTTCTGCGGGTCGCGCTGGCGCGCTAACGCGACGCAGCGATACATCGCACCGGTGTCGAGGTAGACGAACCCAAGCTGCCGGGCGACGGCACGTGCGACGGTTGACTTACCGGCCCCGGCGGGTCCGTCGATGGCCACGATCATTGCGTCCAACGTAGCGCGGCAGCGCCGATCAGCGCAGCGATGCGACCGCGTCGAGGAAGTTCGGGTAGGAAACCTCGGCCGCCTCAACGCCGATCACCTCAACGCCCTCACGCGAGGCAAGACCGGCAATCACTCCGAGCATCGCGATCCGATGATCGCCGCCGCTATCAACCGTGCCGCCGCGCAGGCCACCGCTGCCGCGAACCACAAACCCATCCTCGGTCGCCTCGGCGTCACCGCCCAGCGCATTCAACGCGCCGACGACCGCAGCGATTCGGTCGGACTCCTTAAGCCGCAGCTCCTCGGCCCCCTCAATCAGCGTTTCACCCTCAGCGAAGCAGGCAAGCAGGCCAATCAGCGGCAGCTCGTCAACCGCCAGCGGCACCTCATCGGCGCTGACCGTCGTCGCTTCAAGCGGGCCTGATGTGACGTCAATCTCGCTCACCGGCTCGGCGGCTGGAATCGTTCCGTCAACGCTGGCAGCTTCAACGTCGGTGACGATCACCGCCCCCATCCGCTGGGCGATTCGGATGAAGCCGCAGCGTGTCCAGTTGACCGAGCATTGCTCAATCAGAAGCCGTGAGCCAGGAACCAGGATCGCCGCTGTTATTGCGAAGGCAGCCGACGAAGCGTCGCTTGGGACGTGCAGCTGCTCAGGCAGCTTTAGTTCGTCGACTGGGCAGATTGTCAGCCTCGCGCGATCGCGCGAAATGCGCACGCCTGACGCAGCGAGCAGCCGTTCGGTGTGGTCGCGGCTCGGCTGCGGTTCAATGATCGTCGTCTCGCCATCGGCCGTTAGCGCAGCCAGTGCAATGCACGACTTGACCTGCGCACTGGCAACAGGAAGCTCGTACTCGATGCCGTGCAGTCGGGCTCCGATAATCGTAAATGGTGCGAAGCGCTTATCGGTTGCGTTGATCTGCGCCCCCATCAACGCGAGCGGTTCGGCGATCCGGTCGATCGGCCGGCGCCGAATCGAGTCGTCACCGTCGAGGCTGAAGCTCTTGCCATCCTGACCTGCTAACCAGCCAGGCAGCATACGGATCAGCGTGCCGGCGTTGCCAACGTCGATCGGCTGCGACGGCGCATGGGCGCTGCGCAGGCCGGTGCCGCGAATCTTTAGTCCTTCGGGCCGGCGTTCGACCAGCGCGCCGAGCGATTCGATCGCTGCGAGCGTCGACAGCGTGTCGGCCGATTCGAGGAAGTTACTGACGATTACGGCCTCGTCGGCCATCGCCGCGAGGATCGCGATGCGGTGCGAGATCGATTTGTCGGCTGGAGCCGTCAGTCGTCCTTTGAGCCGGCGCGCCGGGTCAATCCGGATCTTCACAGAACCGGCAGCCCAAGCTTGTCGAGGCAGCTCCTCGCCTTTGCTGCGTCGTCCTGGGGGACCCACAGCGCAACCGACCCTTCCTGGCCGCTGGGCGATGGGCTGAGCGCCATATCAACGATGTTGATGTCGGACTCGCATAGCGCCAACGCGATCTCTGCCAGCACGCCGGGCCGGTTTGGAACCGTCACCCGCAGCACTGTCAGGGCGCCGCCTGACAGACCGGTCTCGGTTATCGCCTGACGCCGCTCGCCAGCAAGTTGCTGCCACTCAGCCAGCCAGTCGCCGTCGCCGGCCGCGATCGCCGCGCGCGCAGCAGTCAAGCGCTCGATCGCCCCGTCAAGCTCAGTCAGCAGCGCCGGCCGGTTGGCTAGGTAGATCGCCGTCCACATCTGCGGGTTGGAACCTGCAACTCGTGTTGAATCGCGAAAGCTCGGCCCGACGATCGGGATACGGCGCTCTTCCAGCGCAGTATCGGCCTGCAGAACCAGCACGTTGGCAACGATGTGCGGCAGATGTGAAACGGCGGCCATCATCCGGTCATGGTCGTCAACGTCAACGATCGTCGGTCGCGCCCCGATCGCCTTGATCAGGTTGTGCACGCGCTCCAGCAGCACGCCGCTGGTCTGCGCCGTCGGCGTCAGGTACCAGGTGGCGCCATCGAACAGCTCCTCACGCGCGTTTTCGACGCCGCAGCCAGCACTGCCGGCCAGCGGGTGGCCACCGACGAAGCGTTCGTCAACCCCCGCTTCGTCAACGACTGCCCGCTTAATCGAGCCGACATCGGTCACGGCGCAATCTGCCGGCGCAGAGTCCAGCACATCACGCGTTACTGCCACTAGGCGATCGACCGGAACCGCAATCACGACGACCTCGGCGCCGAGCAGCGCCGCTTCCAGCCCTTCGCAGGCTTGATCGACAATATTCAGCTCGAGTGCCTGGCCGGCTTCGGGGCCCAGTCCTCGAACCTGGGCCCCGGTGCGACGTCGAGCGGCGAGAGCAAATGACCCGCCGATCAGGCCTACACCGACGACCGTGAGCTTCAAGCCGAGCGCGCCTGCGTGTTAAGGAAGGACGCTTTGCCGGCCAGCTGGGCCGCCTGATCAACCGCCAGCGCATACTGCTCAAACTCTTCGCTGCGCAGCGCCTGAGGGCCGTCGCAAATCGCCTCTTCGGGCTCTGGGTGAACCTCGACGATGATTCCGTCTGCGCCGACTGCAGCGGCCGCCAGCGACAGCGGCTGGACGAGCACGCGCCGCCCCGCCGCATGGCTGGGGTCAACGACGACCGGCAGGTGCGTCATCTCCTTCAGGACCGGAACAGCTGTCAGGTCGAGCGTAAAGCGGTAGGCGGTCTCGAAGGTTCGAATGCCGCGCTCGCAGAGGATCACCTGCTCGTTGCCCTCCTTCAGGATGTACTCGGCAGCCATCACCAGCTCCTCCAGCGTTGCCGACAGGCCGCGCTTCAGCAATACCGGGCGGCCGGCGCGGCCAAGCTCGGTCAGCAGCCCGTAGTTCTGCATATTGCGCGCACCGACCTGAATCAGGTCTGCGACCTCCAGCACCTGCTCGAGCTCGCGGGCATCCATCAGCTCGGTAACGATCGGCAGGCCGCTCTGTTCGCGTGCCTGGGCAAGTAGTTCCAGCCCTTCAACGCCGAGCCCTTGGAACACGTAGGGCGAGGTACGCGGCTTGTAGGCGCCGCCGCGCAGCATCGTCGCGCCGCACGACTTGACCAGCGCAGCGGTGTCGAGCAGCTGGTCGCGCGATTCGACTGTGCAGGGCCCTGCGATCAAGGCAAAGTTCTCGCCGCCGATCTTGGCGCCGCCGATATCAAAGATCGACTGAATGCCGTGGCGCGACTCCAGCGCAGCAAGTTTGTACGGCTTGAGGATCGGAACGATCTTGCTGACGCCGGCCAGAGCGCCAAGCTCCAACTCGCTGACCCGCAGCTCGGTGTCGGCATCGCCGATCGCACCGATCAGCGTCAGCTCGGCGCCGCGGCTTGGGTGCGCCGTGCCCCCGACCGACTCAATACGGTCGATAACGGCCTGAACCTGCTCCTCCGATGCGCTGGGGCTCATGACGATCAACATGGCTAAAACCTTAGCGGCCGCGAACGCTCAGTCGGCAAGCGGACCACCGGCGCGGGTGCCCGGTGCCCCCTCGCCGTTGTCGTCAGTCGCGGCCATCCTGCCATCGCGACCGATGTAGCCGCCTTTCGCCCCAAAAACAATCATCACGGCCTGCGCATGCTGCTCATTGCGGACGCGGCGATGCGTGGCGGCGTCGACTCGAACCACACCGCCCGCGTCAAGCTCGCAGATCTGCCCGTCGCCGAACTCAAAGCTGACCTTTCCTTGATGGACGAAGTAGACCTCCTCCTGCTCGTCATGCCAGTGGACGTCGGTCTCGTAACGCGGCGGCAGGACAATCGCGTTGACGCCCATCTCGGCTACACCGATCGCCCTGCGAATCTTGCGGAAGCCGGGACCTTCTCCGATCAGGTCGAGCGAGCTGGCCGCCCAGCCTTCACCGGCCGCGGCGGCGGCGCTCACTGCGGCCCCGTCAGGTCGCTGCGCAGCCCCTGTGCACCGCGCAGATAGACGTGCTGGGCCTGATGGCCGTCAGGCGCGCGGTAGTGCAGCAGCGCGCGGATCACGCTCTGCATCGACCCCGGCACATCAATCTCGCGCACGCACAGAAGCGGCAGGGCGTCGAGCCCCATCTCGCGCGCCGCAACGGCCGGGAACTCAGCGTTCAGGTCGTCGGTCATTGAGAGGATGCAGCTGACTAGATCGTCGGCTTCCAGCCCGTTCCGTTCAATCAGCGCGCTCAGCAGCTCGCGCGTGGCACTGAGAATCGCTTCGCGCTCGTTGCTGTCAACCGTTATCGCGCCGCGCAGGCCGTAAAGATTCATCGCTAGCGGATCATGCCACTCCGGGCTGATCGACGGGAGCACCCAGCAGCTCAATCTCGGCCGGGCTGAGCCTGCGCGCGCTGCCTTCGGCGATCGAACCGAGCTCAAGTGAGCCGAAGGCAACGCGCTTAAGTTCGCGCACTGGGTGACCGACCGCTTCGCACATCCGCCTGACTTGACGCTTGCGGCCCTCGTGGATTGTCAGCTCGATCTGGCCGGGAGCAAGCTGACGGACCTTGGCCGGCGCGGTCTTGCCATCCTCGAGCACAAGGCCGTCGCGCAGTGCCTGCAGTGCGCGCTCGCTCAGCGCTCCACCAGCCAGCTTTGCGTGGTAACGCTTAGGCACTTCAAAGCTGGGGTGCGTCAGCCGATGCGCCAGGTCACCATCATCGGTCAGCAAGATCAGGCCGGTCGAATCGACGTCGAGCCGGCCGACCGGGTAGAGCCGCCGCGAGCTGGCGGCGCCGCTGCGCACAAGATCAACAACGGTCGGTCGACCATGCGTGTCGGCGGCGGTTGAAACAACGCCGGACGGCTTGTTCAGCGCGTAGACAACGCGGACCGCAGGACCACTGCCAACGCGTTCACCGTCGAACAGGATCTGGTTGCGAGAGTCGACATCGAGCGCCGGGTCAAGCGCCTTCTCGCCGTCGACAGTTATCCGTCCTTCGGCGATCAGCAGCTCAGCCGCTCGGCGTGAAGCGATTCCTGCGTGGGCGATGTACTTGGCAAGTCGCATCCGGTTCCTGCCACGATAGGGACGGTGGATCTTGAACTACTAAAGGCAACGCTTGTCGATGCCGGCCAACCTGAGTACCGCGCTCGCCAGGCTTGGGACTGGCAGGCGCGCGGCGCCGCCGACTGGGATGCGATGACCGACCTGCCTGCCGCGCTGCGCGAAACGCTGCGCGAGGCCGTGCCGTTCTCATCGCTGCAGGTCGAGAACGAGGCGGTTTCGAAGGACGGCACGATCAAGCTGCTGTTCAGCACAGCAGACGGTCGGCCGGTCGAGACCGTGATGATGAGTTATCGCGACGGACGGCGCTCACTGTGCCTCTCGTCGCAGTCCGGCTGCCCGCTGAGCTGCACTTTCTGCGCGACCGGGGCGATGAAGTTTGGTCGCAACTTGACAACCGGCGAAATCATCGATCAGGCGCTTCATTTCCGCCGCATCGGCGCGGTCAACCACTGCGTCTTCATGGGGATGGGCGAACCGATGATGAACCTCGACAACGTCCTCGCCGCCTGCGAGCTGCTGCCCGATCTGGGGATCACCAATCGCCGTACCGCGATCTCAACCGTCGGCTGGGCGCCGGGGATCAACGCGCTCGCCGAGCAGCCACGACCGATCCGCCTAGCGCTTTCGCTGCACGCGCCCAACGACGCGCTGCGCAGCGAGATCATGGCCGTCAATGATCGCTACCCGATCGCCGAAGTTCTGGCCGCCTGCGAACGCCATTACGAAGCGCGACGGCGGATGACATTCGTCGAGTACGTGATGCTGGCCGGCGTAAATGACCGCTACGAACAGGCGGTCGAACTGGCGGCGCTGCTCGACCCGAAGCGCTACAAGGTCAACCTGATCCCCTACAACCCGACCGGCAGCGATTACGAAGGCTCATCGAAGGCCGCCATCGCGGCCTTCGCCGACACGTTGGAGAAGGAAGGGCTCGGCGCGACGGTCCGCCTGACGCGCGGCCGCGACATCGACGCCGCTTGCGGTCAGTTGGCAGCGAAGGCGCTGGCCGACTGATCCGAGTTGTCGTCCGGCAGTGGCTGCTGATCGGCCGCCTGGGCGTCGTCGGTCGGAGCTTCGCCCAGACGGGCGCCTCCGGCAGCCAGCAACCGCTCGCGCAGATCTGACTCTTCGTCGGGCGTTGGGTCCCACTCGGCGATCGGTGGCAGGTCGGCGATCGACTTGAGGCCAAAGAGACGCAGGAAGAGGTCGGTCGTCCGGAAGCAAATAGCGCCGTAATGCGAGCGGCCGGCTTCCTCGACCAAGCCACGCTCGAGCAGCGTTCCGCTGGCCGAGTCGGCGCTGACGCCGCGGATCCGCGTTATCTCGGGCCGCGATACCGGCTGTAGGTAGGCGACAATTGCCAGCGTCTCGGCCTGGGCGGGCGTAAGCGGCGGCGTGCGCGGCTTTGACAGCAGCCGCCGTGCAGCATCGTCGTTCTCAGGTGCGCTGGCCAGCGTCCAACCGCCGGCAACCTCTCTGAGCACTAGACCACGCTCACCCTCGGCCCACGCCTGTCCAAGCTCTGCGATGCCGGCCTCAATCTGCTCGATCGGGCAGCCGACAGCATCAGCCAGGTCGCCCTCTGCGACCGGCTCCGGGCTGAGGAAAAGCAGCGCCTCAATCATCTTTGCCGGCTGGTTCATGCAGCTCCTTCGATCAGGTACGGAGGTTGACGTTCTTCGGTCGCAGCGATCGTGATTGGGGCAAACGGCGCATCCTGCTGCCAGGTCGCCTCGCCCTGCTTATAGAGCTCGAGCAGCGCGAACAGCGTTACGGCAACAGTCATCCGGTCGGCGCCGGCAACGGCCTGATCGAACGAGCAGGAACCGCGCAGCAGCAACGCCCGCAGGTGCGAGAGGCGCTGCGGCACAGTGACCGAGGAGATACGAATGTGAGCGAGCGAGATCTGCGGCGGCGTGCGCAGCAGGCCACCGATCGCTTCGCCCAGCTGGCTGGCCGCGTAGACCTTCCGGGCCCGCTCGAGTGTGACGCGCCGGACGAAGGCCGGCAGCGGCGCGAGTCGGTAATGGTGGCCACGCTGCTGATCGAGCAGCTGGTCGAGATACTCAGCGGCGCGGCGGTAGCGCCTAGCGTCGAGCATCCGCGCCAGCAGCTCCTCGGCCGCTTCTCCCGGCTCCAGATCGCCCAGCTCCTCTACGTCGCCAGCCGACAGCATCAGCCGCGACTTCAGCTCCAACAGCGCGGCAATCAAAACGATGAACTCGGTCGCCACTTCAAGATCCAGCTCGCCGCGTGACTCAAGCAGATCGAGGTAGCAGACGACAACCTCGGCCAGCTCAACTTCGAGCAGGTCGACCTCCTCGCGCAGGACGAGCGTCAGCAGCAGGTCAAACGGCCCTGTAAAGACCTCTAGGTCGAGCTCAAGCTCGGCAGCATTCACGGCTAAAAACGTACAGCGGCCGCCGGTCGGCGGCCGAACATCACGACGCCAACGACGATGCAGACGGCACCGACCGCTCCATAGGCCAACAGATCGCCGCCAAGCGCGGCCAACGCGCCGCCAACTGTCGCCCCGGCGCCGAGCGCCAGCGACCAGGTGCCGTTCTGAAAGGCGAACGCCCAGCCCTGATCGACGCCAATCTGCTCGGCCGCCAACGAGACCAGCTTGCCGGCAGGCACCCAGAGCATTCCGATCGCCGCTGAACAGAGAACTAGCGCCAACGCGAGCGCCAACACGGTGGTCGGGAAGTAGAGCGAGATCAGCAGTATTCCGCCGGTAAACATGCCGCTGCGGACGATCAGCAGCACACCAATCCGGTCGGTTAGCTTCCCGACAACCGGGCTGACAATCGCTTCGACCGCTCCTGCGAGGAAGAAGATCAGGCCGATCAGTGCGGCGCTTGAGCCAAGCTCGCTCAGCCGCAGCGGTGCCAACACCTCGATCACGCCGAATGCCATCGACGGAACGATCAGGATCATCAGCGCGATCAGGTAGCGACCGTTGCGCAGCAGCCTCAGCGGCGATGCGCTGGTTGTCTGCTCGTCGACCTCTGGTTCCGGCATGCGCAGCACGAGCGCCGCGATCAGAACCGAAACCAGCGCCGTCGCGGCGAACGCCGGACCGCGACCGACAAAGTGCGCAACCGTCCCCAATACCGGGCCAAGCTGGGCGCCGACGACGCCGGCGCCGATCCCAAAGCCGAGTGCTTCGCCGCGGCGCTCGCGGCTCGTGCCCTGCACCAGCCAAGCCAGCCCCGCGGTCCAAGAGACCGCGGCGGCTAGCCCCTGCAGAAAGCGCCCGGCGTAGAGCATCTCAATCGTCTGGCCGAAGGCAAAGACCAGCGCCGCCACCGCCATCAGACCAAGCGAGACAAGGATTGCCGGCCGCGGCCCAAAGCGTGCCGTCGCCCAGCCGGCAGGCAGCGCACCGAGGAAGCCGCCGATCGGATAGATCCCAACCAGCAGTCCGGCGCCGCCTTTGCCGAGCCCGAACTGCTGCGAGAGCGAAGGAAGCAGCGGCGCCAGGGCAGCGTAGAAGATCGTGTCGAGCAGTACGACCGAGCCGACGAGAACGACCAGACGGCGGTTCAAGGCTCAGCCGACCGGACCGACGCCCATCGCCCGCCGCACGTCAGCGAGCGTCGCTGCGGCGATCTGCCGGGCCTCGCCGGCGCCACCAAGCAGCACCGCTTCAAGCGCCGCCTCGTCGCCGCGCAGCTGTTCGTAACGCTCGCGCACCGGTGCCAGTAGCTCGGTTACTGCATGGCTGACGGCTGCCTTCAGGTCACCGTAACCGCGCGCGTCGCTAAGGCTGACGGCGGCCTCGGCCGAAGTGGTTCGATTGCAGGCGGCGAGGATCTCAAGCAGGTTGGTGACGCCGGGCTTCTGCTCGTCGCAGATGATCCGCGGCGGATCGTCGGAGTCGGTTACCGCACGGTTGAACTTCCGTTTGATCAGCTCCGGCTCGTCAAGGACGTAGATCGTTCCCTCCTGTGAGGCGGCGGTCGTCGACATCTTCGACTCGGGGCTTTGCAGGTCCATGATTCGCGCCCCGACCGCGGCGATCCGGTGCTCCGGTGCCACCAGCAGCTCAGCGCCATCAGCAAAGCGCGCATTGAAACGGTCGGCGATGTCGCGCATCAGCTCAACGTGCTGGCGCTGATCTTCGCCGACCGGCACCTCGTCGCAGCGGTAGGCGAGCACGTCGGCGGCCTGCAACACCGGGTAGAAGAACAGCCCGGCCGAGATCAGCTCGCGCTGCGCCTCTGACTTCTCTTTGAACTGGTGCATCCGGTTGAGATCGCCGTGCGCCGTTACCGAGGCCAGCAGCCAGCACAGCTCGGTCTGCTCATGCACGTCGGATTGGCGGAACAGGATGCACTGCTGTGGGTCGAGGCCGGCGGCGAGCAGCAGCGCCGCCGTGTCGTAGGTCAGCTGGCGCAGCTCGGCCGGGTTGTAGGCAACGGTGATTGCGTGCAGATCAACGATGCAGAAGATCGCCAGGCCATCCCCCTGGGCGGCGCGCTGCTGGCCTTCGACGTACTGACGGATCGCGCCGATGTAGTTGCCGAGGTGCTTGCGGCCGGTCGGCTGAATGCCGGAAAAGATGCGCATTGAGTCGAGGCTACCGCCGCGACGGGCGGGAACGACCGTTCGTTCAGGCCAGCAACGCCTAGTCGGCGTCGGCGATCGGGCCGCCGAGGCTACTTCAGGAAGGCCGGGATATCGAGATCGTCATCGCCGATCTTAAGGTCGCTGGGCAGCGGCAGCGGCGAGCGGTCGCGGCCAGCCGGCCGCGCGCCAGCGTCGGCGCGCGCACTGCGCACCCGGCCGCGGCCAGCCGACTGATCGAAGCCGGTTGCGATCACGGTGACGCGCACCTCATCGCCAAGCGACTCGTCAAGTACGGCGCCAAAGATGATGTTGGCGTTCTTGTCAGCGGCCGAGTGAACGACCTCGGCAGCGTCGTTGACCTCGAAAAGGCCGAGCTCGTTGCCGCCGGTGATGTTCAGCAGGATGCCGGTTGCGCCTTCGATCGAATCCTCCAGCAGCGGGCTTTCGATCGCCGCCTTGGCGGCGTCGACGGCGCGCGTCTCGCCGGTTGACGCGCCGATCCCCATCATCGCTGAGCCGGCATCGGCCATCACGGTCCGTACGTCGGCGAAGTCGAGGTTGATCAAGCCGGGGATCGTGATCAGGTCGGTAATTCCCTGGACACCTTGGCGCAGCACGTTGTCGGCCTCGCGGAATGCTTCCAACACGGTCGTGCGCTTCTCGACCGTTGCCAGCAGGCGCTCGTTTGGAATCACGATCAACGTGTCAACAACCTCACGCAGACGGGCGATGCCGTCGGCGGCGGCGCGCATCCGCTGCGCCCCCTCAAACTCGAATGGCCGCGTTACAACGGCAACCGTCAAAGCGCCGATCTCGGCTTTCGCGATCTCAGCGATCACAGGAGCGGCGCCGGTGCCGGTGCCGCCACCCTCGCCCGCCGTAACGAAGACCATGTCGGCGCCCTTCAGCGCCTCCTTGATGTCATCGCGCGATTCAGCTGCCGCGCCAAAACCAATCTGTGGGTCGCCGCCGGCGCCTAGACCGCGCGTCAGCTCGTGACCAATGTTCAGCTTGATGTCAGCGTCGCAGCCGTCGAGCGCCTGAGCATCGGTGTTGGTGGCGATGAACTCAACGCCCCGCAGCCCAGCATCGACCATCCGGTTTACGGCGTTGGTTCCACCGCCACCAATTCCGACGACTTTGATGACTGCGAGATAGCTTCCGCTTTGATAATCAACCATGAGATCGTGTCCGACCCTCGATTTAGTATGGGGATGTCACGGCGTCTGATGCTGCCGACAACGCCACCACGGTGGCAGCGATAATGCCGCTTGTCAACGCAAGTCTAGAGGCGCAAGCGCTCTTGCAACAAAAAAGCCTCGACCCGAAGTCGAGGGTTTTGGCCTAAACAACCCTTACCTTCGACTTTAGAGTCGGCTATTGCGTTGGGGCGACCGCTGCGGCCGTCGCCTTGCCCGAAGCAGGCCTTTCCGGAATCGAAACGTCGATGTAGGCCGCTCCCGCAGCCTCGGGGTCGCGCAATACACGCTCGGCGGCAACCCACTTCGCCGCTAGGCGACCGGCGCCGCCAAAGCGCAGCTGTGGCCCTACTTGCAGGAACGCAGTCAGGCCGCCAGGGCCGGCCGTGACCCGAGTGATGTCGCGGCGAAGCGCCGGCGGGGCGCTGGCCAGCAGTGCGACCTGCTCCGCCGCCACGCCGCCTGTCACGCGGCGACCCGAGATCAGGCGCGAAAGCTCAACCACCGGTAGGCCCGAGGTTGGGATACCGGTCAAGAGCACGCCGTCGTCGGCGACGGCGACGGTGCCCCCCGGCGCAACCAGCGCGCCGACCGGCGTCCGTTCGTGAACGACGATCTTCATGGCGTGGGGAAAATCGGTTGTGATGCTAAGGCTACGGATCAGCGGGAAGCGCGCCACGGCGTCGCTGAGCGCGGCGGGATCGACGTTGAGTGTCGTCATCTGCTGCGCTTCGCTGGTCAGCGCGGAGCGCGCTGCCGGCGCGCCAAGGCCGGTTGCGCCGCTGATCGTGACCCGTTCAACGGCGACCAGCGAAGAGTCGCGCAGCCAGACCCAGCCGACGCAGCCGAGCGCGGCAACGACGAGCAGCCAGACAACGACCGCCAGTGACGGCCGTCGCAGCCGTGGCAGCCGCGCGATCCGCGGACGCGTGACGATCGTTGTCGGCCAAACGGGCATTAGTCCGTTCTTCGCCCTGCGGCTGCGCTCTCCTTCGATTTCAGCTGATCGACGCAACGGCGAGATCTTCGCCCAGAGCACGGATGTCACCAGCGCCGAGGATCAGGCAGCAGTCGCCAGCGCGCAGCCGTTGCTCGAGCAGCCGCCGCGCATCCTCAAAGGTCGGCGCCCAGCAGACCTCGCGGCCGGACGCTGCGTCGGCCGTCGCCGCGGCGATCAAGCGGCCGTCAACGCCTGGAAAGTCCTCAGGGCGCTCGCGCGAGCGATAGATATCGAGCACGACAATCAGGTCGGCCTGCGCCAGCGCCCGGCCGAAATCCGCCGCGAGGCGCTCTGTTCTTGAAAAAAGGTGAGGCTGGAAGACGGCGACAAGTCGTTCCGGCGCAAGCGTCCGCGCCGCGGCGATCGTTGCCGCGATCTCGGTTGGGTGATGGGCGTAGTCGTCGATCAGCAACGCGCCGGCCTGCGAACGCCCGAGCGTCTCGAAACGGCGCCCAACGCCGCCGAAGGAGGCAACTGCGGCAACCGCGGCGGTCGGTTCGACTCCGGCCAGCGCAACCGCCTCCAAGGCAGCCAGTGCGTTCTTTGCGTTGTGCTCACCCGCCGCCGGAAGCTGAACCTGCTGGCCGCGCCAGTTAAAGCTTGAGCCACCGGCCGACAGCTCCAAGCCCTCAAGGCTGAAGGGAACGACCGGGCGCGCGCCGCGTAGCTCCAGCAGTTCGGGCTGATCAGCGATCACGGCCTGCGCCGGCTGCTCGAGGAATTCGGCGAACGCCGTGCGCAGTTCGGCCAGCGAGCCGTAGGTCGTGTGGTGATCGAGTTCAACGTTCGTCACGACAGCTATTTCGACGTTCAGCAACAGCATCGACCGGTCTGATTCGTCGGCCTCGACAACCAACCACTCGCTGCTGCCCCAGGCCGCATTGCGGCCGCTACTGCGCAGCTCGCCGCCGATCAGGTACCCCGGATCCAGACCGCAGCCGATCAGGATGTCGGCAATCATGCTTGCGGTTGTCGTCTTCCCGTGCGCACCGGCAACGGCGATTGTGCGGCGCAGCGCCGTCAGCTCGGCCAGTAGCTCGGCCCGCTCTATCACGCGCAGGCCACGGGACTGGGCAGCGATCAGTTCAGGATTGTCGTCGGGAACGGCCGTTGAGCGAACAACTTCAAGCTGGTCGCTGTCCGGCAGGTTGGCTGCCTCGTGACCGGCGCGGGCGTCGATCCCGCGCTCGCGCAGAACGGCGAGCTGCGGCGAATCGGCCTGATCGCTGCCGCTGACCTGCGCGCCAAGCTCGGCCGCGACGGTCGCCCAGCCGCTCATTCCGGCGCCGCCGATGCCGACGAAGTGCAGCCTACGCGCAGACCAGTCGGCGCCGCTCACTTCGGCTCCGCCGCTGCCCGTAGCTGCGCCGTAACGGCCAGCGTTGCGTCGGGACGGGCGATCGCCGCCGAAGCAGCCGACATCTGCTCAAGCCGCCCCGGATCGCCGAGCAGCCGCATCACCTCGTCTGCCAGCCGTTCGCCGCCGATCTGATCATCGGCAATCACGACCGCTGCCCCGGCCTGCTCCATCCAGCGAGCGTTACCGGCCTGATGGTCTGCCGCGGCGTGCGGGTATGGAACCAGAATCGCCGGCCGGCCGGCGGCGGCGATCTCAAAGACCGACCCTCCCGAACGAGATAGCACGAGATCAGCCGCCAGCAACGCCTCGGCAAAATGGTCGATGTAGCCAAACAGCTGATAGCGGTCGCTTTGCACACGTGAGCGCAGCGCTGCCACGTCGCGCTCTCCTGCTGCGTGGATTACGGCCAGCCGCTCGTCGGTTGCGAAGGCGTCAAGCGCCGCGTCGTTGATCGAGCGGGCGCCAAGCGAGCCGCCGACGACAACCAGCACTTGATCTTCGTCGGTCAGCCCGAAGCGCTGGCGGGCCGCCGTACGGTCACGTGCCGGCGGTGGGATCGGCCTACCTGTCACTAGGTAACGGCCGCCGACGCGACCTTCGAGCGGAAATGCGAGGCAGACGCTCCGCGCCCACGGCGCAAGCAACCGGTTTGTTAGGCCGAAGTGGGAATCGGCCTCGGTCAGTACCAGCGGTACGCGGCGCAGCACCGCAGCGGCGCCGACCGGACCGGCAACGTAACCGCCAGCGCCGAGAACCGCAGCCGGGCGCAGCCGTCCGATTAGCTTCCACGCTGCAAAGGTTGCGCCGATCGCCTTCAGGGCTGCGCGGAGCGCGCGCAGCGGGTTAGTTCGGTCCAGACCCTCGACCGCCAGCTGATGAAACTGATAGCCAGCGCGCGGGACCAACTCGGCCTCCGCGCGGCTGCCACCGGCGAACTCAACCCGCGCGCCGTCAGTGCGCAGCGCGTCGGCGACCGCGAGTGCTGGCACTACGTGGCCGGCGGTCCCGCCGGCTGCGATCAGGTAGGTCGTCGTCATGCTCGTCCTCGGATCGTTGCGCATCGGGCCGGGCCGTGACCGCACGCAGCTCGGCCGAGCCGCCGCGAGCGATGTTAAGTAGCAGACCAACCGCGATCAGCAGTGTCACAAGACTGGTCGAGCCGTAGGAGAGGAACGGCAGTGGCACGCCGGTCAGCGGCGCGATGCCGAGTACGGCAAAAAGGTTCAGCAGCGCCTGACAAAGGATCAGCGAAGTGATGCCGCCAGCAAGCAGCATCGCGTAGCGGCCGCGGGCGGTTCTGGCGATCTGTAGCCCCGCCCAGGCAACCAGTGCGTAAAGCACCAGCAGAGCGAACAAGCCGATCACGCCGAGCTCCTCACCGATGATCGAGAGGATGAAGTCGGTGTGGGCCTCCGGCAGGTAGAAGATCTTCTGAACCGACTGGCCGAGGCCGCGGCCGAAAAGGCCGCCGGATCCGATCGCGATCTGCCCCTGAACGGCCTGGAAGCCAATGTCGTTGGCGTGATCCCACGGGTTGAAGAACGAGGTCAGGCGCGCTCGCCGGTAGGGAGCGGCCATCGAATAGAGGAGAACGAACAAAACGCCGATACCGGCGTAGCCGGCAAGCCAGCGAAACCGCACGCCGCCAGCAAAGAGCATCGCGCCGCAGCTGAAGGCGACAATCAGTGCGGTGCCAAGGTCCGGCTGGGTGACAACCAGCAGCATCGCCCCGCCAACGACCAGTAGGACCGGCATCAGCTCAGCTGAGCGGCGAAAGCCAGCCGGTCGCTCAGCTAGGAAGCGCGCCGTGTAAAGCACCAGCGCAAGCTTTGCGAGCTCGCTTGGTTGGAACTGAATCGCGCCGACACCGATCCAGCGCTGCGCCCCATTGACCGAAACTCCAATCCCCGGCAACTTGACAGCGAGCAACAGCGCAAAGGCGACCGCCAGTAGCGGCCCGGTCAGCTTCAGCAGCTTCGACAGCGGAAAGCGGCTCGCTAAAAAGAGCCCGCCAAAGCCGAGCGCCGCGAAGGTTAGGTAGCGAACCAGCAGGTCGGTGCCGTCGCCGCCGCCCTTGACCACCGACGGGGCCGACGATGCGCTGTAGACCATCACGGCGCCGAACGCGACGAGGCAGAAGACGGCGGTCAGTAGCACGTCCTCTGCGATTGGCCGGGACCGCACAGTGGCCGATTCGCGAGCGGCTGGCGGGTCCTGTGCTGCTGCGCTCGCACGGGCCATTGGAAACAACTCTTCGCGGCCCGCCGCGAGACTCCTTCCCGACCTTTTCAGACCGCTGAAAACCCCGTTAGCGACGAGACAAGCTGGCGAAAATGACGGCCGCGCTGCTCGAATCCTTCGGTGTACTGATCGAAGCTCGCGCAGGCTGGCGCCAACAGAATGACCTCGCCAAATTCGGCGTCGCCAGCGGCAGCAGCGACGGCCTGTTCGAGCCCCGTGCAGATCTGATAGTCAACGACGCCGTCGAAGGCGCCGGCAAGTAGCTGCGCGTCCTCGCCGATCAGGTAGGCGGCGCGAACGCTCGCCGCGGCGGCCTGACTGAGCTGATCGAACTGCTGCCCCTTGGCCTGGCCGCCGGCGATCAAACGAACCGGCTGGTCGAAGCTCGCCAGCGCCGCGACAGCCGCGGCGACGTTGGTTGCCTTCGAATCGTTGACCCAGAGCGCCCCAGCTGCACTGCCGATCTGCTCGAGCCGATGTTCGACGCCAACGAAGCCGCGTAGCGCGGTGACGACGGCTTCGGCCGGAAGACCGCAGCAGAGCGCCGCGGCGGCGGCGCAGAGCGCATTCTCAAGGTTGTGAGCGCCGCGCAGGCGCAGCTCGGATGCAGCCATCAGCGGCTGGTCACGCCAGCAGATAATCCCGTCGCGGACCGCCAGATCGGCCTTCGTATCAGCGTCGCCAGCAACCGTGATCCGTTGCGCTGAGCCGCCGACTAACTCGATCATCGCCGCCGTCCCAACCGCGAAGTCGGTCCGATCCTGATGCGCGAAGAGCGCCAGCTTGGCCTCCTTATAGGCTTCAAAACTGTCGTATCTATCGAGATGATCTGCCGAGATGTTGAGCAGGATGGCGACCTCCGGATCGAATGCGATCGAGTCCTCAAGTTGGAACGAGCTGGCTTCGCAGATCACCGTCGTCGCAGCGTCGATCTCGCCAACCAGCGAGCTGACCGCCGTCCCGACGTTGCCGGCAACGGCGACCGGCAGTGCCGCCGCGCGCCAAATCTCGCCAAGCAGCTCGACTACCGTCGTCTTGCCGTTAGTCCCGGTGACGGCGACGAACTTCGACTCCAACATTCGCCAGCCAAGCTCCAGCTCGGAGTAGATTGGTATCCCCCGCGCCCGCGCCGCAGTCACCACCGCTGCCTCATTTGGTACCCCCGGACTGCGCACAACTGCACGGGCCCGCTCCAGTTCAGCGACGCCGTCGCTGTTTGTAACGACCTCAATCCCTTCGCTGCGCAGCGCGTCGGCCTCGGCCGGCTCGTCAAGGTCAACACCGATCACCGGCTCGCCGCGCGCCCACAATGCCCGCGCGCAGGCTGCGCCGGAGCGCTCAAGCCCAACGACAAGCCACGGGCCGGGCGGTATTGGGGGTCGACGATCGGCAGTGATGGCGACCACGATACGGCGCCAGCCTTACGTGATGTTGGCCTGATAGAGCGTGAAGCCAATCGCCGAGCAGACAGCGGCGATGATCCAGAAGCGCAAGATGATCTTTGTCTCCGACCAGCCGCGCATCTCGAAGTGATGATGAATCGGCGCCATCAGGAAGATCCGGCGGCGGAAGTTCTGGAAGGCAAAGACCTGAATGATCACGCTCAGAGCCTCGATCACGAAGATCCCGCCGATTAGCACCAGCAGGATCGTCGTATTGGTCATCACGGCGATCGCGCCGATCGCGCCGCCAAGCCCGAACGATCCGGTGTCCCCCATAAAGATCGTCGCCGGAAATGCGTTGAACCAGAGAAAGCCGATACAGGCGCCAACGATGCAGGCGCTAAGCAGCGCGAGGTCACGGTCACCGGTCGTGATGAAGGTGATCGCAACGTAGGCCAGCATCACGATTGCGACGCAGCCAGCGGCCAGACCATCGAGACCGTCGGTCAAGTTGACGGCGTTGGTCGAGCCGGCGATCACGAGAAAGACGACGACTGGAAAGAAGAATCCAAAGTCAACACTGGCATCGATAAAGCGCAGCTGAACGGTGGTTGAGATGCCGGCCTTCTGCGTTGCGACCCACCACAGCGCGAGCGAGATCAGCAGCAGCACGAACATCTTCGTCCGGCCGCGCAGCCCGAGCGAACGCCGCTGAACGATCTTCGCGAAGTCATCAACAAAGCCGAGCAGCGCACAGGCAACCGCCGTGCCAAAGACGGCAACAGCGCGCCAGTCAAAGTCGGTCAGAACGAGGAACGGAACGGCAATCGAGATAAAGATCAGCACTCCGCCCATCGTTGGCGTGCCGGCTTTGCTGTGGTGACCGGCCGGACCTTCCTCGCGGATCTGCTGGCCGAACTCGCGGCCGCGTAGTAAACTGATCATTCGCGGCGCGGCGAAAACGCAGATCAGTAGAGCAGAGGTTCCGCCGATCAGTACCTCGCCCATCAGTCGGCGCTCCCGGCGGCCGGTGGTAGCACTTCGCAGAGTGCCTGCGCAACGACTTCGAGGCCGACGCCGCGGGAGCCTTTGATCAACACTGTGTCGCCTGGTTTAATCACCGACGCAATCATCGCCGAGCAGTCGGCGGCCGACGCAACGCAGTAAAGTCGCTCACTTCCAAAGGCCGGGCCGGCGAGCCGTGCGAGCTCGCCGACCGTCACCAGCTGGTCGACGCCGACTGAACGGATGTGAGCGCCAAGCTCGGCGTGGAAGCGCCGCTCGTCAGCGCCAAGTTCGTGCATGTCACCGAGCACGGCAACGCTGCGACCGGAGGCCGACTCGGCAAGATCATCGAGGGCCGCTCGCATCGACATGGGGTTCGCGTTGTAGCAGTCGTTGATGACGACGACGTTCGATTCCAGCAGCAGCCGCTGGCCGCGCAGCTGTGACAATTCGACCTCGATCAGGCCGCTCGGCTCGACCCCCAACGCGCGCACAGCGGCCAGCGCCGCCAGCGCGTTACTGCGCATGTGGGCCGACGCGAAGGGCAGCTCGAGCCCCTCCGGCAGCCGGTCAACCTCGCCGCCTGGACCAAAGTGGACGGTCCGGATGTCGCTGCGCTCGTGGGGATCGAGTAGCGGCTCGTCGGACGGCAGTACAGCGACGGCATCTGGCCCAAGACCGGCGATCAACTCGGCCTTGGCGGCTGCGACTGCCTCGACGCTCCCCAGCAGCTCAAGGTGGACCGGCCCGACGTTGACGATCACGCCGACGTCAGGCTGGGCGATCCTCGTCAGCTCGGCGATCTGACCTTCGCCCCGCATCGCCATCTCCAAGACCAGCACCTCAGTCCCGGTCGGCGCGCCGAGGATCGTCAGCGGCAGCCCGATCTCCGTGTTGAGGTTCTCGTGCGTTGCGATCGTCCGCCGTGATCCGGCAAGCATCCCGGCAACAATGTCCTTCGTTGACGTCTTGCCGGTCGAGCCAGTGATTGCGATCACGGCGCAGCCCAGCTCTTCGCGCCACGCTGCTGCCAGCTCCGCCAGTGCCGCCAGCGGATCAACGACTGCGATTACAACACTGCCTGCTGGCGCCACCAGCGCCTCTGCGTGGCGCTCGGCGACAATAACCCCCCAGGCGCCGGCGGCCAGCGCCGCCGGCGCGAATGAGCCGCCGTCCTGCGAACTGCCTTCAAGACCGATGAACAACGCGCCCGCTGCGACCTGGCGCGAGTCAACGGTGAATGCTGCTGGCGCCGCCAGCCCCGGCTCTCCCGCCAGCAGTCTGCCCTGCGCAGCGTCGGCAAGCTGCGCGGCGTTCCAGCGGCTGTTCACTGCGCTGCCGCCTCAATCGCGCCGCGCAGGACGGCGAGGTCCTCGAACGGCGTGACGACGCCGTCGGCCAGCTCCTGCCCGCACTCATGCCCCTTGCCTGCCACCAGCACAAGATCGCCGGGTCCGGCCATGCCAACTGCCGTTTCGATCGCTTCCTGACGATCAACGATCGACTCCACTTCGGCAGCAGAACCTGGCTCGACGCCAGCGATGATCGCCGCAATGATTGCCTCCGGCGCTTCGGAGCGCGGATTATCAGAGGTCACGATCACAACGTCGGCCTTTGCCGCTGCAACCTGCCCCATCAACGGACGTTTGCCTTTATCGCGATCGCCGCCGGCGCCGAAGACGACGATCAGCCGCCGGTCGCTAAGCGCGCGGGCGGCGCCAAGCACGTTTTCGAGTGAATCGGGTGTATGCGCGTAGTCGATGATCGCGGCAAAATCCTGCCCTGCGCTGACCGGCTGGAAGCGCCCCGGTGCAAGCTCAGCCGTCGCCAGCGACTCAGCGATCACACCGTCACCGACGCCCAGCTGCCGCGCCGCGGCAACCGCGCAGAGCGCGTTCAGCAGATTGAAGCGGCCCGGCAGCGGCAGGCTCAGCTGAAGATCGCCAAGCCGAAAGCGGCTGCCGCGGGCATCGCCTTCGATTTCGCTTGCGACGAGCTCAGCGTCATCGCTGTCGATTCCGACTGTGACGACGTTGCCCAGTTCAGCCGCTAGCCGCCGTCCATATTGATCATCAATGTTGACCACTGCCAGCGCGTCGCTGCACCGCAGTAGGGAGGCCTTAGCCTCGAAGTACTCGTCCATGTCAGCGTGGAAGTCGAGGTGCTCGCGGCTGAGGTTGAGAAAGACCGTTACATCCCAGTCAATCGCGTCGGCCCGGTGCAGTGTCAGGGCGTGCGACGACACCTCGATCACGCAGGCACGGTCGCCGGCGGCAAGCATCGCCGCGAAACAGGCCTGCAGCTCGATTGCCTCCGGCGTTGTTCGCACGGTCGCAGCGCGCCGTCCGCCGATGATCTGCTCGACCGTCCCGACCATGCCACTGCTGATCGCGCCGGCTTCAAGCAGCGCTCGCGTCAGGTAGGCGGTTGTCGTCTTGCCGTTGGTGCCGGTGATACCGACCATCTTCAGCTGCCTCGTCGGCTGGCCATTGAGCAGCGCGGCGGCCGGCGCCAGTGCGGCCCGGACATCGTCAACGACGACCTCTGGGACTCCCAAACCGAGCGGCCGCTCAACCAGCAGCGCGACCGCACCACGCTCCAGCGCCGCGGGCGCAAAATCGTGGCCATCGCGGCGCAAGCCAGGGATGCAGCAGAACAGCGTTCCCGGTTCGACAAGGCGATCATCGAGCGCGATCGAAGCGATCTCAACGTCGGCCTGATCGCCAACCAGACCGTCAAATAGCTCACCCAGCCGCATCTGCGCAGCCTAGCGAGCCATCCGGCCCCATCCGGCCTTTATTTAGGCGCGATCCGCAGGTAAGGCAGCGCAAAGGCGGCGATCTTGCCGAAGGCCGGCGCCGCGACCGAGCCTCCGTAGATGTCGCCCTGCGGCTCGTCCACAATCACGCTGATCAGTAGCTGCGGATTCTTCGCCGGCGCCATGCCAATGAACGAGGCGACGTACTGCGATTTGGAGTACTTGCCGGTGGTCGGGTCGATCTTGTTCGACGTGCTTGTCTTACCGGCCAGCTGGTAGCCGGGAATCGACACCTCGCTCGCCGTACCACCCGGCGCAAAGACCCCGGTCAGCATCTTCCTTACCGAAGCTGCTGTCGCCGCGCTAATCACGCGCTGCGGTGCCTGCGCAGCTTCGCCAGCGCGGCCGTTGACGGTATTGACGACGTGCGGCTTGACGAGAGTGCCGCCGTTGGCGATCGCGCCGTAGGCGCTCATCATCTGCATCGGAGTGACCAGCTGGCCCTGACCGATCGGCATGTTGCCCATCGATGAGCCGGAGTATTTGGCGAGCGGCGTAATCAGGCCACGCTCCTCGCCTGGCAGATCGACGCCGGTTTGGTGACCAAAGCCGAAACGATCGACCCACTGGCTAAAGCGCTTTGCGCCGAGCCGCTGCCCAATCGTGATCGCACCAACGTTGCTCGACTGGGCGAGGATTGCCGCAGTATCAAGCGTCTCCCAGCCGCGCTCGCTTGATTCGTTAATCACACGATCGGCTACCTGAATCGAGGGTGCAA
Organism: Solirubrobacteraceae bacterium; assembly: GCA_039745115.1. GTDB lineage: Bacteria > Actinomycetota > Thermoleophilia > Solirubrobacterales > Solirubrobacteraceae > F1-60-MAGs163. The sequence goes on from JBCJRT010000001.1 coordinate 183,732, forward strand.
GGTTGAACGACGTGGTCGGCGTCACCTTCTTGTCCTCGAGCGCCGCCGCAACCGTAAAAGCTTTGAAGGTCGAGCCCGGCTCGTAGGTCATCCCAAGCGCGCGGTTCTGAATTGCAGCGGGCGGTGCCTTGCCGGGGTCGTTGGCGTCAACCTTCGGCCAGTTGGCCATCGCCAGGATCTCGCCGGTCTTCGGGTTTGTGACGATGGCTGTCGCGCCTTTGGGCTGGAAGTCGGTTCCGATTTCCTGCAGGACCTCCTCCGTCCGCTGCTGAATCTCGGCGTCGATTGTCAGAGCGATCGCGCCGCCGGCGACGGCCTTCTTCGTGTCGCGCGTCTCGATCGCCTGACGGCCACCGTCAAGGACGCGACGCTGCTCGCCATCGCTGCCACGCAGAACCTTGTCATGCGCGTACTCCAAGCCGAACAGGCCGTTGCCGTCGATGCCGACAACGCCAAGCACCTGCGCGGCCAGCGCGCCGCGCGGGTAGGTACGTAGCGCGCCTGGCGCAAAATCAATGCCGTTGATCTTCAATGCCCGCACGCGGTCGGCGACCTCAGCCGGTATGCGCCGACCAAGGTAGACAAAGCCTGTGTCACGCCGTGCCAGATCGGCGACCAGTTTGTCGGCCGGCAGATTCAGCAGCGGCGCCAGCTTGCCCGCGGTAGCGACGGGGTCCTTGATCAGGTACGGCGTCGCCGAGATGTCGTCGGCCGGTTCGGAGCTGGCAAGCGGCACACCGCGCCGATCGGTGATCGTGCCGCGCTGGGCCGGCAGCTTGGTGACGGCAACCTGCTGAGCGGCTGCAGCGCTGGCTAGGCCGGAGCCCTTGACCAGTCCGAGGTAAGCGACGCGCAGCCCAGCGATTGTCAGGAGCACGAGGAACGTCGCAAAGAGAAGTCCGAGGCGGCGCTCAATCAGCGTCACTACTGGCCACCGGCCGATAATCCGCCTGGGTCAGCGTCCGCGACCGGCGACTGGCTATGCGTTTGATCGCTCGGCGCCGTTTGATCGGTGACGCCGGTCGTACCGGTCGTGTCGATGGCAGTTGGTCCGCTCTGCGCCGCGCCGGTGTGCTGCGCCTGAACGAGCGACGGGTCACCGGCCAGTCCGTTCGGGTCAAGCAACGGATCGCTGCCCTGGCCGATCGCGCTGTCGCTGACTGAGCAGGCCTGGCTGTCTGAGGCCTTCAGGTAGCAGACCTGATCGGGGGCCGGCATCACTAGGCCAAGACCACCGGCGGCGCCGGTCACACGCTGCGAAGCGTCGAGTTTCGCCAGCAATGAACGCTGCTCGGCCGTCTGGCGGACCAGCAGCTGCGTCTTCTCAGCGTCGCCGCTGATCTGCGTATTCAGCTTCAGCAGCGAAACTTGGAGGAAGACAAGACCGATCAGCGCGAAGGCCAGTAGACCGATTACCCGACGACCGGCAAAGGCGCGAACCAGCAGCCCGCCCGATGCGGCGCCGACGCGGCCAACAAGATCGCGCGAAGGGCGCGCAACCAGCCCACCCGGTGAGCGACGGCGCTGGGGCAGCGGCCCCGCGACGCGGCCAGCGGTTGCCGACGCGGCTGGCGGCGGAGGTGTCACCGCGCAGCTCCAACAATCTTTGTCGCCGCCCGCAGCCTGGCCGAGCGGGCGCGTGGATTGTCGTCTGTCTCAGCTTCGGTCGGCGTGATGCCGCCGCGCGTTAGCAGCGTCGCCTGCGCAACGTGACCGCAGCGGCAAATCGGCAGCCCTGGCGGGCAGACACATTCGCGCACCAAACCGGCGAGAAACTGCTTCACCCGACGGTCTTCCAGTGACTGGAACGAAATCCCTGCAAATCGACCATTTCCCCGGAGTAGCTCCCAGGCCAGTGGCAGCGCCTGATCGATCTGTTCGAGCTCCTCGTTGACGGCGATCCGCAGCGCCTGAAAAACGCGCTTAGCGGGGTGCCCGCCACCAAAGCGGGCCGGGGTTGGGATTGCGTTGGTGACAATCTCGACCAGCTCGGTTGTTGTCTCGATCGGTCGGCGCTCGCGCTCGCGCACGATTCGATGGGCGATCTTGCCGCTGTAGCGCTCCTCGCCGTACTCGCGGAAGGTCCGCGCCAGGCGGCGCTCATCCCATTCAGCGATGATCTCGGCGGCAGTAACGCCGACAGTCGGGTCCATCCGCATATCGAGCGGTGCGTCGGCCGAATAGGAGAAGCCGCGCTCGGGCGTATCGATCTGCATCGACGAGACGCCGAGGTCGAACCAGATCAAGTCAACCGGAAGTTGCTGGTCACGCAGCTCGGCCAACGCATCCGCAAACGGTGCCTCGATAAAGCGCGAACGGCAGGGCAGCTCACCCTCTATCTCGTCATAGCGTCGCCGTGCCTCGGGGTCGCGGTCGATCGCCACGAGCATCCCTTCGGGGCCAAGTTTGTCGGCGATCATCCGGCTGTGCCCACCGGCGCCGAAGGTTGCGTCAACCGCGACTTCGCCTGGTCGCGGGTCGAGCACTGCGACCAACTCGTTCGCCAGTACGGGGACGTGGTCGGTGCGCATCAGCAGCATCTCAGCCGGCCTGGCCAAGGGTTGCCGTGATCTCAAGCACGTCGGCGGCAAGCTTGGCGTTCTCTGTCGCCCAGGCGGCGCGGTCCCAGACTTCGATGCACGGGCCGGCGCCAGTTACAACGACCTCTTTGCCGAGCGAGCCATGATCCAACAGGAAGGCCGGCACCATAATCCGGCCGGCCGAGTCGAGCTCGGTCTCAACCGCATTGGCTGAGAAGTAGCGCTGCAGGTCGCGAGCCTCTGGCGAGAGCGGGTTCAGCTGGCCTAGCGCGGATTCGACGAAGGCGTCGTACTCGCCCGGCGTCCAGACCGAGACGCAGCGCTCGACGCCCTTCGCGACGACCACACCATCACTAAGCGATGCGCGAAACTTAACCGGAACGGTTAGCCGGTTCTTCGCGTCGAATGTGTGGTCGAAAGTTCCTCTGAATGCCATTTGGAGCCTCGCCTGTCGCCGGCGAGAGAAGTAGTTGCGGGCCGAGGTGGAGGAGTGGGAGGAACCCCTCCACCCCGGCCTGCGACGCCGATAATACCCACATTGCCCCACATTGCAACTCCTTTGCAACATTTTTTCCCACAAAGCCGTTCGCCATTTCCGTCTTGCGCCACGAGAATTCGACATAAACCTCGATAACTACTAGGTTTAAGCGGCCCTCCTCATCCCGCTGCGAGCCCTGCAATCATCCCTGCCGCGACGCAGCAAATCGCCGCCGGAACGAGCAGCAGGGCAACAATCAGCTGGATTTTCGGCGCTGCACCCTGCGCCTGCTCGGTGATTCGACGATGGTTGTCGGCGCGCGCACCGGCCGCCAACGAGCCCAGCGCCGCGGCAAGCGGCGAGCCTTGCCGGTCGGCACGGCCAATCGCTGCGACCAGCGCGTCAACCTCGGCCAGCTGGCAACGGCGCGCCATCTGCTCAAGCGCCGTGGCGCGGGCGACGCCGAGCTTGCTGGCGGCATCGCTGCTACACAGCTCGGCCGCGAGAATCCCGCCTCCGTGCGCACCGGCCTCAGCCAGCGCGCGGCCGACCGGCAGACCGGCCCGCAAGGCCAGCAGGATCCGGTCGACAACCGCCGGCAATTCGCCGCGCAGCTGCTGGCGACGACGCCGCGCCCGGCGCGCCAGCAGCAGGTCCGGCAAGAGGAAGCCTGCCGCCGGCGCGACCCCCAGCAGCAGCAGCGACAGCCGGCTGGGCAGCGCCGCGCTGCAGCCCAGCGCGGCGATTGCCATCACGCCCGCCAACAGCAGCTTCACCGCCATCAGCTCGCGCGCGCTGTAACCACCCGGCGTTCCGGCCGCTTCAACCAACGCACTAAGATCGCCCGGAGCCGCGGCCGAGATGTTGGCTAGGCGCGCCCTGAAGCGGCCGACGCCGACGCGCTGCGAGCGCTGCTTAGTGCGCCGGGCCCGCCGCACCCTCGCCAGCGACACCAGCTCGCCGATCGCCACCGCGCCGCAGCCTCCTGCCACGGCTGCGGTCAGCGCTACGCCACTGATCACTGGCGCACCTTCGCCACGCGGCGTACCGCCAGCAGCGCGACGAGCTGCATCGCCGCCGCCGCCAGCAGCAACGCCCGCGGCATCGTCATGCTCAGCATCTTGCCGATTGCACCCGGCGCGACGAGCACCGCCAATGCTGCGCTGGCGAGCGGCATCATCATGACGATTCGCGCCGTCAAGCGAGCCTGGGCGCTCGCTGCACGGGCCTCACTGCGTGCCCGTCGCGTTAGCTCCAGATCGCCGGCTAATTCGCGCAGCAGCAATGCCAGGTCGCCGCCGGCGCGGCGCTGCAGCTGGATCGCCGAGACGATCGCCTCCCACGGGCCCGGTCCGGCGCGGCGGCGCAGCGTCTCAAGTGCCTGATCGGCCGGCAGGCCAAGCTCGGTCGCCGCCGCAAGCTCGGCCAGCGCAGATCGTGTCTGCGATCCAACCGCGCCATCTTGGCCGGCCCTCGCGATCGCAACAACGACCGGCTGGCCGGCGCTTAGCGCGTCGCCGATCGCTCGCGCCGCAGGCGCCGCGTCGCGCGCCAAGCTCGCCCGCCAGCGTCGCTGCCGCAGCCGGATCAGCGCGGTCGCCAAGATCGGCCCGCAGGCTGCCAGCAGCAACGCCGCAAGCGGCCCCAGCAGCGACCAGCCGGCAAGCGCAACGCCAAGCCCGGCGAGCACGGCCAACCGCCGACGCTCGATCGTCGCTGGCGCACGGCCGTCGAGTCCGGCGGCGCGGGCCGGTGCGATCAACCGCGCCATGCCGCCAAGCAACAACGGTCGTTCGATCGCGCCGATCAGCTCCCAGGCGACGACCGTCGCCAGAGCGCCCGCAGTCGCTGCCAGCAGGCTTGCGACGCTAATCAACGGCGCCCTCGCTGCGATAGAGCTGCTGCGCACAGATGCTCTGGCCGATTGCCGCGGCCTTATCGACTTCGTGAACGCTGGCGACGTAGCGATGTCCACTCGCATCTCTGACCTGAAGCACGACCAGATCAATCGCCTCGGCGACCTGCGAGCGGACCGCTGCGTGCGGCAGCCCGAGGTCGGCCATCAGCGCGAGCGTCTCGAGCCGGCGCAGCGCCTCCTGCGGCGACCCGGCGTGGATCGTCGTCAGCGAGCCGTCGTGCCCGGTCGACAGTGCGATCAGCATGTCGAGCGCCTCGGCGCCGCGCACCTCGCCGACGATGATCCGGTCGGGCCGCATCCGCAGCGCGTTACGAACAAGCCGCCTGATCGTTACCTCTCCCCTGCCCTCGATTGTCGCCGGTCGAGCTTCCAACCGGACCACGTGATCGAGCTCAAGCCGCAGCTCTGCCGTGTCCTCAATCGTCACGATCCGCTCGTCTCTGGGCAGGAAACCAGCAATCGCGGCGAGCGTCGTCGTCTTGCCGGACCCGGTGCCGCCGCAGACGAGGATGTTGCGCCGCTCTCCTACCGCCTCGGCCAATAGGTCACTGAGCTGCTGCGACCAGGACCCCGACCGCACCATCTGAGCGGCCGAGAAACCACGCCTGCGAAAGCGGCGGATGCTCAGCGCTGGGCCGTCAACTGCCAGCGGCGGCAAGACCACGTTGACCCTGGATCCATCGGGCAACCTTGCGTCGCAGAGCGGCTCGGCTTCGTCAACGCGCCGGCCAGCCGGTGCCAACAGCCGCTCAATCGTCAGCCGCAGGTCATCTTCACTGGCAAATGAAACCGCGCTCTGGAGCAGCTGTCCGCGGCGCTCAATCCAGATTGGACGGGTACCACTGACGAGGATCTCCTCGACCTCCGGGTCGCGCAGAAACGGCTCGAGCGGGCCGGCGCCAAGCGCCCGCTGCCAGATCCGTTGACAGATCAACTGGCGCGTCGCGCCAGCAAGCGCTGGCGCTTGCTGATCAACCAGCGCCGCGGTCCGCTCCTCCAGCGCCACGGGCGCAACACCGGCGCGAACCTCGTCAAGCAGCAAGTTGTGTAGTCGCTCGGCAATCAAGCCAACCGCCTGTTCGCGCTGATTAGTCACCGCGCCGCCGCCGGCGGCCGCGGCAAGGCCCTCAGTCCGCGCGCCGAATCCTGCGCCTCGGCCAGCAGAACGGCCTGCTCGAGCGTCACCCTGAGTGCCAGCGCAACGCGCGGCAGCCCGGCGTTGGCTCCGTCCTCGACCGCCGGCGCCGCAGAGGCCTGAATCACTTCCGCGTCGCGCAAACCAACCTTTGTCCGTGCCACGCCGGCCGAGTCATCGCGCGTGATCAACAGGTCAACCCTGCTGCCAACCCTTATCTCGCTGGCCGAGCCGACGACGATCAGCCGCGCAATCCGTTGATCGGCCGATGCGACATCTAGGGCACCGGCGGCGCCCGGGTCGGCGCCTTGCAGCAGCGACGGTTGAAGGTCGGCGCCGGCTTCAATATCGACCGCCGCCCGGGCGCCGATCACCTGATCGGCACTGGCGAACGAAAGCTTCGGCGCGAAGTGCTCAGGAACTTGACGAACTGCCAGGCTTTCACCAGTCACTGCTTGCCCTCGCTCAATCGGCCGCGCCGCGACAAGGACAGCGACAGAACCGCCAACGCGCCGCTCGATCTCCGCCTCACGCCGGGAAACTTCAGAGGCGGCAAGCGCCCCCAACAAGACTGCCAGTCCGCCAAGCAGAACCGCGCGGCGGCGGCGACTCACGCCGCCAGCGCAATCTCCTCGCGCAGATCAGCTTCGCTGACCAGCGCCGGAGCGTCAACAAGGCGATAGCCGACACCCCAGACATTGACGACATAGCGACCGCCGTCGGCGCCAAGCTTGCGGCGCAGCCGACAGGCATGTGAGTCAAGCGTGCGGGTCGTGCCGACCGTCCGCCGGCCCCAAACGGTGCGCAGCAGCTCAGCCTTAGTGAAGACCCGCGTCGGATCGGCGGCGAGGACGCGCAGCAGCGCAAACTCCTTCGCGCTGAGCTCCAGCGTGGCACCGCGCAGCAGCGCCGTCCTCGATGCCGTATCGATCTCCAGATCGCCAACTCGCAGCCTGCCGCCGGAGCGGCTGCGGTCGGCGCGGCGCAGCAGCGCTTCAACGCGGCAACGTAGCTCGCGGTAACTGAAAGGCTTCTCGACGACGTCATCGGCGCCGCGCTCAAAGCCGCGAACGCGGTCAAGTTCGCCGCAGCGAGCGCTCAGCAACAGCACCGGCACATGCGGGTCGACGCGGCTTACGACGCCATCGGACTCACGCACGTGACTAAGCAGATCGAGCCCTGATGAATCCGGTAGGTCAACGTCAACTAGGGCAAGGTCGGGGTAACTGGTTTCAAGGTGGCGCAGGCCGTCGCGAACGCAATCGGCGACGATCATGTCGTAGCCGTCAGCGGTCAGATGGTCGGCGAGGAAGGTACGAGTTGCATCGTCTTCCTCGATTAGCAGGATCGTGGCACGGTCTCGATTGATCATGCTCTTGTTAGCCAGCCGGTCAAGATTCTTCCCCCCTTCCGCTCAAAAGACGCGCCAACCGCCCCAGCGCCTACGATCGAGCGGTGCGTAATCACCCTGCGACCGGACCGGTACTGGCGATCTTCGGCGCTGTCGCCTTCTTCGTCGTTTCGCTCTTCACTTGGTACACGATCGATCTGGCGAAGATCCCGGTTGGCGCAAAATTCGCCGCCCAATACGCAAAGACGGCCGATTTTGCGACCAGCGCCAACGCCTGGGAGCCGTGGGGGCTGCTAAGCGACCTGCTGATGCTGACCGTGATCTTCGCCGCCGTCGCACTTGCCGTGATGCTGCTAACCGGCGGCGGGCGACAGCTGGCGCCGGCCGGTGGTCTGCTGGTAATCGGCATCGTCGGCACGCTGCTGGTTCTGTTCCACATCCTTGGCGGCCCGCAGCCGTCGGAGATCGTCACCGTTCAGCCAATCTCTTGGCTTGGCGCGCTGGCGACGATCGCAATCGCCGTTGGCGGCTACTTGAGTTTCGATTTCGCCCAGCACGGGCCAGGCACTGCTGCGCCCTCGGCGTCGGCGCCGCCAGCGCAGCGCAGCGCCGACGAGCCGCGCCGCGACAAGGGCGGCCTGTGGGACGATCAGAACTTCCGCTAACGACCTGAGCAGCGGCATCAGTGGGCGGCCAAATTGTCGCTCTAAGCGGGAAAATCTGAAATATCCCGTTCAACGCTGTCCCCAACAAAGGGATCCGGCCTAGGATCCCGACGGGTCCTTAGCCCTCCGGCTTGGACCCTGACTGTTTGTGGACTCAATGAACCCCTCAATCCGCGGCAACTACGACTCCGGCGAAGACTTCGTCTTGGAGTACGGCGAGCTGCGCTTCACCTTCAACGAGCGCGACTTCTCGGAGCGCTGCCAGCAGGCAGCCCACCGGCTTGGCTTTGTCGCCGGCGAGCTCGACTCAAATGAGCTTGAGGATCTTGTCAACCTCGCCGTCAACGGTGAGATTCATCAGCCGGCATCAGACCTCGGTGAGCACGTCAATGACTGCTGGCCTGAGCTTGTTGGGCCCGCCGACCGTTCGCTCGTGCACTGGCTGCGCCGGCTTGTCTTCCGCTCCGCCTGGCTTGATCAGCGCGTGATCGAGGGCGAGCTTGACGTTCGCTACGACGAGCAGGCCCGCTCCTTCACCTATGTGCAGCCCGACCGCGACGATCAGCCGGTCGAACTGGCGCCCGAGCCCTCGTGGGGTCGGGTCGCTTATATCCCCCGCTCCGCCGCTCCCTAAGCGCTGAGTAGTTCGCTGCGCAGGGTGCGGCTATGAGCCTTGTCGACCGCTGGAGTTGTTGCCTTGCCAGATGGCTGAGGCGCCAGCACGATCAGCGTAGTTTCGCCGCCGACGCGCTCGCGGGCAGCGGCGATCACGGTCAGTGAGCCGGCGCCGGGGACGCTGCGCGCAGCGCCGATTGCGCGGCGTGCTGCGGCCGGCGACAGGTCGTCCAGCGAGTCGATCACAACGGCGCTGTGCTCACCGCGAGCGGTGACGCGGCGGGCCGCCTCGATCACACGCTCAATCGCCTGCGCCTGAGCGTCAGGCGAAGCGGTAAGCGTTTCGACTGAGGCTGGCTCGATCCCTGCGGCAACCCACTCAGCCTTCTCCTCTGGCCGACTGCCGGCCATCACAACAGACAGCTCGATGTCGCTGATCGCCGCCAGCTCGGCCGCCAACATCCGCAGCGTCGTGCTGCGGCCGCTGGCAAACGGTCCGACGACACTGACGCGCGAGCCGCGGCCAAACGGGGCAGCCTGAGCGATCGACTTAAGCGTCGCGTTCCTCGAACTGAAGCTGATCAGCTTGGTCGGGAAGCCGGCCTCGAGCTTGTCGTAAGGCGTTCCAACCACAACCTCATCGGCCGAGCGGCCGTTGATCGTGACGACGCGGACTAGCGACGGGTAACGCTCGGAGCGGCGCGCGGCGCGGGCCGGCCCGGTGACGACGTCGCCGGAGCTCAACTCGCAACGCCGGACCTGAGCTGCCGAGACGTAGACGTCATCGTCGCTCTGCTTACCCGGCTTGACGCGAACGAAGGCAGAGCCGTTGCCGAGCACCTCGACCGTCCCTTCAACGCTGCGCTCCGACTGATCGGAGCTGCGCTCGGAGCGGCCACCACGGCCACCCTCACGGTCTCCACCGCGGGGGCTGCGATCACGGCCGCCGCCTCCGTTAGCACCGCTGCGCGAGCTGCTGCTGCGCCGCGGGCGCGCTGCGCGGGCCGGCTTCTCAGCCTCGTCACCACCGTCATCGTCGGCGTCGACCGGCTCCGGCTCCGGGTCGGGGCCGGGGTCGCCACCTTGGTCGATGATGATCGCTTTGATCAGGTCGGCCTTACGCATTCTGCGAAAGCCTTCAATACCAAGCTCGGCTGCAATTGCGTGCAGATCGGCGAGTGGGCTGCCCTCAAGGGCGTCACGGGAAAAAACAGACATCTTTACTCCTTCGGTTGAATGAGGATCGGTTGGCACTCCAGCCGCGTAGAGAACAGCGGCAAGCGATCCGTTTGCAGCGCACAGAGTAGCGCTCAGCCCAGCGGCGTGTAATGCAGGAAGAGAAAACTGCCGCTGCGCCACAGCGCCTGAAGCCCCAGTGCCAGCGGCGGGTCGAAGGCCGGGCCGTCAAGCACCGGCGGTGCCGCGCCGCCCACCAGCAGCGGTGAATCAGTGAAGACAAAGTCGTCGATCAGCCGTTCGGCCGCAAGCGCGTAAAGCAAGGTCGGGCCACCCTCGCTGACGAGCGTCCGCACGCCGTGCTCGCTGTAGAGGTTCTCAAGGCAGCCGCCCAGCGTCAGCTCGCCCGGAGCCGAGCGTTTGATCGTCAGGTCGGCGCCACTGGCCGCGAGCTGGTCGCTTGACTGCGTGTAGACGACGACCTTCTGGCCGCTGACGGCCAGCAGGCGCAGACCGGCGATCCGTTGATCAAGGCGGCGTGAGATCGTTGCCGCAATCGGCTCGGCGCTGAGACCGACGGCGAGCCGTCGCTGCCGGTGGTCCTCGTCGAGCAGCGTTGAGTACTGCTCGTCAACCAAAGTTGATGGGCCGACCAGCACTGCGTCGGCGCAGCAGCGCAGCTCACGCAATAACGCGCGGTCGGCGCCGCCACCAAGGCCGCCGGCGCGACCGTCAATGGCGGCGCGGCCGTCGGCGCCTGAAATCATTGCCGCGACGACGCGCGGCCTGCGGGCCTCAACGCCCTCGCCGTTTGGTGAAACGCCGATCTGGCGAACGACGGCGGCGGCGTCAACCGACGAACGGTCGCTGCCGTCAAGCGGTTGGAAGAGCTCGCTCACAGCGACGATCCTACGCCAGCCTCAGCGAACGCTGATCTTGCGCGTCACGACAGCCTTGTTGCCAGCGCGATCGGTCGCAGTTACCGTCACCGTTAGGCGGCCGGAACGGGCCGATCTGTGCTTGACCGCGATGCTCGAGCCAACGAACCGCACAGTTCGGCTGAAATCGCCAAAGTTGACCGAGATCGATGCCAGCCCCGACCCAGCCGGCGGCTTCGCATCGCTGCCCTTTGCGACAACGCTGACGACAGCCCCGCGCGCGCGAATCTTCGCCGACAACTTCGGGATCGTCGTATCGATCTTCAGCGGCGCGAGCGGCGTCGTTGAGCTGCGGCCGTCACGCGTGAAGTTCTCAACACGCCAGCTGTGCGTGCCATCGGCCAGCGCGCTGAGCGGTGTGAATGTACGCGCCGTTGTCGTTCCGGCGAGCAGCCCATCGACAAATACGCGGTAGCCGGCCGGTGCCCAGCCCTTTGTCGACGGCCTCCATTGCAGCGCCGGCAACGAGCTGCTGCGCCATACGCCTACGTCGTCGAGACTGACCGGGGAGGGTGGCAACGAGAACGACGCGACAACAAGTCGCCGCGAGCCGACCGAACCCTGCGTGAAAGCGATCAAGCTGTCGCCGGCCGCGTCGGCTGCAACGTCGATACCTCCCGACGCCTCAACGCCACCGAACTGTGCGACCGACAGCAGCGCCGCAGCGCCAAATGGCGCCGGCGTCGGCAGCGCGTCGTCATCTTCGAGTCGACGTGCGTAAAGCTCTGCCGCAGGCCCCTGCAACCAGGCCGTTAGGCCGTACTGACTGGCTGCGAAGGCGCTACCGGTCATCACCTCGCCCGACGGAGAGCTGCCAAGTGGGACGGCTGCGCCGACGAGCTCATTGCGTAGCAATGAATCCCAGATCGTCCCGTCGCTGCTCTGGACCGTCGCAAGACCGCCGCCGTAGAAGTTCGCTGCGAGCTGCGGCCCGGTGTCGGCGCCGATCGCTGCGCCGCCAGCCAACGCTTGCGGAGCTTCAAGCGTTGAGCCACGGACGCGTTGCACAACGCCGCGCCTGACCCCATCATCAAACTGCTGCGCGTAGACGATCCAGGCGAAACTCGAATCGCCCTCGATAGCGATTGCCGGCCGGTCGGCAGCGCCTCCGCCATGACCGTCAAGGCTCTGCGCACCGGCGCCCAGAACAACCGATGACAGGCGGGTCCTTACCAGACGCCGCGCGATCACCCTAGTCGTCGCACCATTGCTCTCGCCGAAGGCGACGATTCCCGTGCCATCGGCCGAGGTTGAAACCTTCGCGCTCAGCGCGGCTGTGTCACCGGCGCTGCTCGCCGGGTCGCCGTTGGCCGACCCGGCGTAAACGCTGAACTGGGTCACCAGTCGCGGCAGGTAGGCGGCGCGCAGCTGACCACCTTGGCTCCAAGCTGCATAGCCGACTCCGGTCAACGGCGCCATGTCGGCGCTTGGCCTTACCGATCCCGGGCCGCCAAGCTTCTGAGCGGCGGAGAACGGCGCTCCGGCCGCAGTGCGAACGCGGGCCCAGAGCCCATCGCTGTTGGCAAAGAGGACCGTGACTCGCCCGCCGTTTGAGACACCGACCTCCGGCTTGCCGATGATCGGTGGGTGCCCTTGGTCGACGCGCACCGGCGTCTGCGGCGCGCCGGCGACGATCACGCTGATGAACGCGTGGTCGGCGCCAGCGTCGCTGCGCACGTAGCCGATTACGCTGCTCGCGTCGAGCGAGACATCAAGGTCACCCAGCACTGTGATCCCGGTGGTCGGGCCGTCCACTGTCAGTGCCGGCGAGTACGACCCGCCCGCGAATACCGGGGCGGCAAACGCCACGCCGGCGACAGCGCCGATCGCGCAGGCGGCCAGAACGGCGCCGACTGATCTACTTTTCAGCACCACAAGGAGGCTACGCAGTCGGCGCCGCGTTTGCGACGATTCCCTCGGCCGCGGCCTCGGCGCGAAAATCCTCGACCTGAGCCTCGATCTGCGCATCGTCCCATCCCAGCTCGGCTGCCATTGCCCTGGCCACGCGGCGCGCCACGGCGCCGTCGTCTGCTGTGACCTGCCGCGCCGCCAGCAGCGCCGCGCGGCTGCGGCGTAGCAGCGCGTCGCCAACACTGCGGGCCTGCTCATGGCGCGCCGCGAAGACAACCTCGGCCAGCAGGTCGCTGGGCCCGTCGTCGATGATCGGCCGTGCCAGCTCGCCGCGCTCGGCCGCGACCGCCAGCACGTCGCGGGCGCGGTGGCCGTAGCGCCCCGCGAGCTGCTGATAGGCGCTTGGCGTGACGCCTTCGACGCGCGGCAGGCTGTCGGCGTCAACCGCCTGCCCAAGCGGGATCTCCTCAGTACGACAGGGCGCCTCGCGAGCGTCGCGTTCAACGATTCGATCAACCGCCATCTTCGCCATCCGCCGCCAGGTCGTCAGCTTGCCGCCGGTGATCGTGATCATCCCGCTGCCGGTTTCGTAAAGCTCGGCGCGGCGTGAGATGTCGACCGACTTCTCCGGGTCACCGGTTGCGATCAGCGGCCGCACGCCGGCAAAGGCGCCGCTGATCGCGTCGGTGCTGAGATCGGTCGCAAAGAAGCTGTTGGTCGCGTCCAACAGGTACTCAATGTCCGACGCGGCCGGCGCCACATGATCAAGGTCGCGCTCATCAAAGTCATTGTCGGTCGTGCCGATAAGGGTTGAGCCGAGCCACGGCAACGCGAAGATTGAACGCCCTTCGCCGGCAGGAACGATCACACCGTCGTTTAGCGGCAAGTCCTCGTTGCGAAGCGTGATGTGGGTGCCGCGGCTTGGCCGAATGACAGGCAGCCCGGCCTCGTCGTGCAGCTCGGCCGGGCGCAACCGGTCGGCCCAGACGCCGGTTGCATTGACGATGTTGGCGGCGCGCAGCACAAATTCGTTGCCGCTCTCGCTGTCACGCACGGTGACACCACTAGCGCGGCCATTCTCTTCGACCAGGCCGATCGCTTCGGCGCGGTTGGCGCAGATCGCGCCAAAGCGCTCGGCCTCCTCCAGCACCGTTAGAACCAGCCGCGAATCGTCGGTTTGGCAGTCATAAAACAGGTAGCCACCGGTCGGTTTTCGGGCCGCCAGCGCCGGTGCCCGCTCAACGACCTCGTCACCTTCAATCAGGCGGTGGCGTTCGGGCGACCAGTCGGCGCCAAACTCGTCGTCTTCCTCGTCGCCGCGTTTGCGCCGGCCGCGCAGCTTGTCAACTGCCATCACGTCGTAAAGATTCAGCCCAACGCCGACCCGGCGGTCGGGCCTCTCACCATCGAAGGCCGGCACAATCATCGGTAGCGGCTTCACCAGATGCGGCGCCAGCCGCACCATCAGCTGGCGTTCAAGCAGCGCCTCGCGCACCAGCCCAAGGTCGAACTGCTGCAGGTATCGCAGCCCACCGTGGACGAGCTTTGACGAACGGCTCGACGTTCCCGACGAGTAGTCGGCCCGCTCGATCAACGCGACCGTGTAGCCGCGCGTCGCCGCGTCGAGCGCCACGCCGGCGCCGGTGATCCCGCCGCCGATCACGACGACGTCAAACTGCTGCTCGGCAAGTAACTCGACTGCCCGCTGACGCTCGATCATCAATGCCAGTCTGGCAGCCGCAGCGGGCGGCTGATGCCAGCGTGGCGCGTTACAGCGCAGTCAGCTCGCTGGTGATCTCAGCGACCGAGCTTTTCGCGTCGCCAAAGAGCATCGACGTCATCGGCTCGTAGTACAACTCGTTCTCAATCCCAGCGAAGCCCGGGTTCATCGAACGCTTAAGCACAATCACCGACTTCGACTCGTTGACGTTGAGGATCGGCATTCCGTAGATCGGCGAGTCGGCGTTGGTGTGGGCGGCCGGGTTGGTGACGTCGTTGGCGCCGATCACCAGCGCCACATCGGTGCGGCTGAACTCCGGGTTGATCTCGTCCATCTCCTTAAGCTGCTCGTACGGTACATCGGCTTCGGCCAGCAGCACGTTCATGTGGCCCGGCATCCGGCCGGCGACCGGGTGGATCGCGTACTTCACCTCGACATTGCGCTTCTCAAGTTCGCTTGCCAGCTCGCGCACGGCGTGCTGAGCCTGCGCAACCGCCATCCCGTAGCCCGGCACGATCACAACCTGACGGGCGAACGCCATCTGAATCGCGGCGTCGGCGGCGCTGGTTGCCCGGACCGTGCCCTCGTGCTCGCCGGCGCCGGCCGCGGCGCTGTCGCCACCGCCACCGCCAAAGCCTCCGGCGATGATGTTGGGGATCGACCGGTTCATCGCCTCGGCCATCAGCCGCGTCAGGATCGTGCCTGAAGCGCCGACGATCATTCCGGCGACAATCAGCGCCGTGTTGTTCAGCGCCAGCCCCATCGCCGCAGCCGATAGGCCGGTAAAGGCGTTGAGCAGTGAGATCACGACCGGCATGTCGCCGCCGCCAATCGGCAGCACGACAAACAGGCCAAGCAGCGCCGATGCGATCAGCAGCACAAGGATGTAGACGGTCGCAGTTTCGCCGCTGGCAATCGCCACAGCCGAGCCGACAGCGGTCAAAAAAAGCAGAAGATTGATCGGCTGCTGAGCCTTGCCTGCGCCAATCGGGCGGCCGGGCAGAATCTCCTGCAGCTTGGCGAAGGCGATGTTCGAGCCCCAGAAGCTAACTGAGCCGACGATCGCCGCGAACAGCGACGGGATCACGAAGGTCAGCGGCTCGCCGGTAAAGCCGTTCGTGTCGTTGAATTCGGCCCAGGCGATCAACGCGACAGCACCGCCGCCAACGCCATTGAACAGCGCCACCATCTGCGGTACCGCCGTCATCTTGACGCTGCGCGCCGCAGGGATACCGATGATCGTGCCAATAATCAAAGCGATGATGATCAGCGGCCAGTTGCCGATGCCATCAATCAGGAAGGTCGCCAGCAGCGCGATTGCCATGCCGACGGCGGCGATCCGGTTGCCGCGAACCGCGGTACGCGGGCCGGTTAGGCCACTCAGGCCGTAGATGAACAAGCTGAAGGCAACGATGTAGAGGACGGCGATCAGGTCGCCATCGTGAATGAACGAGCTCGCGAGCGGCACGCTCAGAGCTCTTCCTTCTCGGCCCTGTCGGCCTTCGCTGGCGGCGCCGGCTTGGCCTTGAACATCTCCAGCATCCGGTCGGTCACAAGGAAGCCGCCGACAACATTGATTGTTCCGAAGATGATTGCGATCACCAGCAGCGTCTTGTTGAGCAGGCTCAGATCGACGCCAAGGCCGAGCACAATGATGCCACCCAAGACGACGATCCCGTGGATCGCGTTGGTACCGGACATCAGCGGCGTGTGCAGCGTGTTCGGCACCTTTGAGATCACGGCGTAGCCGACCAACCCGGCCAGCACGAGGATCGCAACGTTGGTAATAAACGGGCCGCCGTAATCAACCGACGTGGCGGCTGCTGCTGTCAGCAGATAGCTGCTCATCTTCAGGCCCCCTGACCGCTCTCGACCGCCGCTTTTGCGCCAGCGTGGAGTATCTCTCCGTCACGCACGATGCAGGCCCCGGCGATGATCTCATCGTCAAAGTCGGGCGCCAGCGTCGCCGCTGCGCCCTCTTCGCCGTCGTTGATCATCAGGTCGAGCAATGCCAGCACGTTGCGCGCATAGAGCTGTGATGAATGTTCCGGCATCTGCGCTGGCAGGTTCAACGGTGAGAGGATTGTCACGCCGTGGCGCACGACCGTCTGGCCAGGATCGGTCAGTTCGCAGTTGCCGCCGCTCTCGCCAGCCATGTCAACGATCACCGAGCCGGCCCGCATTCCTTCAACCGCCTGGGCCGAAACCAACTTCGGTGCAGGACGGCCGGGCACCAAGGCGGTCGTGATCACAACGTCAAAGCCAGTGATCGCGTCGTTCAGCGCCTGCTGTTGAGCTGCCCGCTCGTCCTCTGACAGCTCGCGGGCGTAGCCGCCTTCGCCCGACGCCTCGATCCCGAGGTCAAGGAACGATGCTCCGAGCGACTCAACCTGCTCGGCGACTTCGGGGCGAACGTCGTAGCCGGTCACGACGGCGCCGAGGCGGCGCGCCGTGGCCAGCGCCTGCAGCCCAGCAACGCCTGCGCCGAGCACCAACACCTTGGCCGGCGGGATCGTGCCGGCTGCCGTCATCAGCATCGGGAAGAAGCGGGTCAGCTGTTCGGCCGCCAGGATCACAGCCTCGTAGCCGGCGACGTTGGACTGCGAGGAGAGCGCGTCGATCGCCTGCGCGCGGCTGATCCGAGGCACCGCTTCCATCGCCAGCGCCGTTACCTTGGCGTCACGCGCTGCGACGGCCGTCGCTGCACTGGTCAAAGGCGCGAGGAAGCCGACCAGCATCGCGCCGGGGTTCATCGCGGCGATCTGCTGCGGCGTCGGCGGCGCGATCGTGACTACAAGATCGGACTTCCAGACAGCCTCGGCGTCGACGATTGTCGCGCCCGCCTCGGCAAAGGCTGCGTCGTCAATCAGCGCGCCGATCCCGGCGCCAGTTTCAACCACCAGCTCAATGCCGCGGCCGCTTAGCTTGCGAACCACCTCGGGCACCAACGCGACTCGCCGCTCGGCTTCTTGATCTTCCTTCGGGACGGCGATACGCATTGAGCAGCGAAAACTAAACGATTCGATAGTTGCCGCGACGCGCGCCCGCACAGCTCGACGCGAAGCCGCTCATCGCCTGATGATCCTGACCGGTAACGGCCGCTTCGCCAGAGCTGCAAGTGCCTGCGAGGTAACCCAGACCGGCGTGGTTGCGCTGCCGCGCGAATAGCGCACTGAGCCATCGGCGCGTTGCAGCGAGCGGATGTAACTGAGTGGTGATCGGGCGCCGCGGCGCCGTTGACGATCCGGGTTGCGGCCGGCGGCAACGAGCGCCTGGACGGCGAGCGCCGCCGACTGCGTGTTCGAGCGCCCGCCTGCCATAAGTGGAAAACCGCCGTCGCTGTTCTGGCGCGCAGCAAGGTAGTTGGCGGCGCGCGTAACGGTGCGGCGGCCACGCATCCCGGCTGCGCTAAGCGCCTGCAGCGCGCCTGCAGTGTCGTCGATTGAGCTCGGTGAGCCGCGCCGAGCAAAGTTGAAACCGCCGTCGCGGTTCTGGCGGGCGGCGATCCACGACGCAGCGCGCCGAACCGAGGAGCTGGTCGACCCACGGCCGGCGGCCCGCAGCGCCAGTAACCCATAACTGGTCAGGTTGACCAGCCCGGCAAACGAACCGTCACGTCGCTGGCTGCGCAGCAGTCGCGTTTTCAGTCCGCCACTTGAAACGCTCAGCCCGGCAGCGGCCAACGCCAGCGCCGTGCGCTGAATGTCGGCGGTCGTGCGTGAACGCGCCGCGTAACGCAGCAGCAACCTGCGCGGCGAGCGGCCGGCGCGCCGAACGCTCAGTGCGTCGTAGCCCGCCGCGCCCAGCCCGATCACGGCCCACGAGGTTTGAGCAGCGCTGGTAGCGGCGCCGTTTCCAGCGCCCCAGCCGCCGTCGGCATTCTGCGTCGCGACGAGGTAGCGGGCAGCCTTCAGCTTTGAACTGGCGGCCTTCGCGCCGTCCGGAGCCGCGGCCGCCACGGCGAGCGCCACGGCCAGCGCAGCCAGCAATACCGGCAGCGGAGCAGAGGCGGCGCGCAGGCGCTCGCTGGCAGCCGGCAAGGCGTCGCTCCAGTTGACCTGAAGCCTTGTCCGGTAGCGCATAACAGCCCGCAACAGCGCCGGCCCGAAGGCCAAGGCGAAGACGACGTTGCCGGCGGCGTGGGCGAGGTTGAACGGCAGCGACGTTGCCGAGATCGCTAGGTACTGCGTGACGCCTTGGCCACCGGCGTAGGTGACCCAGATCGATCCATCCATCACGGCGCCGAACAGCAGTCCAGCCAAGCCGCAGACGGCGGCCAGCTGAAAGCGTCCGATCTGCCTGTCGGTCAGGCGGCCAATCAGCGCGCCAAGGCAGCCGACCAGCCCCCAGGCAACCATCTGCCACGGCGTCCACGGCCCCTGCCCAAACAGCAGGTTCGATGAAAGCGCCGCGACCGCGCCGACGACAAAGCCTGGCGCGCCGCCAAGCGCAAAACCAGCGATCAGGATGATGTCGGTCGTCGGTTTGACGTTCGGGATCGGCGCGAAGGCGATACGGCCGATTGCCGCGAGGCCCGCGAGCGTGGCGACCAGCGCCAGCATCCGTGAGCCTGGCTGCGTGCGCTCGTACCACGCGAAACCGCTGATCAGCGCGGCGGCGAGGATCGCCAAGGCAGCGAACTCCCAGCTCATGGCGCCAGCTCAACCGTCATCCGCGCGCGCAGCAACTCCCCACCCTCTTGCGGTGTGCAGGCCTGCCCCTGGCCGCCGAGGATGCGCGCCGTCTCGGTCGCAAAGTGCCAGCCGCCGCTCAGCACCTCGGCGGTCGGCGCGTCGGCGACGACGCGGCCGCCTGACAGCAGCACAGTGCGCTGCGTCAGCTCGGCCGCCAGCTCAGTGTCGTGTGTGGCGATCAGCACCGCTGTGCCAGCCTGCGAGAGGCCACGCAGCCTCGCAATCAAATCGCCTTTGGCGGCGCGGTCCATCCCGCGTGTCGGCTCATCGAGCAGTACCGCGGCGGGCCGCGCGCCGCCGAGCACGATTGCCAGCGCCAACCGCTGCCGCTCTCCGCCTGAGAGATCGCGCGGATGGCTGGCTGCCAGACCATCGAGGCCAAAGTCGGCCAATACCGCGGCCGGCAGCTCATCGTCAACGCGCTCATGGATCAGGTAGTCGCCGGGGTTCTGAAGCAACAGCGCGACGCGGCCAGCGGCCTCAACTTTGCCGGTCGTCGGCGGCTCAAGCCCGGCGAGGATCCGCAGCAGCGTTGACTTGCCGGCGCCGTTACGCCCGATTAGCGCCAGCGTCTCGCCTGGTGCCAGGCTCAGGTCGAGATTTCGCAGCACCGCCCTGCCGTCGTCCAGCTCGTAGCCGACGGCGCTGCAGGCCAGCGCTGGCGCCGGAGGCGGCGCGGCGCGGCGCGGCCAACGGCTAGAGCGTCGCGGCGCGCCGGCCTCTGCTGGCTGCGCGTCTTCAACTGCAGACTGTTCGAGCAGCCCGTGCGACTGCAGAGTTGCCCGCGCCTCTTTCACGCCGGACGGTGGAGGCCGCAGGCCGGCCCGTTCAAAGAGCCGCGCTGCCGGTGTCTGCAGCGCTGGCAGCTGCTCGCCCGCCCAGCTCAGCATCTCTCCCGGCGGCGCGTCGCAGACGATCTCGCCGTCGCTGAGCACGACGACGCGGTCGGCATGTGCAAGGCAGCGCTCCAGCCGGTGCTCGACCAGCAGCACCGCCGTCCCCCACTCCTCATTCAGCCGTCGCAGTGTCCAGATCAGTTCATCGCCGGCGACCGGGTCGAGCTGCGAGCTTGGCTCGTCGAGCAGCACCAGCGACGGACGGGCAGCAAGCGCCGCGCCAAGCGCAACGCGCTGCAGCTCGCCGCCTGACAGCTGTTGCACCGGCCGTTCCAACAGGTCGCCAATCGACAACGTCAGAGCGATCTCCTCAACGCCGCGTGCGACCGCTGCGCGTGACAGGCCGCGGTTCTCTAGCGGGAAGGCAAGCTCGGCGCCGACCGTCTGCATTACGACCTGTGTTTCGGGGTCCTGCAGCAGCGTGCCAGCGACGGCCGCAAGGTCGCCCGGCCCGTGCTCGCGCGTGTCGAGCCCGCCAACGACGACGTGGCCCGACGCCTCGCCGCCGTGGAAGTGGGGCACCAGCCCGCTCGCGGCGCGCAACAGCGTCGACTTGCCGCAGGCCGACAGGCCAGCACAGACGACGAACTCGCCCGGCTCAACCGTCAGCGAGATGTCGCGCAGTGCAGCTCCGGGCTGCCCCGGGTAGCGATAAGAGAACCGATCGAACAGCAATGCGCTCATCGCCGCCCCCTCTGCGCACCGATCAGCGGCCCGGCGGCAGCGACCAACACGATCAGCGCGGCGAACAGTAACTCGGCGCCGCCGGTCACGATTGTCAGCCGCGGGTAAGGCTCAAAGAGTGCCAGCCCGGTGCCAATGCCAATAGCAAGCAGCGCGGCCAACCCGGCGCCCGATGCCAGCACGGCGCGATCGTCGCGCGTGTACGGAACGCGATCGTCGCCGGGCGGCGCCACGCGCGTCGCGTAACCGCGCAGCTCCAGCGTCGCCGCCACGTCAACCGCCCGGTCGAGCGCGCCGGCCGCGACGGCGCGCACCAAAAGCAGCTGTCCCAGTCGCCCGCCGCCGCCGCCGTCAGGGCGGCAGCGGCGGGCTTGGTCGAACCGCCGCGCATCAAGCGTCAGGATGCCGATCATCCGTGTTGCCAGGACCGCCGTCAGGGCCGATCGAAAGGCCGAGCGGCGCATCCGGCGCAGCACGTCATCGGGATCGACAATTGCTATCAACAGTGAGCTCGCGGCGATAATCACAACAACGCGCAGCCCAAGCAGTAGCCCGTAGACCAGCGCCTCGCCGGTCAGATCTAGCTGTCCAAATAGCGGCACTTCGCCAAACCGCCACAACACCGTCACACCGTCGCGAATCAGCATCACGTTGATTAGGGCGAGCATCAGCGCCAGCGGCAGCGCGAAGCGCATAGCAGTCAGCAGCTGACGCTGGCAGCCCGCCAGCCGCGCCGCGACGACCGTTGCCAACGCGACCGCGGCAAGGATCAGCGGGTGCGTGAAGGCCAGCGCCAACGCGACCAAAGCAAAGCCGTACAGCGCGCAAACCGATGAGCGGGCGCGCAGCAGAACCTTGTCACCGGCGGCCGAGCTCACCGCGGCTTACCCACAAGTGGCAGCGCTAGCGGCGGCGCGGCGGCCGGCAGCGCGACGGCGTACTTGCGGCTCAGCGTCCGCTGATTGAATGCGGCGGCGGCGAGCGCCACGCCTGCCGCGTCGGTGCCGGTGATCGCCCAAACTGGCGGCTGACCGGCGCTCGCGCTCGCGGCGATCAGGCCGGAGCCTGCGCCGAGTGAGAGGACAGTCCGCGCGTCGGCGTTCAGCAGGTTGATCTGACTGCCGGTGGAACTCGGCTGCGCGTAGACACCGCTGACGCTGGGCCCGCTCTCAAGCTGGCGCAGCGTGTCGTCTTCTCGCAGCGCCTCCCACGGCCCGACCAGCAGGCGCAGCGTCTGTTTGGTGATTGAGGCGCGGAACAGCCCGGTCGCGACCGGCACTCCGAACGCCGCGAGCGTCTTCGACATCTGCCTGCAGGGCGCCGACTCAATCTCGACACACTCGACCCGGACCGGCAGCCGCTTAACGCTGCCGGGACCGTGAATAAACGGCTCAGGGAATGAGCCAACAACGGCCGGCACGCGGTCGGCCTGCCCCCAGTCACGCCGGTCCCACCAGACCCGATCACCGCCACGCAGCTTTGTCGCCGCCGCGCCGATCGGCGCCTCGCTGCCGTTGACGAAGTAGAACCAGTCGGTCTGGCGGCCACCGGAGCTGCCGCCGCTTACTCCATTGATCGAGTCAACGAAGCCGCCGCCGTAGCTGGTCTTCGTCTTCGTGTTCTGCGCCAGCAGGCGCATCACCGTTTGCGATGCTGGAACCCCCGTGATCGACCGATTGAGCATCGGTACGCGGCCGAAGTCGCGGCTGACCGTCAGCTGCACGCTGGCGTCGCCGCTGCCGGCGCCGGCACCGCAGCCGCCCGCCAGCATCGCGATCAGCGATGCGGCGAGCAGTGCTGACAGTTGAGCCTTCATCTCCGTCAGCGGATCCGTACCTTGACCGCGTTGGAGCGGATCGCGCCCTTCTTCGAGGCAACCAGCCGCTTGCTGCCGGCACGCCGCAGCTTCAGCTTGACGTTGCCGGCGGCGTTGGTTCTAGCGCCGCCAACCAAAGCGCCGGCAACTGCTGCGCCGGTATGCGCGTTGGCGACGTGCGCCGTCAGGCTGGCTCCGGCTCGCACCGTCTTCGCAGCGCTCAGGCGCAGCAAGGGCATTGAACCGTCGGTTACCGCCCAGACAACCTGGTTGCCGGGCTTCAGCGCGAAGTGGCAGCCGCCACCCATGTCGGGGTCTTGGTTGTAGCCCTTCCAGTTGACCCAGTAATCCCAGTACATCGCCCCGCTCGGCTTCTCGGCGCCGACCGAGGCGAGCATGAAGTCGTTCAGCGACCCGAACCACTCAAGGCCCAGCGGCAGCAGGCGATCGCCGAGCGGCGCCTCTGACGCTGCCAGCAGCGCCCTCGTTGGCGTCGCCGCAGCGCTGCCGTAGCCCTTATTGAAGGCCGCGTTACAGAGGTGCGCAGCGCGATCGCTGCCGATGTTGGCCCTCAGCGAACCTGGGGTGGCCGTGACCTTGCCGTCAAACAGCGTCGCTTTCGCCCCTTCGACCCGGACATTGACCTTTGTATTCGCTGCCGCCGGGACGGCGATAGCGAGACTGAGAACGGCGGCAAGCGTGAGCAGCCGCAGCGGTGAATTATTGAACATGGAGCAACCCCTTTCCTCGAGGGTTTATGTGCTTTTTGGCCGGAGGCAGGTTTCCTGGCTCCCGGGCCTGTCGCTCCCACGCCTTCCCAAATGGCTGCCGCCGTTCAGTGGCTGCGCTCTCGCGCTTGCGGGTGACTCTTGCCCGGTCACAGTGGCGGGTCCGCGCCGGATTCAAACCGGACTTCCCATTCACCACCGACCCTTATGCGCCTAACAATACACGATCGCTAGGCTGGCTACCTGTGACCGTCAACCTGACAAAGATCTACACTCGCCTCGGCGACGACGGCCAGACCCACCTTGGCGATATGAGTCGCGTTACGAAGCTCGACCCGCGGATCGAGGCTTACGGAACGGTCGACGAGCTGAACGCCCAGATTGGCGTCGCCCTGAGCGTCGCAGGTATGCCGGAGCCATACCTGCCTTGGCTTCGCCATATCCAGAATGACCTCTTTGATGTCGGCGCCGACCTGTCGGTGCCGCAGCCCACTGAAAAGCAAGACGAGGCGGCAAAGCCACGGCTGCGTGTTCTGCCCGAGCAGGTGACCTGGCTGGAGCAGCGCTGCGACGAAGTCAACGCAGAGCTGCAGCCGCTCAAATCGTTTGTTTTGCCGGGCGGCACTGCCTCAGCGGCGCAGCTCCACATCTGCCGCACCGTCTGCCGCCGCGCCGAGCGCCGAACGTTGCTGGTCGAGAATGCAAACCCGCAGGTGGTTCGCTACCTCAACCGCTGCTCCGATCTGCTGTTCATCCTCAGCCGCGGCGCCAACGCCGGCGACGAGCCGCTCTGGCAGCCGGGCCGCTTTCGCTGAAGCCGATCCGCGGCGCAGCTTGAAGTACCGCCAAGGGGATTCGAACCCCTGTTTCCGCCGTGAGAGGGCGGCGTCCTAGTCCCCTGGACGATGGCGGCTTGCGAGCCGCAGAATAGCAAGCGCCGCAGTGCTATTGTCGCCGCTGGCTACGCGGATGTGGCGGAATTGGTAGACGCGCACGGTTCAGGTCCGTGTGGAGGCAACTCTGTGGAGGTTCGAGTCCTCTCATCCGCATCGCTTGCCTGCCACCAGCGTCCCAGCGCGCGACGCCGTTGGGTTCTCTATCGACTGGCGTATTCGCCGAGCCGACTTAGTAGACTGAGCTGATGCGAAGTCGCGTTGCGCCCTATCTGTTCACCGCACTCACCGCACTGGCCACGACCGCTGCGCTGGGCGCCTTTGCATTGCCAGCAGCCGCGTCTGCTCCGCCGGCCGCCGTTGCATTGCCAGCAGCCGCGTCTGCCGCAACGACGCCGGCGAAAACGCCGAAGGTCGTCAAGCCCGCGCTGCCGCCCGGGACGATTACCCGTACATACAAGGTGCCGCTGTCGATCAAGCCCGGCCAGAACCTCAACCTCTACCAGTTCATGACGGCCGGTCAGCGGCCGTCAGAAGCCGGCTGGATCATCGGCTTCAAGCCGAACCTGAAGCGTGCCGACGGCAGCACGCCTCCGGTCGACATAATCCATCTTCACCACCTAGTGATGCTGGTCAACAGCGACATCGTTGTCGCTGCCGGCGAGGAGAAAACGCAGCTCACGCTGCCAACTGGCTTCGGTTACCGCTACAAGCCAACCGACCGCGTCTTGCTCAACCACATGATCCACAACCTGACGGCGTCGCCGGAGAAAGTGGTCTTCGAATACACGGTCGACTTCCTGCCCGACACGGCGGCTGCTGCCTCCTCGATCATGGGTGTCAAGACGCAGTTTGTCGACGTTGAAGGCGGCAAGCTCTACCCGGTCTTCGATGTCAAAAAGGGCGCCGGCGTCAACGGCCGTTACACCTACCCAGCGCAGGCTCCGGCGACGCTGAGCGCGCGTAACAAGGTTACCGTCCGGCACGATGGCACGCTGGTCGCAAGCGCCGGCCACCTCCACCCTGGTGGCCTCTACACCGACCTGTTCGTTACCCGCGGCGGCCAGACGAAGAGGATCTTCCGTTCCAACGCCTACTACTACGGAGCTGCCAAAGGCACTTCGTGGAATATGTCAATGGGGGCGACGTCGCCGAACTGGCGTGTCGCCGTCAAGCGTGGCGACATCCTCAGCGTTCAGGTCACCTACGACACAACAAAGGCGGCCTGGTACGAATCGATGGGAATATCGCCGGTCGCGCTGACCAACGCGCCGGCTGGCGGCCCCGATCCGTTCACCGAGAAGATCGACCAGACCGAAGTCCTGACGCACGGCGAGCTGAAGGAGAACCGCGACTACGGCGGCCGCAAGACTCAGGGCTTTAGCGACGCGCGCAAGCTTGCCGACGGACCGAGGCTGACCGTGGTCAAGATCAAAGACTTCCTCTACCAGCAGGGCGATCTGACGCTGCCGGGCCGCCAAGGCCGCCCGCCGGTTGTGACCGCCGGCCAGGCGTTGAGGTTTGTCAACCTAGACCCGACCAGTGAGATTTTCCACACGGTGACGCCGTGCCGCGCGCCCTGCAACCTCAGTTCAGGGATCAGCTACCCGCTCGCCAACGCCGCGCAGATCGACTCGGGCGAGCTCGGCTTTGGCCCGCCCGGCATCACCCCTGCCGCGAATCGTGCTGACTGGTCGACCCCGGCGACGCTCAAGCCGGGCACCTATACGTACTTCTGCCGGATCCACCCGTTCATGCGCGGCGCCTTCCGGATCAAGGCCGCCAAGTCGCGCAACTGACGCCCGGTTCAGCCAAGCCAGGCCGTCAGCTGGCCGAGCGCTTCGGGGCCAAATAGGTTCGGCAAGTGCTGCCTGAGCGTCGTTAACGCGACCGACCTACTGCCGCTAGCAGCCCCAAAATCCAGCATTTTGCGGCCTTTACGAGGCCGAACGCCGGTTTTTACTTGGAATACGACCGATCGGACGCCTAGCCTTACGTCAAATCTCGCCCCAATGGAAAGAGGAACTGTGAATAAGCAAGATCTAGCTCAGAAGGTTGCCGGTCAGACCGGAACAACACAAGCCGAAGCACAGCGTGCGCTTGACGCAACGCTGGACGCAATCGTCAGCGAAGTCGCTGCCGGCGGTGAGGTCAGCCTCGCCGGCTTCGGCAAGTTCACAGTCGCCTATCGCAAGGCGCGCGAAGGTCGCAACCCCGCGACCGGCGCAACGATTCAGATCGCAGCCAGCAAGGCACCGAAGTTCTCGGCGCTCGGGGCGTTCAAGAAGGCCGTCAAGGGCTACTCTTGAACGGGTGCCCTCGGGCACCCGAACTGAAGTAACGCCGTAACCAGCGGCGTCCGGGCTTACGGCCCGGACGCCGCTGTTTTTTGCCCGGACCAAACCGGCGCGCAGCGCCATCTGGCTGGTACGTTGGCGGCAGATGCCTGCCGCCGACAAGCCCGCGCCACCGCAGCGCGCCGACTACCCGCACCGCACGACGCTGCAGACGCGCTGGCAGGACAACGACATCTACGGTCACGTCAACAACGCCGACTACTACGGCTACTTCGACACTGTTATCAACGCGCTGCTAATCGCCGAAGGCGGCCTCGATATTCACGGCGGTGCGGTGATCGGCCTCTGCGCCGAGTCGCACTGCAACTTCCTCGGCCCACTGAGCTTCCCCGGCGATGTCGAAGCCTGCCTGCGCGTTGGCCAGCTTGGCACGACCAGCGTGCGCTACGAACTGGCGCTGTTCGACGGCGCCGACGGCCCAGCCGCTGCCGACGGCTGGTTTGTCCACGTCTTCGTCGACGCGCAGACGCGCCGCCCGGCGCCGATGCCGCCGCAGCTACGCGCGCTGCTCGAACGGCTCTTCCGCGCCGAATGACAACCGTCCGCGCCGCCGTCCTGATGCGCAGCGACGACGCCGGGCCGTTCGAGGCCACGAAGCCGATCGAGATCCGCGAGCTACAGCTAGATCAGCCGGGGCCCGGCGAGCTGACCGTCAAGATCCGTGCCGCCGGCCTCTGCCACTCCGACCTGTCGGTGATCAACGGCGACCGGCCACGGCCACTGCCGCTGGTGCTCGGCCATGAGGCCGCCGGCGAAGTGGCGCAGGTCGGCGAGGGTGTCGCCCAGTTCGCGGTCGGCGACCGCGTCGTCCTCGCGTTTGTCCCTTGCTGCGGCGAATGTGAACCCTGCCGCTCTGGACGCGCTGCGCTCTGCGAACCCGGCGCCGCCACCAACACGGCCGGCACGTTGGCCTCAGGCGAACGGCGCTGGTCAGGCGATGAAGGTGAGTTGCTCCACCACCACCTCGGGATCAGCGCCTTTGCAGAGCAGACGATCGTCTCGGCGCTGTCAGCGGTGAAGATCCCTGACGATCTGCCGTTCGAGGTGGCAGCGCTGTTTGGCTGCGCTGCGCTGACCGGCGTCGGCGCAGCGCTCAACGCAGCCGAGATTCAGACCGGCCAGACGGTCGCGATCTTTGGCCTTGGCGGTGTCGGGCTGTCAGCACTGCTCGGCGCGAAGATTGCCGGCGCCGGGCGGATAATCGCGATCGACCCGGTTGCCTCAAAGCGTCAGCTAGCACTGGAGCTCGGCGCCGACGACGTCCTGCCCGGCGGCGCCGACACGGTCGCGCAGCTGAAAGCGATGACCGGTGGCGGCCCCGACCGCGTGATCGAGACGGTTGGCTCGGCGAAGGTGCTTGAAACTGCCTATCTGGCAACGCGCCGTGGCGGCACGACGGTCACCGTTGGTCTGCCAAACCCTGCCGCGCTTCTGTCAATCCCGGCCGTCAGCCTTGTCGCCGAGGAGCGCACGCTGCGCGGCTCCTACCTCGGCTCGGCCGATCCCCAGCAGATGCTGCCTCAGCTCTTCGAATTCTGGCGCGCCGGGCAGCTGCCGCTCGAGAAGCTGATCAGCGGCCGATTGACTCTCGACCAGATCAACCTCGGCTTCGACCGGCTCGCATCAGGCGAGGCGGTCCGTCAGATCATCGTCTTCTAGGCCGGCGGCCCGGCGGCAGCTTCGCGCTCGGCCTCAGGCAGTGCAGCCAGGCGCCCCCAAGCGGCGACCTTTGGGCCTTCGCCGGACGCCCGGGCCTGCGCGCCGGCAAGACCGCGCTGCCCGGCGCCGGGCTGCCAGCCTGGTCCGCCGAACATGTGACCAAGCTTGTTGTGCAGGCCGCGCGCGCCGCGAACGTCGTGCCAAACGGCGAGATACTCATGAAACGCGACGCGGACCGGGTTGAAGGTCTCGATATTTGTCGTCAGGCCGTAGACAGCGCGCTGATCCTCAGGCTCAAAGCTCCCGAACATCCGGTCCCAGATGATTAGGATTCCGGCATAGTTGCGGTCCAGATAGAGGTCGTTGGTGCCATGGTGCACACGATGGTGCGAAGGCGTATTGAAGAGGTATTCGATCGGCCGCGGCAGGCGGCGAACCTTTTCGGTATGCAGAAAGAACTGATAGATCAGACTGATCGACTGCATCGTCAAGATCATCCACGGCTTATAGCCAAGCAGCGCAATCGGCGCCCAGAACGGCAGCGCCGTCATCGGGATCCACGGCTGACGCAGCGCGGTTGAAAAGTTGTAGTGACGGCTTGAGTGATGCACGACGTGGCTGGCCCAGAAGACGCGCACCTCGTGGCTGATCCGGTGGTAGCAGTAGAAGGCCAAGTCATCGAGCAGGAACAGCAGAACCCAGGTCCACACGTCACCGGCATTCATCCGCAGCGGACTGACCGTGTACAGCGCCGCATAGAGGACGATCACGACCAGCCCCCAGACAGCTCCGATTATGACACTGCCGAGGCCCATCGTCAGGCTGGTCGAGGTGTCGCGCCGTTCGTAGCCGACCAGTTCATCATCGTGCTGCGCGATCTTGTACGAGATCCCCTCCAGCACGAGAAAGAAGATGAAGAACGGAACCGCAAAAAGGACAAGATTGTTCATCAGGTTCGCGCTAAACGGTAGCGCTCAACGCCGCTCGATCGGAGTCGGCGCGGCGCGGCTATCGTGCGAGCGTGGAGATTCGTCAAGAGCTCGCCGCGACCAAGGCCGGGATGATCGCCGTCCGCGATGATGCCTTTACCGTCGATCGGAGCGCAGTTGACTGGCCAATCGCGATCGCGGGCATGCTGTCGGTGGCGATTCCGCTGTCCGCAGGATTAGCCGTCGGCGAGCCGCAATACGGGTTGATTGGTGCGCTGGGAGGCCTCAACCTGGCACTCGTCGTGCCGGCGCGCGAGCGGGCCAATCGCTGGCAATGGGGACTACTCGTCCTCATCGGCGCGGCCGTAGCCCTGATTCTCGGCCACTTTGCCGGCCCCAGCATCGCTGCCAGCGCAGTTGTAACGTTCGTTTGGTTGGCGTTGTGGTCAACGCTGCGCGTCGCCGGCCTGATCGGGATGCTCGCCGGCTTTGTCGTCTCCGTGATGTTCATCATCATCAGTGGCCTGCCGGAGCAGCCGGTTGGCCAGCAGCTGCTGCTTTTCCTCGCCGGCGCGCTGCTGGGACTGGCGCTGATGCTGGCCGCTGGCGCGCTGCCGGGCAAACGCCAAGAAGACGACCAGCAGGCTTGGCCTGGATTGCGGGCGCTGATAGCGAAGGTCGCCGCCGGCCTGCGCGAGCAGCCGATTGTTCGCCATCACGCGCTGCGTTTAGGCCTGGCAGCGGCGGCAACGGTGCTGCTCTATCAAGTGCTGGAGATTCCTTTCGGCTACTGGATCCCGCTAAGCGTGCTGGCGATCCTGCAGCCGCGCCAGCACCA
Organism: Solirubrobacteraceae bacterium; assembly: GCA_039745115.1. Taxonomy (GTDB): domain Bacteria; phylum Actinomycetota; class Thermoleophilia; order Solirubrobacterales; family Solirubrobacteraceae; genus F1-60-MAGs163. The sequence goes on from JBCJRT010000001.1 coordinate 213,613, forward strand.
GAGCAACGTTCGCGCGCTGCAGCGCGCCTCAGGGACGTTGATCGGCGTACTTGTCGTTGCAGGGTTGGTTGTGCTGACATCCAGCCCCTGGCTGCTTGCCGCTGGCGCCTCTATCACTGCGCTTGCACTGTTCGCGATGCGCAGCCGCAGCTACCACTGGATGGTGATTCTGCTAACGCCGACGGCGCTACTGATGATCAGCATAATCAACTATCAGGGCTGGAAGATCGCCGAATACCGCGTCGTCGACACGGCGATCGGGATCACCGTCGGCCTGCTCGCAACTTGGCTGCTGTGGCGCGGCGACGCCAAAGCGCCGCCGCGCCGCTGAATCAGCCCGGCAGGCCGCCGGCGACGAGGCGCTTCACGGGCGACGCTTCCCGTCCGGCCCGACGACCCACCACAGGCCGCCGTTGAGTTTCACGTTGTGGCAGCGGACCTCGCCGGGGCCCTCGTGTGCGTAGAGGTAGAGCGGCTTGCCGGCGTAGGTGACCTGCAGCTTGCCGTCGCGGCGCTTCACCGTGCCCAGCAGAGAGGCCTTGACGCCCTTGCCGGCAACAGGCTCGCCGTCCGTGAAGACGGGGGGCCACGCCTCAGCGCATTCGCCGTAGCAGACGCTTTCGCCCTTCGGGTCATTCTCGAAGATGTAGATGGCCTGCTTGTTGGAGTCGAAGAGCATCTTGCCAAACTCTGATTCGCCGACGGTGACCGTGGTGCCGTCGCCCTTGGCCTCGGCCGCGTCCTCGGCGTCCTGTTTGATGGCCGTGGCGGCGGCCTTCCCCTTCGTCGCGTCGCTGCTCTGCTGCGCACCCGCAGCAGGCGTCTCGTCGTCGCTTCCGCAGCCAGCCACGGCCAGCAGCCCGACGATCAGGAGCATCGCGAGCCTCTGCATGACAGCGATCCTACCAGCCGCCTCTTACGTGGGAATTACGAATCGCACGCGAGTCCCGACCTCGCTGTCGGCGAGCCAGATGCGCCCGCGGGCGCCTCGACGATCGCGCGCGAAATGGCCATCCCCAGGCCGGCGCCGCCCTGGGAGCGCGCGGCGATTGACGCTCGGCCGGTACCGGCGTAGGCCCGCGCTCGGGGTGATACGATTTGCCCATGCTGAGACTCCAGAAGCACGCGCGGCCGCTTACTGCAATCACCGTCGCGGCAGTGGTGGCCCTCGTGGCCTTCGTGCCGAGCATCGCCTCGGCCGACCGTTCGACGCCCGCGGCAAGCGCCGCAGCCAAGAAGAAGAAGAAGTGGCCGCCGCTGACTGCGACGGTCAACGGCAGCTTCACCATCCGTTCGGACTACCCGGACGGGTTCGGCGGCGACAAAGGCCCGAACTGGGAGCAGTTCAAGGTCGTGATCAAGAACGCGAAGATCCCGTTCCGCGCACCGAACCGAGCGAGCGCCTCGGCCAGCGCCAAAGTGCACTTCACGTACGAGGCCGAGAGACACACCCTGGACAACTCGCCATGGAGGGCGGGCTGCGACCGCGCGGACTACAAGACGCTCGGCGTATGGGGCGGCAAGACGCGCGTGAGCATCTCTGACGGGTACACGATGCGGAAGAACGGCAAGTTGAAGAAATACCGGGGCTGGCAGGTCATCATCCACCCGCCGGCGGCTGGCATGTACACGGTCTACGAAGGCTCCTTCCAGGAGTGGGATTCGTTCCTGGACAACACCTGCCTCACCGTCGAGGACAGCAAGCCGTCCGAGTTCGTCGACCTCACCAGGTTTCACATGATGCCGGACGCTCTTGGAAAGCTCAGCTCGGACGGCCGGTCGGTGCGGCTGACCGAGATCAGCACGGAACTTGATCAGGCCACCATCGTCAGCGGCTCGATCAAGTTCAACACGCCGGTCGAACGCTAACGAAGCGCGAAACCACGCCCGGCAGCGCCTGCCCCGGACGAGAAGGATCGGCGCCGCGCCGGCAGCTGCTGAGCAGCCCGTCATTGGGCGCCGGATCGCCCCGTAAACAAGCCAAATCAGCGTCACAAGGCCGCCGACTGAAAATCGTCCGTCCCCGGTTCGAGTCCGGGCGTCGCCCTCGTCGAGTTCGGCGTCCTTCAATCGGGGAGACAGGATTTGAACCTGCGACCGCCCGGCCCCCAGCCGGGTGCGCTACCAGACTGCGCCACTCCCCGTGGCCCTGCTTCTTCATCCAACCAAGCGGGCGACGGGAATCGAACCCGCCCTAGAAGCTTGGAAGGCTCCTGTGCAACCACAACACCTCGCCCGCAGGCCCCCTGATGTTACCGCGGCCGCGGTCAGCCAGTCTGTTTCGAGCGGACCGTCACCAGCTGCGTCATCTGCACCGGATGGAGCGAGCAGAACAGCTTGTACTTGCCAGGCACATCGAACTTCTTCGTAAAGCTCTGCCCGGCCTTCAGCCAGTTCGAGCTGAAGCCGCGCGGGCCGTTGGCGACCGTAACGTCGTGCTGGAGCACCGACGCAAACGCCCAGGTGACCGACCCGCCTTGCTTGATCGAGATATTTGGCCGGCTGTAGAAGGCGTCGCCGACGGTCAGCTCAGCGCTAAGCCCTGCGAGCAGCGTCGCTCCGGGCGGGCGCGCGATCTGCCGCGCGCGGCCACGCGAATCCAGGCCTGTCAGAGGCACCGGGAAGACCGGCGCTTTGCTGCGGCCCCGCTCGTTCGTTGTGACCGTTTTCAGGTCGGATGGCAACGGCTCGCAGCGCGTTGCTGGCGCGTCGTCGGCGGCCAGATATACCAACATCAGTCCCATCACCCGCGTGTGCGGTCGCTGGCCGTCGTAGACCGATGAAAGCTTTAGCTGCTCGCCGGCCTCAACTGCGATGCCGCGCGAGCTCTCAATGCCGGTCATGTTGATCGGGCCAGGCTCGTGCAGGATTGGTTGAACGTTGTAGAAGGGGTGGTCGGCTGCGCCCCACTTGGGCCGTGAGTTGTAAAGCACGCGGTTGCCGCAGCCAGGTTGGGTGAGTGTCAGCCGCACGGCGCCACCGTGCACGTGGCCAAGGCCGGCGACAATTCGCCCGCTCAGCGGTGCAGCGCGGGTCTGCGTGCGCACGTCGTACGAGCCTGCGCGGCCGCCGCCGGCAACGTCGTAGGTCAACCCCTGAGCTCCATTCGAAGCGTCAAAGACGACGGGTGTGACGGGCTTCAACGCCGGATTGGTGTCCCAGGTCAGCCGCCAGCGGATCTTCACCGAGTCGGTCTGCGCCCGGTGGTTCATCAGCATCCAGACGATTGCCCAACGGTCGGCCGCGGCAACCGGATAGCCGTAGCCGGCCGGCAGCTTCATGATCGCCCGCTCCTCGCCATCGCCGTAGAAGGGGCGGTTGCCCTGCCCGTTGCCAAACGCAGCAAAGACGATGTGATGCAGCATGATCCGGTTGATTGGCACCTGCTTGCCGGTCTTCACGTCGACGATGTCGGCTGACATTGCGGTGATAAAGCCGTCGCCGTGCGGTCGATCAATGTTTGCAGTGATCGACTTCTCTACCGCGTAGCCGCCGACCGTCACCGGCGCTGAGGTGAAGCTCAGCTTGACGGGAGCTGCGCCTGCCGACGCTGCAAGCGCCGACAGCGCGGCAAGCGTCGCGACCACAGTAAGAAACGCCTTCCTCGCCATTCGCAAAGCTTAACTGTTCGACGGCTAGGCTCGCGTCAACTGGAGTAACCGGCCCTGCGACTAGCTCGCCACCAGCTCAGCTTCCGGATCAGTCTTGGCGCCGCGCAGCAGCAGGTAAGCCAGCGCGGCGCCGAGCGCGGCGACGATCGTGCAGAAGATCATCGCCGCCGAACCGCCACTGTCGAAGGCGTCGTAGACGATATTGAGCGCGCTCTGCGACAGCGTGCTTGTTGGCTGCGAGCCGACCAGGACATCGAGCAGCTTCGACTGGACCGTCCCTGCCAGCACGGCAGCGTTGCTGGGCTCTTCGAAGACCTTGACGGCAAAGTTCTGGAAGATCGCGGTTGCGACGGCGACACCCAACGACCCGCCGATCATGCTCGTCGCCTTGAAAACGCCGGAAGCGACACCCTCTCCGGCACCGGAAGATCTAACCGCCAGCTCGGTCGCTGGCGTGATCTGTAGTCCGATCCCCGCACCGACGAGGATGAAGCCAGGCAGCAGCGACGCGTAGCTGCCGCCAAGCCCAGTCAACAGCACGCAACCAACGCCCAGAAGGATCATCCCGAGCGCGATCGGCATCCGGTAGACCTGCCGCTGAGTCAGGTGCTCACCGAGCACATTGACGGCCAGCACGACGAGCGTCGCCGGCAGCAGCAGCGCGCCGGCCTTCAGCGGGCCGTAACCCATCACGACCTGCAGGTACAGGGCCATGATGAAGATTACGGCCGAGAAGATGATGTTGGCCAGCAGGTTGGCCGAGACCGCCCCCATGAATGCAGGCCGACGGAAGACCGACAGCGGCACCAAAGGTTCGCTGGCGCGCGATTCGATCAGCACGAATAGCGCAAACAGTGCAATCGAACCGCCGAACAGCGCCGCTAGCAACGAGCCCGAGGCGCTGTCGACGCTGACCAAACCGTATGAAAGCGAGACCAGTGCGGCGGTCAGCACGACCGCGCCGGGAACATCGAGCTTCGCTCCTTTGCGCGTGTTGAAGCTCTCCGGCGTCGTCCGCAGCACCAGCCAGATCGCTGCCAGCCCCAGCGGCAGGTTGATCCAGAAGATCGCCTGCCAACCGAAAGCCTCGATCAGCCCGCCGCCGATCAACGGACCGATCCCCTGACCGCCCCAGGCAACTGCAATCCAGATCGCGATCGCCCGCGCGCGCTCGTTCTCCGGAAAACCAACGGCGACCATCGCCAGTGATGACGGCAGGATTGCCGCCGCGCCGACGCCCTCGATCACGCGGCCAACCACCAGCTGCGCCGTGCTGCTGGCGCTGCCAGCAACAACGGAGCCGAGGATCAGCAGCGACCCGCCGATGATGAAGATCCTGCGGCGCCCCCGCATGTCGCTAAGTCGCCCGCCGAGCACGATCAGCGAGCCAGCGAGGAAGTAGCCGTTGACAGCCCACTGCAGCGTGTCCATCGAGCCGCCCAGTTCACGGCCGATCGTCGGCAGCGAGATCGAGATGTCGGTCGCCGTTAGCCAGACCAGCCCGGTCAGCGTGCAGAGCGCCAACAGCGACCACCAACGCTTGGGGTTCAGTTCGTCTACGCCAGCGACTGTTGCAGAGGTTGTCATCGACTGGACAGTACAGCCGAGCAACGACGCATCCGCCTCGCTCTCTAGCTTTCGCCGTGTGATCCTCGACCCCGTGCAGACACCGCTCTGGCTTGACTTGGCGGCGGTAATAACCTCGGCGCTGGGCGGATCACTGGTCGCTGTCAGGGCAAAGTTTGATGTGACCGGTGTCGTCGCGCTAGGGATCCTGACCGGCCTCGGCGGCGGCCTGCTGCGCGACGTACTGCTCAACCAGATGCCGATCGCACTGAACTCGCCGTGGTACGTGCTCAGCGCGGTGATCGCTTCAGCCGCCGTCGCGCTGCTCGCAAGTCAGGCCGAGAAGGCCGTCTGGCTGCTGCTGATCTTTGACGCGGCCGCGCTCGGTCTTTACGGCGTGACCGGTGCAAACAAGGCGCTCGCCAACGGTGTCGGCCCGGTGCCGGCGATCCTCGTCGGTTTGATCGCAGGGCTCGGCGGCGGCGTGCTGTGCGATCTGATGACCACCAAGCCGCCGGCGATCTTCCAACGGGGGCACCTTTATGCGGCGGCCGCCTTCGCCGGGCTGGTCGTCTACGTTGCGGCGATCAAAGCCGGTGCGCCGGCCACTGAGACGGCGATCGCCGCCGCGGCGCTGATCTTTGGTCTGCGAATCGTCGCCCGCTCACGCGACTGGAAGGCACCGCAGCCGGTTGACGTGCCGCGAGAGATCCGCAAGCGGATGGACGCCGACTAGCCTCTCGCCATAGCCGGAATCGAAGGGCTACGCAGCGGCCAGCGTCGGTGCGTCAGCCATTACGGCGTCGAAGCCGGCCAGCACCTTGTCGGCGGTCTGCTTGTTGGCGTTGTAGCCCATCAGGCCAATGCGCCACATCGCCGGGGCGCCTGGCAGGCCGCCGCCAATCTCGATCCCATGCTCGCGCAGCATCCGCTTCTGCACGGCGGCGCCGTCGATGCCTTCCGGGACAAGTACGGCGGTCAGCTGCGGCAGCTGGTGGGCTGGGTCGGCGAGCAGCTTCATGCCCCGCTCGGCGATCGCCGCCTGCAGGTAGGCGCCTGCCTCGGCGTGGCGCGCCCAGCGAGCCTCAAGCCCTTCGTCGAGCACTTCGCGGACCGACTCGTGCAGGCCAAAGACGAGCGGCGAGGGCAGAGTGTGGTGGTATGCGGGCGGGCGTGTCAGCCAGTAGGCCTCCAGCAGCTGCGGGTCGAGGTAGAAGGTGTTTGGCTTCGGCTGGCTACGCATGAAGTCAAGCGCTCGCTGCGAGATCGAAATCGGTGACATCCCGGGGCTCATCGCGAGGCACTTCTGCGTGCAGCTGTAGGCGTAGTCAACTCCCCACTTGCTCAGCGCGACTTCAATTCCGCCAAGCGAGGTGACGCAGTCGGCCATTAGGAAGGTGTCGTTCTGCTTCATCGCCTCGCCAAGCTCGGCGAGGTCGTGGCGCACGCCGGATGAGGTTTCAGCGTGGACGACCGCCATCAGTCGTGCGTCGGGGTTGGCAGCGAGCGCTTCAAGCAGTGCTTCGTTGCTGACGGCCTGGCCCCAGTCGGCCTCAACCTCGACGACGTTGGCGTGATAGCGGCTGGCGATCTCAACCAGTCGCCGGCCGAAGTATCCGTTTACGCCGATGATCACGGTCGAGCCCGGCTCGACCAGCGATGCGATTCCGGCCTCCATGCCGGAGGTGCCGGTGG
>JBCJRT010000002.1:0-201196 GCA_039745115.1 Solirubrobacteraceae bacterium
GCTGGCCGAGCAGGGGGCACGATGCATGGATTGCGGCGTGCCGTTCTGCCACAACGGCTGCCCGCTCGGCAACCTGATCCCTGAATGGAACGACCTTGTCTACCGCGATGACTGGTCGGCGGCAATTGTCCAACTGCACGCCACAAACAACTTCCCCGAGTTCACCGGCCGTCTCTGCCCGGCACCCTGCGAGGCCGCCTGCGTGCTCGAAATTCGCGAAGGCGACTCAGTGACGATCAAGGGGATCGAGATGTCGATCATCGACCGTGCCTGGCAGGAGGGTTGGGTCGTGCCTGAGCCGCCCCGCTGCGAGAGCGGCCGCTCGGTCGCCATCGTCGGCTCCGGGCCGGCCGGCTTGGCGGCGGCGCAGCAGCTGCGCCGCGCCGGTCACCGCGTTGTCTGCTTCGAGCGCGATGAGGCGCCGGGAGGGCTAATCCGCTTCGGCGTCCCCGACTTCAAGATTGAGAAGCATGTAATCGACCGCCGCGTCCAGCAGCTGGTCGACGAGGGCGTGGAACTGCGCTACGGCGTTGACGTCGGCGTCGACATCAGTGGCGAACAGCTGAAGAGTGAGTTTGACGCTGTCGTCTTGGCGATCGGTTCGCGCGTGCCGCGTGATCTCGACCTGCCGGGCCGCGGACTCGACGGTATTCACTTCGCGATGGACTACCTCTACGGCCGCAACCGCTGGGTCGCCGAGCAGCTCGGCCCGCAGCCGCCTGGGGCGCCTCCGGCCGACCTGCCGACGATCAGCGCCGAGGGCAAACATGTCATCGTCATCGGCGGCGGCGACACCGGCGCCGACTGCATCGGCAACGCGATCCGCGAGGGTGCTCTTAGCGTGGTCCAACTGGAGTTGCTGCCGGAGCCGCCCGAGCATCGCCCCGACGATTCCACGCCGTGGCCACTTTGGCCGCAGAAGTACCGCCTCTCCTACGCGATGGAGGAGGCGCTCGAGATCGGCCGCGGCGAGCAGGACTTCTCGGTTGTGACAACCCACTTCTCCGGCGTCGACGGCAAGGTCACCACGCAGCACATCGCTCAGGCCGCGGCCGAGCCGCCGTTCGCGCCGGTTCCCGGCACCGAGCGCGAGCTTAAGGCCGAACTTGTCCTGCTGGCCGCCGGCTTCATCCATCCGGAAACCGATGGGTTGGTGGCTGAGCTCGGCTGTCAGCTGGACGGGCGCGGCAACGTCGAGGCGCCAACCTACGGCACCTCAGAGGCCGGCGTCTTTGTGGCAGGCGACGCCCGCCGCGGCCAGTCGCTTATCGTTTGGGCAATCGAGGAAGGTCGCCAATGCGCGCGAATGGTTCACAAGTACTTAGCCGCGCAGAGCGCTAACTGAGGAGTGAGGAGCGTCAAATGGTCGGTCAGCAGCTACCGCGGGTCGCAATCATCGGCGCAGGGTCGTCCGGTATTACGGCGCTGAAAACGCTTGTTGAGCGTGGCTTTGACGTCACCTGCTTCGAGGCTTCCGACCGGATCGGCGGCACCTGGGTTTACGAGAACAGCAACGGCACATCGGCCTGCTACCGCGACCTGTACATCAACACGTCGCGGCTGCGGATGGCTTACTCCGATTACCCGATGCCCGAGGATTACCCCGATTATCCAAACCACACCCAGATTGCCGCCTACTTCGATGACTACGTCGATCACTTCGGTGTTCGCAACTGGATTCGCTTTCAAACTTCGGTCAGCCACGCTGCGCGGCTTAGCGACGGAACCTGGGAGCTGACGCTCGGCGACGGCAGCAGTGAACACTTTGACGCCCTGCTGGTTGCCAATGGTCATCACTGGGACCCGCGCTGGCCGGAGCCGGCCTTCGCCGGCAGCGACAGCTTCCAGGGCGAACAGATGCACGCTCATTCCTACATGCGCCCCGACTCGCTGGACGGCAAGGATGTCGTCGTTCTCGGGATCGGCAACAGTGCGATGGACATCTCGGTCGAGGCCTCCTACACGGCCGAGAACGTCTATCTGGCGGCGCGTCGCGGCGCCCACATCGTGCCGAAGTACATGTTCGGCAAGCCAACCGATCAGCTTGGTGGCTGGGCCAACCCGCGGATCCCGTTCAAGCTGCGCCAGATGGTTGTCGCCAAGCTGATTAACACCTATGTCGGCAAGGTCACCAACTTTGGCTTGCCGGAGCCCGATCACCAGTTCGGTGAGGCGCACCCGACCGTCTCAAGTCGCATCCTCGACCGGATTACGCACGGTGCGATCAAGGTCAAGCCCAACATCCGGCGGCTCGACGGCAACGAGGTCGAGTTTGACGACGGCAGCCGCGTCCACGCCGATGTCGTGATCTACTGCACCGGCTACAAGATCAGCTTTCCATTCTTCGACGAGGACTTCATCTCGGCGCCGGACAACAGGATCGACCTCTATCGCCGCGTATTCCATCCCGAGATCAAGAACCTCTTCTTCATTGGCCTGCTGCAGCCGCTCGGCGCCGTGATGCCGCTCTCCGAAGCGCAGGGCCGCTGGGTTGCCGATTACCTGGCCGGCGATTACCAGCTGCCGGCCGACTTTGAGATGCGCAGCTTCATCGCCGACGACATGGCGAAGATGCAGAAGCGGTATGTCGCTTCGAAGCGCCACACGATTCAGGTCGATTTTGACGACTACCTGTACGACCTCGCTAAAGAGGTCGCGGCAGGTGAGGCACGCGCCGCTGGGAGCGGCAATCGACGGCCGGTCGATGCGCTCGTCGCCCACGAGGGCGCAGCTGCCTAGCCCGCGTCGCTGGTCAGCTCTGGCCGGCGACGCTCGGTCGGCCGAGCGTGATGTTGTTGCAGCGCTCGCAGATCTCATCTGGGATTAGCCCGAGTTTCATCAGCAGGCTGAAGACTTTGCAGCCCATGCAGAAGCCGAAGACCGACTCGAGGATTGCGAACGCGGCCAGCACGCCGAGCACGATCCACGCTGCACCGCTCAGGCCAAGGCCGACGGCCAGAACTGCGGCAGTGACTGAGAATGCGGCGCCGATTCCCTGCGCAAAACGCTTTGGTGGGCCGGGGCAGTACTTCTCCGGCAGCTTCAGCGCCGGTGTGATTACTCGCGTCACGAGCTGACCGAGCGGGCTAAGCGTCGGTCCGGTCAGCAGGCGGGCGATAAAGCCGTAAGCGATTACCAGCGTCAGCCAAGGGAGCTCAAAGCCGATCGCGACCAGGCAGAGCACGGCGACGCCACCGGCAACCAGCCGGGCCGAGACCTCGTTGACCGGGTTTGGGAAGGAGAAGAGTTGACTTTTCATCTACCACCAAAATACCAAAACGCGAGTCGGCTTTAGACTGAATGTGCTGTAAGGCAGCCAATTCCCCCAATTTGCTCACTTTTCAGCGGTTGCGGAGGGGAAGATTGACCGGCTGGCGTGCTCTATCAGGCAGCGATCCGCGATGGAACAGCTAACTCACGACATTCCCCCGGTCGGCCAATCGGCGACCCAACAGCAACTCGATGCCCTCGTCCTCGACGTTATTCAGCGCCATGCCGCCAGCCTTCTGCGTACCGCACGGCGCCACAGTCTCTGTGCCGAAGATGCTGAAGATGCCTACCAGCGGTCGCTTGAGATCTTCCTCAGGCACGCGCCGCGGCTCGACCCGGACCGTGCGCCAGCCTGGCTGCGAACGGTCGTCAAGCATGAGGCGATGGCTGTGCGGCGGATTCGTCAACGTGATCTTGTTTCAACCGAGTTTGATTTCGACGCGATCGAGGCCGACCGTACGCCGTCGCCGGAGGAGCAAGCGATCGGCTTCGAGCACATTGCGCGCTCGGCCGAGGCGCTCCAGCGGCTCAAGCCGCAGGAGGTCCGGGCTCTTTGGCTGCGCGCTCAAGGCAGCTCGTACGACGAGATTCAAGCCGAGACCGGTTGGACGCGGACCAAAGTCAACCGCTGTCTCTATGAAGGGCGCCGCGCCTTTCTCTCGCGCTACGCGGGGATCGAATCAGGCGAGGAGTGCAAGCGCTGGGCGCCGCTACTGTCGGCCTTGGTTGATGGCGAAGCGACAACAGAGCAGCTGGTTGAGCTGCGCCCGCATCTACGTCAGTGCGGCTGCTGCCGGGCTGTTGTGCGCGAGCTGCATCGCTCCAATGCGCCGCTGGCAGCGGTATTCCCGGTCGGAATTGTCGCCGTTGCCGCCGATCACGCAGACGCGGCGGGGAATGTATTCCTGCGTACATACGAATCGCTGACCAACTGGGCGACGGAACGCTCGGCCTCCTCGCTGGTCCGTGCGCAGATCATCACTGAGTCGTTTGTTGCCGCTGCCGGCAAAGGAACCGCTGTTGTCGCCGCGACCGCAGCGGCGGCCAGCGGCGGCGCCGTCGTGCTTGATCAGGGGTCGGGCCTGCCCGCCAGTGGGCAACGCCCCGTGCTGATCGCCAACCAGCCAACCAGCCACGCGTCACGCACCGACGGTGCAGCGTTGATTGCCGCCGCGGCCCGCTCCTCGCGTCAGCGCAAGACCGTCCGCTCGACTGCCGCCGCCGTTAGCGCATCCCAGGGCGCCGCGGTCGCGCCGGCAGCGCATTCGCCGGCCCCCAGCTCGCCGCCCGCGGTATCGGCGCCGCAGCCTGTCAGGTCGGCTCCAACCGCCGAGATGGGCCTTGAGTAGGGCTCTGCTGCTCTGACCGTCGGTATCGTCCGCTGCGCCGCGTAGCGTGCCTGCCATTCGCTGATCCTCTGCCTTCGGAGCTGCCGTTGCCCCTCTGCTTTATCGAACCTCAGGATGCGATCCGTGTAATCGCGGAATCAGTTGGCCGCGACGCCCGCCGCCAGCTGCTTGGCGAAGTTGTCCGTGCCTGGGTTGACGCAATCCCCGAGACCGATCTTGAGACCCATTACGTCAAGGCGGTCGCCGATCTTGATGAGCACGACCTCTCGATGCTTGCCGCGTGGCATGCCTCGATGGAGGTTGGTCAGCCGGTTGCCAACCGCGACTTTCTGCTCGGCGTCTTTGGTTCACTCGGTGAGAACCGGCGTGAGGCGCTGAAGATCGCTGCCGGCTTCCGCGGTGAGGAAGCCTTTGAGGCTGGCATCTCGGAAGAGCAGGCACTGGAAACTGTCTTGCCGGCGCTCAGCCGTGAGCGCTGCAGCGAGCTGGCAGAGGAGTGCCTTGAGCTCTACCTGTGGGACCGCATGGGCTCTGACAACTAGCCGACGGTCGGCTCAGGGCAGGGCGGGCGGCGTTGGGTCGATCTCAGTAGCTGTGCCCTCAACGTCGTAGGCACGCGCTGCGCTGCGTTTACGGCCGTACTTGGTGGCGCGTGAACCCCAGAGCGCGCCGTGTAGCGTCCAGCCTGCCGGGCCAGTGGCGTTCTTTGCGGCGGCGCTGATCACGCGGGTCAGCGCAAACCGCCGGATTAGATCTCGCGTCGGCTCAAACAGGAACAGCAGTCCGACGATGTCGGTCAGGAAGCCCGGCGTCAGCAGCAACGCGCCGCCAGAGATCACGAGGCCACCGTCGGCTGTCTCCTTCGCAGGGATCTTGCCGTCGCCGATCGCGGCGCGGAAGCGCAGCCACGAGCGCGAACCCTCGCGCATCAGCAGCCACGCACCAAGGAGCGAGTCGCCGACCAGCAGTGCGATCGTCCACCAGACACCGATCAGCGAGCCAACCTGAATGATCACCGCCAGTTCGATGATTGGTACGAGGATCAGGAGTGCGATCAGCAGCGGCATACTCTGCGATCGATTGTAGAGGCCGGCAGGCTACAATTACTGCTATGGCGACGGTCGACGAAGTAGAAGCAGCGCTCACGCAGGTGATCGACCCTGAGATGGGGCTTGATTTTGTCGAGCTTGGCTTGATTTACGGGATTGAGGTTGATGGTCCGAAGGTGCACGTGACTTTCTCGCTGACGACGCCGGCCTGCGGGATCGGGCCGATGATTTCGGAGCAGATCGAGGAGTTCGTCAGCGAGCTCGATGGTGTTGAGAGCGTCGAGTCGACGTTGATTTTCACGCCGCCGTGGTCGGTTGATCTGATGAGCGAAGATGCGAAGTTCGCGCTCGGCTACTGAACAGCCTGCGCGGTCGCCGAAAGCTCCAGCAGTTCATCGATTGAATCCTGCAACGCGTCGGCCAGCAGGTCGATGTCGGGCATCGCGTCGTAATCGGCCAGCAGGCCAAAGTTGAGGCCGCCGTCGTAGCTCATGATTGCGACCGCCAACGCATGGTTGCGCGGCAGGAAGGCGACCGGTGCGATCGAAAGCAGCCGCGCGCCGCCGACGTAAAGCGGGAACTGGGGCCCGGGCACGTTGGTCACGATCAGGTTGAACAGCCGGGTTGAAAAGTTGATCCGCGAGGCCTGCGCCAAGATCGTTGGCGGGGCGAAGTTCTGCACGCCGCTCAATACTTCGGCGCCGACCGCCATCTTCGACTCCTTAAGTCCATCCATTGAGCGGCGGACCATCGCCAAGCGCGCCTCCGGGTCATCGATGTAGACCGGCAGCGTGCCGCGTATCGCGGCGATCTGATTGCCAAACTCGTGGTGGGAATCCTTCGGGCGGATCGACACCGGCACCAGCGCGCGCAGCTCCAGCCCTTCGGTGCGAACGCCGCGCGAGTGCAGCCAAGTCCTCAGAGCGCCGCTGACAACCGCCAGCACGGCGTCATTGACGGTGCCGCCCAAGCCGTTTTTGATCTGCTTAAAGTCAGCCAGCTTCGCGTCAACGACGCGGAACGAGCGGTGCGGGCCAATCTCGACGTTGAGCGGCGTCTGGGGCGCTGCGTTCATTCCCGCCCAGGCAACCTCGCCAACGCCCTCAATGCCGTCGCGCACTTCGTCAAAGACTGCTGCCGGGCTGGAGATCATCTTCGTTACGCGTTTGACCGATGTGATTGTCGTGCGGACAATGCCGAGCGCGGAGGAAACGACGAGGTCGGCGTCGCCCGGCTCGCTTGCCGGCTGCCATGCCCGATCTGGATGTTCGATCTCGGTTCCTTCGGGCGATAGGTCGAAGAGGACGGTCGCGAGATCAACGCCGGAAACGCCGTCGATCATCGCGTGGTGCGTCTTTGAGATCAGCGCCCAACGGTTGTCCTCAAGCCCTTCGATGATCCAGATCTCCCAGAGCGGCTTTGAGCGGTCGAGTTGCTGCGAGAAGATCCTCGAGGTCAGCAGCAGCAACTGCTCCTGACTGCCGGGGTGGGGGAGGGCGGTGCGCCGCACGTGGTACTCGATGTTGAAGTTGGGGTCGTCGATCCAGACCGGACGGCCGCTGCTGAGCGGCGGGTAGGCGAGTTTTTGGCGGTAGCGCGGCACCAGATGAAGCCGCCCACGGATCGTGTCGAGGAACTGATCGAAGTCGGGCGCAGGGTATTCAAAGGTCGCGACGCCGCCGACGTGCATGTGTGAAGTCGGGCTTTCCTGCTCGAGAAACGACACATCAAGTGCCGTCAATCGGTCAAAGTGTTCCTGAGCCATACCCTGACTCTATCCAGCTGCGAGTGATTGCTGCCGGAATAGTCGATGAAGATTGCGATCGGTGAAGGAGCGAAGTGAGCGTCAACAAGCCAGCAGAGACGGTCCCGGCGAAGCGCCCGAAGGGGGTTCGCGTGCTGGTCGCGGTGCTGGTGGCGCAGCTCGTGATTGGCGCAGTGCTGATCTACTTTGCGCTGGCTGGCTGGCCGTGGGTGCCGAAGGCGCCGGCGACTGTCGGTGTGGCGTCGGTGCCGGCTCGTTTTCTGCCCGGGCAGCCCGGCGATGGCGTTGCTACGCCAACCGCCGACAACTTCAATCAGGCGCGGGCCTTCGCGCTGCTGCGCCGTCAAGTCGAGCTGTATCGCTGGCGGCCGGCCGGATCGCCGGCGTCACGCAGGCTCGGCGCGGATCTGCGCCGCCGGCTACCTGGCGGCCGTTTTGAAGCTCTTAGCGGCGCCAATCGCCGGCTGCGCAACGTCGTCGGCGTGATCGCTGGCCGCAAGCCGGCAATTGTTGTTGGCGCTCACTACGACGTCGAAGCGCGGCCGCGCGGATCCGTCGGCGCGAACGACGGCGCCGCCGGCACAGCTGCCGTGGTTGAACTGGCGCGAGCGCTGGCCGCGAGCCCGGTTGCTGGCGGCCGCGAGCTTCGCTTCGTCCTGTTCGACGGCGAGGAAGAGCCGCCTGGCTCGACCGACTTCCTGCGTGACGCGCTGCGCGGCTCAAAGGCTTACGCCGCAGCCCATTGGCGCGAGGTCGGGCAGATGATCCTGCTCGACTATGTCGCCAACCGTGGCTTACAGCTGCCGCGCGAAGGCAGCTCCAACGCGGCTCTTTGGGCGCGCCTGCGAGCCGCCGCCGAGCGCGTTGGCACGCAGTCCTCGTTCCCTGACCGGACAGGAGTCACGATCTACGACGACCACACGCCGTTCCTTGATCGTGGTGTCGCGTCGATCGACCTGATCGACTTCGACTATCCATGGCGCGACACGCTCGCCGACAACCTCTCGAAGGTGACGCCGCGGGCGCTTGATGTGACCGGCGAAAGCGTCTTTGCGCTGCTCGACGAGC
Source organism: Solirubrobacteraceae bacterium (assembly GCA_039745115.1). Classification (GTDB taxonomy): domain Bacteria; phylum Actinomycetota; class Thermoleophilia; order Solirubrobacterales; family Solirubrobacteraceae; genus F1-60-MAGs163. The sequence goes on from JBCJRT010000002.1 coordinate 8,502, forward strand.
TGCGCCGCCGCTAACGGTTCATACACTGGCGCCCGGCGAACGCGCCAAGGCACAAATTACTTCTTGAAACGGGCGGCTTCTTCAGACCCCTCCGTCGCGTTACCAGCACTGTAAGAGTGCGCACCGACGCCGGCCAGCTCGCCGCCTTGGACAATCAGGTACTCGTCGCGGATCGGGCGGTTTTCGAAGTAGCACTCCAAGATCTCACGCGTGCCTGCGGCATAACGTGCCTGGGCTGGCAGGCTGGTGCCTGAGATGTGGGGTGTCATGCCGTGGTGGGGCATCGTCCGCCACGGATGGTCCGCCGGAGGAGGCTGGGGGAACCACACGTCGCCTGCATAGCCGGCGAGCTGGCCGCTCTCCAGCGCCGCCACAATGGCATCGCGGTCGCACAACTTGCCGCGTGCGGTGTTGATCAGGTAGGCGCCGCGCTTGAAGTTCTTCAGCGACTCCGCATTGATCATGTGCTCCGTCTCGGGGTAAAGCGGGCAATTGAGCGTGACCACGTCGCATACTTTGGTCAGGCTGTCGAGGCTGGTGTGGTGAGTGAGGTTCAGCTCCTTCTCGACGGCCTCCGGCAAGCGGTGGCGATCCATGTAGTGCAGCTTCACGTCGTAGGGCTTCAGCAGGCGCAGCACGCGTAGGCCGATGCGACCGGCGGCCACGGTGCCCACGTTCATGCCTTCGAGATCGTACGAGCGCGCGACGCAGTCGGCGATGTTCCAGCCGCCCTCGATGACCCAGTTGTAGGACGGGATGTAGTTGCGTACCAAACTAAGCGTCATCATCACAACGTGCTCTGCCACGCTGTTGCTGTTGCAGTAGGTAACTTCGGCGACCGTGATGCCGCGGTCGATGGCGGCTTGCAGGTCGGTATGGTCCGAGCCAATGCCCGCCGTCACGATCATCTTGAGGTTGGGCGCCTTGGCGATCCGTTCCGCCGTCATATAGGCCGGCCAGAATGGTTGTGAGATCACGATCTCGGCATCGTGCAATTCGCGGTCCAACTCGCTGTCAGCCCCGTCCTTGCTGGAGGTCACGACCAACTGATGGCCATTGGACTCCAGATATTTGCGCAGACCGAGTTCGCCGGAGACACTGCCGAGCAGCGTGCCCGGTTGGAAGTCGATGGCCTTGGGTGTGGGTAGCGTCTGACCGTCCGGGTAGCACTCCAGCTTGGGCAGATCATCCCGAGCATAGGACTCGGGGTAGCCAGTCACGGGGTCGTCATACAGCACACAAATAATTTTGGCCATGTCTTGTCTCCTAGTGGCTTGAACGCTGACAGTCAAAAATAGATTATCGCGTCTTTGCGCTGCTCGACGAGCGCCGCCGCCGCTAACTCTTCGTACACTGGCGTCTAGTGAACGCTCCAACGAAGATTCTGCTGGCAGCACCGCGCGGATACTGCGCCGGCGTTGATCGCGCCGTTCAGTCGGTCGAACGCGCGCTGGAGATCTACGGCGCGCCTGTTTACGTGCGCAAAGAGATCGTCCACAACAAGCACGTGGTTGCGCAGCTACAGGAGCGCGGCGCGATCTTCGTTGACGAACTAGATGACTCGATCCCCGAGGGCGCCGTGACCGTCTTCTCGGCCCATGGCGTAGCCCCTTCCGTCCACGACGAGGCGGCGACCCGCAAGCTGCAGATAATCGACGCGACCTGCCCGCTGGTTACGAAGGTTCACCGCGAGGCAGTCAAGTTCGCCGAGGAGGGCTACACGATCATTCTGATCGGCCACGACGGCCATGAGGAGGTCGAAGGCACGATGGGCGAGGCGCCTGATTCGATTGTCCTCGTCGAAACGGTTGCCGACGTTGATGCGCTTCAGGTCGATGACCCTGAGAAGCTTGCCTTCATCTCTCAAACGACGCTGTCGGTCGATGAGACCAGCATCATCATCGACCGCCTGCGTCAGCGCTTTCCGTCGATCATCAGCCCGCGCACCGACGACATCTGTTACGCGACGACCAACCGTCAGTTAGCGGTCAAACAGCTCGCACCGCTCTGCGAGCTGGTCTTGGTGATCGGCTCCAGCAACTCCTCCAATTCAAATCGGCTTGTTGAGGTTGCGCGCGAGTACGGTTCGCGTTCACACTTAATTGATAATGAGTCGCAGGTGCTTGATCAATGGCTCGAGGGAGTCAAGACGCTCGGCATCACCTCCGGCGCGAGCGCGCCCGAGGAGCTTGTGCAGCGGCTCGTTGATTCTTTCCGCGAGCGCGGCACGACCGAGGTTGAAGAGTTCATGGTCGTCGAGGAGGACGTCCGCTTCATGCTGCCGAAGGTGATCCGCCAGGCGATCGCCTTGGCCGACGCCTAACTGCCCAGCCAGGCGCGCAGCTCCTCGTTCTGTTCGCCCAGCCGCGGCGGCCGGGTGCTCGGATCGGACGGCGTTCGGCTGAGCTGCATCGGCGAGCGCGTGCTGCGAACTCCGTCCAGCTCAACGATCGGCTCCAGCCCGAGCTGCTCAGCGAAGTCATAGGCCTGCCTGACATCGTTGACCGGCCCTGCCGGCACGCCAGCCGCGGTCAGCAGATCGGCCCAGTGCTGGGCGCTCTGCCCGGCGAAGATCCCGCCAAGGCTGGCGATCAGGGCGTCGCGGTTTGCGACGCGGTCGCTGTTCGTCAGGAAGCGCGGATCCTGCGCAAATGCGGGTTGCCCCAGCACCTCGCAGAGGCGACCAAAGATCGCATCGTTACCAACCGCCAGCGCCAGGTCGCCATCGGCCGTGGCGAACGTTTGGTACGGAGCAATCGAAGCGTGAGCGTTGCCGGTTCGCCCGGGCAGCTGATCGGTGTTGAGGAAGCCCGAGCCAAGGTTGAGCAGCATCACGAAGGCACTCTGCATCAGATTCACCTCAACCTGCTGGCCCTCGCCGCTGCGTTCGCGTTCCTGCAACGCTGCCAGCGTTCCAATCGTCGCGTAAAGCCCTGTTGTCATGTCGGCGATGGCGGTTCCCGGCCGTATCGCCGCTCCGTCGGCCTCGCCGGTAATCGACATGTAGCCCGACATCGCCTCAACCAGCAGGTCGTAGCCCGGCAGGCCCTCTGCCGCCTTGCCCGACCCGAAGGCGCTGATCGACGTGTAGACGACGCGCGGATTGCCGGCGCGAACGGTTTCGTAATCGAGGCCCAGTCGCTGCATTGTCCCCGGCCGGAAAGATTCGATCACGACGTCGGCGCGCCGACACAGCTCGGTTGCCAGCGCGCTGTCGCCCTCGTCGCGCAGATCGAGCGTGATCGAGCGCTTGCCGCGGTTCAGCCCGAGGTAGTAGGTCGAGCCTTCGTCAACAAACGGCGGCCCCCACTGGCGCGTGTCGTCGCCTCCGTCGGGGTGCTCAACCTTGATCACGTCGGCGCCAAGGTCGGCGAGCGTCTGCGAGCAGAAGGGTCCGGCCAGCACGCGGCTGAAATCAGCGACGACGATTCGATCTAGCGCGGTGCCGCTCATCGGTTTCCCCCGAGGAAACCCCTGGCTTTAGCGGTGGGGAGGAATCGGTTCGCTAACGCCGCGCTGTCCGGTAAAATAGTTCGGTGAATCTGCACTCTAAACACGATAATACGTGCACGTGTCACTGTCGCTACATCAAGCAGGCAGCGCGCTGAATGCTTGCTTATCGTTACCGGTTGTACCCAACCGCCTTGCAGGCCGAAGCGCTGCATCGATGGTGCGGGTGCGCTCGCGCGATTTACAATGCGGGCTTGGAGCAGCGCCAAGTTGCCTGGCGCGATCACGGCATGTCGCTCAGCTACAACGATCAGGGCGCTAACCAGTTGACGGACGCGAAGCGTGCCCTGCCGTGGCTTGCTGAGCCGCATAGTGATGTGCTGCAACAGTCGCTGCGTGATCTTGATTTGGCGTACCGCAACTTCTTTGCTGGTCGCGCAGCGTTCCCGCGTTTCAAACGCAAAGGACGACGCGATAGCTTCCGCATCCAGAATCGCAAGTCGGGCGTGATCCGCGTTCGACGTCTCAACCGCCGTTGGGGCGAGGTTGTCGTTCCGAAACTCGGCGCGGTGCGGTTTCGCTGGTCGCGCAAACCGGTCGGCGAGATTCGCCACCTGACTGTCAGCCGTGACGTGCTTGGCTGGCACGTCTGCCTGTGCTGCAATGAGCCGATTCGAGCGGTTGCTGTGAACGATGCTGCGCCGGTCGGCGTTGATCGCGGTGTTGCAGCGACCGCTGCGCTCTCCACCGGCATGCTTCACTGCGCGCCAACTCTCTCCACCGGGCAAGTTGAACGTCAGCGCAGGCTTGCACGCAAAGCTGGACGCCAGGAGACGGCCCGCAGACATCGTCCTAACGATCAACGTCGGCGTTCGCGCCGTCACCAGCGAACACTTGACGCGCTCGCGAAACTCAAAGCGCGCGAAGCTCGGTTGCGCAAAAACTTTCTGCATAAACTCACCACTCACATTGCCAAGAACCACGGTGTTGTCGTGATTGAGGATTTGCGCGTGAAAAACATGACGCGCTCGGCGAAAGGCACGATCAGAAGTCCGGGCAGGAACGTTGCGCAGAAGCGTGGATTGAACCGGGCTATTCTGCGACAAGGCTGGGGTGAGATGGAACAGATGCTTGCCTACAAGCTTGATCGTAGTGGCGGGACGCTCATCAAAATCAACCCCGCGTATACAAGTCAGATGTGCGGGGCAGTGCGGCGTCGTTGACCGACGGTCGCGCACATCGCAAGCGGTGTTCGCTTGCGCCGCGTGCGGCCACATGGCGCACGCTGACATCAACGCAGCACGCAACATTCTCGCGGCCGGACTGGCCGTGACAGCGCGAGGAGCCTTCGGCGAAGTAAGCCGGGGCAATGAACCGCGAACCACCCGACGGGAACTCGCCAATGCGGCCTGAACCCGAACAGGAATCCCCTCGCCTTCAGGCGTGGGGAGGAAGTCAACGCCGGTCAGGATACCCTGCGCGGCGTGCAGACACTGGTGATCTCCGACACTCACATCGGCTCGCGCCGTCCGGTCGACATCCTGCGCCGACCGGAGCCGTTGGCGGCGCTCTGCGGCGCGCTTGGCGATGTTGATCGTCTGGTACTGCTGGGCGACCTACTTGAGCTTCGGCACGGACCGCTGCATCAGGCGCTTGCCGATGCCAAGCCAATCTGCGAAGCGATCGGCGCAGCGCTGGGGAAGGGCGCCGAGATCGTGATCGTCAGCGGCAACCACGATGCGGCGATCGTTGCGCCTTGGTTGGCAAACCGCGGCACCGTTGAGCCGCCGCCGCCGCTCGGGCTTCAGAGCGTGACCGGCGGTGACTGTTCACCGGCCGCGGCGGCGCTAAGCGGCTGGTTTGGCAAACGTGTGAGCTGCTCGGTCGCCTACCCGGGGATCTGGCTGCGCGATGACATCTGGGCGACCCACGGTCACTATCTTGACCGCTTGATCACGATCCCGACCTTTGAGCGACTTGTCGCCGGCGCGATGGCGCGGGTCGTCGGCCCGCTGCCGGAAGAGCCTGGCGGCGCTGTCGCGGAAGATTTTGAGGCGGCCTTAGCGCCGGTCTACGCTTGGCTCGAGCAGGTTGCCAACGGGCGCGCCGCCGGCGGCCGCTGGGCGACCGGCGCGGCGAGCGCCAAGGCCTGGACGCTGCTCTCCGGCGACGGCCGCGCGCCGCTGCGCGGCAAGGCACTTGCGGCGCTGCTGCCGCTCGGGATTGCCGGCATCAACCTCGCTGGGATCGGGCCGGTCAGTGCGAAGCTGTCGAGCGACGATCTGCGGATCGCCGGGCTGGACGCGATGCGCAGCGTTGTCAGCCTGCTCGGCGTTGAGGCCGACTATGTGATCTTCGGCCACACCCATTGCGCAGGCCCGCTGCCATCGATGGATGCGAACGAGTGGAAGCTGCCGGGCGGCGCTCAGCTGCTGAACAGCGGCTGTTGGACCGATGAGCCGCGGATCAACAGCACCGACATCCTCAGCCCCTACAGGCCGGGCCGCGGCATCATGATCGGCGACAGCGGGCCACCGCGCCAGCTGGTGATCGCCGATCAGCTCGGCCAGCGCCCGACTGCAGGTTTTTAGGCGGCGCCCGGCGCGAGGCCGGCGACAAAACAGGTTGCGTGGACTGTCAGCGATTCGTCGGCTTCGATCTGCAGAACGCCTTCGCTGTGCAGCGCGTTGTCGATCAGCAGGTGGGCGCCAGCCGCTTCGATTCGTTGCTGACGGCCGTTGACGCTTAGCGTTCCGGCGCCTTCGGTTACGACCCAAACCTGCCCGGCCGCGTAGGGGCCGCTGTAAGCGCCGGGCTGGTCGGAGCTTGGCACGATCAACTCCAGTTGATCGGGCTGATCGAGCAGCTCGGTCAGCGGCTCGTCGATCTCCAGCAGCCGCTGGATTGCGCGCTCCGTTTGCTCGTAACCGCCCTCGCCAAAGTGGACATCAACCAGTTGCAGCTCAGCGCCAAACAGGTAGCGCGCCGGCCAGCCCGGGTTGTCGAAGGCCTGCCAGTACTCGAACTCAGGATCGAGCAGTACGGCGTGCTCAATCTCGAGCCGCTGAACGGCATCGGCGATCAGCGCAGCGTCATGCGACGGCGGAAAGCCCGGCGCGTGGACCGACACGATGCGCAGCCCAGCCGCCTCGTAACGCTGATTCCAAAGCTTCAGGTAGGGCAGCGTTCGCAGCGAGCTGGGCCTGCAGAAGTCCCAAAAGTCGATCAGTACTGGTCGCGGCGACTGCTGCTCAAGCTTCAACGTTGCGACGTTGATCCAGCTTGCGTCCTTCGGAAAGCTGGGGGCAATAATCGTGTCGATTGGCGGGCGCATCGGGTCGCTCGCGGACGCTAGCATCGCGGGCAACCGTGCAACGCCGCCAGAGAAGCCAATGCTGATCGGTAACCCACTGATCGAGCTGCCGGATCCGCCGCTCGGCAGCGAAGTGCTGGCGCTGCGCGAGTGGGGCGAGGGCGACGTTGCGGCGTTGGTTGAGGCCTGCGCCGACCCGCAGACGGCGCGCTACACCTCAGTGCCGATCCCTTACACGCCGGAGGATGCACGCCGGTTTATCGCCTTCGGCCGCTCAGCGACGGCGCTGCCACTGGCTGTCGTCAAAGCCGACGATCGGGCGGTCGTATTGGGCGCGGCGGGGCTGCACGCGATCTCGCTGACGCGGCGACGGGCCGAGGTTGGCTACTGGACGGCGCCCTGGGCGCGCCGCTCCGGTGTAGCTAACGTGGCGCTTGAACTGCTGTCCGGCTGGGCGCTGGGGCCGCTCGGGCTGGAGCGGCTCGACCTTTACGTCGAGCCGGAAAACCTAGCTTCTGCGCAGATCGCCGAGCGCGCCGGCTACAAACGGGGCGCGCTGGTTCGCTCCGGAATCGCGCTGCGCGGACGTCGCTACGACGTACTGCGCTTCACGCTACTGGCTTGAAGCTTCTGCCGCCCGACAATTGAACCGGCGCAACTTCCGGCCTTTCGTGGTATCTATTAGACAGACTAACCAGCAGAAAGCAGGAAGAGAATGAGAAAGTCAACTCTGATCGTTGCAGTAGCCGCTCTTGCGGCGCTCGTACCGGTGACCTCCGCGGTCGCCTCACCGTCAACCTTTCAGCGCTTCACTGCGAAGGTCTCCGGCAAGGCCGGCACCAACTCGAAGCCGAAGTCGGTCGGCGCCTATCTGCGTCCGTACTACGTTGTCGGCAAGGCCGGCGGCGCGGCTAATACAGGCAACCAGAACAGCGGCGCTCTGCTCGAGGCCCCGTTCGCGACAGCATTCGCCAACGTCTACCTTCCGAAACAGATTACGTTCAGCACGGCCGGTTTTCCGGCCTGTAGCGAATCGATGATCCTCAACGCCCCCGACTCCTGCCCTAAGGGCTCTGAGGTTGGCAGCGGCGTGGCCGCTGGGTTTGCACGCAACGCTCCGGTGTCGCCTCTGGGCCAGTACGTGCTCGATCTGACTATGACGGTGCGCGTCTTTGTCAGCTCCGCTGGCAAGAACGCCGTAGCGCTGCGCGTCCTCAATCCGACAACCGGCAACTCGATCATCACCGGTGTCGTTTCGAAGGCATCCGGCAGCGCCGCCAAAAGCTACGGCTCGCGGCTGCGCTTCACGATCCCTCATGGTCTGATTGAGCCTGTACCAGGGATCACCGCTCAGCTCACCGACTTTAGCTCCACGCTGAAGTCGCAGACCTACAAGCGCCATTCGCTGATCACACTGAAGGCCTGCCCGAAGAACAAGAAGCTCAACTTCGGCTTCAACGGCGAGTACAACATTGGCCTCGACAAGACGAAGTTGCCAAAGACGGCCAGTGGCTACTCGATTGACAGTGTCGGAAAGGTGATCAACACGCCGGTTGCCTGCAAGAAGTAATCAACGGCCACGCTGGCAGGTCGTCACGCCGTCGCAAGCGAACCGGCGCACAGAGCCAGGATTGCTGGTATCAATAGGAAAGTACGTCAATGCAGTTGAATCAGGAGGAGAGAAATGCGTAAAGCAATGTTGATCGCCGGAGTCGCGTCTCTATGCGCGCTTATTCCGGCCAGTGCCGCTCTTGCGAAGCCGTACACGGAACAGCGATTCAAAGCTCACGTGATCGGTAAGGCAGGAACGAATGCGAAGCCCAAGTCGATCGGCACCTACATCAGTCCGTTCCACGTCGTTGGTCATGCTGGCGGTCCCACAAACACCGGCAGCCTGAACACAGGTGCGCTGCTTGATCCGCCTTTCGCGACGGTCATAGCCCACGTATACATGCCGAAAGAGATAAAGCTCTCCACTGGCGGGTTCCCGCAGTGCGTCGATGCAGTGATTCTCGCTGCGCCGGATACTTGCCCGAAGGGTTCCGAGATTGGTAAAGGCGTGGCTCACGGCTACGCGCGTAACGCAACAGGCGCAGCGCCGGGCACCTATCTGCTTGCGGTGGCGCTTGACGTTCGCGCCTTCATCATGAGCCCGACGCGGATCGGTCTGCGCGTGATCAGCCCGGTGACCGCCGCCAGCATCATTACTGGCGACATCCGCAAGGCCAAGGGTGCGGCTGCCAAGAAGTACGGCACCGACATCACCTTCACGATCCCGAAGGGGCTGACCGAGCCACTACCCGGCATCGTGTCGCAGCTGTCGGCGTTCGACACCACACTCCCGGCCGTCAAGAACTCGAAGGGTGTCCCACTGCAGTCACTGAAGGCATGCCCGAAGAGCAAGAAGCTCAACTTCGGCTACAACGGCCTCTTCAACATCGGCCTCGATAAGACGAAGTCGCCGAGGACGGCGACCGGTTACTCAATTAACGCGACCGGTCCGATCGTCAACATTCTGGCACCCTGCCGCAAGTAACGCAGTTGCCTGACGGTAAGCAGTAACGAAGTCACGGGGCGGGCCTTAGGGTCCGCCCCGTCTCGTTGCTGGTACTAATAGGAAAGTAAGTCATTGCAGCCGGATCAGGGGGAGAGAAATGCGTAAAGCAATGTTGATCGTCGGAGTCGCGTCTCTATGCGCGCTTGTTCCGGCAAGTTCCGCTTTTGCGGCTCCGTGGACTTGGCAGAAGTTCGCCGTCAAGCTGATCGGCAAGGCGGGAACCGACCGCAAACCGGCCTCAGTCGGCTCGTTCATTAATCCATATGGGACGGTCGGTGATGCTGGCGGTCCCACAAATGCAGGAGCGCTGAACAGCGGCGGTCTGCTGGAGCCATCGTTTGAGACGGTCGTTGCGCACGTCTACCTGCCAAAGCAGCTGAAGCTCGCGACGAAGGGCTTCCCGACCTGTAAGGAGCCGGTGATCCTCGCTGCGCCGGATACTTGCCCAAAGGGTTCCGAGATTGGTAAAGGCAAGGCTGCTGGCTATGCGCGTAACGCGAACGCAGCGCCTGGCACATACCTACTTGCGGTGCCGCTTACCGTTCGCGCCTTCATCATCAGTCCGACGCGGATCGGTCTGCGCGTGATCAGCGCGGTGACCGCCGCCAGCATCATTACTGGCGACATCGGCAAGGCCAAGGGTGCGGACGCCAAGAAGTTTGGCACCGACATCACCTTCACGATCCCGAAGGGGCTGATCGAGCCGCTGCCCGGCATCGCCTCGCAGCTCTCGGCGTTCGAAACGACAATCAACGCTGCCACGAACTCGAAGGGCGTCCCGTTGCAGGGGCTTGGCGCTTGCCCGAAGAACGGCAAACTTAACTTCGGCTACAAGGGCATGTTCAATGTCGGTCTCGACAAGAAGCACTCGCCGAAGACGAAGCTTGGTTACTCGATCAACTCGGTTGGCCCGATCGTCGCGGTTACGGTTCCCTGTAGCTAGTTCGAGCGCTAAGAGCCGCTCAGCCGCGCTGCTCGGCGGCCAGCACGTTGATGTCGTGGACTAGCCCTTCCGGCGTCAGCTCGCTCAGCGGGAAGCCGACGCGCTGCCGGCCCGAGCTGTCCAGCAGCACTACAACGGCGGAGTGCTCGCGGCCCTTCTCCTGCGGGCGGATTCCGAACTGGCGCCAGACCTGCTGAAGGCTCTGGTCACTGCCGAGCAGGAACGCCATCCGGCCACCAAGCTGCTGGGCAGCGACGAAGCGCTGTGCGGTGGCCTGCGTGTCATTGGCGGGGTCAACACTGACGGCGACCGCCGGAACCTTGCGGCCGAGGCGATCGAGCGCGCCGCGGATCTGCTGCGCCATCGTCGGGCAGCCGTCCTCGCAGGTTGAGTACATGAAGGCGAGGATCACTGGCTGTCCGCGCAGCGACGCTGCCGTGACCAACTTTCCATTCTCGTCGCGCAGTGCGAAGCGCGCCGGCGGCATTTCAGGACGGATCGCGCCGGCAAAGTGCGTTGCCGGCAGTTTCGAGCCGCCGGCGTTCGGATCGCTGATAAGGAGAAACCCGAGAAGCCCCAGCAGGATTAGTGAGGCGCCCGCCATCAGTGTCAGTCGCAGCCGTCGATTCATCGCTTCTGAGGGTACGCCGATGCTGCCGATCCTGGGCCGCAACCGTCGGGCGCTGCGGCGCTATCCTTTCTGAAGTATCGAACCATCGATCAAGGGCGTCCAGTGGTGAGCCAGTCAAGCAGTGAACTTCTCAAGCAGGTCAAGGCGCAGATCAAAGAGGTTGATCCCTCCGAGGTTGTGCAGCTGCTCGGCGAGGGCGTCGTCGTTGTCGACATCCGCGAAACAGAGGAGCTAGCGGCCGGCATCCTGCCTGGCGCTGTCCACATCCCGCGTGGTTTTCTGGAGCTTCGGATTGAGGGCGTGGTTCCCGACCGCTCGCAGCCTGTGATCGTCTACTGCGCCGGCGGCGTCCGCTCGGCCCTCGGCGCCCACACGCTGATGTCCGAGCTGGGTTACGAAGACGCCTCGTCAATGGTTGGCGGCTTCACGCTTTGGAAGGATCGCGGTTACGAGGTCGAGCTGCCGCGCAGCTTCAGCGCCGAGCAGCTCGAGCGTTACAGCCGCCACCTGCTCGTCCCTGAGGTCGGCGTTGAAGGCCAGCAGAAGCTGCTTGATGCCCGCGTCCTGTTACTTGGTGCGGGCGGTCTTGGCTCACCAACGGCGCTCTACTTGGCGGCAGCCGGCGTCGGCACGCTGGGGATTGTTGACGACGACGTCGTTGACCTGTCGAACCTGCAGCGCCAAGTGATCCATACGACCGAGCGGATCGGCACGCCGAAGGTTGACTCAGCGGCCGAGACAATCAAGGCACTGAACCCCGACGTTGAAGTTGTCGGCTACCCGACCCGGCTCGACGCCTCAAACATCATCGAGATCATTGGTGGCTGGGACATCATCGTCGATGGCGCCGATAACTTCCCAACCCGTTATCTGCTGAACGATGCCAGCATCCGGCTTGGCATCCCTGTCGTTTCGGCCGCGATCCTTGGCTTTGAAGGGCAGCTGAGTGTCTTCGCGCCGGGCCGCGGCCCCTGCTACCGCTGCCTCTTCCGTCAGCCGCCACCGGCCGAGTTGGCCCCGTCGTGCGGCGCCAACGGCGTGATCGGCGTGCTGCCGGGGACGATGGGGCTGCTGCAGGCGACCGAGGTAATCAAGCTGATTATTGGCGCCGGCGATCCACTGATTGGGCGGCTTCTGATGTATGACGCGCTGGCAGCCAGCTTTACCGAGCTGAAGGTTCGTCAGGACCCGGAGTGCCCGATCTGCTCGCGCGATCCAGCTGAGATCGCCGACGACGAGCTGGGCGTCTTCCCCGACTACGAAGCGTTCTGCGCCGCAGCCGGATAAGCTGCGCGCCGATGGCGACCGTTCGAATCCCACCAGTGCTGCGTCCGTCGGTCGGTGGCGAGCGCGAAGTTGAAGCCGACGGCGCGACGGTCGGTGACGTGCTGGGCAACCTGGTCGAGGCTCACCCGGCTACGCGTGATCAGCTGTTTGGAGAGGATGGCGATCTCAACCGCTACATCAACGTCTATCTGAACGATGAGGACGTGCGCGTCCTTGACGGATTGTCAACCGTCGTTACGGCTGCTGACTCGCTGGTTATTCTGCCGGCGATGGCAGGCGGCTCGCAGTTGTCGCTCCGAACCTGACCACGCGCTATCGTTTGTGAAGTATGGCCATCCCTCCGATTGAGCGCCGTCCGTGCGCGGGCCGCTACACCGATCTGGTCGACTCGATTGGCAACACGCCGCTGATCGAACTGAAACGCCTATCGCCAAAGCCAGGCGTACGGATCTGGGCGAAGCTCGAGAGCATGAACCCGACCGGCTCGATCAAGGATCGCGTCGCCAAAGCGATGATTGAGAACGCTGAGGAGAAGGGGCTGATCTCGCCCGGTCAGACGATTCTCGAGCCAACCTCAGGCAACACCGGCATCTCGCTGGCAATGATCTGCGCCCGCAAGGGCTATCCGTTGAAGGTTGTGATGCCCGACAACGTCACGCCGGAGCGCACCCAGCTGCTGAAGATGTACGGCGCCGAGATCGTCTACTCGCCCGGCGACCAAGGCTCCAACGGCGCCGTCGCGATGGCGCTCGATATGGCCGCCGACGACCCCTCCTACTACATGCCGTACCAGTACGGCAATGAGGCCAACCCGCGCGCTCACTACGAGGGCACTGCAGTTGAGATTCTTGACGAGCTTGATGGCAACGTCGACGCCTTCGTCGCCGGCCTTGGCACCGGCGGCACGCTGATGGGGGTTGCCAGACGCTTCAAGGAGGAGCTCGGCGACCGCGTGACGATCGTCGCAGTCGAGCCGATGCAGGGGGAGCCGGTCCAAGGGCTGCGCTCGCTCGATGATGGCTTCATCCCGCCAATCATCGACCTGTCGCTGCTCGACCGCAAGATCTTCGTAACCAACCGTGACGCCGTTATCTGGACGCGGCGCCTGCTTGACGAAGAAGGCCTTTTCGCTGGCGTTTCATCCGGGGCTATCGCCCGGGTTGCCGTCCGGATTGCCAGCGAGATGGATGAGGGCAATGTCGTTTTCATCGTCTGTGACGACGGTTGGAAGTATCTGTCGAGCGGTCTCTACACGCTGCCGGTTGATGAGGTCGCTGGGCTCGAATCGACCGTCTGGTGGTAACGCTCGCCGGGCAAACGGTGGTGCTCGCTGCGCAGAGCGTCTAGACTGAGGGCATGCCAAGCATTGGACCTATGGAACTGATCATCGTTCTGGTGATCGCGCTGATTATTCTCGGACCGAAGAAGCTGCCGGAAGTTGGCCGCTCAGTCGGTAAGGGGATGCGCGAATTCAAGGACTCGATCTCAGGCGAGAGCAAGGCCGATGTTGCCGCCGCTGAGATCGATGAAAAGCCGGTCATTAAGACCGACTGAACGGCTCGGTTCGTCTCAACCCGCAAACGGCTTCGTGCTTCGATGATCATCGCCGCTGAGCTGCTTGCTCAGGTCGTCGCCCACGCTCGCGACGAGGCGCCAAACGAGTGCTGCGGCTTGGTTGCGCTAGAAGGCGACAGTGCCGTCGCCGTCCATCGGCTGGAGAACCTCGCTGCCAGCCCGCTGCGCTTCGAGGTTGATGGCTCAAAGCTGGCGCCGTTGCTGTTCGAGATCGAGGAGGCCGGGCGTCGGCCCGCGATCTATCATTCGCACACGCACTCTGAGCCGTTTCCGTCGCAGACCGATGTCAACTTTGCTCGCTGGTGGCCGGGCTGCGAATGGCTGATTATCGCAGTCTCGGGTGATGCGGTTGAGGCCCGCTCGTTCCAGATCGGCGATGATGGCGTGATCGAGGACGTTGGCGTAACGGTTAATGGCTGAGCAGCACGGCGATCAACGTTCCGAGCTGCGCGAGAAGGCGCGTAAGATTGACGCGCGCTACACCGAAGGCCAACTGGTTGCGGTCGCCAGCGGCCGCAACCAGCCTGAGGCTGAGTTGATCGCAAACCTGCTGCTCGAGCAGGGGATCCCGAGCCTGACCAAGCGCGCACGTGGCTTCGATGTCCCCGACATGCTGGCCGCCGGGCCGCGCGACGTGCTCGTCGCCAGCTCGGCACTGGCTGCGGCGCGTGATGTGCTGCTGCAGACAGAGATGATCGATCGTGCCGCGCCCTACCGCCCGGCGCCGCTGAAGCTGCTGGCAGGGCTTAGCGCGGCTTTGGTGGCCGTGGCGGTGGTCGTGCTGGTAGGGACGCTGATCGTCTCTTAGTGGCGTCTAGAGGCCGCCTAGAGGCCGCCTAGGCGGGCCAGGTGGGCGCGCCAGACACCTTCGCTGTCGGCAAATGAGCGCCCTGGGAAGCTGCGCGTAATCAGTTCACGCTGACTGGCTGCAGGTTCCAGCGCAAGCCGAACCGCAGCGTCGGGTCCTGATTCGCTGGCGACTAGATCGAAGATGCTGCCGCCTAGTAGCTGCGCGTCGCGCAGCGCCGGCGGGAAGCTCGGCGGATCGCCTTCGCGTAGTCGCCAGGCGATTCCCGGACGGGCGTGGACCGTCTGGCCAGAGAACCATTGGCCGGCGCCAGCTGCCAGCCAAGCCCAGCGCCGCAACGCGAGCCAGGCCGAGGGAGTGAACGGCGGCGGCAGCGACGGGTTGCCGAGGCCGGCGGCAAGCTGGGCATATAACGCAGCTGGCGTCAGCATAAGCATCTCCAGCGAGCCCGGTACGTTCGATGCGCGGCGGGCCAGCAGCCGCGGCGCAAGTACGTGGATCTCTTCACGGGAGTACCAGCCGGCGATGTAACGGCGGCTTGCCGGCACCGTTACGCGGCGCAGCAGCGCGACGATTGGCTGCGACAGCGAAAGCTGTGTCAGATTCGAGTGAATTACTGCGGTTAGCCCGTCCCTAGGAACAGGGAATACGTCGGCCAGCTGCTCACGCGTCCCTTCGAGCAGCTCCAACACGCCGCCAGCGTCTTCAGCGTCCTCTTCCGAGTGTCGCGCGACAAAATGGGGTGATTGAGTTTCGATCCAAGCCATATAAGGAGCGTGCCTGCAGCGTCGGTCGCAGCGGCCGTAGCAACTCTATGCCGCGGGGCGCTCTAGGCGAGCGCCGGGATGCCGTCGGAGACGATCGACTCGATCTCGTCTTGGACGCGGCCGAATTCCAGATCAGAGAGAACTGGAGTGCCTTCGAACGGAAGCTCGCGCGTGACCTCAAGCCAGTCCGGTCCGAAGTCGTGCTCCGGCCGAACGCGGATCGTGACCGGTCGCGGGATCCGGTGCGTGCGCAGCAGCGTTACGTGCAGCTCGGTGCCGCGACGCCAGCTGAGGCGCTTGCTCGCGTAGTCGGGCGTCCAGATGTAGAAGGGGGAGAGCTCGTTGATCGCGCGCTGGTTGGTGACCGTGTACTGACCGGCGACCTCGGCCCAGGCACGAATCCGCACGCGGTCAGGCTGCTCGATGCCGCCCGGCCGGGTCAAGGCGCTGATCGTTGGGTCGCCGTCGGGCCAGACGCCCTCTTCAAGCGCACGGCGCAGCTCCGGCATGTGAGCGTTGCGCACTACGTCGTTCTGGGCATGCTCAAAGGTTGGGAAGAGGAAGAAGCGATCATGCTCGAGCACCGGTGACTCGCCGGCCGGGGCGGTGCGGAAGATCAGCAGCTGCTCGCCTTCAGCGAGTGCTCGGACGGTTACTGCCCATTCTTTGATTGCGATCGGCATGCGAGTAAGTAAGCGAAATTCGGAACGTTTCCCGTGATAAGTGCCCTAAAACACCGGGAACGTCTACCGAGAGTGTGTCAAATCGCCGTGCTGATCGCAACTTTCCCTGCTAATAAGGGGTTTTTGGCCGTTCACACGTTTGCGGCGGCGGCGCAGAATCGCATAACTAAGCGATTATTGTCTACCGTGCAGTTCGGAGTGCCAGCGTCACACAGCAGTTGTGTGCGCTATCACACACAACGCGCCGCAGTTTAGGCGGCTTCAACGAGCGAGAGATCTTCGGTTGCCGCCAGGTGCTGGTGCGACGGGCAGTAACCGTTGGCGTTGCTCGGCAGGCGACGGCAGGAACTACCGCGCCGTGTCGTGGCCCGGCACTGCAACCGGTTACCGAAGATGTCACGGCCGCAGACCGTCAGGTCGGCAAACACGCTGTCAGCTGCAGCAATGTAGTCGCGGACAACGGCCCAGACGCGAGCCTGATCCTGCAGTGTGAAGTTGACGCGGATCTCGCCGAACAGGCTGCGGGCCGGGGTAGCGAAGTAGTGACGGTCGGTCGCGAGCCGCTCGATCGTCTGCTCGCTGGCGCGCAAAACCGCCTCATGGCCCTCACGGCCGGTGACGATCTGTGGTGCTAGTTCCCTGTAGATCCCTCTGCTTACCTGATACATGCTGATTGACAGCTCCTGTGTTGGGTTTTGGCTGCGCGATCCTTCGCGACTTCCCCCGTCAAAGCGGCTTCTCAGAACGCTGGCGACGAGTATCCGACCTCCATGTGAAGGTTGAAACACCCGCTCTATGAAGTTCGTGTTAAGAGGCCGAACGGAGCTCGATCAGGTCCAGCGCTGAAAAGCTGGCTGATCGTCGGTAATCACTGCGTGCATTAGGTCAAGATCGCTGTTCTGTGAGGAGAAGTCACTGCGGTAGTGGGCGCCGCGGCTCTCCTCTCGTGCCAAGGCGCAGCGCGCGATCAGCGCCGCCAACGGATACGGGTCGTCCAGCAGCTGTTCAAGCGATTCGCGGCTACGGACCAAGCCGGCGCCCTGCCACATCGCCTCGCGCGTTGCGCGGCTTGGTAGCTGGGGCGCGAGTGGCGGCGGTGGTGGGCCGGCCTTGACGGCGGGCTGGTCGAGCGCGGCAGCCGCGGCTCGACCACCGAAGACGATGCATTCGGAGAGCGAGTTTGACGCCAGCCGGTTGGCGCCGTGCAAGCCGGTGCAGGCACTTTCACCAATCACGTACAGACCCTCAACGTTGGTTGCGCCGTGCAGATCGCTGACAACGCCGCCCATCAGGTAGTGGGCGGCAGGGGCGACCGGCACGCAGTCGCGCCCCGGATCGATCCCCGACAGCCTCAACGCCTCGTCAATATTCGGGAAGCGTCCGAGGTCGACGGAGCGCATATCAAGCGCCACCGAATCGACGCCACTCTGCTCAATCACCGTCCAGATTGCGCGGGCGACCTCGTCGCGCGGCGCCAGCTCATCGACAAACCGCTCGCCGTCGGGGCCAAGCAGCGTCGCTCCTTCGCCGCGGATTGCCTCGGTGATCAGGAAGCCCTCACGGCCAGGCACGCCGCGGATCGCGGTCGGGTGAAACTGAACAAACTCAAGGTCGGCGACGGCGGCGCCAGCGTCACGCGCCAGCATGATCCCGGCGCCAATCGATCCCGGTGGGTTGGTTGTGCGGCTCCAGAGCGCCGCCGCTCCGCCGGTGGCGATTACCGTGGCGCGCGCGGTGACGGCGCGGCCGTCCTCGCAAACCACGCCGACTACGCGGCGGCCTTCGACCCATAGATTGCTGGCCTTGGCGCCTTCGAGCACGGTCACGCGCGGTTCGCGCACCAGCGCCGCCGACAGCTGACGCGAGAGACGCCTGCCGGTGGAGCTGCCGCCGGCGTGGACAATCCGGCGGCGTGAGTGACCGCCCTCCAGCGCCAGCGCCAGCCTGCCGTCGTGGTCGACGTCGAACTGCATCCGCAGCCGCTGTAGGTCGGCGACCATCGCCGGTGCTTCGTTGACGAGCGTCTCGGCGGCGGAGCGGGACACGAGATCGCGCCCGGCGCGTTCGGTGTCGTCGAGGTGAAGCTGCGGCGAATCGTCGTCGGCGAGCGCCGCCGCAAGTCCGCCTTGAGCCCAGTAGCTGGTTGTTTGGGCGAGCGGGGTCGCGCTGATCACGGTCACGCTGGCGCCCAGCTCGGTAGCCTTCAGTGCGCAGTAGAGGCCGGCCGCGCCAGCGCCGATCACAACGAGGTCGCAGTCAATCCGTTCAGCGCTGGGCATTCTGGCTGTAACGTACCCGGCGGTGGACGGACTGATCTTTCGCAGCGACGCTTCGCTGGCCCACGACACCGGTGCTCACCCTGAGTGTGCGGCGCGGATCGTCGCGATTGAGCGCCGCCTTGAACAGGCCGATTGGTGTGGCTACAGCGTTGCCCAGTCGCCGCCAGCAAGTCAGCAGATGCTGCTTCGCGCCCATTCGGCGAGCCACATCGCGCGAGTCGCGCAAGCCTGCGCCAGCGCAACGGCGCTTGACCCCGACACACCGGTCGTTCCCGCCTCCTACGCCGCGGCGCTGCACGCGGCCGGAGGCGCCGTGGCGCTCGTTGACGCTCTCTGCGACGGCTCGGCCGCGGTCGGCGCCTCGCTGCACCGGCCACCCGGCCACCACGCCGAGGCGGAGCGGGCGATGGGCTTCTGCCTGTTCAATAATGTTGCCATTGCGGCGCTGCAGGCGATTGAGCGGCACGGCCTTGAGCGGGTCTTGGTACTTGACTGGGATGTCCACCACGGCAATGGGACAGAGGCGATCTTCGCGCGCGATCCGCGAGTTTTGTTCGTCTCAATCCATCAGGATCACTGCTATCCGGGGACCGGCGCCGCGGGATATGAAGGAGAGGGAGCGGGGGTTGGCTTCAGTCACAACTATCCGCTGCCCGCGGGCTCCGGTGACGAGCAGTTTCTGGCGATGACCGAAACTGCGCTTGGCGGCGTGGCGGCCGATTACCGGCCGCAACTGATTCTGATCTCAGCCGGTTTCGATGCCCATACCGACGACCCACTGGCCGGCTGTCAGGTGACCGACGAGGGCTTTGCCGCGATCGCGCGCAGCGTTCGCCGCTTCGCCGATGCTGCCGGCATCCCGGTCGGCTTGGTGCTTGAAGGTGGCTACGACAGCGATGCTCTGGCCCGGGCTTTGGCGCTGACGCTAAGCGAGCTGATCGGCGTCGAAGCTACTGCTTAAGGGGCGGTTGTGACCGTTGGCGTTGAAGGCACAACAGTCGGCGGCGCCGGGGTGGTCGTGGTCGGCGCCGGTGTTACTCCGGGCGCCAGCGCCTCACCGGGCTGAACGGTGATCGTCTGGGTTGTCGTTCTGGCAGCCGGTGGATCGTCGTCGGTGACGGCAATGAACGAGCCGACCAGCACGCCGAGCGTGACCGCGAGCACGGCAAGCAGCGCGTAGATCGGACGGCGCCAGCGCGGCGTTGGCGCGATCACGGTACGGGCCGGATCGCCGCAGTTCAGGCACCAGTCCTGCTGCTCGTGCAACCACTCGCCGCAGCGCGGGCAGGGCAGCGGCCCGGTCCCCCAGCGTTGGTTCTGGACCGCGGCCACGCTGCTCAGCCCTGCGGGCCAGCTTCAGGCTGCGGCGGGAAGACCGGCGCAGCTGCCTGCTGCGCGCCGTGGACCAGATTGGGGTCGGCATAACCGACGCCTGCGACCGAGCGTGGGCCGCTGAAGGCGAGGCCGCAGTTGGGGCAGTAGTGGGCGTCACTGCCGTGCAGCGTGCCGCACCTGGCGCAGGCACTGACGCCTGGGACAAACAGCTCGCTGTAAGCAGTCTGGAGTTCGAGCACCTCTTCGAGTGAGCGGATCTCGCGGTCGAGCAGCTCAATCGCCAGCACTTTGGCGTCAACAAGCTGGCCGTCGCGGCGTTCAAAACGGTGCTGATCGAAGACCAGTCCACCAAGGTCGCGGTAGCCGAGCTCGCGGATCTGGCGCAGGTAACGCAGCCGACGACGCAGCCGACCACGCTCACGGAAGCCGGGGCGCTGAGCTGCGGCGGCTGCCGGTACGCTAGCCGCCGCTAGGTCTTGCGGGCCGGCGCTTTGCGGCTGGTCGCTGGCCACTTCGACAGGTTCGGCCTCCGGCACAGCGGGAAAGCTGCCTACCGGCTCGGCCGGTACCGGAGGCGGTGCGATAATCGTCGGCTGGTCGATAGCTGCCGGCGGCGGCGCGAATATTGCGGTCGCGTCGAGCGGCACTGTCGGCGATTCGGCTGGCGGAAGGGCTGGTGGAAGATCTCCCTGAAGTGGCGCCGGCGCGGACGACGCGGGATCGGCCGGGTCGGGCTGATTTCGGCGGAAGATGCGGTCGCTCAGTCCCATGGTGCGTCTCTACTGCCCCTTTCGTTGCGCGCAGCGGCCGAGTCTAGCGGGCTGCCTAGCCGCTCCCGCCAGGTCGCGAGCAGGCGCTCGGCCATCCGCCGCGCGCTGAACTGCTCGGCCCGCCAACGCGATTCAATCCGTCTATCGGCCTGCGCCAAGCTTGGCATCAGGATCTCGCTCCAGCGCAGTTCATCGTAGGGCAGACAGTCCGCACCATCGATCGCGCGCATCGCAGCGGCGTGAATGCCGGTCGGCGTGGCGCAGACAGGCACCTCGCAGGCCAGCGCCTCTAATACCGCCAGGCCAAACCCTTCGTGCTCGGACGGGACGATCACGGCGTTAGCTGAGTTGACCCACAAGGGAACGATTCCTGGGTCGACCGCGCCGAGCGTCAGCAGCTGCGCGCCGCAGCGTTCAGCGACGGCGTGCGCCCGGTCGACGCGTTTCCCGGCGCGCGCCGGATCGGCCGGGAAGAGCAGATAGCGGCCCGCCGGATCGAGCCCCAGCCGGTCGCGCGCAGCGATCCGGTCGACCGGCTTAAAGCGGTCGGTCGCGACGCCGCAGGGCAGAATCGCAACGTCGCGCCCGGGCCAGCCGGGGACCTGCTCTGCTAGGTCGGGACTGGCGGCGGCGACCAAGCCGATCATCGGCAGCGCCGCCCGCGTGATCAGCCGCGAGCGCCGGTGGCGCAGGTCGGTACCGTGCAGGGTCAGCCCGTGCAGCCTGGCACGTACTGCCAGCGACGGCCAGGCAGTAAGGCCGAAGTGGGCGTGGACTACGTCAAAGCGTTGGCCGCCGTAGCGGCTGCGCAGCTCGCGCGCCGCCGCCGCGTAGCCGCCGGGCGGGAAGGCGAAGCACTCCAGTTCGAGCTGCGGGTCGCGCAGCTCGCGCAGCGCTTCGAGCTGGTCGCGAACGAAGCTGCCAAGCTCCGGCCGGTCGGCCGAGGGCCACATGTTGGTGACGATCAGAACACGCATCTGGTGCTGATTGTCCACGTAATGGCGGTGGACTCGCGTGCCGGGGTGGTTGAGGCTGCCGCTGTCAGCGATCAACAACCGACAGGAGTAGCGATGACTTACCGTCTGCAGGGCCGTATCCATGCGACAATTCACGGTTGGCGCGGTCGTCTGAGTGAGAGCTGTGGCCAGGGCACGGTCGAGTATGTGGCCTTGATCCTGCTGGTCGCCGGCGTGCTCGCCGGTGTGATCGTCGCTGGCAAGTCGCTGAAGGGTGGCGGTATCGCTCAGACCGTCGTCGCCAAGCTGAAGGAGGCAATCGACGCCGTTGGCAGTGCCAAATAGCTGTCCGGTCGCACGCCGCCCTATGCTCAGGCGATGGCGACGATCAGTGACCCGCGCGAGCGGCCGATTGCAGTCTTCGACTCCGGTGTCGGCGGCCTCACTGTGCTGCACGAGCTGCTCGTCAACCTTCCCGCCGAGGACTACCTCTATCTCGGTGATACGGCGCGCTTTCCCTACGGAGAACGGACGCCCGATGAGCTTGTAGCGTTCAGTCTCGAGATTGCCGAAGAGCTGCTCGCCCGCAATGCCAAGTTGCTGGTCGTTGCCTGCAACTCGGCAACAGCGGCGGCGCTGCCGGCGCTGACGGCGCGGATGCGCCAGACGACGCTCGGGGTCGAAGTGCTTGGCGTTGTGCGGCCCGAGGCGATTCAGGCAGTCGCGGCAACACACAACGGCAGGATCGGCCTGCTGGCAACAAACGCAACGGTCGCCAGCGGCGCCTACGAGCAGGCCGTCCACGCCGCCGATCCGTACGTCACGCTGGTCTCCGTCGCGGCGCAGGAGTTGGCACCGCTGATCCAGGCCGGGTCGTCCTTTGATGACCGCATCGTCGAGCTGGTCCGCGGTTACATCGAACCGCTGCGCGAGGCCCGCGTCGACACCGTGATCTTGGGCTGCACGCACTACCCGCTGCTGCGGCCGATGCTGCAGCGGATGCTTGGCCGCGACGTGCGAATAGTTACCTCCGGCGCCGCCTTGTCACGCCAGGTCGAGCATGTGCTTGGCGCCCGTGACCTGGCCAACCCGGATCAACACGAGGGCAGCTACCGTTTTCTTTCGACCGGCGACCCGGACAGCTTCCGCGAACTAGGCACACGTTTCTTGCAGCTGCCGCTCGGCCCGGTCGAGCAGGTCACTTTGCATTCGACGGCGATCGTATGAGCGGCGCCCGAGCTGACGGTCGCAAGGCCGACGAGCTGCGTCCGGTTCTGATCGAACCAGGTTTTGTCAGCACTGCGACCGGCTCGGTACTGATCAACTGCGGTGGGACGCGCGTCATCTGCACCGCTTCAATTGAGGAGGGCGTGCCGCGCTGGCGTGCCGGCAAGGGGCTTGGCTGGCTGACAGCCGAGTACGGGATGCTGCCGGCCTCAACCGGCGAGCGCAAAGCGCGCGACGTCAACAAAGGGCGGCTCGACGGCCGCACGGTTGAGATTCAGCGACTGATCGGTCGATCGCTGCGCGGCGTTATCGACTACGCGGCGCTAGGTGAGATGACGATCAATATTGACTGCGACGTGCTCGAGGCCGACGGCGGCACGCGCTGCGCGTCGATCACCGGTGCCTATGTCGCGCTGGCACTCGGCGTCCAGCGCCTTGTCGCCGAAGGGCGGCTTGAAAGCCCACCGCTGGCCGGGGCCGTGGCAGCGGTCTCCTGCGGCATCGTTGGCGGCACGGCAATGCTCGATCTCAACTACATCGAAGATTCCGGCGCCGAAGTTGACGCCAACGTCGTAATGACCGGCGACGGCGGCCTGATCGAGATTCAGGCAACGGCCGAAGGAACCCCGCTCCAGCGGGCTCACCTCGATGATCTGCTGGCGCTTGCGGCGAGCGGGATCGATCAGCTCCGCGCGGCGCAAGAGGCAGCGATCGTCGCCGGCAGCCGGTAACGCTGATGCGTCTGACCGTCGCTACTCACAACTCCCACAAGCTGGAGGAGTTCGCCCGTCTACTGCCCCGGTTTGATCTGCAAGCGCTGCCCCCGTCGGCCGGCGAGCCGGTCGAGGATGGCGACAGCTTTGCCGCCAACGCGCTGATCAAGGCGCGAGCCGGCGCCGAGGCCGCTGGCATGCCGGCGATCGCCGATGATTCTGGGATCTGTGTTGAAGTGCTGAGCGGCGCTCCAGGGATCCTCTCGGCTCGCTGGGCCGGCGCCGAGCGTGATGACCGCGCCAACCTTGATCTGCTGATCGAGCGGACAGCGGCGGGCGATGCGCTGGAGTACCTCTGCGTTATCGCCTACTGCGATCCGGGGGACGGGACCGAGATCACTTTTGAGGGGCGCTGCAGCGGCACCAGGGCGGCGCAGCCACGCGGAAGTGGAGGCTTCGGCTACGACCCGGCCTTTGAACCGACAGCAGCGCCCGGTCGCACGATGGCCGAACTATCTCCGGCGGAGAAGGATGCAATCAGCCACCGCGGCCACGCCGTTAAGCAACTGGAGTCATGGCTAACGACCCGCTGAACAGCGCCGGCGAGAAAGTCTCGCCGCAGCAGCGCACGGCGCTCGCGTCGGTCGCCGCAGCGGCCTTTCTCGTCGTCTTGAAGCTCGTCGCCGGCCTGCTGAGCGGCTCGCTTGGCCTGTTGGCCGAGGCCGCCCATTCGGCGGCCGATCTCGGCGCTGCGGCGTTGAGCTTCTTCGCGATCCGCGTCGCCGGCCGTCCGGCCGACAGTCAACATCCGTTCGGCCACCGCAAGGCCGAGCATCTCGCGGCGCTGGGCGAAGGCGGCTTCCTGATTGTGATCAGCGGCGTGATCATCTTTGAGTCGATCAGCCGCCTGGCGAGCTCGCAGCCGCATCAGATTGAGACCGGCTGGTGGGTCTTCGCTGTGCTCGCTGTTGTGCTGGCTGTTGATATCTCTCGAACGTTGATCTCGTCGCGTACTGCGCGGCTCTACTCGAGCGCCGCGCTGGGCGCCAACGCCGTCCACTTTCTTTCCGATTTTGTCGGCACGCTGGCGGTACTGGTCGGTCTGATTCTCGTCAGCGCCGGTGTCGCGCAGGCCGACTCGGTTGCTGCGCTGATCGTCGCACTGCTGGTTGTCTTCGTTGCTATGCGGCTGATCCGCAAGAACGTTGCCGCCTTAATGGATAGCGCTCCTGCCGGCCTTGCGGAGAGCGCCGAGGCAGCGATCAAAGAGGTCGATCGGTCGGCCGAGATTCGCCGCCTGCGCGTCCGTGAGGCTGGCGGCCAGAGCTTTGTCGACGTTGTCCTCGCGGTCGAGGCAGATGCGCCGGTCCAGCAGGGCCATGACCTGTCAGACCGTGTTGAAGCTGCGCTCCAGCAGCGAATCCCCGACAGCGATGTGACGATTCACATTGAACCGCGCGTCGGTGAGGCGCTGCGTGAACGCGTCAGCGGCGCGGCGCTGTCGACGCCCGGTGTGCGCGAGGTGCACAACGTTCGGATCGCTGATGTTGACGGCCGCGCCGATCTAAGCCTTCACGTCAAACTGCCGGCCGGGCAGTCGCTCGCCGAGGCCCACGCGTCGGTCGACGAGGTCGAGGCTGCGATCCGGCGGGTGGCACCCGAAGTCGACTCGGTTCACGTACATATCGAGCCGCTCGACACCGAACGTCGCGAGACGGTCGCAGCCAGCGAGATCGTAGGCGAGATCCGGCAAGCAGTTGCGCGAACGGTCGTTGAGTTCACCGGCAGCGAGCCGCTTGATCTACGCGTCTACCGCGAGTCACGCGGCATCGTCGCGCTGATGACGGTGGCGTTACCGGGGCAGCAATCGCTGGCAGCGGCGCACGAAACGGCGACGCGGCTGGAGCAGGCGATCCGCGAGCGTGAGAGCCAGATCGTCGAAGTCGTGATCCACACCGAACCGATCGGCGATCTCAGCCGAGGTTGAGCGCCGCAGCCAGGCCGACCGCGACGGCCAGCACCGAGTAGCCGTTGTAGCCGGCGACCATCAGCAGCACGGCGCCAACGAGGCAGCTGAACACCACTACGGCCCAAGTAATGCGGCTCAACGTCATCGTTCGATCCTGCCAGCCGGCCCCGACGTTGTCGATCCCGGCGACCGATCCGCTGCGCTGGTGGCGCGATGCAACTGATCGAAATCGCCGCTGAGTGCGCGGTTTTTGCCAGCAACTTCTCGCAAATAACCGGTTCCGGGTGTATTTCAGAGAATGACGTCCAACACCGTTGGTAGCGTCGAACCAGTCCCGCCACCGAAAGAAGAGGAGCTCCACCGTGACGAAGTCCGATTTCATCGACAAAGTCGCCGCCAGCGCCGACATGACCAAAGCGGAGGCCACAAAGGCTGTCGAGGCTGTGCTCGACGCGATTAAGGACGGACTCTCCCGCGGCGAGGAGATTGCCTTCTCAGGCTTCGGCAAGTTTCACGTCGCCAGCCGTAACGCTCGTGAGGGCGTCCACCCGCGGACCGGCGAGAAGATCCAGATCAAGGCGTCGAAGTCGCCGAAGTTCAGCGCCGGCTCGGTGCTGAAAAAGTCGGTCAACAACTGACCGAGCAGGATTTTCGGTTGCAGTCACCGCCCGACGGCAGCTTTCCTGACCGACTGGCGGAGGCCGTTGCCGTGCGCGAATCCCAGATAGTTCTGGGGCTCGACCCTGATCCGGCGCGGCTCTGGCCAGATGCCGTCGCTGCGGCGGTCGGTGAGAGCGCGGCGCAACAGGCGGCCTCTGCAGTCGCGGCCCACTGCCGCCTGCTGATCGACGCTGCGGGCGGAGCCTGCGTCGCGGTAAAGCCGCAGCTTGCCTGCTTCGAGCGGCTCGGCGCAGCGGGCCGTAGCGCGCTCGGCGAGATCACCAGCTACGCCGCCGCTGCCGGGCTGCTTGTGATCGCCGACGGTAAGCGCGGCGACATTGACGTCAGCGCCGGGGCCTACGCGCAGTCTCTGGTCGGCCGCACTACAACGCCGTTCGGTGACGTGGCAGGCCTTGGCGCCGACGCCTTCACCGTCAACCCCTACATGGGCCGCGACACGCTTGAGTCGTTTATTGCTGTCGCGCGCCCGGCTGGCGCCGGCCTGTTTCTGCTCGTCCGCACTTCGAACGCCGGCGCAGCCGACTTCGAAGACCTCCAGCTTGCCGAGGGCGGGACGCTGTGGGAGCGGGTCGCCGAACTCGTCGATCAGCTTGGCTGCGGCGACCAGTTGTCGGACATCGGCGCCGTCGTCGGGGCGACAGCGCCCGAGCACATCATGCGGATGCGCGAGCTAATGCCGCGGACGATCTTTCTACTGCCTGGAATTGGCACACAGGGCGGACGGGTTGAAGATCTGGCGCCGGCCTTTGCGCCCGGCCGAGCCGGTGGTCTGGTCAGTGCGTCGCGGGCAATCGCCTTCGCTCACGAAAAGGACGGTGGTCAGCCTGGGGATGCCGCGAGGGCCGAGGCGGAACGGCTCAGAGCGGCCGCTTGGCAGCTTGGATGAGCCACTTATTGACGCAACTTTGCGCCCGTTGCGGTTAATCGGTTGCCGGACAGCGGCGCGCCCGTATCCTTCCTAGCGCAATGCCGTCGACCTCAACTGCCTCACGCTGGATTGCCCCTGCCGCGTTGATTCTGGCCGCACTAGTGACGGGGCTGATTGTGCTCGGCTCTGGCGGCTCAGGTAGCGGCTCAGGTAGCGACTCCGGCGCCGCTCCAGCGCCCGTCACGACGGTCAAGGCAAAGACCACCGGCGCGCGCTTCTACACGGTGCGCAGCGGTGACACATTGACGGCGATTTCGATCGACACCGGCGTTCCGCTGGTGACGCTCCAGCAGCTCAACCCGGAGCTCGACAGCCAGGCGCTGCAGCCCGGCGACAGACTGCGGCTGCGCCCGTGAAGCGGCTGATCTCTGCAGCTGTACTGCTGGCGCTGGCAGCGCTGCTGCCTGCCGGCGTGGCGTTCGCTGCGGCAAGGCCCTCAATCAGCGCCCGGTCGGCTGTCCTGATTGAGCCGTCGAGTGGCCGAACCGTTTATTCGCGCAATCCCTACAGCCGCCGCGAGATCGCTTCGACGACAAAGATGATGACTGCGCTGCTGCTGCTTGAGCGGCGCTCACTCTCGCACCGAATTCGCGTTCTCTCCTACAACGGTTCATCGACCGAGTCGTCGGCCGGGCTGTTTCCCGGCGAGCGACTGACCAGCGCCGACATGCTGCGTGCGTTGCTGCTCGCCAGTGCAAACGAAGCGGCCGCCTCGATTGCCGTCGACGTTGGTGGTTCGCGCTCCAACTTTGTTCGGATGATGAATCGTCGCGCCGCGGCGGCGGGGCTGCGCGGTACGCACTACGCAAACCCGATCGGCCTAGATTCGGGGCAAAACTACTCGACTGCGCGCGACCTGACGAAGCTGGCAGTGCTGCTGAGAACGAAGCGCTTTGCGCGGCAGCTGATGGATCGTTCGAAGGCGACGTTGCACAGTGGCAGTCGGACTCGCACCGTCTACAACAAAAACACGCTGATCGGTACGGTCCCCTGGATGAACGGTGTGAAGACCGGGCACACTCAGCGGGCCGGTTACATACTCGTCGGTAGTGCGACTCGCAACGGCGTCGAGCTGATCAGCGCCGTGACAGGCGAGCCAAGCGAAGCGGCTCGCAACAGCGACACGCTGAAGCTGATGCGTTACGGCTTCGCGCGTTATCGATCGGTTACAGCCGTGCAGAAGGATCGCCAGTACGCGACGGTCGCCGTCAGCGGCCGGTCCGAAAAGGCCAAGCTCGTTGCCGCCAGCAGCGCCGCCGTCGTTGTTCGCCGCGGCACGGCGCCGACGCTTGTGATCAGCGACCTGCCGAGCGAGATCAAGGGTCCGCTCAGGCGCGGCACAGAGGTCGGTTTCATCATCGTCCGCCGCGCCGGCAAGACCGCCGACCGAGTTCCGCTCGTCACCGCGTCGGCCGTCGCGGCGCCGACACTGCTGTCAAAGATCGCCGCTTCCGCCCTGCCTTTAACAGGCGCGTTAATTATCCTCGCGTTACTCGCCGTAGCCGCTACGCTACTACGCAGAGGCCGTCGCAGTCGGCGCCGCGAAGCAGTCAGAAGGGAGCCAGCGTGATTATTACCGTCACACTCAACGCCGCTATCGACAAGTCACTCTCGGTGCCTAGCTTCCGCCTCGGCCAGCGCCATCGGACGGTCGCGCAGCACACGACCGCGGGCGGCAAGGGCGTCAACGTGGCGAGGCTGCTCGGCGCGCTCGGCCAGCCAGTTATCGCGACCGGCTTTGTTGGCGGCGCCACCGGCACGCGGATCGTTGAGCAGTTGACGGCCGAGTCGGTGCTCAATGGCTTCGTCCACATCCGCGAGGAGTCCCGAACCAACATCTCGGTGCTCGATCCGGCCAGCGGCTTGCAGACCGAGATCAACGAGCGCGGCCCGCAGGTGACCGAGGCAGAGGCCGAGCTGTTTGTCGAGAAGCTCTGCCACCTGGCTCGTGGCGCAGCGATCTGCGTGATCGCCGGCTCGCTGCCGCGCGGCGTCGACAGCTCGTTCTACGCCCGTCTGATCAACGAGCTGAAAGCGCTCGACGTGACGACGATCGTCGACTCTGAGGGCGAGGCGATGCGTAACGCTGTTCGCGCCGAGCCGAGCGTCATCTCGCCAAACCTTGCCGAGGCCGAAGAGCTAGTTGGCCACGAGTTCAACGATGACGCCGAGCGGATCAGCGCGGTCGGTGAGTTGCGAGCGCTCGGCGCGGGTGAAGCGATCATCACACTGCCCGACGGCTGCGTTGGGAGCATTCTCGTTGACGGCCGCGCGACCGAGCATCGCGTCAGGATCGAGCCGCGCGAGACGGTCGCCAGCGTCGGCGCCGGCGACGCTTTTCTCGCCGGTTATGTGGCCGCTCGTTACGGCGGCTCCGAGCCCGCTGAGTGTCTGCGCTACGCCGTCGCCTGCGGCGCCGAGTCAACTCAGCGCCTAGGCGCGGGCTTGATCGATCCTGAGGGCGTCGAGGCGCTGCTCGAGGAGATCAGCGTCGAACGGGTCGAAGCACCTGCCAGCGTCGTCTGAGCGCTAGGGTGAGGGAGTGGCCCCGCGCCCCTGCCGACAGCCTTCAGCCGAGCGCCCGCATCGAAGCGGCGGGCCACGGTTGCGTCCGGCCTCGAACCTAGGATCGCCCGATGGAAATTGAGATCGGTAGAGGAAAGAAGGCGCGCCGCGCCTATGGCTTTGATGAGATCGCGATTGTGCCGTCACGGCGGACGCGCGATCCCGACGATGTAGACATCTCTTGGAAGCTCGGTCCGTACCGCTTTGAGCTGCCGCTGCTGGCCTCGGCGATGGACGGCGTCGTATCGCCGCGCACGGCAATCGAGATCGGTCGCCTCGGCGCCCTTGCAGTCCTAAACCTCGAAGGTATCTTCTGTCGCTACGAAGACGCCGAGGAGCAGCTTGAGCGGATCGCGCAGCTGCCCAAGGCAGAGGCGACGCATGAGATGCAGCAGATCTATCAGGAGCCGGTCAAACCGGAGCTGATGCGCGCACGGATCGAGGAGATCAAAGCCAGCGGCGTTGTCACCGCCGCCTCGCTGACGCCGCAGCGCGTCTCGGCGCACTACGAGATGGTGCTCGACGCCGGGCTCGACATCCTTGTGATCCAAGGGACCGTTGTATCGGCCGAACACGTCTCGAAGACGAGCGAGCCGCTCAACCTGAAGGAGTTCATCTCTGAGCTGCCGGTTCCGGTTGTCGTCGGTGGCTGCGCCAGCTACCACACCGGCCTTCACTTGATGCGCACCGGCGCGGCCGCCGTGCTGGTTGGTGTCGGGCCTGGAGCTGCCTGCACGACGCGCGGTGTGCTCGGGCTCGGTGTGCCGCAGGCAACTGCTATCGCCGACGTCGCCGGCGCCCGCTCCACCCACATGCTGGAGACCGGCGAGTACGTCCAAGTGATCGCCGACGGCGGCATGAGCACCGGCGGCGATGTTGCCAAGGCAATCGCCTGCGGCGCCGACGCCGTGATGATCGGTTCGCCGCTGGCGCGCGCTTACGAAGCGCCGGGCCGTGGCTTCCACTGGGGGATGGCGACCTTCCATCCGACGCTGCCGCGCGGCGCCCGGGTTGAGACCGTCCAAAACGGCTCAATCGAGGAGATTCTGATCGGGCCTGCGCACGAAAACGACGGCAGTTTCAACCTGATGGGAGCGCTGCGCACCTCGATGGCGACCTGCGGCTATCAGGACATCGCCGAGTTCAACCGCGCTGAGCTGATGGTTGCGCCAGCCTTGCAGACCGAGGGCAAGAAGCTTCAGTCGTCTCAGGGTGTCGGAATGGGCAGTCGCGGCGCCGGCGCCTCGCCGACGGCCAACGCCCAGGACGCGCTCAGTTCATCGCCGGCGTGACACACGACGAAGTCGTTGTCCTTGACTACGGCGGTCAGTATTCGCAGCTGATCGCCCGCCGTGTGCGCGAGTGCGGCGTCTTCTCCGAACTGATTCCCCACCACGTTGGCGCCGCCGAGGTAGCTGCGCGAAAGCCGAAGGGACTGATCCTTTCCGGCGGCCCGGCATCGGTCCACGTTGACGGCGCGCCGGAGCTTGATCCGGCGCTGCTCGAGTTGGGGATCCCGGTACTTGGCATCTGTTACGGAATGCAGCTGCTGGCACAGCAACTCGGCGGCAAAGTTGAGAGCGCCGAGGTTGGCGAGTACGGCCGCTCGGAGCTGACGATCACGCAGCCGGGGCTGCTGTTCGCTGGGCTTCCAAGCGAGCAGCCCTGTTGGATGTCGCACCGCGACACGGTCTACGAGCCGCCGCCTGGCTTCACGGCGCTGGCTTCGTCAACGCAGTCGCCGGTCGCTGCTTTTGAGTCGTCGGAGCGGCAGATCTACGGTATTCAGTTTCATCCGGAGGTCGTCCACACGCCGTTCGGTCAGCAGATTCTGACGCACTTTCTGCGCGACGCCTGCGACTGCGTGATGGACTGGTCACCGGCCTCGATTGCTGAGCAGCAGATCGCCGCGATCCGCGCTCAGGTTGGTGACAGCAAGGTGATCTGTGGCCTATCCGGCGGTGTTGACTCGTCGGTCGCCGCGCTGATCGTTCACAAGGCGATCGGCGACCAGCTGACCTGCGTCTTCGTCGATCACGGCATGATGCGCAAAGACGAAGGCGCTCAGGTCGTCGAGACCTTTCGTGACCGCTTTGCCGTGCCGCTAGTCGCCGTTGACGCAGAGGATCGATTCCTGTCGCGGCTTGTCGGCGTCAGCGACCCTGAGACGAAGCGAAAGATCATCGGCGAAGAGTTCATCCGGGTCTTTGAGGAGGAGGCAGCGAAGCTTGAAGGCGCGAAGTTCCTCGTTCAGGGAACGCTCTACTCCGATGTGATCGAATCGGGTGGCGGCACCGGAACCTCGACGATTAAGTCGCATCACAACGTCGGCGGGCTGCCCGAGGAGATGGACTTCGAGCTGGTCGAGCCGCTACGGGCGCTCTTTAAGGATGAGGTGCGGGCGGTTGGGGCGGAGCTCGGCCTGCCGGAGCGGCTCGTCTGGCGTCAACCGTTTCCGGGGCCCGGGCTGGCGATCCGGATTGTCGGCGGCGAAGCGACGAAGGAACGGCTCGATCTGCTGCGCGACGCCGACGCGGTCCTCCAAGACGAGATTCGCAAGGCTGGCCTGTACCGCGAGCTCTGGCAGTCTTTCTGCGTGCTGCCCGATGTTCGGACAGTCGGAGTGCAGGGCGACGAGCGAACCTACGGCTATGTCGTCGTGATCCGAGCGGTCACATCTGACGATGCGATGACGGCCGACTGGGCGCGGCTCCCCTACGATCTGCTGGAGCAGATTGCCTCCCGGATGATCAACGAACTGCGTGAAGTGAACCGCGTCGTACTCGACATCACGTCGAAGCCGCCGGGCACGATCGAGTGGGAGTGACGCCCCGCACAGCGCCGATCGCGCTGCGGCCGCTATTCTCTGAGGCTGCGCCGCGCCATCTGCGTGGCTTTTTATTGCTATGAGAGCTTCCGTTGCTTCAAAAACCTACGTCGCCAAGGCGACCGACCGCGATCGTCGGTGGGTGCTGATCGATGCCAACGGGCTGACGCTGGGCCGCCTCGCGACGCAGATCGCCGACCTGCTGCGCGGCAAGCGCAAGCCCGAGTACACGCCGCACGTTGACACCGGCGATTTTGTCGTCGTGATCAACGCCGAGAAGATCTCGGTCAGCGGCAACAAGCTGAAAGAGAAGATGTATCGCCGCCACACCGGTTATCCGGGCGGCCTGCGTGAGCGGACACTTGAAGAGATGCTTGAGCGTCGTCCGGAAGAGGTAATCCGTCAGGCTGTCCGCGGCATGCTGCCACGCAACCGCCTCGCCCGCCAGCAGATCACGAAGCTCAAGGTCTATGCCGGCACCGACCACCCGCACGTCGCGCAGAAGCCGACCAAACTGGAGATCACCACCTGATGGCCGAAGAGGACGCCCCGATCGACGAGCAGCCTGACGTAACAGCGGAGCAGGCTGAGGAGGTCGTTGAAGAGGAGGTCGCCGAAGCTGCCGCCGACGAAGCTGCCGCCGACGAAGCTGTCGCCGACGAAGCTGTCGCCGACGAAGCTGCCGCAAAGCCCGCTGCCAGCGACGAGAAGGCGATCCCTGGCGCCGACCTCGAGCTTGACATCGTCGTAGAAGGAGAGGGCGAGGAGACGCAGGTCGATCCGTTCGCCGACGACGAAGCTGTTGTAATCGAGGTTGAAGAGCCGGTCGCCGATGAGCCGATCGCCGCGACAATCAAGCTCGCCGCCGACGCTCGGTACACAGCCACCGGCAAGCGCAAGCGCGCCGTCGCCCGCGTGATCCTCAAGCCCGGCAAGGGTGAGTACCTGATTAATGGTCGGGCGATCGAAGAGTTCTTCCCACGCCCTGCGTTGCAGCGCAACATCCGTCAGCCGCTTGAGGCAGTCGGTTACGAAGGCAAGATGGACGTCATCGCCCGAATGCACGGCGGCGGTGTTTCGGCTCAGGCCGGGGCGCTGCGCCACGGCATCTCGCGTGCGCTGCTCGAAGCCGACCCAAACCTTCGCGGTGCGCTTAAGACGCGCGGCTTCCTGACGCGCGACGCCCGCGTCAAGGAACGTAAGAAGGCCGGGCTGAAAAAGGCCCGCAAGCGGCCGCAGTTCAGCAAGCGCTAGCGTCGATGTCCCGCGCAGCACGCGTGGATCTGCGAGCCTGCCACTGATGGCGCGCGAGCTTTTTGGAACCGACGGAGTACGCGGCGTTGCCGGTGAGAAGCTGACCGCCGAGCTGGCGCTGGCGTTGGGCCGCGCTGCGACGGAGCAGGCCGGCGGCGCCGGTACCCGCGTGCTGGTTATCCGCGACACGCGCGAGTCGGGCGAGATGCTCGAAGCGGCGCTTGCCGCCGGGGTCACGGCTGCCGGCGGCGAAGCGCTGCTCGGCGGCATCCTGCCGACGCCCGCGGCACCGCTGCTGATCGCCCAGTACGGCTTTGACCTTGGCGTTGTTGTCTCGGCCTCACACAATCCGTATCAGGACAATGGCATCAAGTTCTTCGGCGGCGACGCGCTGAAACTGACCGACGAGGTTGAGCAGCAGATTGAGCAGCGGCTGGCGGCCGAGCCCGGCCCCGGGTTGCAGATCGGCCGCGTTCGTCAGCTCCACGGCACGCAGGAGGACTATCTGCGGGCGCTTGAGGGGCGCTTTGGCGGCCTTGATCTCAGCGGCCTGAAGCTGCTGCTCGACTGTGCCAACGGCGCCACCTATCGCGTCGGTCCGGAGCTCTTCCGTCGGCTTGGCGCGGAGGTGACGGTTATCGGCGCTGAACCCGACGGGTGCAACATCAACGACGGCGTTGGCTCTACCCATGTCGAAACGCTGGCTGCTCAGGTTGTCGCCGGCGGTCATCACCTTGGCTTTGCCTTCGACGGTGACGGTGACCGGCTGCTGGCCGCCGACCGGGCCGGCGCCGTCGTTGACGGCGACGAACTAATCGCACTGGCGGCGCTGCACCTGAGCGAGACTGACCGGCTCGCAGGTAACGGTGTCGCCGTCACGGTGATGACTAACTACGGCTTCCACACGGCGATGGCGGCGGCCGGGATCGAGGTCGCGACGACAGATGTTGGCGACCGTTACGTTTTGGCCGAGCTGCGGATGCGCGGCTGGACGCTGGGCGGTGAGCAGTCGGGGCACATCATCGAGATGGGCTTCGTGCCGTCAGGTGACGGAATCGCCAGCGCGCTGCTGACGCTTGAGGCACTGGCTGGCAGCGACCTAGCTGACCGCTCGGCGATGGCAAAGCTGCCGCAGCGGCTCGTTAACGTTCGCGTCGCCGACAAGTCGCGGGCGCTTGCGGCCGTCGCTGGCCCGTCGGCCGAGGCCGGGGAAGCGCTGGCTGGCCGTGGACGCGTGCTGGTCCGCGCCAGCGGCACTGAGCAGCTGGTTCGCGTGATGGTTGAGGCGCCCGAAGTGGATGAGTGCGAGGCGATTTGCGCCGCGCTCGTTGCCGTAGTCGAAGCTGCCGCCTGAGCGGGGCCTGTCACATCGCAGCCGGTAGCTAGGCTTCACGCCATGTGTGGAATCGTCGGTTACGTCGGCTCGCGCGCCGCAGAGGAGCTGCTGCTGGCTGGGCTTGCCAAGCTTGAGTACCGCGGCTACGACTCGGCCGGTATCTCGGTGATGGCAGACGGAGCGATTGAATCGGTTCGCGCGGTCGGCAATCTTGAGCAGCTGTGCAGCGCCGTTGAGGCGCGGCAGGCGGCAGGCGGGGCGACGGCGACGCTGGTTGAGGCGGCGACGATCGGCATTGGTCACACCCGCTGGGCAACACACGGCCGCGTTAACGAGCAGAACGCGCATCCGCACTTTGATACCGCCGACCAGGTTCATGTTGTCGTCAACGGGATCGTTGAAAATTACCTTGAACTACGCGAGCGGCTCGCTGGCGGAGGCGCCGTCTTTACCTCCGAGACCGATGCCGAAGTGATCGCCCATCTGGTTAGCGAGCACCTTGATGGCGACCTCGAGCGTGCCGTGCGGGCGACCTTCAACGAGCTTAAAGGTCACTTTGCCTTCGTCGCCATGACAGCCGACTGCCCGGAGCTGCTGGTCGGCGCGCGCAAGGAGTGCCCGCTGATCATCGGTGTTGGCGACGGCGAGATGTTTCTCGCTTCTGCGGTGCCGGCATTTCTCACCCAGACGCGCCGCGTTCAGTACGTCGAAAACGACGAGATTGTTGCTGTCCGGCCGGGCGGTGCCAGCTTCACGACGCCGGCCGGCGATCCGATTGAGCGGGAGATAGTGACCGTCGACTGGGACCAAGAGATGGCTGAAAAGGGCGGTTACGAGACCTTCATGTTGAAGGAGATCCACGAGCAGGCAGACGCGATCGCCGAGACAATTGCCGACCGCACAGTGCGCGAGGACGGTGTCGACCTAAACGATCTTGGTGCGCTTAGCGACGAGCAGCTAGTTGGCGCGAAACGGATCGTTGTTGTTGCCTGCGGCACCTCCTACCACGCCGGTCTGATCGGCCGCTACGCGATTGAGGAGCTGGCACGCGTGCCGGTTGATGTGGAGATCGCCTCTGAGTACCGCTACCGCAACCCGATCGTTGGACCGGATGATTTGGTGATCGGGATCACGCAGTCGGGCGAAACCGCCGACACGCTGGCGGCGATGAGGCTGGCACGCGAGCGCGGCGCAACGGTGATGGCAATTACCAACATCATCGGCTCGCAGGCAACGCGCGACGCCGACGGTGTGCTGTATACGCGAGCTGGGCTTGAGGTTTCGGTCGCGGCGACCAAAACCTTTGTCTGCCAGGTCGCCGTGATGTACCTGCTGGCGCTACGGCTGGCTGAGCTGCACGAGGCGCTACCGGCTGCGCGCCGCAGCGAGCTGATCGGTCAGATAAAGCAGATGCCGAGCCTGATCACCGAGCTATTGGAGTCGGTTGATTCAGCCGTTGAGGCAATCGCCGAGCGCGTCTGGGAGGCCGACTTCTTCCTCTATCTCGGCCGTCACGCCGGCGTTGCTGTGGCCGATGAAGGGGCACTGAAGCTGAAGGAGGTTTCCTACATCTCGACCGACGCCTACGCTGCCGGCGAGATGAAGCACGGGCCGATCGCCCTGCTCACCGAACAGACGCCGGTCGTGACCGTGGCAACCGATTCGCCGGTGCTTGACAAGGTGATCTCGAACATGCAGGAGGTTCGTGCCCGCGGCGCCTATCTGATCGCCGTCGCCACCGAGGGCAACAGGACAATCGAGCAGCAGGCCGATTCGGTGATCTCAATCCCCGCCACCGACTGGATTCTGCAGCCGCTGCTGGCAGTGATTCCGCTGCAGCTTCTGGCCTATCGGATCGCTCGTCGGCGCGGCCTGAATGTTGATCAGCCTCGTAACCTGGCGAAGACCGTTACTGTCGAGTAGGGGGTAGCGATGAGCCAAGCACCGCGAGTTGGGATCGACCTGCTGGAGATCAACCGGATCGAGCGCGCGCTTGAGCGCCGGCCACGTTTGGCGCAGCGACTCTTTACCGCTGCTGAACGTCAGTACGCCGGCTGCCAGGCGCGCCCGGGCCAGCATCTGGCGGCACGTTTCTGCGCGAAGGAGGCGGCAACCAAGGCGCTCGGCCTGTCGGTCTTCAGGCCGCTCGAGATTGAGGTCGTCGGCGACGGCGGCGCGCCGCAGATTCAACTTTACGGCGCCGCAGCGGCGCGGGCTGAGCAACTGTCGCTCGCACTTGGCTGCTCGCTGACCCACAGCCGCGGGATGGCCGGGGCGATCGTGGTTGGCGGATGACCTTTCCCGACTGGCTGACACCGCTATCCGACGCCGAGCGCTCGCGCGCCGCCGACGCCTGGGCGATCGAGACGCTCGCGATCCCAGGGCTGCAGCTGATGGAACAGGCGGCGATTGGGGTTGCCGACTACGTTCAGCGTTACGTCGCCGCAGGGCGGGTCGTCGTCGTCTGTGGCGGTGGTAACAACGGTGGCGACGGCTATGCGGTGGCGCGGCTGCTGCGCGGCGCAGGCCGCGAGGTTCGCGTATTACACGCTGGCAAGCTTCAGCAACTCAGCGGCGACGCTCGCTGGCAGCTCGAAGGGCTGCCTGGTGAGCCGCCGATCGCATTCGCGCCGGAGCTGCTCGCTGGCGCTGCAATAGTCGTCGATGCGTTGCTTGGGACAGGCTTCAGCGGCAAGCCGCGCGACGCCGTTGCGGCGGCGATCGCTGCGATCCACGATTGCCGGCTGCCGGTCGTTGCGGTTGACCTGCCGAGCGGCGTTGACGCTTCGAGCGGGGAAGCGGTGGGCCCCGCCGTTGATGCTCAGATGACGGTGACCTTCAACGCAGAGAAGGTTGGCCTTTGGATCAATCCCGGACGGGCCTGCGCCGGCGCTGTGCGGGTCGTTGACATCGGCATTCCAGCTGGCGCTCCGATTGCCGCGCCGACCGCCGGCTTGATCGAGGATTCGCCGCTGATCGCACAGCTGCCCCGGCGCGGCGCGCAGTCCACCAAGTTCACCAGCGGCCACGTCTACGTTGCCGCTGGATCACGCGGCCTGACAGGCGCGGCGGTACTGGCCTCGGCCGCTGCGATGCGGGCCGGCGCTGGCTACGTCACGGCATGCGTGCCCGCCAGCGAGCAGCCGGTCGTTGCGGCACATCTGGTCGAGGTAATGCAGCTGGCTCTTGATGCTGATGGCGGCCACCATTGCCGCGCCGGGGCCGCTCAGCTTGAGTCTGCCTTGAAGGCACGGCCAGGCGTCGTTCTGCTTGGCCCCGGGCTGGGCGAGAGCAAGGACGCCCGTGCTTTTGCGCGCAGCGTCGCGGCCGACTGCGCTGCGCCACTGGTGCTCGATGCCGACGGACTCAATGCCCATGCCGGTCGGCTCGGCCAGTTGGCAAAGCGCAAAGCCGCAACGGTTCTGACGCCGCACGAGGGCGAGCTGGCACGGCTGCTGGAATGCGACGCGGCCGACGTTCGCGAAGCGCGCTTGGCCCACGTTCGCCGCGCCGCCAAGGCAGCGCGGGCGGTCGTCATTCTGAAGGGTGTTGACACACTGGTTTGCGCCCCCGGTGGCCTCGTCGCGGTTAGCCCCGGCGCATCGCCCGGGCTGGCAACGGCCGGCACCGGCGACGTGCTCGGCGGCGTTGTCGCGGCGCTGTTGGCACGCGGCGTTGAGCCGTTCACTGCTGCCGCTGCAGCGGTGAGGCTGCACGCCAGGGCAGCCGCGATCGCGGCTCAATCTGGCGGCGTTGAGGGAATGATCGCCAGCGACGTCGTTGCCGCCCTGCCGTCGGCCTGGGACTGACGGTAGGATCTGGCGAATGAGCTCAACCGTAAGCCAAATAATGGACGCCGACCCACAGACCGTTGGGCCTGAAGAGAGCGTCGAGGCGGTCGTCCAGAAGATGCACGACCACGAACTGCCCGGCCTGCCGGTCGTCGACGAAGATGAGCTCCTGATCGGCATTGTGACCGAGAGCGATCTCTTGATGTTCGACGAACGCGAAGACGTTGATCCGCCGCCGCACGTTCAGATCATGGGCGGCGTGATCTACCTTGGATCGGTCAAGCACTGGGAAGAGCGGGTTCGTAAATCGGTTGCCAGCACGGTCGAAGAGATCATGAGCACCGAGCCGATTACAGTCAGCCCCGAGGCCGACGCACACGACGCTGGCCACTTGATCTCCGAGCATGGCCACAACCGGCTGCCGGTCGTCGACGACGAGGGCCGCCTGGTCGGTGTTGTCACGCGCGTCGATGTGCTCGAGGCGCTGCTTGAAGATCGTTAGGGGCTGAGCGGATGGCGGTCCGTGCGTTGGCGCGCGTGAACCTCGCCGCGATTGAGCGGAACGTCGCTCGCCTCGCCGCCGCGGCGCCGACTGCGGTTCTGTGCGCTGTCGTAAAGGCCGATGGCTACGGTCACGGCGCAGTGGCCACTGCGCGCGCGGCGCGGCGCGGCGGCGCTAAGTGGCTGGCCGTCGCAACCGCGCGTGAGGCGGCGGCGCTGCGAGCGGCAGCGATTGAGCAGCCAATCCTTGTGCTCGGGGCGTTGAGCGCCGAAGAGCTGCCGATCGCGCTCGAAGCCCGAGCCGACGTTGTCGTTTGGAGCGAGCAGGCGCTCGCGGCGATCGCCGCGCTTGGTGGCGGCCGCGTCCATATCAAGTTCGACAGCGGGATGGGCCGGCTTGGAACGCGCGACGGCGAGCTGGCGACGCGTCTGGTGCGCCTTGCTGCCGAGGATTCACGGATTGAGGCGGTCGGCCTGATGACGCACTTCGCGACCGCCGACGAGCGCGGCGACGAGTTCTTCAGTGAGCAGCTGGAGCGCTTCGATCGGTGGAGCAACGAGGCTCTGGCGATCGCGCCCGGACTGCTGCGTCACGCTGCCAATAGCGCTGCGCTACTGCGCGACGAGCGCTCACATTTTGACCTCGTACGCCCCGGCATCGCCTGTTACGGGCTTGATCCGTTCGGCCTTGACGCGGCGGCACAGTCGCTTGAAGCAGCGCTGACACTGGAGTCCTACGTCGCCGCTATTAACGCTTGCGCCGTCGGTCAGAGCACCGGCTACGGGCGCAGCTTTGTTGCCACCGAACCGACGACGCTGGCAACGGTGCCGGTCGGCTACGCCGACGGTTGGAAAAGAGTCTTGTCAAACAACGCCGAGGTGCTGATCGCTGGCCACCGCTACCCGCTGGTCGGCAACATCAGCATGGACAACTTCAGTATTGATCTGGGCGTCGGCGGCGGCGGTGCCACAGTTGGCGACCGCGTGACGCTGATCGGCGTCGATCAGGGTGAGCAGATTTCCGCCGAAGAGCTGGCAGGCCGCGCCTCGACGATCAACTACGAGATAGTCACTTCGATCGGCGCCAGAGTTGAACGCCGCTACCAACGCGACGGCGAGGACGCCACTGATGAGTGCTGAAGCGGCGGCGATCGAGCTGGCACGCAGCGTCAGCGGCGAGCAGACGGTCTGGTTGGTCGGCGGCGTCGTACGCGAGCGGCTGCTGGCGCGGCCACCGACCGGTGCCGTCGACCTTGACCTGATCATCGAAGGTGACGCCGAACGCTTTGCCAGAGCCTTGCGGGCGGCGGCACCGCGTGGCACAGCGCTCTTTGCGCTCTCAGACCAGTTTGGCGCTTGGCGGCTCCGCGACGGGTCGGGAGAGTGGCAGGTCGACTGCACGCCGCTGCAGGGCGAAACACTCGAGGACGACCTTCGCAGCCGTGACCTGACGATCAATGCGATTGCTGAGCCGCTCGAAGGCGGTGAGCTGATCGACCCAACCGGCGGCGTTGGCGATCTCGATCGCGGCCTGCTGCGAGCCGCTGGCTCTGGCTCCTTCAACGCCGACGCGCTGCGGGTGGTCCGGCTGGTTCGCTTTGCCGCTGATCTGGGCTTTGAGATTGAAGCTAGGACGTTGGCTGCTGCGACGGCAGCCGCCGACGGCCTGACCGAAGTTGCGGGCGAGCGGATCTTCGCTGAGCTGAACGCGATCCTCGCCGCGCCGGCAGCGGTCGCTGGCTTTGAGTTACTGCGCGAGATCGGCGCGTGCGAGCTGGTCTTGCCGGAGCTTTGCGCGCTCGGTGGGCTGGAGCAGACTGCCTATCACCACCTTGACACCTACGACCACACACTCGAGGTGCTGCAGCAGGCGATTGAGCTGGAGCAGGATCCCAGGGCGCTGTTTGGCGAAGCTCCGGGTGCACGCGTCGGCGCGCTGCTGGCCGAGCCGCTGGCTGACGGCCTGACGCGCGCAGGCGGGCTGCGCTGGGCGGCGCTGCTGCATGACATCGCCAAGCCCCAGACACGAGCCGAGTTCGACGACGGCCGCGTCGGGTTCCCCGGCCATGACGTTGAAGGCGCGCGGATCGCGCGGCAGATCCTCGAGCGGCTGCGGGCCAGCGAGCGGCTGCGAGCGCATGTCGGAAAGATGACGGCCGAGCATCTACGGCTCGGCTTTCTGGTACACGAAATGCCGCTGACCCGTGCTGCCGTCTACCGCTACCTGACAGGCTGCGAGCCGGTCGAGGTCGATGTAACACTGCTCTCGCTCGTTGACCGGCTGGCAACGCGCGGCCGCAAAGCTGAGCCGGCGATCGCCGTCCACGAGCAGCTGGCATCGGAGCTGCTGGCCCAGGCGCTCGACTGGCGCGATAACGGCCCACCGAAGCCGCTCTGGCGCGGCGACGAACTGGCTGCGGAGCTCGGTATAGCTCCAGGTCCGCAGCTGGGCGAGCTGCTCGAACTGATCGCTGAGGGCCAATTCTGCGGCGACCTGGAAGATCCGCAGCAGGCGCTGGAGCTAGCGCGTCGCAGCATCGGCGACGAGCGCTGAGTGAGCCCTTAGCGCTCAGCTGCGAGCTTCCGCAGCAGCCGTTCGCAGATCTTTGTGGCGTCGACGACCGACGAGTAGTCGACGTTCTCAGGAGTGTCTGTGGGCCAGTGGTAGTTGGAAGGCGCCTTGTACTTCGAGATTGACCCGAGCATTATCGTCGGGTAGCCGGCCTGCAGCGAAATCAGCCCGTCGGTTGCGTTGCGGAAGCGTAGGCCCCGTACAAGCGGTACTTCAAGCTCGTCGGCGGCCTCAGAGAGAAGCCGTTTCAGCGGCTCCGGGTAGTCCCGCATCCGCAACATTCCCTCACCCTCAAGCTGCATCAGGGTTGGTGAGCCGACGCTGTCAACGCAGACGAAGCTGGTTGTCGCGGTTGACAGCGAGCTGAAGTGGCGCGCAGCGAAGCCGCGCATGCCCTCCATGAACGACTCTTCAGAGCCGGTTGAGAGCAAGATCACGTGCAGTCCGTCGAGCGGTTGCCCCCGCAACGCGCGCGCCAAGCCGACCAGTACGGCAACGCCGCTGAGGTTGTCGTTGGCGCCGGGAACGACACTGCGTGAACCAACCTCGGCGAACGTAAGGGCGCTGGCGAGTGACAAGAAGCCTCCCAGGCTGCGCAGCAATTTAGACCCGCTGAGGCCGCCAATCGCCGTCAATAGCGGCCCGCCGAAGACCGGGAACATCACGGCCGGCGTTGTATTGGAGCGCTCCAACAGCTGCGGAAAACGGTCCCCGATCCGCTGCGGTAGCTGCGGCGCGAACAGCAGGCTCCAGTTCGCTGCGTCGTGGTGGGCGACGACGACGACGGTCCGCTCTGCTGCCGCATCGCCGCTTTCGGCGACGACGTTCCAAGTTGACCGGCGCGGCAGCACGGAGCGGCGGTACCACTGGCTGCCGCCGCTGATGTCGTCGGCCAGTGCCGCGGCGCAGAAGCCGCCGACCGCTGTCCGCAGCAGTCTTGAACGAAAGAAGCTGGCGATGCCGGCCGCCAGTGTCAAGCTGCCAAGCGGCCACCAGTAGGTTCCGTGGGCCTGCTCTTGTTCGACCCGCGCCGACGCTCCTTCAGCCTCGAGCCGCGCGGCGATCAGCTCGGCGGCGCGCTGTTCTCCGGCCGAGGCCGAGCCGCGTTCGAAGGTGGCGAGTTCGCTG
The DNA here is from genome assembly GCA_039745115.1 of Solirubrobacteraceae bacterium. Taxonomy (GTDB): domain Bacteria; phylum Actinomycetota; class Thermoleophilia; order Solirubrobacterales; family Solirubrobacteraceae; genus F1-60-MAGs163. Next base: position 51,348 of record JBCJRT010000002.1, read on the forward strand.
ATGACGGTGCGCAATAACGCGTCGAGATCATTGTCAACCGTTGAGGCCACGGGGAGAGGCTAGTCACTGCTCGACAGCAAGCAGCTAGTCGCTTTACGCTGCTGCCTATGGCTGATGCTGAATTCGAGTGCCTCTTCTGCTCGATCGTCGCTGGCGACGTCCCGGCCAGCGTTATCGCGCAGGACGAGCGGACGATCGCCTTTATGGATATCAACCCGGCGACCGCCGGCCACGCCCTAGTGATCCCGAAGGCACACTGCCGTGACCTTTACGAGATCAGCAGCGATGACCTAACGGCAACGACGCTGGCGGCGCAGCGCGTGGCGCTGCGCGCCCGCGATGCGCTTGGCGCTGACGGCGTGAACCTTCTCAACTCCTGTGGCGGGGCCGCCTGGCAGACGGTCTTTCACTTCCACATCCATGTGATCCCGCGCTACGACGGCGATCCGCTGCAGCTGCCGTGGCTGCCAGCCGCCGGTGAAGCCGACGCGATCGCAGCGGCAGCGGCCCTGCTGGCCGAGCGCTAGAGCAGCGTGCGCGTCACAAATCGTGCAGCTCCGTGGCACAGGAAACCCTTAGCTAAGCCAGATATTGGCAGCGACTGGCGGGTATCGGCTCATCACGGCGCGAAGTGCGGTTCAATAGTAGATATGCGTAATCGTTTTCTTCTCCTGACCACCATCCTCAGCGCGGCAGCTCTGCTTGTCCCCGCGATCGCCTCGGCCAAGATCATCGAGGTCGGCAAGATTGAAGCCGGCAGCAAGCCAGGTTGCCCCACCACGCCTTGCTATGCGATCAGCCGCACAACCGGCTACCAGACGCGGGTCGGTACAAACAGGTCGCCGATGGTCGTGCCGGCAAACGGCCGGATCGTCGCCTGGACGATCGCGCTCGGTAAGCCGAACAAGAAGCAGATCGCCTTCTTCGACTCTAAGCTCGGCGGCGAGTCGGCCGCTCAGCTCACGATCTTGACCCGCAAAAAGAAAGGCGGCGCGATCGTTATGAAGCAGGGCGAGGCGATGAAGCTTAAGCCTTACTTCGGCAAGACGGTCCAGTTCCCACTGTTCCGCTCGATCGGCGTTACTAAGGGCCAGATTCTGGCTCTTAGCGTGCCGACTTGGGCGCCGGCGCTCGCCACCGGACTGGACAGCTCGACCAGCTGGAACGCTTCACGCGCCAAGGGTGGCTGTGAGGACACTCAAGTGCAGACCGTCCAGCTGCCACTGAAGCAGTTCTCGCCTTACTTCTGCGCCTACACGACAGCGCGCGTCACCTACAGCGTCACTATCGTCACCGACCCGTAGGTCGACCAGCAGGCGCTGCAAGCAGCTCGCGTCAGCGTCAGTTAGGCGCGATGCCGCCGGTGTCGGCAGGCGTGCCGCCGCCGGTTCCGCCACCGGTGTCAACACCGGTACCGCCGGTATCGGTGCCGCTGGTACCGCCGGTGTCAACACCGGTACCGCCGGTCGTGTCGGTCGGCGTGGTCGTTGTCGGCGTGGTCGTTGTTGGCGCCGCAGCGACGTCGTTGGCGTCGGCCGGTGGCACGAGCGCCGGAGTCGAAGCCGGAACCTGATCGTAAGGACGACTGTCGCCGCCACAGGCGGAGAGCCCAAGCACGACGGTTGCGGCGAGCAGGCAGCTGGAAGCAATAAGTGTTTTACGCATGCAATTAACGGTAGCGACTTGTCAGGCGAGAGGCGCCATACGACGCCCGCAGGTCGGGCAGTCGTTCAGATCCCGCTGCGCCATCGCGCCGCAACAGTTGCAGAAGCGAAGGTTTTCAACCGCCCACGGCAGCCGCGACTGTGAAGGAGCAAGCGGTAGCAGCTCGCCGACGATCTCGAGCGGTTCGCCACTTTGCTCGTCGCGGTAGATAACGTCGGGCTTCGCCTCGAGCAGAACCTCGCGGCCGCTCGAAGGCTCGCGTAGCCGGTATCGCTGTTCCAATGCCATGCCGAAAGCGTAGCGAGCTACGCGGTTGGCTGCGCGCCGGGGAAAATCGGCTGGTGCTAATGCGCCCGGCAGGCCTCTGCGGCCGTCGTTACCGGTAGAATCAGCGGCCGATGACCGACCGCTCAAAGTTGCCCAGTCGCCGCCCGCTTGCGCTGGCAGTGCTCGCCGTCAGCATGCTGGCACTGAGCGGCTGCACGAACGACGCCGGGTCACTGCAGAGCGCCAATCTGGTCAACGGCAAGCAGCTGTTCGTCAAGAGCTGCGGCTCCTGCCATGTGCTGGCGCGCGCTGGCTCAAAGGGTGTCGTTGGTCCCAATCTCGACGCAGCATTCGCTGGCGCACGCCAGCAGAATTGGGGCGATGAAGGCGTTCAGGGGGTTATCTACGATCAGATTCTCTACCCCAATGCCAACGGGTCGATGCCAGCCAAACTTGTGACCGGCCGCGACGCCGCAGATGTCGCGTCCTACGTTGCGACGGTAGCCTCGAAGCCTGGCAAGGATGTTGGCCTGCTGGCGAGCGCTGTCGCTCCGGCCGGCGGCGGTAAACCGGCGGTCGAGAAGAACGGTGTGCTGTCAATCTCGGCCGATCCGAACGGTCAACTGCTTTACGTCGAGTCGACGGCTACCGCTAAGCCAGGGCCGTTCGAACTTCAGATGCCCAATCAGGCCGGTATCGACCACGACATCGTGATCGAGGGAACGCCGATCAAGACTGCCGTGATCAAGAAGGGCGTTGCAAAGGTCTCCGGAACACTGAAGGCCGGCACCTATGTCTACTACTGCTCAGTCCCTGGCCATCGCGAGGCTGGCATGGTCGGCAAACTGAAGGTCGGTTAGAGCGCCCGCACGACCAGCACCGCTGCGATCACAACGAGGCAGCCGGCGACCGTCCAGCCGAGCGCTCTGAAGGCGCCTGATTCGGTTCGGACTGGTTCTAGTATCCGCGGCGGCGGCTTCTGAGCCTCGACGTCGGCCTTGGCAGCGTCGTCGCTGCGATCTCCGTCGGCCTCTGCGTCGGCGTTCACGTTAGGCCGTTAGAGGATGTAAACCGTCGTGAAGACGACGATCCACATCGCGTCGACGAAATGCCAGTAGATACCAGGCACTTCGAGCCCCCTGTGGTGATCCGGTCCGACCTTACCTTTGAAGATCCGCACGGTCGACATCCAGAGCAGCAGCAGGCCGATCACGACATGCGCGCCGTGCAGCCCGGTCAGGCCGAAGAAGACCGATGCTGAGGCGCTGGTCTCAGGCGTGAAGCCTATGTTTAGGTACTCGTTGATCTGGATAAAGAGGAATGTCAGGCCGAGCAGGAAGGTCGTGACGATCCCAACCTTCATTGCCAGTTGGTTGTCACGCTTCGCCGAAACGTCGGTCCAGTGCATTGTCACCGACGATGACAGCAGGATCGCCGTGTTTATTGCGGCAATAGCGACCGGTAGGCCATCGCCGGGGGGCCAAGCGTCCTTGGAGACAACACGGATGAAGAAGTAGGCCGTAAAGAATGCTCCGAAGAGCATGATCTCGGAGATGATGAACAGCAGCATCCCGAGCACCTCAGAGTTAACGCGCGAGCTTTGGTTGGCAACCGGCGGCCCGTGATCGTGATCATCGTGGGCGGCAGGGGAAGGGACTGAGGCGGCTTCCATGATCTCTCCTCAGACCGTGGTCCGCGCGTTGGCGGCCGGGGTCACGATGTGGTCGACGGTCAGCCCCGATGAGTTACGGACCCGCTCGATTAGGTCGGCGCGAAGCCATCCGGATCGCGTTTCAGCAAAGGTCGAGATGACAATGTCCGAGATTTCGAAGTAGCAGAGCGCGTTCATCGTCGCCGTGTAGGGGTCAGGGTCGCCGATTAGGCCAGCGCTCAGCATCGATTGCGCCCGTGCCCGGTCGATCACCTGGGCCAGGCGGGCACGCGCCTGGCTAGCCGCCGCCGCGTCGCCGCCCTCTCTCGGCACGACGAAGATGAACAGCCGCTCTCGGCCGCTTGGCTCACTGTCAGAGAGTGATTGCAGCTCAGCGATCAGCGTGTCGCTGCTGGCCGTCTTGTTGGCGACGACCAGCGTGATGTCAAACGGTGATCCGTCGCTGCTGCCGGTTGCGATGTGCTCGACTGGAATCGAGGTCGATTCGCTGACGCGGCGGACGACGTCGCGCTTTAGCCACTCGGACTCGCCTTCAGGCAAAGTCGAAATCAAGATCAAGTCTGGTTGATACTCCGCGATCGCGTCGGCAGCAGCGGCGTAGGGGTCGGGGTCGCCGACTTCGCCGATGCAATCGATGCCGATTTCGCGCAGCACGCCGCGGGCTAGATCTACGCGAACCTGCGCCGCCTCGTAGACGGTGTCGGCGTAGGTGACGGCGCCGTGAGTTGGCGATTTGCGCGGTACGCAGAGGACGACGCGCAGCGGTCCGTCGGCAGCCTCTGCCTTGGCGCGCTCAAGTAGCGGGCTGCCAGCCAGTGTTTCGTTTGCGATGACGAGGATTGTTCGCATCAGATCAGGCCGACCTTTCGGCGCCGCTGCCAGCGCCAGCTGTCACCGGCTCCGGCGTTGAGTCTTTGAGTACCGCGTGGACGGCGCCCGGAACGCCGTACTCATATGGGCCGCCGACAACCGACGGGATCGCGTCGAAATTGAAAATCGGCGGCGGCGAGGAGACCTGCCACTCGATCGTCAGCGAGTTCCACGGGTTGGACGGTGCCTTCGGGCCGGAACGCCAAGAGACGATCATGTTGTAGAGGAAGATCAGCGATGACAGGCCGACCACAAACGAAGCGACCGAGATGATCGCGTTCCAGGTCGCAAACTCCTCGGCGTAGTCGGAGACGCGGCGCGGCATCCCTTGGACGCCGATCAGGTGCATCGGCAGGAAGGTGATGTTGAAGAAGACAAAGGTCAGCCAGAAGTGAATCTTGCCCAGTCGCTCGTTGAACATTCGCCCAGTCATCTTCGGGAACCAGAAGTAAATCCCGGCGAAGATCGTGAATAGCGAGCCGCCGAACAGCACGTAGTGGATGTGGGCGACGATGAAGTAGGTGTCGCTGACGTGAATGTCGAGCGGCACCATCGCCAGCATCACGCCGGAGATGCCGCCGACCGTGAACATCGAGATGAAGCCAAGAGCCCAAAGCATCGGCGTATCCATCTTCAACACGCCGCGCCAAAGCGTTGCTATCCACGAGAAGATCTTGATGCCGGTCGGGACCGCGATGATTGCGGTCGTCACCATCATCGGTATTCGGATCCAGTTCGACATGCCGGAGACGAACATATGATGCGCCCAGACGGTGAAGCCAAGCACGACGATCGCCAGCAGCGAGAAGGCCATCATCCGGTAGCCGAAGATCGGTTTGCGTGCGCGAGTAGCGATAACCTCGCTGATGATCCCGAAGCCAGGCAGCATCATGATGTAGACGGCGGGGTGCGAGTAGAACCAGAAGACGTGCTGGTACATCAAAACGTCGCCGCCGCCGGCCGCGTTGAAGAAGTTAAAGCCGAGCGCGCGGTCGAGCAGCACCATGAACTGTGAAGCGGCGACGAACGGCGTTGCGATAACGACCAGCAGCGAGGTCGAAAAGTTCGCCCAAACCAGTAGCGGCATCCGGAAGAAGGTCATCCCGGGCGCGCGCATCGTAATGATCGTGACGAGGAAGTTGAGCGCCGTGGCGATCGATGAGGCGCCGGCGAACTGAACGGCGATCGTGAAGAACGCCTGGCCGATCGGCGCATCGACAGAGAGCGGTGCGTAGGCCGTCCAGCCCGCTGCGAACGAGCCGCCGGGGGCGAGGAACGACAGCATCATCATCACGCCGGCCACCGGCAACATCCAGAACGACAGTGCGTTGAGCCGCGGGAAGGCCATGTCCGGTGCGCCGATCATCAGCGGCAGCACGTAGTTGGCGATCCCGGCGAAGATCGGAATTACGAACAGGAAGATCATCAGCGTGGCGTGGACCGAGAAGGCGCCGTTGAATGTGTTGGGATCGATGAACTGACGGCCTGGGGCGGCCAACTCGGCGCGGACGATCATCGCCATCAGGCCGCCCATGAACATAAAGAAGAACGAAACGCAGATGTACTGAATGCCGATGACCTTGTGGTCGGTGTTGACCTTGAAGTAGTCGCGCCAGCTCTTCGCGCCGTGATCGGCGTGGTCGTCGACGACCTTGCGGCCGCTGGCCCAGCGCAGCCAGTAGTCAAAGCAGCCGATGCCGCCGAGGAAGAAGAGCGGCACCATCAGCAGCGAGATCTGCAGCACAGATTCGCCGTCGTAGACCGGGGTAACGTCGAAGGCGGCGCGCAGGCCGGTGCTCAATCCGAGGCAGACTGCGACTCCGAGGATCGTGAACGCGAGCGCGCGGTACCAGCCAGCCTGTCGGAGTTTCGCAGTCATTGCCTAACCCTTTCCGTGGACGATCTCAGCGTTTGGGTTGACAATCATGTCGAGGATCCCGGCAGCGTCGCCGCGCCAACCCCGCTGCTCTTGGCGATCCCTGCCATCACGGCCTGATAGCGAGCCTGCGACAGCACGGTGACGGTCTGGCGCATGTAGGCATGACCAAGACCGCAGAGTTCGGCGCAGACGATGTCGAATGTGCCGAGCTTGGTCGGCGTAATCGCGTAGCTGGTGGTGATCCCCGGGACGGCATCGACTTTGAGGCGGAAGGCCGGAACCCAGAAGCTATGGATCACATCTTTCGATCGGATGTTGAACTTGACCGGCTCGTTGATCGGCAGGTAGAGGCGGTTGCTCTTAACAATGCCGGCGTCGGTCGGCGTGGCGAAATCCCAAGCAAACTGAGCGCCGTTCACTTGGACGACGCGCGTCTGCTTTGCCGGAGCGGCTTCGATGTCGACCAGCAGAATCACTGCGTAGGTCGTAAGCGCGGCGATGATCACGGTTGGGACAATCGTCCAGATCACTTCGAGCTTGGTACTGCCGTGAATCGGCGGACCATCGAGATCTTCCTCACCGGGGCGCTGGCGCCAGCGCCAGACGCTGAACAGCACCATCGTCGTTACGGCAACGAAGACCGGGACCGAGACGACAATTAGGACGTCCCAGAAGGTGTCGATCTTCGGCGCAACGGTCGATCCCTGCTCGGGGAACCACGGCAGCAGCAGAACAATCACGATGCCGACCACTGAAGCGATGATCATGATCACGATCAGCGCGAGCCAAGTCTTGGCGGTAACCGCCCCTCGATGTGTTTCGCCAGTCACTAGCGCAACAGATTACCGGTCGCTGGCGACTGCAGGCGTGCTGGTTGGCCGGTTCGACGCGTCGCCGCTTAGGCGATCTGGTGACCGAAGGTCCGATCTGCGTCTTACGCGACCCGCGCGAGCGGTACAGAGTGGGAAGCGACGAGCTCATTGGGGGCGTTCAGAGCTCGGTATACAGATGGCGCGTTGCCGTGCCGGCGGCGGAAGGCTTTTGCGAACTGAGCTGGCTGGCGGTAGCCGACGCTATGCGCGACCTCGCGCACCGTCAGCTCGCTGATGATCAGCAGGCGCGCAGCGCGGTCCATCCGCACGTCGGTCCGGTAGGCGCGAAATGTCGTCTTGCCGATCTCAGAGAAGGCTCTTTGCAATTGGCGCCGCGATGATGCGATCCGGGCCGCGATCTCGTCGAGCGCTAGTTCGCTGCCGTATTCGTGGCGAACGATCGCTGTTGCCTCTTCGAAGAGCTCTTCACGCAGCGCAATGGTTGCTTCACGTTGCATTCTGAACTTAGTACGGATCGCCTCGCCAGCGGGATTACCGAGCGATTCGCAGCGGCCGCTGGTAGTTGACGTAGACAAGCGTTGATGCAGCGGTTATCTTCGCGCAACGAGCACGAACGATCGGAGTCTCATGGATGTCAGTGAAGCGATGAGCGATTCGGTTCTGACGGTTGGCCCCCGGCACAGTCTGCGCGAGGTAGCACGCTTGATGGCCGAGCGGCGGATCGGCTCGGCCATCGTCCATGACCCTGGGCGCCCTGGCCCTGGGATCATCACTGAGCGTGACATTCTGCTGTCACTTGGCGAAGGCCAGTCGCCTGACGAGGAGACAGTAGACGACCACATGGCCCGGGACGTCGTCTGGGCAGCGCCCGATTGGTCGCTCGACGACGCGGCAGAGACGATGATCAGCCACGGCTTCCGCCACCTAGTTGTCGTTAGCGGTGGTGAGCCGGTCGGGATGCTGTCGATGCGCGACCTAGTGCGCTGCTACGTCGAGGCCGCCGCGGCTGATGCGGCTGCGCCGCAGGCGCTGAGCGAGAGTTAGTGGTTGTGGTCAGCGGGCAGTTCGCGGTATTCGCGCACTGAGTCGCGGATCCAGCCGTAGATCGCGGCGACCATTAGCAGCAGGCCGATAACGCTGAGCGGGTAAAGGCCAAGGATGCCAATCAGCAGCAGTGCCAAGCCAACCGCTACGAGGATCGGCTGCAGGCTGCCGGTGGGCAGGCGGATCCGCTCACCCGCGGAGGGCGCGTTCTGGGGATCATCGCTCATGAGACGTAGATCGCCGCAGCGACGAAGGAGAGGCCGAACATCACAAAGCCGATCGCAGTGATCAGCAGTCCGGCGCGGTTGTTCTTGCGAGCGAGGTTCTTATCCATTTCTTCCAATCCGGTCGGCTAGACCCAGACGTCGACCACCATAGCGGCAAAGAGTGCAGCGAGGTAGAGCAGTGAGTACAGGTAAAGACGTAGTGCTGAGGCGCGGTCGGCGCGGCGGCGCAGCTGCCAGGCCATCACGATGAACGCCAGGCCGAGGCCGAGCGAAACTACGAGATAGGTGATGCCAAGGCCACCGGCGCAGAAGGGTAGCTGCGAGACGGCGTAGAGCAGCACCGAATAGAGCAGGATCTGGCGGCGTGTCTCGTCCTCGCCGCGGACGACCGGCAGCATCGGGATGCCGGCGGCAGCGTAGTCGTCCTTTATCAGCAGGCTGAGCGCCCAGAAGTGCGGCGGCGTCCAGAAGAAGACGATGAAGAAGAGGAAGATCGCCATTCCGTTGATCGATCCGGTAACTGCCGCCCAGCCAACCAATGGCGGGATCGCGCCCGCCGCGCCTCCCCAGATGATGTTCTGCCAGGTGCGGCGCTTAAGGATCATCGTGTAACCAACTGAATAGCCGACAAAGCCAGCAAACGAGATTGCTGCGGCAAGCGGGTTGACCAAAAGCGTCAGCCAGACCAGTGAGCCAGCGCCGAGCAGCAGGCCGAAGCTCAGCGCGGCGCGCGGCGATATCCGCCCTGAGGGGACCGGTCGATCGGCGGTGCGTTCCATCAGCAGGTCAACATCACGGTCGTACCAGTGGTTGATCGCGCCCGCACCGCCGGCCGACATCGCGCCGCCGATCAACGTCGTGATAATTAGCGCGATCGAGGGACGTCCGGCGATCAGCATCGCCGCAACGGTCGTGAACAGCAGCAGGCTTTGAACCTTAGGCTTGGTCAGAGCGACGTAATCGTTGACCAGCTGGCGACTGGCGGACGGCGCTGCCTTGATCGCGGCGGCTGTTGTTACTGCGTTGGACACGGCCGCTACTAGCTCCCGGCCCCGGCGCCAGCCTTTTCGCCGGTGCGGTCCTGACGCTCAATCTGGCGGCGGATGTCCTTCATCGGCTCGACCGAGCGCACGCGTGGCACGACGTCAAAGTTATTAACCGGCGGTGGCGACGGCGTGAACCACTCCATCGTGTTGCCGCGCCACGGGTCGGGACCGGCCTTGGCGCCGCTCTTAATCCCCTTGACGATGTTGATAATTGTCAGCAGGACGCCGAGCGCGAGGATGAACGAGCCGATCGTCGAGATCATGTTGTAGAGGCCAAGGTTGTTGACGTCGGCGTACTCGTAGACGCGCCTTGGCATTCCGCTGAGGCCAGCCGAGTGCTGAATCAGGAAGGTGATCCAGAAGCCACCGAGGGTCAGCGCAAAGCTGACCTTGCCGAGTTTTTCGTCGAGCATCCGGCCCGTGATCTTCGGGAACCAGTAGTAAACGCCGGCCATCAGCGCGAAGACGGCGCCGCCGACGATTGTGTAGTGGAAGTGCGCGACGACGAAGTAGGTGTCGTGCAGCTGCCAGTCGACCGGGAAGACTGCGAGGAGGATCCCCGTTACGCCGCCGAGCAGGAAGGTTGCGAGGAAGCCGATCGCGTAAAGCATCGCGACCGGGAACTCGATCGCGCCGCTCCACATCGTGAAGATCCAGTTGAAGATCTTGACGCCGGTAGGGATTGCGACGAGGAAAGTGCCGAGCATGAAGAAGACCATCAGGAAGAAGGGCATAGGCGCGGTGAACAGGTGGTGTGCCCAGACGAGCGTGCCGATCACGGCAATGCCCAGCGTCGCCGCGACGATCGCCTTGTAGCCGAAGATCGGCTTGCGTGAGAAGACCGGGAGGATCTCGGAAATAATTCCGAAGCCCGGCAGCACGAGGATGTAAACCTCGGGGTGGCCGAAGAACCAGAAGAGGTGCTGCCAAAGCAGCGGCGAGCCGCCGTTGGTCGGGTCAAAGAAGTGCGTGCCGAAGTGGCGGTCGGTCAGCAGCAGCGTTACGGCGCCAGCGATTACCGGTAGCGTGATGATCAGCATGACCGCCTGCGTCAGCATCGTCCAGACAAACAGCGGCATACGGCCCCAGCTCATTCCTGGCGCGCGCATGTTGGTGATCGTGACGAAGATGTTCAGCGCGCCAACGAATGACGAAACGCCGACGAGGTGGACGAGGAAGATCCATGAGTCAACGCCGTTGGAAGGTGAGAAGGCGGTCTCCGAGAGCGGCGCGTAACAGGTCCAGCCACATTCGGCGGGGCTGAATAGCAACGATCCGTAGAAGACGATTCCACCGGCGATGAACAGCCAGAAGCCCAGCGCGTTGAGCTTCGGGAATGCCATGTCGCGGGCGCCGATCATCAACGGTACGAGGTAGTTGCCGAAGCCAGCGATCATCGGCATCAGGAAGAGGAAGACCATCGTCGTGCCGTGCATCGTGAACAGCGCGTTGAAGGTCTGCGGCGAGAGCAGTGTGTTGTCAGGTACGGCGAGCTGTAGGCGGATCAGCAGCGCTTCAACGCCGCCGAGCACAAGAAACACCCAGGAGGCGACGAGGTACATGATGCCGATCCGCTTGTGATCGGTCGTCGTCAGCCAAGAGAGCCAGCCGGTCGGGCGCGGCTCGGCCGATCCGGTGACAACTTCAGGCACCGGCTTGGTGGTCGGGGACGCCGTGGTGGTCATCGCATCGTCACTTTCCGTGGACTGCATCGTCGAGGTACTTGACGAGCGCGTCGAGCTGCGCCTTGTTCAGCGTCGTGCCGTAGTTGGCAGGCATGATCCCCTTCGCGTAGCCCTTGGCGACTTTGCGCGCCGGATAAAGGATCGCTTCTTTGATCTGAGCCGCGGTCATCGGCTTCATGACAACGTTGAGGTTGGGCCCGACGGCGGCGTTTGTTCCGGCTTGGCTGAGCAAGTGGCAGGAGCCGCAGGAGATCGCGCCGGTTGCCGGCACGCCGGCGACGAAGATCTGCTTACCGTCAACCGCGGCGACCGGCGCCGGCGCCGCAGCGCCGGGCTTGACAGCTGGCTTCGGCGTCTCCTTCTGTAGCGTCGCGGCGTCTTTTGCGAGCAGTGCGTTGCGTGCCGTCGCAGCATCCTTGCGAGCCGACTCAATCGCGGCCTTCTGAGTGGCGTACCAGAGCTTGAAGGCGGCCGGTGAGACGGCCTTGACCGAGGCGATCATTGTCGCGTGGCCGCGGCCACACAGCTCGGCGCACTGACCGCTATAGACGCCGGGCTTGGTGATCTTGAACCAGGTGTAGTTGGTGTAGCCGGGGACGGCATCGAACTTTCCACCGAGCTGCGGAATCCACCAGGAGTGCTGAACGTCCTGGGCGCGGATCTTCAGCGTCACCGTCGTGTCTGTGGGGACAACCATCTGCTCGTAGGAGAAGACGTTGTTGAGAAGGTTCGTGTCGGTGTCGGCGTAGGTGTAGCGCCAGAGGTACTGCTGGCCGTTGACGTCAATGTTGAGCGAGCGACCGTTCGGCGGTAGTTCGGGCTTTACCGGGCCGCTATCGGAGACCGGCGTCATCGGCGTCGGCAGGCCGTTGGCGCTGGTGTTCGGCGGGTAGCGGATCTGGTCAAGCTTGATGAAGGTGATGAGCGATATCAGCACGAGGATCAGTGCTGCGCCGACCGTCCAACCGATCTCGAGTCTGTTGTTGCCGTGGATCTGTTTCGCTTCGTGGCCGCGGCTGGAGCGGAACTTGACCAGCGTGAAGACGGTCAGGCCGCCGACGCCGAAGAAGACGATCATCGCGAGCGCAAAGATCAGGAAGTAGAGCGAGCGGATGCCTTCAGCGTTCGGCGTGCCGCCGCCGGCCTCCGGACCGATCACGCCAGCGAATGCCCCGGCCGCCGGGATCAGCAGCGCGCCGAGCGCGACCATCCCGAAGAGCAGGCTGGTCTTGGCTGGTCGAAGGCTCAGCAACGGGCGCACAGGAACGACAATCCTATAAAGGAATCGGACATCAGGAGCTGCGCCTCAGCGCCCGGTAAAAGATGGCTGGCGTTTTTCGACGAACGACATCACACCTTCGGCGAAGTCGGTGCTGTCGACCATCTCCTGCTGGATCGAGGCTTCGAGTGCCAGCTGTTCGTCCAGCTGCCCGTAGATCCACCCGTTGAGCTGACGCTTTGAGCCCGCATAGGATCGCGTCGGGCCGATCGCAAGGCGCGCTGCCAGTTGATCGATCCGCTGCTCGAACTGGGCGCTTTCGATGACGCCATTGATCAGCCCCCAATCGGCCGCTTTGTTGGCGTCGACGCGCTCGCCCAGCATCGCCATCTCTGTGGCTCGGGCTGCGCCGACGCGGGCAGTTACGAAGGCCGATGAGCCGCCGTCGGGGACGAGGCCAATGTTGACGAAGGCCAGTAGGAAGTAAGCCTGCTCGCTTGCGTAAACGAGGTCTGCACAGAGCGCGAGCGAAAGGCCGACGCCGACGGATGGCCCCTGAACCGCGCTGAGGACCGGCTTTGGTAGGCGACGCAAGCCGGTTATCACCGGGTGGTAACGCTCATGCAGCGCGCGCTCAAGGTCGGGCTTGCCGTCGGTGGTCAACAGGCCGCCGCCTGCGTCGTCCTTCAGGTCGGCGCCTGAGCAGAAGGCGCGGCCCCGCGCGGCGATTACGACGGCGCGGACTGTGTCATCGTCGCGCACGGCCTCAAATGCGGCGAAAAGGTCGCTGCTCATCTGCCGATTCCAGGAGTTGAGCGAATCGGGGCGGTTAAGCTCAATCTTCGCGGCGCCGCCGGCGCGCAGCAGGTTGACTGTCTCGAACTGCGTCTCGATTTCGAAGTCTGCCATCGGGGCATCCTACGCCGTAGTGACAGGCGCCGGGCGCTCGCTCTGTAGCCTTGCCGCCGTGAGCCGCCGCCCGCTGATCGCAATCAGCTCTAATGTCGAAGTCGCCCAATGGAGCCTGTGGAACGCTGAGGCTGCCTTGGTGCCGCAGACTTTTGTTGAGGCAGTGCAGGCGGCAGGCGGCGTGGCACTGCTTGTCCCGCCCGACGATCGCTTCCCGTCCGGTCTCGCGCCGGAGCTGGTCGCGGCGATCGACGGCCTGCTGCTGATCGGTGGCCCTGACGTTGACGCTGGCCTCTACGGACAGCAGCCCGATCCGAAGCACGAAGGCTCGCGGATTGAACGCGACCGCAGCGAGATCGCGCTGGTCAGCGCGGCGGTTGAGGCCGACCTGCCGGTGCTCGGCGTCTGCCGCGGCATGCAGGTCCTCAACGTTGCGCTCGGCGGAACGCTGGTTCAGGATCTGCCGGCATTCCATCGTCCGACCCCAGGTTCGTTTGAGGGCACTGGGCATGATGTGCGCCTAGAGGAGGGCTCGCTCGCCGCAGCTGTTGCCGGCGAACTCGTTCACGTGACCTTTCAGCACCACCATCAAGGCGTTGAGCGGCTTGGCGACGGGTTGGCCGTCAGCGGCTGGTCGGTGCCCGATGATCTTCCCGAGGCGATTGAGATGGCCGGCCGCGGTTTCGTGCTTGGCGTGCAGTGGCATCCCGAGGCCGACCGCTCCAGCCCCGTGATCGGCGCCTTCGTCCAGGCCTGCGCCGAGCGCATCTAACCGAGCATCGCTTCGGCGCGCTGATCGATTGCGACAACACTGGCGCCTTCGCTGGCGAGCCGATGACAGAGCGCCACGGCGATGAAGCCGCCGGCGCCAGTTACTGCGACCTTGTGCCCAGCGAGCTGCGCCAGCCAACCGTATACTGCGCGCACCTTGCGCTCGTCAAAAGTCCTGCGAATAACGGCTATGGCCGCGGTAGTCGTTGGCGCCGCGGCGCCACTGCTGCGACGCCGCGTAAAGCTTCCAAAGGCTGCTGTTTTGGCCGCGGCCTGGACGGCGCCAGCGGCGCTCTGCGTTGCCATGCCACGGTCGCGCAAACGCGACGTCGTCGTCTGCACGCTACAGATGTGGGCCTATCTGGTGACCTACGAGATGCCGGCCGACGATCCGCAGGAGCTCGCAGACCGCGTCTTCATCGATTACCCGGTCAACCTTGACCGCAAGATCGGCCTCGGCGAACTTCTAGGGATTCGGTTCCAACGCGCCTTTGGTGCTCCCGGGCAGTTGCGTCGGCCGGAGAAGCTGCTGGTTTGGGCTCACTGGATCTGGTTCCTCGTGCCGCACGCCGCCGTTGCCTATGTGCTGCTGCGCCGCAGGGAGCAGTTTCCGCGCGCCGCGGCACTGATCTACGCCACCTTCGATCTTGGCGTGATCGTTTACTGGCTGCTGCCTACCGCACCGCCCTGGTACGCGCAGCAGGAAGGCCGGCTGACGGGCGAGGGGGCCGAGGCCGGGCTGGGTCTGCGGCGGATGATGGGGGAGTATGGCGAGCAGTTCTGGCGGGGCCACTGGCCGACGCTTTACGATGGGCTCGCTCGCAATCCGCTCGCGGCAATGCCCTCACTCCACTTTGCAACATCTGTGATGTCCGCCCACGTTCTGTCTAACGTTGGCCGCGTCGAAGGAACTGTTGGCTGGGTCTATGCAGGGACGCTCGGCTTCGCGCTGGTCTACCTCGGAGAGCATTACGTAATCGACCTGCTGGCAGGTCTTGCGCTGGTTGAGGGGATTCGCGCCGGTGCGCCGCGCGCGGCGCCGCTGGCACGCGGTCTGTCGCGCCTGTTGCAAGGGCTTGAGCAGCGGGCGCAGGGTGTCTGATGGAGCTCGATCAGAGCAAGTTTGAGCAAGCACTCGAGGCTGAGGGCGCCGATGAACAGATGCCACGGCGGCGCTTTTCGCGCCGCCATGCGCTGCTGGCAGGCCTCTTTGTCCTGGCGGTCGTCGTATTCCTCTACTTCGGGCTGCCGCAGATTGCCGGCATTAACCAGACTTGGGATCGCATCCAAGATGGCGACCCGAAGTGGCTGATTGCCTGCCTGCTCTTTGAGTTGGTTTCATTTGGGGGCTACATCTGGCTGTTTCGCGGCGTCTTTCTGCGCGGTAGTACACGGATCGGCTGGCGCGTCAGTTACCAGATCACGATGGCCGGCCTTGTCGCGGCGCGGCTCTTCTCGGCGGCCGGCGCCGGCGGCGCGATCCTTACAGCATGGGCGCTGCGCCGCTCAGGGATGGAAACGCGCACCGTTGCCACACGGATGATTGCCCAGTACGTGATCCTGTACGGCGTTTACACGTTTACGCTGCTGATCGTCGGCATCGGCCTCTATGTCGGCGCCTTCAACGGCAGTGGTGTCTTTGCGCTGACGATGGTGCCAGCGATCATCGGCGGCGTTGCGATCGTCCTGGCGCTGGCCTTCACGCTGGTCCCCGAGCGCTTCGATCGCCGGATTAATCGGTGGGCCGAAGATTCGGGTTGGTTTGGCCGGGCCGTCGCCAAGCTTGCGCCGGTGCCGGACGCCGTAGCGGCTGGCGTGCGCGAGGCTCTGACGATCATCCGCGAGCGCGACGGCGCCGTGCTCGGCGCGATCCTCTGGTGGTACTTCGACGTTCTCACTCTATGGGCGGCCTTCCACGCGTTTGGCGACCCGCCACCATTTGTGGTTCTTGTGATGGCCTACTTCGTTGGCATGTTTGCCAACCTGCTGCCGCTTCCCGGCGGTGTTGGCGGCGTCGAGGGTGGCCTGATCGGCGCGCTGATTGCGTTCGGCGTGCCCGGCAGTCTGGCAATCGTTGCCGTGTTGACCTACCGGGCCTTCTCCTTTTGGCTGCCAACGATCCCGGGCGCGATCGCCTACGTCCAGCTGCGCCGCACGGTCCAAGCTTGGAAGGCCGAGGCCGAGCAAAAACCGGCTACGCTATACAAAGTGAAGTCACAAGGGACCTGACTGGAGAACCATATGGCAGGGATTGAGAACGTGATCATCGTTGGCAGCGGACCGGCCGGTTATACGGCGGCGCTTTACACGGCGCGCGCCGACCTTTCACCGCTGATGATCGAGGGCTGGATGTGGGGGGGGCTGCTGCAGCAGACGACCGAGGTTGAGAACTTCCCTGGCTTCCGTGACGGCATTCAGGGCCCTGAACTGATGCAGATAATGCGCGATCAGGCCGAACGCTTCGGCGCGCGCTACGTCACCGACCTTGCGACAAGGCTGGAACTCTCCGAGCAGCCGGGCGGCGTTCACCGCGTCTGGGTTGGCGATGAGGAGCACTTGACGCGCACGGTGATCCTGGCGATGGGGGCTGAGCACAAGAAGATCGGCGCGCCCGGCGAGGAGGAACTATCAGGCCGCGGCGTTTCATACTGCGCAACCTGCGACGCCGCCTTCTTCAAGGACAAGGAAACGGTAATCGTCGGCGGCGGCGACTCAGCGATGGAGGAGGCGATTTTCCTCGCGAAGTTCGCATCGAAGGTCACGATCATCCACCGCCGCGACGAATTCCGCGCATCGAAGATCATGCTCGATCGGGCGCGCGCAGTTGACAACATTGAGTGGCTGACTGGGTACGTGGTCGAGAGCTTCGAGGCCGGGGATGGTGGCGCGCTCGCACTGGTCAAGCTGCGCAGCACGCAGGGCGGCGACGAGCTGGAACTGCCCGCGGCCGGGGCCTTTATCGCAATCGGCCACGTACCGCAGTCGCAGCTTGCCACCGGGATGATCGAGATCGATGCGGAGGGCTACGTCGTCACCGAGGGACGCTCGACGCGGACCGCCCTGCCGGGCGTCTTTGCAGCCGGCGACGTAGTTGACCACACCTACCGGCAGGCGGTCACGGCGGCGGGGCTCGGCTGCCAGTCGGCGCTTGACGCCGAGTGGTACCTGCGCGATACGCCTCAGATCGAGACTCCGGCAGGAGTTGCCGGCGACGACCTGGCGGGCGAGCAGTACGGCAGCACTCAGAGTTAGGCGGCGAGCGGGGCGGCGCGCTCAAGCTCCAGCAGGCGACGCTTGCGCTGCCACTGGTCCTCGCCGCCGTAGCCGCCGAGGCTGCCGTCGGCGCGGATCACACGGTGGCATGGGATGACCAGTGCGACCGGGTTCGAGCGCAGCGAATTGCCAACGGCGCGTGCGGCTCGCGGCGCACCGATCTCCTCCGCCAATGCGCCGTAGGTGATTCGTTTCCCGTAAGCGACGCTCGCGCAGCGCTGTAGCACGCGACGCTGGAAGGGCTCAAGGCAGGACCAATCTACCGGCGTCTTAAACTCGGTCAGCGAACCGGCGAAGAACAACTCCAGCTCGCGTCGCAGGCCGTCAAGCTGACCGTTGTCGGGGACCGCAGTGCAGCCGTATGCGCAAGCGCGCGCGGCGGCTGCCTCGGCCGCGCCGCGGTCGTCGAGATACTCGACTGCGATCAGACCGTCATCACCGTCGATCAGCAGCAGCTCACCCAGCGGCGAGGGCGCGATCGACCAGCGCAGCTCGTCGCCCGCGTTCACGCGCCGCCTTCGACCGTCATCGGCTTGAGCGCATCGATTCCGGTGACGGCGCGGCCGATGATCAGCTGCTGAATCTGCGATGTGCCTTCGTAAATAGTTGTGACGCGGGCATCGCGGTAGTAGCGCTCGACCGGATGCTCGCGGCTGTAGCCGGCGCCGCCGTGAACCTGGATCGCCTTGTCGGAGCACCAGACGGCCGCTTCCGTTGCGTAATACTTGGCGATCGATGTTTCCAGCGTGCTGGGCTTGCCGGCGTCCTTAACCCAGCCCGCCTTGTAAACGAGTAGCCGCGCCGCCTCGGTCTTGACGACCATGTCGGCGATCATCGCCTGAACCAGCTGGAAGCCGGCGATCGGCCGCTCGAACTGGGTGCGCTCCTGCGCGTAGGCGATCGACTCTTCAAGCGAGGCGCGGGCTAGGCCAACGCAGCCGGCGGCGACCGAGTAGCGGCCCGAGTCGAGCGCGCTCATCGCAACCTTGAAGCCGTCGCCAACTTCGCCCAGCATCGAATCCGCTGCGGCCGTTACGTCGTCAAGCGCGATCTCAGCCGTGTCCGACGCCCACAGCCCCATCTTCTTCTCCATCGGCGATGGAACGAAGCCCGGCTGGTCGGTCTCGACCAGAAAGCAGGCAAGGCCGCGATGGCCGAGCGACGGGTCGGTCTGGGCGAAGATCAGCGCGAGGCTTGCGTTGTTGCCCAGTGAGATCCAGATCTTGGCGCCGTTGATCAGCCAGCTGCCATCGTCCTGCTGAGCGGCCCGCGTTTTCTGGTTGGCGGCGGCCGAGCCGGCGCCAGGCTCGGTCAGGCCAAAGCAGCCGAGCCATTCGCCCGAGCAAAGCAGCGGCAGGTAGCGGGCCTTCTGCTGCTCGCTGCCCCACTTCAGGATCGTCGAGCAGACGAGCGATGTCTGGACCGATACAACGGTCCGCATCGCCGAGCAGCCGCGGCCGATCTCTTCGCAGATGATCGCGTAGGTCGTGTAGTCAAGACCGGCGCCGCCGTATTCGCGCGGCACGATCGCGCCGAGGAAGCCTTGGGCGGCAATCTTGTTGACGAGCTCGCGGTCGAAGAAGTGGTTTTCCGAGTTTTCGCCAGCGACCGGCACGATCTTGCCGTCGGTGAACTCGCGCGCAGTCTGCTGGATCAGCTGCTGCTCGTCGCTCAGATCAAAGTTCATCGGGCGAGCCTATCTGCTCAGTGCGCTGCTGCGGTGTACGCGAGCAGGCCCGGCTTGCCGTTGGTGATAGGCAGCGCGCCTAGAATGCCGTTGGTGGACTCCTTCGTGCTGATTGTGATCGCAGTAATCGCGCTGCTTTCCCTTGCTGTCGTGCTGATCGGGCTCTTCTATCCAGGGTCAGGCGCCGATCAGCTCGGCTGGAAGCCGACCCGCTCGGCCCAGCTGGATTACACGAATGAGATCGACGATCTTGACCAGATGCAGGCCGCCGTCAACGCCAAGCGCCGCGCTCGCGGCGCGCCGCAGATAACGCATATCGAGATTCAGGCCGAGCTCGACGCCGACCGCGAGAAGCTGCGCGACGCCGCACTTGAAGAGCAAGACCTGGCGCAGCTGCTGGAGGCACGCAACTCGCGGCGCCGCGCGCGCGGCGAGGACGAGCAGACGCTCGACCAGTTTCGGCGCTCGCTGCAGGGCGCGCCGGAAGATGCGTCGCAGTGAGACTGCTGGTCGTTGGCGGCGGCTGCCGCGGGCTTGAGCTGGCGCGGTTGCTGATCGCCGACGGGCACGCCGCGCGCTGTGTTACGCGCAGCGAGCAGGGCCGAGCGGCGATCGAGGCGGCCGGCGGCGAGTGCTGGATCGGCACGCCGGATGTGATCGGCAGCCTGCGCTACGCGCTCGAGAATGTGACGCTGCTGCTGTGGCTGCTGGGGACCGCCGAAGGTCCGGCCGAGAAGGTCGAGCCGCTGCACGAATCGCGCCTGCGGATGATGCTCGAGAAGACGACCGACACGACGGTGCGCGGCGTGATCTACGAGGCGGCCGGCCCGGTCGGCGCCGAGCTGACCGCCGCTGGCGTTGGCGAGATGGAACACGCGCGCGACGCCAACGCGATCCCGTTTGAGCTGCTGCGCAGCGACCCGCTGGGCGATCGGGCCGTCTGGTTGGCCGAGGCGCAGCAGGCAATCGCGACGCTGCTGGCCGGGCCTCGCCGCGTTGACGGCCGCTGAGCGTTAGGCGACCCCGGCCGCTTCCAGCCGCTCCAGTAGATCGCTAAGAATCCGCGCTGTCACGCCCCAGACCAGCTGTTCGCCGACGACGTAGGTGTCGGTCGTGAAGCCGATCCCGCGCCGTTTGATCCGGCGCCTGGCATACCCGTCACGCAGCTCGGCCAGTTCGAACTCAAGGATTTCGGCGACCTCTCGCTGCGAGCGGACCCACTGCTGGCCGGGGTTTATCAGGCCAACGAACGGATGGACGGCGTAACCGGTGGCAATCGTCGGTGTCGGCGGCAGCGCGCCGAGCAGCTCGACCCCGGCGGCAGCGAGGCCGATCTCTTCGTGTGCTTCGCGCAGCGCGGTCGAGCTGAGGTCGGCGTCGGCGGCATCCTTGCGGCCGCCGGGAAACGAGAGCTCACCGGCGTGCCAGCGCAGCTGCTCGCCGCGCCGCGTCATCACGGTTGTCAGGGCGCCGCTGGCGGCTGTGAACAGCGGTACAAGCACAGCCGACTGTTTGCGGCCGTGAACCGGCAGCGCTGCGGCGACCTGCTCGCTCAGTAGCTGCGGCGCGAGTGCGCCGGCCAGCTCAGCTCGCGAGAGCGGTGCGCTCGACATGCTCGCTGAACATCACTTCACCGTCAAGTGTGCGGTGGACCGGACACTTCGCTGCGATCACCGAGAGTCGCTCGACCTGCTCATCGGTGAGTTCAGCTGGTACGCGCAGAACGACGTCAACACTGGTCGGCGTGCCACGTTCAGCGATCGAATACCCAACCTCAACCTCGAGCTTGCCGACATTCCAGCCCTTGCGTTCGGCGTACATCTCGACTGTTACGGCGACGCAGCCGGCGAGGCTGGCGGCGAGCAGTTCAAGTGGCGTTGGGCCGGCATCGTTGCCGCCGAGCTCGGCCTCCTCGTCGACCGTCAGCTCGTGGCCGCGGATCGCGATCGAGTGGCGGCGGCCCTCAGTGAGGGTGGCGGTTGCTTTCATCATTGTTAGAGACTACGCCAGTGGGTTGAAGACGAGGCCGGTCGGTACCTTGGGCGTGAAGAAGGTTGACTTCGGCGGCATGGTGACACCGGCCGCGGCGATCGCCTGAATCTGCTCGATCGGCGCGCCGGAGAGGAAGAAGGCGCAGTCGAACTCACCGCTCTCAACCATCGCGACGGCCTCTTCGTCGCTGCGTGAGTACCAAAGTCCATTGAAATGCGAGATGTCATCTTCGCTGAGGCCCAAAGGACCGGTCAGGATCAGCGTTTCAAGGACGGCCGTGTCGAGCGAGCGGTAAGGCTCGGGGAAGTCGGCGAGCGCTTTGTCGGCGATTGACTGATCGCGCAGGACCAGGCGCAGCGGTCGCTTGTGGCGGCCGTCGAGGTAACCGAACTGCAACCGGCCGTCGGCCGACAGCCCGTCTGGCGGCAGTTTGTCAACAGAGGCCAGCTCGGTGACTTCGAAGCACTGCTCAATCGTTTGGCGTAAGGCGTTGGCGCGCTGGGCGTCGTCGGCGAGGCCGCTGATCAGCCGATGCGTCGGGAAGACGCTCAGCCCCGGGTCTTCAAGCGCAACGAGGTTCATCAGCACATAGCGATGAGCTCCTTCGCCGCCAATCTGATCGGCGTAGGCGCGTGCCGTCTCGTAACGGTGATGGCCGTCGGCGATCAGCAGCTCGGCCTGGCTGAGCGCCTGCGTCAGAGCCTCTTGGGCGGCGCGGTCGGTCAGCTGCCACAGACGGTTGACGGTGCCGTCGGCGTCGATCTGCTCGCCGTAGGGCTGACCCTGCGATTGCTCGGCGAGCACCGCACGCGCGGTGCCGTCGGCGTCGGAGTAGAGCGAGAAGATCGGCGACAGGTTGGTCTTGGTCGCGCGCATCAGGCGCAGTCGGTCCTCCTTCGGGCCGGGGTGTGTGCGCTCGTGTGGGCGGATCCGGCCAGCGCCGTAATCCTCAATCCGCACGGCGCCAAGAAAGCCCGAGCGGGTGCGCCTGCCGCCGTCGGGCGCGAGGTAGTCCTGCGTCAGGATCCAGAAAGATCTCTGCTCGTCGCGAATCAGTGCGCCTTGCTCAAGCCAGTCGGCGAGGTGGGCGGCCGCCGCCTCGTAAGGATCACCCTCCGGTGTGGTCGCCTCCGGCATGTCGAGCTGCACGACGTTGAACGGCGAACGCGCTGCCAGCTCGGCCCGCTGCGCCGCGTCAATCACGTCGTAGGGGGGAGAGAGAACGGCGTCAAAGCCGCCGACCCGATCAAGGTCGTAGCGCAGCGTTTTCAGTGGTTGAACGTCGGCCATGCCACCACGCTAGATGATGCCACCGCGCAACAGCCCTACCATCTGAAAATCATCGGGGCGTGGCGCAGCCTGGTAGCGCACCTGCTTTGGGAGCAGGGGGTCGGAGGTTCAAATCCTCTCGCCCCGATTTAGAGAGGTTTAGTTAGCTTGCCGTATCGAGCGCAGCGGCATCGCGATTGCGGCGCGACATCAGATAGGCAAACGATCCGCCGGTGAGCCACATGAAGAGTCCGTAGATGGCGGCTGGGATTGCCATCTCGGGATCTAGTGAGGCGCCGACGGCGATTGCCAGGGTCGCATTATGAAGCCCCAGCTCGAGTGCGATTGCCGTTGAGCTGCGGTCGTTCAGATGAGCTGCGCGGGCGATCATGAAGCTGATCCCCATTGCACATACGTTGAGCGTGATCACTGCCAGCAGAACGTCACCCAAGTATTCACTGACGCGGCCCCATTCGCTGGCGACCGCGGCCGTCACGATCAGCACGAAGATCGCCAGTGAGATCGCCCTGAAGCGACGGTAGTTCTTTTCGGTCCATCGTGGCGCGCGCTGTTTGATCGTCATTCCGGCAATCAGTGGGACGAGCGTTATCGCCAGTACGCGAATCGCAATCGGGATGATCTCGACATCGTTGCCAACGCCGGTTAGGTCAAACCAGGCTGAGCTGATCGAGAGGTAGAGCGGGACCGTGACCACCGCGAGCGCGCTTGAGACGCCGGTAAGCGTTACCGAGAGGGCCGTCTCTCCTCGCGCCAGATGAGTCAAGAGGTTGGCCATCGTTCCTCCTGGAGCGGCGCCAAGAAGCACCAGGCCAACGGCGAGCACGGGCGGTAGGTTGAAGAGCGAGGCAATGCCGATTGCCAGCAGCGGGGCGACGATCAGCAGGTTGAGCATCCCAACGACGACGCCTCGCGGCGCAGTCAGCACGCGGCGGAAATCATCCTTGACCAAGCCCATCCCGAGCGAGAACATGATGAAGACGAGGCCGAGCGGCAGCGCGATTAGCGTGATTGGATTCTGTTCCATCGGTTTGGCAGATTACTAGCCGCACACCCGCCTAGCGCGATACCGTGATGCCAACGGTCGGCGGCTCGCCGATCAGGCCCCCGTAGCTCAGTTGGATTAGAGCGGCCGGCTTCTACCCGGCAGGTCCCAGGTTCGAGTCCTGGCGGGGGCATCGTTGGCGGTGCGCGCGATCAGCTGTCGGCAGGCCGTACACTTGGCCGCGCGCGGTGGGTGTAGCTCAGTTGGTAGAGCTCCTGGTTGTGGTCCAGGCGGTCGCGGGTTCGAGTCCCGTCACTCACCTTCTCAAGGAAGCCCTGTAAACGCAGGACTTCCGCAGGCCTACGGAACCTGCTCGGGAGCCTTGTCCACGTAGGTCGTGCGGAAGCTGCGGATCGCATCGAACACCTTCGGCGTGAAGGTCGGGCAGCCGAGGTAGCGCTCCCATGCGCTCGCGGCGACGGCGTACGGCATGTTCGTCTGGTTGGCGAACAGGAGGGTGTGGTAACCGTCTCCCTCTGCGAACAGCGTCTGCAGCTGACCGATCGATTGGCTGGACAGCCCGGGCTTCCATTGGATCGCGATGCGGCCGTGCTCGAGGGCGTGGATCGTGTTGCCGATCGCCGGCGGTGTGGCGGCGGGGTACGCACCATCTTCGGCCGGCGCCGAGCTATGTGGCCCCGATGTCGCCGGGTTGGTCTTGTAGACCACGGGATCGGTGGTGTGCTCCTGGCCGTAGTTGGGGAATTTGCGCAGTTTGCAGCCGGCTGCTGCCGCCGCCGCGGCGAGGTCGGCGGTCTGCTGCTTGGGAATCGGTACGGCCGGCGCCGACTCGTTAGAGGATTCCCCGGAGCCGTTCGTCTTCCCGCCGTTGATGACGGCTACGGCGACGACCGTCACGAGGACAAGCGCCAGAACGGTGAGGCCCACGACACGTATGCGACCCTTGCGCGCCGCATCCTTGGAGGCGGCCGCCTCGTTGGCGAGTCGCTCCTTCCGCAGCAGTCGCTTCTGTTCCTTGCGGCTCGACACGATGCGGCAGCCTACTACATCGCCTAGGAGATGCGCCGCGATTGCCCATGACACACCGCGTCGGCGGTTTTCACGGGCCGCGGAGGCCGAGCAGGTTGGCCGGTGGTTGATACGCCGAGCCTCGCCCTTGCGTTCGTCGCGGCTTCGAGCCCCGTCACTCACGCTCGCTGCCGCCTGCGCGGCGCAGCCGCTCGGCGGCGAGGCGTGACAGCAGAACGGCCCAGTCGGCAACGGCCGAGATCAGGTGCCCGAGCGGGCCTGTGACAAGCGCTGCTTCGATTCGGCCGGGCAGGGTCTGGCGGTTGTTGGCCACGCCCTGACGCTATCGTGCCGCCGATGACAACCGTCATTGCCAACGTCAAAGAATTGCCCGAGTCGCGGGTTCACGTCGATGTTCAGGTGCCGGTCGAAGAGGTCGATCGCCGCATCGCCCAGACGGCCCGCGCGATGGGCAAAGAGATGAAGATGGCCGGCTTTCGCAAGGGCAAAATCCCGGCCGAGGTCGTTATTGCGCGAATCGGTCGCGAGGCCGTTGTCGACGAGACGGTGCGTGAATCGATCGGTCGTTGGTACAGCGAGGCAATTGATGCTGCGCGGCTGGCGATCGTCGGTCAGCCCGAAGTTGAACTTGGCGATCTGCCGCCTGCCGGCGAGCCGCTGGCCTTCAGCTTTGAGGTTGGCGTTCGCCCCGTGGCCAAGCTTGGCAAGTACAAGGGGCTGAAGGTCGAAAGGCGCGAGCCGGTCGCCGATGAGGCAGCGATCGATCAGCAGATTGAAGAACTGCGCGGCCGGATGGCCAGCCTCGAGGCCGTTGACGAGGTTGCTGCGAGCGGCGACTTTGTCGTGATGAACTACGTCGGCTCGATCGACGGTGAGCTCTTTGAGGGCGGCGAAGCGACCGATCAGCTGATCGAGCTCGGCTCGGGCCGACTGATCCCTGGCTTCGAGCAGCAGCTTGAGGGAATAAAGGCAGGTGACGAGCGGACCGTAAAACTGGCGTTCCCCGACGATTACCAGGCCGAACAGCTGGCCGGCAAGGACGCCGAGTTCGCGGTCACGGCGACCGAGGTTCGGCGCAAGCAGCTGCCCGAGTTAACCGACGAGTTTGCCAACGAGGCGGCGGGGCTGGAGACAATTGCCGAGCTGCGCGAGGACCTTGCCACACGGATGCTCGACGCCGACCGACTGGCGGCCGAGGAGGAGTTCCGCGAAGCGGTGCTTGACGCCGTGGCTGCTAACGCCAAGATCGAGCTGCCCCAGCCGCTCGTCGATGCACGCGCCGCTGAGCTGATCGATCGGATGCTCCACCAGCTTTCCCACCAGGGGATTAACCGCGAGATGTACTTCCAGATCTCCGGTCGCAGCGAGGAAGAGATGCTGGCTGAGAGCATCGAACCGGCACAGAAGACGCTCCGCAATGAGGCATCACTTGTCGCGATCGTCGAGCAAGAGAAGATTGGACCGGGCGACGGCGACATTCTGACGGCGCTGCAGGCCTCTGCCGCGCAGGAGCAGACAACGCCCCAGAAGCTGCGCCAGCGGCTGGAGAAGGCAGGCCGTCTTGACGACTTAATCGAAGAGCTAGCGCAGCGTCAGGCGCTCGACCTGATCGTCGAGAGCGCCGTCGCGACAAGCCCTTCCTGAACCGCCGTTTGGCCGGCCGGCCGTTGCTAGTGTTGAGCGTTCCTTCTGCGATCAAAGTTGCAGCTGGAAGGAATCAACCCACCCGACCGAAACAAAGCGAGGACCATGAGCCCCTTAGTCCCAATGGTGGTTGAGCAGACGTCACGCGGAGAGCGTTCGTTTGACATCTACTCCCGATTGCTTAACGAGCGAATCATCTTCCTCGGCACGCAGATTGACGACCAGATCGCAAACCTTGTCGTGGCGCAGCTTCTGCACCTCGAGTCGCAGGACGCTGACAAGGACATCTCGATCTACATCAACTCGCCCGGAGGTTCCGTTTACTCCGGCCTCGCGATCTACGACACGATCCAGTTCGTCAAGCCTGACGTCTCGACGATCTGCGTCGGCATCGCAATGTCGATGGGCGCCCTGCTGCTGGCCGGCGGCGCGAAGGGCAAGCGGATGGCACTACCGAACGCGAAGATCCTGATCCATCAGGTCAGCTCTGGCTTTGAGGGCCAAGCGACCGACATCGAGATCCACGCGAAGGAGATCATCGACGTCCGTCAGCGGCTCGATCACATCCTTGCCGACCACACCGGTCAGGAGTACGAAAAGGTCCGCAGCGACACCGAGCGCGACTACTTCATGTCGGCCGAGGAAGCGGCCACGTACGGAATTATCGACAGGGTGATCGCCAAGCATTAGCTCGGCGACGCCTACTTTCAGACAAGGGGAACACGATGGCCCGTCCGACCGATTCAAGCGAGCAGCTGCTCTGCAGCTTCTGCGGCAAGTCGCAACGGCAGGTCAAGAAGCTGATCGCCGGCCCCGGCGTCTACATCTGCGACGAGTGCATCGACCTCTGTAACGAGATCATCGACGAGGAGCTCGCTGTTCCCTCGTCGTTCGATATCGAGAAGCTGCCACGGCCGAAGGAGATCTACGACTTCCTCGACCAGTACGTCGTCGGCCAGGAGGAGGCCAAGCGGACACTTTCGGTAGCGGTTTACAACCACTACAAGCGAATCCAGATCGCCCAGGGCGACGACCCCGAGATCGAGCTGCAGAAGTCAAACATTCTGCTGCTGGGACCGACCGGCTGTGGCAAGACGCTGCTTGCGCAGACGCTGGCGCGGGTGCTGAATGTGCCGTTCGCGATCGCCGACGCAACTGCGCTGACCGAGGCCGGCTACGTCGGTGAGGACGTTGAGAACATCCTGCTGAAGCTGATCCAGGCGGCCGATTACGACGTCAAGAAGGCCGAGACGGGGATCATTTACATCGACGAAGTTGACAAGGTTGCGCGCAAGTCGGAGAACCCGTCGATCACACGTGACGTTTCAGGCGAGGGTGTGCAGCAGGCTCTGCTGAAGATCCTCGAAGGGACAAGCGCCAGCGTGCCGCCGCAGGGTGGGCGCAAGCATCCTCACCAGGAGTTCCTGACGATCGACACAACCAACATTCTGTTCATCTGCGGCGGTGCATTCGCAAACCTCGACAAGGTGATCGAGCGTCGGATCGGCCACAAGGGTGTTGGCTTTGGCGCCGCGCTGGAGGACGGCAGCGAGTACGATCCGGGCCGTGTCTTTGCTGAGTGCCTGCCTGAAGACCTCGTCAACTACGGGCTGATCCCCGAGTTCATCGGGCGACTGCCGGTGATCAGCGCTGTCCATCAGTTAACGCGCGACGACCTGATCTCAATCCTGACGGAGCCGCGCAACGCGCTGACCCGTCAGTTCCAGGCCTTCTTCGCCTTCGACGGAATTGAGTTGGTCTTTGCCGACGACGCGCTCGACTCGGTCGCTGACCGCGCGCTGGAGCGTGCCGCTGGCGCCCGCGGCTTGCGCTCAATCCTCGAAGAGGTACTGCTCGAGGTTCAATTTGAGTTGCCGTCGCGGGGCGATGTGACGAAGTGCGTTGTCACGCGCGAAGCGGTTGAGAAAGGCTTCCCGCCGACGCTCGTCACCGAGTCATCGGAGAGTGAGCAGAGCGACGACGATCAGCTGCCGGCGGCGAGCTAAGCGTTGAGGCCGAACATCAGGGCAATCCCTTGGCTCGCAGCGATGCAGGTGACGATGGTCGTCACCGACCACTGGCGTCGGCTCGATCCGAAGGACCGCTCAAAGGCTTTGAAGATAATTGCCGACTCGCGCGGCCTGCCAACGAAGATGACGGCTCAGCAGCGCGCCCACCTTGTTGAGATCGCCGGCCGTGTTGACCGTCGTGGCCTGCTTGCCGATCTAGCTCCGATCCGCGTGCCTGGCCTGCGCGGCAAGCGCAATTAGCCGTCGGCGACCACGATCGCGCGCAGGCATCGTAGACTCCGGCGCCGTGCCGGATTTAGCTGACCAAAAGCGTTTCGACCCGGCTGAGGCTGAGCCGCGGATCATGGCGAGCTGGGTTGACTCAGGCCTTTTCCATGCGCCCGCGCAGGGCAGCGCGGTTGATAACTACTCAATTGCGATCCCGCCGCCGAACATCACCGGCGCCTTGCACATGGGCCATGCGCTGAACGGTTCGATTCAGGATGTGCTGATCCGCTACAAACGAATGAGCGGTATTCCCACCGAGTGGATCCTTGGCACCGACCACGCCGGGATCGCGACTCAGGCGAAGGTTGAGGAGCGGCTGGTCGAAGAAGGCAGCTCGCGCGAGGCGATCGGCCGCGACGCCTTCGTCGAGCGCGTCTGGCAGTGGCGCGAGCAGTTTGGCGGTACGATCATTGAGCAGTTCGGCCGGCTCGGCGCGTCCTGTGATTACGAACGCGAGCGCTTCACGCTCGACGACGATTATGAACGCGCAGTGCGTCAGGTTTTCTGCGACCTCTATGAAGATGGCTGTATCTATCGCGACCAGTACCTCGTCAACTGGGACCCTGGCAGCCAGTCGGCGATCTCCGACCTTGAGGTAGAGGAGCGGGAGGTAACCGACACGCTGTTCGAGATCGCCTACCCGCTGGCCGACGGTTCAGGCGAGATCGTCGTCGCCACGGTCCGCCCCGAGACGATGCTCGGTGACAGCGCGGTCGCCGTAAACCCCGCCGATCAGCGTTACAGCGAGCTGATCGGCAAGCGCGTCAAGCTGCCGCTGACCGAGCGAGAGCTGGAGATAATCGCCGATGACTACGTCAAGCCCGACTTCGGTAGCGGCGCTCTAAAGATTACGCCAGCGCATGACCCGAACGACTTTGAGATCGGCCGCCGCCACGGCCTAGAGGAGCTAACGGTGATCGGCGAGGACGGCCGGATGACCGAGCTGGCCGGCCGGTTCGCTGGGCTGAAGGCGGCCGAGGCTCAGCAGCAGGTCGTCGCCGCGCTGCGCGAGCAGGGGCTGCTGCGCGGCGAGCAGCCCTACCTGCACTCCGTTCCGTTCTCACACCGCTCCGGTGAGCGGATTGAGCCACTGATCTCGCTTCAGTGGTTCATGAACATGGAGCAGCTGGCGCCGCCGGCGATCGAGGCCGTCAACGACGGCCGCGTCTCGATCCACCCGCCCAGCCAGGCGAAGCGCTACACCGACTGGCTGGAGCAGATTCGGCCGTGGTGCATCTCGCGCCAGCTCTGGTGGGGCCACCGGCTTCCGGTCTGGTATCGGGGCGACGAGACCTGGGTTGGGATGGAGGAGCCGCAGGGGACCGGCTGGGTGCGCGAGGAGGACGTGCTCGATACTTGGTTCAGCTCGGCGCTGTGGCCGTTCGCGACGCTTGGTTGGCCCGATAAAACAGCGGAATTACAGGCCTTTTACCCGACCAACGTGCTCTCAACGGCGCGCGACATTCTGTTTCTCTGGGTCGCCCGAATGGTGATGATGGGTCTTCGCTTCACAGGCGATGTGCCGTTCAGCGACGTTTACGTTCATCCCGTGATCCAAGCGCCCGACGGCCGCCGGATGAGCAAGTCGCTCGGGACGGGGATCGATCCGTTAACCGAGATTGACGAGCACGGCGCCGACGCCGTGCGCTTTGGCCTGTTGGCAATGGCCTCAACGCAGGATGTCCGTTACTCACGTGAGCGGGTTGAGCAGGGGCAGGCGCTGGCGACGAAGCTGTTCAACGCCTCACGCTTTGTGCTGCTGAATGTCAGCGGCGAGGTGGCGCTGGAGCCGGCCGTCGGTGAAGGCAGCCCGATTGAAGACCGCTGGATCGTCTCGCGACTGCAGCAGGTCGCCGAGCAGACAGCGCAGCAGATCGAACAGTTTGAGTTTTCGAAGGCCGCCTTCGGCCTCTATGACTTTGTCTACGGTGAGCTGTGCGACTGGTACCTCGAACTGGTCAAAGGCCGCGAGTTCGACGCCGCGCTGTCGGCAACCGCCTGTTACGTCTTGCGCTCAACGCTGGCAATCGCGCACCCCTTCATCCCGTTCGTTACGGAGGAGCTGTGGGCCTCCGTGCCAGGCGCCGAGGGGCTGCTAATCGGCGCGCCCTACCCGATCGCGCAGCCGTCGCTGGTTGACCGTGAGGCTGAGCAGCGGATTGCCGACCTGATCGGCGCAGTGACCGCCGTGCGCTCATGGCGTAGCGGCGCCAACGTCAAGCCGGGCGCGCAGCTTGGCGCGCGAATCGACTCCGCCGCGCTGGCCGCTGACGCGCCGCTGGTCGCCCGCTTGGCGCGGCTCGACCTAGGCGCTTTCGGCGGCGAACTGACCGACACGATTGTCGTCGCCGGCGGCGCAATTGAGATCACCGCCGGCGATGCGATCGACGTTGACGCGCAGCAGCGTGAGCGCACGCAGCGCCGCGCCGCACTAGAGCAGGAGATCGCGCGGGCCGAAGGCAAGCTCGGCAACCAGAGCTTCGTCGCCAAAGCGCCGCCGGAACTTGTCGCCGGCGAGCAGCAGAAGCTCGACCGCCTGCGCGAACAGCTGGCTGCTCTGTCGGGCTGACTGCTGGCAAGATGATGAGCGCGTCAGCAGGATCGACCGGCGACCCCAGCGAGGACCAGATCGAACGCTGGCTGCTGGGGCTTGAGCTGTTTGGGATTGAGCTTGGCCTAGAGCGCATTGAGCTGCTTTTGGCACGGCTCGACCAGCCTCAGCGGTTGCCGCGAACGGTCCACGTCGTCGGCTCGAACGGCAAATCTTCGGTGACCAGATTTGTGGCCGCGATTGCTCAGCAGCATCGGATTAGCGTCGGCGCCTACCTTTCGCCGCACGTCGTCCGCTTTCGCGAGCGGGTGCTGATCGGCGCCGAACCCTGCAGCGCAGCGCAGTTTGCGGCCGGCGGGGCGCGCGTTCAGGGCGCGGTGGCGGCGCTACAGGCGCAGCGGCCAGAGCTTGGCCCGGTAACGCAGTTTGAGGCGTTGACGGCGATCTCCTTCGTCGTCTTAAGCGAAGCCGGTGTTGAGCTGGCGGTGATCGAGGCAGGGCTTGGCGGCAGGCTTGACGCCACCAACGTGATTGCAGCGCCGGTCGTCGTCCTTAGCTCCGTCAGCCTTGAGCACACGCAGTATCTTGGTGACAGCATTGAAGCAATCACGGCCGAGAAGTTGGCGGTCGTCACCGACCGCGCGACGCTGGTTGTCGGCAGTGACCTTGATCCTGCTGCGCTCGATCTGGCGGTGACAATCTGTGCTGAGCGTCAGGCAAGGCTTGTCGTCGCCGGCCGCGAGGCGCCAGCGGCGCTGGCTGCTGGCGGCCAGTTTCAGCGCCAAAACTTTGCGCTTGCCGCCGCTGCGGCCCATGCGTTGCTCGGTTCGCTCGATGCGGCAGCGGTGGCCGCGGCGGCGGCGCAGACCGTCGTCCCAGGTCGCTATCAGACGGTCGATCAGGCGCCGCGGACGATCTTCGACGGCGCCCATAACCTCGCTGCTATCGCGGCTTTGGCCTCCTCGCTGAAGGCTGAGCGGCTCGGCGGACCGCTCGTCGGCTGTCTTTCCGTCCTAGACGACAAGGACGCTGCAGCAATGGTGGACGAGATTGCGGCTTGCAGCGACGCGCTGATTTTCACCCGCGCCAGCCACCCCAGAGCACTCGACCCGCAGCTGCTCGCCGAGCTTTGCCGCCAGCAGAGTCAGACGCCATGCAGCGTCGTCGACGAGCCCCGCGCGGCGCTTAACGCAGCGCGCCAGGCCGCCGGCCCGGACGGGATCGCGTTCGCCGCCGGATCGCTCTATCTGATCGCTGATCTGCAGCGCGCTGCCGGCAGCGGCCGAGGGTCAACGCTGTGAATGACGACGGGCCATCGGTGATCGTGATGGTGGTTGGCGTCGCAGTGATCGTCTCGCTTGTGATCCTGGCTTTTTTTGGCGTTGGCTACCTACTGGGCCGCGTCTTCCTCTAACCCCCGCTAGCAATCAACGAGCGCCGCAGATCGGGCAGGCATAACCTCGAAAACGGCGAACAGTGCTCTACGCTCTGCCTCCAGCAATGACTTTTCCACTCGCACTCTTCGGCCTCGACGGCATCTTCAACATGATCGCTCAGCTGATCGTGCTGGCGGCTGTCGTTATTTGGCTGGCGCTCGTCTGGTACACCTACAGCGACGCCGGTCGCCGGATCGAAGACCAGATGTTGATCCGCTCGGCCACGGCCGGCGCGCTGATCTTCCCTTTGGTCGGGACTGTCGTCTACGTGATTGTCAGGCCGCCCGAATACATCGAGGACCGGATCGAGCGCGAACTGGAGATGGAGGCCGCCGCGGCGAAGCTTGCCTCATCCGACTATCAGGCCTGCCCGCACTGCGAAGAGGTAGTCCACGGCGACTTCCTGCGCTGTCCACACTGCATGCGCAAACTGCGCGACAGCTGTGCAAGCTGCGCCAAACCGCTCGATCCTGACTGGCTGCTCTGTCCCTACTGCGAAGCTGAGATAGCGGGCGTCACGCCGGCACAGAAGCCGCGGCTTGGCGGCGACCCGAGCGACGATCTCGAGCCTGTTGAGTTTGAAGACGTTTACGAGGAATCGCAGACCGAAAGCTTCGACGAGCTTGATCTCGATACGGTTGGCGAAGACCACTCAGCGTCGGTCGCGGTCGACGACCCCGACGAAGTTCGCTGAACTAAAGAGAGCACGGAGAATCTGATGGAACGGACCCTGATCCTTGTAAAGCCCGACGCCTGCGCGCGCAACCTGACCGGCCAGATCATCGCTCGTTTTGAACGCAAGGGGCTGAGCCTCGCAGCGCTGAAGATGATCACCGTTGACCGCGAGCTGGCTGAGGCCCACTACGCCGAGCACGCTGAGCGCCCGTTCTTTGGTGAACTTGTCGATTTCATCACCAGCGGGCCGGTCGTTGCGTTGGTGCTGGAAGGCGAGCACGCTGTCCCGGCCGCCCGTCAGGTAATTGGCGCGACCGACCCACTCGAGGCGACGATGGGCACGATTCGCGGCGATTTTGCGCTTGAGCTCGCCAGCAACATGGTTCATGGCTCTGACTCCGCGTCGTCGGCGGCCCGTGAAGTTGGTCTGTTCTTCCCTGAGCTTGGCTGAGCAGGGCGGCCCGCTGCAGTGGGACCCGGCCTGGCGCTTGGTGCTGGCTTCGGCCTCGCCGCAACGCGCGGCAATTCTTCAGCAGGCAGGGGTCGAAGCGCAAGTAAGGCCGACGGCGGTGGCCGAGCTGGCCGACGGCGCCCCGGCCGACGTCGCACTGGCGAATGCCGTCGCCAAGGCACGGGCCGGTCGCGCTGCGCTAAGCGACGGCGAGCGTCGAGGATCGTTGGTCCTCGGCGCGGACACTGTCGTCGCGCTAGGGCAGCGGATTCTTGGCAAGCCGGTCGATCGCGACCAGGCAGCGCAATACCTCCGGGCGCTGTCGGCAAGCAGCCATGCCGTGCTGGGCGGAGTTGCCGTGATCTCGCCCGCTGGTGAGCTTCGCACAGCGGTTGTCAGCACAGCCGTGCGGTTTCGCGAGCTGAGCGCTGAGGATGTCGCTGACTACGTTGACGGCGGCGAATGGCGCGGCCGTGCGGGCGGTTACGCGATCCAGCTTTCGGGCGACCGTTTTGTCAGCGAAATGGGCCCCGACGAGTTGAATGTTGTTGGCCTATCGCTGGCGGCGTTGGCTAGCCTTGTGCAAGGTCTGTTGCCCGCTGGAATCGTCGCTTCCGGCCGCTACACTGCCTAAAGACGCGGACTTTTCAGACTCCCCAAAGGGGCGTCGGCAGGTTTGGCGTCGATTCTGTCCATGGGCGTCCTTAGCTACTTGACTGGAATGGGCGGCCGCGACATGGCCGTCGATCTCGGCACGGCCAACACGCTGGTTTATGTCCGCGGCCGTGGAATTGTGCTGTCGGAGCCGAGCGTTGTAGCGATCGACGTGCGCAACGGCGAGGTCCACGCCGTTGGCGTCGAAGCCAAGCGGATGCTGGGCCGTACGCCAGGCACGATTCAGGCGATCCGGCCGCTGAAGGATGGCGTTATTGCCGACTTCGATGTGACCGAAGCGATGCTTCGTCACTTCATCCAGAAGGTCCATCAGGGCCGCTGGGCACACCCGCGTGTCGTTGTCTGCGTGCCATCCGGCGTCACCGGCGTCGAGAAGCGCGCGGTCGAAGAGGCCTGCCTTTCGGCTGGCGCCCGTCAGGCCTATCTGATCGAGGAGCCGATGGCCGCCGCAATTGGTGCCGGCTTGCCGATCGGTGAGCCGACCGGCTCGATGATTGTCGACATCGGCGGCGGCACCAGCGAAGTCGCCGTTATCTCGCTTGGCGGAATCGTTGTTTCGCGCTCGATCCGCGTCGGCGGCGACGAGCTAGATGAAGCGATCATCAACTACGCAAAGCGCGAGTACAAGCTGTTGATCGGCCAGCAAACAGCCGAGGAACTTAAGCTGGAGATTGGCTCGGCCTTCCCGATGGCGGAGGAGTTTCAGGCTGAGATTCGCGGCCGCGACCTCGTCAGCGGCCTGCCGAAGACGATTGCGCTGACGAGCGAAGAGGTGCGCGGCGCAATCGAGGAGCCGCTGGTTCAGATCATTGACGCGATCAAGGAGACACTCGACAGCACGCCGCCTGAGTTGGCGTCCGACATTATGGACCGAGGCATCATGCTTGCCGGCGGCGGTTCGCTGCTGCGCGGGCTGGATGAGCGGCTACGCAGTGAGACGCAGATGCCGGCGCACCTCGCCGAATCACCGATGACCTGTGTCGCCGTTGGCTCCGGCCGCTCGCTTGAAGAGTTTGACGTAATCCACCGCACTAACCGCTCAGCAAGGAAGCGTCGCCGGCGCTAGGCGCCGCAGCGAGAACGCATGCAGATGCCTTGCTCAACCCTGATTCTGAGATGTACGACAAGACTGTTCGTCGGCGGCGGCTAACGCTAGCGGCGCTTGTCGCCGGTTCGCTGCTGTTGCTGACCACTTACTTCGGTGAGTCCTCTGGCGGTGCGCTACACAGCGCCCAGCGCGGCGTCTTCGGGATCTTCTCGCCGATCCAGGAGGGCGCTTCGGCGGTGCTCAAGCCGGCGCGGGATCTGTTCGGTTGGTTTGGCGACACGATC
The DNA here is from genome assembly GCA_039745115.1 of Solirubrobacteraceae bacterium. Classification (GTDB taxonomy): domain Bacteria; phylum Actinomycetota; class Thermoleophilia; order Solirubrobacterales; family Solirubrobacteraceae; genus F1-60-MAGs163. The sequence continues at coordinate 86,770 of JBCJRT010000002.1, forward strand.
GACGCGAAGGGCCGGGTTAACGAGCTGGAACGCTCCAACCAGCAGCTCCGGGCGCGGGCGTTGGCCAGCAGCGAAGCGCTGCGGATTAACGGCCAGCTGCAGCGTCTGCTGAACCTCGATACCGCTGGCGGCCTGGCAGCAGCCAAACCGGTCACGGCGCGCGTGATCGGGCAGTCGCCGTCCGGTTGGTACTCGACCGTCTCGATCAACGAGGGAACCAGCAGCGGCATCAAGGTCGGCGACCCGGTCGTCAATGGCGACGGGCTGATCGGTCAGGTTTCAACGGCGACCGGTGGTGCCTCAATCGTCACCTTGATCAGCGACGGTGAGCTGGCAGTGCCGGCGCGGATTAGCGGCAGCGGCGCTAACGGAGTGGTCCAGACCGGCGCCGGTGGACCGGATGACCTGCGGATTAAGTTTGTTGCGCGACGCTTTCGCGTTGATCCCGGCGCTGCCGTTGTGACGGCCGGAACGCTCTCCACTTCCGGCCCGTTGGAATCGCTTTACCCGCCAGGGATTCCGATTGGGAAGGTGACGCGGGTTGAGGACCCCGGCACCGACGCCCAGAAGATTTACCTGCGCTCCTACGCCGACCTGCAGCGGCTCGAGATCGTTCAGGTACTGACGGAGCCGATCAACGGGAACCGTCGATGAACCTGGACTACAGAAGCCTTGCCTGGCGTCTCGCGTTGATCGCAGTTGTCACCGTGATCCTGCAGATAGCGGCCGTCTCGCAGGTCAGGATCCTCGGCGTAAACGCCGATCTAGTGCCGCTTGTGGCGGCCTCGGTCGGCCTGCTTTGTGGCGCTATACCGGGGGCAATCTTTGGCTTTGGAATCGGCATGCTGCTCGATCTGGCACTGGTCGAAACGGTCGGCGTGGCGTCACTGATCCTGCTGGCAGTTGGTTATGGCGCTGGCCGCCTGCGCGAGCTGCGCGATCCGCAAGGGGCGATCGTGCCGCTACTCGTCGGCGCCGGCGCGACGCTGGTCGCGCAGCTCGGTTTCTCGGTGATTCTGGTTCTGCTCGGGCAGCGGGTTCCGGTCGGCTTGTCACTACTCTGGGAGCTGCTTGGAACTGTCGCACTCAATGCTGTAATCGCGATCCCGCTGTACGCCGTGGTGCGCCGTTGTCTTGTCGCGGCGATGCCTGAGGATCCTCGCCGCCGGCGGCGTCGCGCCTACACGACCGGCGGCCTATCGCCGCTCTCGAAGCCATGATCGACCCTGGGCAGACACCACTTGGCGGCCGCAGCGGCCCGCCGCTGACGCCGCAGCTGGCAATGCGGGTTGCTGTGATTGGCGGGATTGCGCTAATGCTGTTCGCGATCATCTTCCTGCGCCTTTGGTTCCTGCAGGTGCTTACCGGCGATCAGGCAGTGCGTGAGGCCGCCAACAATCGCGTGCGGACGGTGTCGATCTCGGCGCCGCGCGGCGCCGTGCTGGACCGCAAAGGAGAGACGCTAGTTGAGAACCGCGTCGCTTCAGTGATGCAGCTGAACCCTGAGCAGCTGCCGGCGGCGGCTCGCGCCGCTGCTGCAACATGGGGGCAACAGATGACGACGTGGGCCGCCAAGCCTCGAGCCCAGCGCGGCCCGCGGCCGACGATTCCACCGCCTGCCAACGCTGCGCTGCAGCAGCGCTACGAGCGGCTGGCAAAGGTTCTCGGCATCTCGGCAGCGACGGTCAACGAGCGCGTCGTCCAGCAGCTCGCACAGCTGCCCTACGCCAACGTTCGTGTGGACGTCGACGTTCCCACCTCGGTCCGCAATTACTTGCTCGAGCGTTCGCGTGATTTCCCTGGTGTCAGTGTCGATCAGCTCTATCTGCGCCGCTACCCAGACGGGATCGGCGCCGCCCAGATCCTGGGCGCCGTCGGCCAGGTCAGTCCGGCGCAGCTGAAGAGAGATGCATACCGCGACGTGAGCTCCGGTGCAATCGTCGGTCAGGAGGGGATCGAGCGCTCCTACGACCGCTATCTCCGCGGCGTTGACGGCACCAAGGCGATCACGATTGACGCCGCTGGCAGGATTAAAGGGCAGCGCATATCGCGCGAGTCACGGGCAGGCGACAGCGTCCGTACATCGCTTGACGCTTCGCTTCAGCGCAGCGGCGAACGGGCCATGGCGTCGGCGATGAGCGGCCCCGGCACGGCCGGGGCGTTCGTCGCACTGGACCCACGCAACGGCCGCGTCCTGGCGCTTGGGTCGTCGCCAACCTACGACCCGACTGAACGGGCCAAACCGATTGCCACGCAGGCCGAGTACGAACGCCGCTTCGGTGCCGCCGCTGGCGCGCCGCTTTTCAACCGTGCGATCGGCGGCAGTTATCCGACCGGCTCAATCTTCAAGCCGATCACTGCACTGGCAGCGCTCGAGCGCGGCCTGATTACCGACCAGACGACGATTAACGACCCTGGCGTGTTGACGGTTGGCAAGCAGAAGTTTATTAACGCTGGCCGCCAGGCCAACGGGCCGCTCAGTCTGGTCCGCGCGATGCAGGTTTCGTCCGACGTCTTCTTCTACATGCTTGGCCGCGACGCCAATCCGCTCTCCGGCCAGATTATTCAGACTTGGGCGCGGCGTCTGGGGCTCGACCGCACGACCGGGATCGACTTGCCGGGGGAGGCGCCGGGAACCATCCCGGACCGCAGTTGGCGCGCGCGTCAAAACGCCCGTCAGCTGGCCTACGAGAAGAAGAGCGGCAAGAAGTGCCCGCCCGACTGCCTTTACTCCGACAAACGCCCCTGGTCGGTTGGTGACAACATTCAGCTTTCCGTCGGTCAGGGAGACGTCCAGGCCTCGCCATTGCAGATGGCTGTCGCCTACGCGGCGATTGCCAACGGCGGTACGGTCGTGCGGCCGCACATTGGGATTGCGATCGAGACCGAAACTGGCCAGCAGCTGGAGCGGATTGCGGCGCCGCCAATTCGCCGTCTGGCAATCGACCCTGCGCACCAGAAGTCGATTCTTGAAGGGCTCCATGCTGCGACCCTCGGTGACGGCACCTCGGCTGACGTCTTTCGCGGCTGGAACCAGAGCAAGTACCCCGTTTACGGCAAGACCGGAACAGCCGAGCGCCCGCCGCGCCCCGACCAGTCGTGGTACGCCGCCTACGTGCCCAGCGCCACCCGGCCGATTGTTGTCGTTGCGACGGTTGAGGATGGCGGCTGGGGCGCGGAGGCCGCCGCGCCCGCCGTATGCGCGATGCTTGCGCAGTGGTTCACGCAGCCTGACCGCTGTTCGGCCGGAACTTCGAGGACGCGATGAGCGCAACGACTGTCATTCAGAAAAGCGGCGAGGAAAAAGCCGAACGCTCGGCCGGGCTACAGCTGCCGTTTGACCCCGTTCTGGTCCTTGCAACGCTCGGCCTGGCGCTCTGTTCAGTGCTGGCGATCGCCGCCGCAACAGCCAACGATGTCCCGGGCAGTCCCGACTACTTCCTGATTCGGCAGCTGATCTACTTCGCCGTTGGCGGACTGCTCGCGACGCTGCTGTGGCGCAGCGACTACTCGCGTCTGCGCGAGCTGAAGTACTTCCTCTACGGTCTGCTGATCGCCTCGATCATGGCGGTCATGGTCTTCGGTTCAGTGGTGCGCGGGTCGCGCCGCTCGCTGGACCTTCCATTCTTCTCGTTCCAGGCCGCCGAGCTCGGGAAGGTGCTGTTGATCGTGTCGCTTTCGGCGTTCGCGATCGACATGACGCGCCGCGTTGCGGACCGTCGTACGACGGTCCGCCTGATGCTGATTGGGCTTGTGCCCGCGGCTCTCGTGATGCTTCAGCCCGACCTTGGCTCGGCCCTAGTTTTTGTCGCCATTACTTTGGCGGTCCTATTCATCGCCGGCGTACCGTGGCAGCACTTCACGGCGCTGGGGGCGGCCGCGATTGCGGCCGTTGTCCTATCGCTCGCAGTGCTGCCAAACGTTGGCATAAACGTTCTCCACAGTTATCAGAAGGATCGCCTGACGGCGTTCCTGCACCCGTCCGAGAGATCGGGCAATGAGGGCTACCAGCAGAACCAGTCGCGGATTGCGATCGGGTCCGGCGAAAAGATCGGACGCGGCGACAGCGCGACACAGACCAAGTACAACTTCCTCCCCGAACACCACACCGACTTTATTTTCGCCGTCGTTGGCGAGCGGTGGGGCTTCGCGGGGGCGGCACTCGTCCTTTCGCTCTACGCGCTGTTGATTTGGCGCGGACTGCGGATCTTGACGATGGCGAAGAACCTCTACGGCGCCTTACTGGCCGGAGGCATCGTTGTGATGCTGATGTTCCAGGTCTTCGTCAACGCGGGAATGACCGTCGGCATCATGCCGATTACCGGCATTCCGCTGCCACTGATGAGCTACGGCGGCTCGTCGCTAATCGCGACGATGCTGGCCGTCGGTCTGCTGCAGTCGATCTATGCCCAAGGCCGCAGGGCCGCGACCTCAGATGGCCGGGTGCTCACATTCCAATGAAAAGAGCATTCAAGTGAAGAAACAAGTCCTAGTTAGCGTCGACCCGTGGGAGACCCGGGTTGCACTGCTCGAACAGGCAGGTACCCCGGCCAAGGATCGCGACCAGCGACCCGCGGCTAAAAGCAACCCGTCGGCCGGTTATCGCGTCGCCGAGTTGTACATCGAGCGGCGTGGCAGCCGCTCAATTGTTGGCAACGTCTACAAGGGCAAGGTCGACAACGTGATCGACGGCCTTGAGGCCGCGTTTATCGACATCGGCCTCGAGAAGAACGCCTTTCTCCACATCGACGAGATCGTTCTGCCCGGTGTTGAGACGCCGCGGCGCGGTCGCGGCGAGGAGGGTGGCAAGAAGATCAGTTCGCTGTTGAAGAAGGGGCAGGAGGTCGTTGTTCAGGTCGTCAAAGACCCTTTGAAAACGAAGGGCGCACGTTGTTCGATGGACCTAACGATCGCCGGCCGGTACATGGTTTACGCGCCGACCGGTGAGGGCGTCGGCATCTCCAAGCGGCTAGAGGACAAGGAGCGCGCACGGCTGCGACGCGAGATCAAAGGCCTGGACATCAAGAGCGGCGGCGCAATCCTGCGGACCGCCGCGCACGGTGCAAAGCAGCAGGATTTTGAGCGCGAGCTGCCCTACCTGTTCAAGCTGCACGAGGTGCTGATGGAGCGGGCAGAGGCGCAGTCTGCGCCGTCGGTGATCTTCCAAGAAGCCGACCTATCGGTGCGCGTCGTACGCGACATCTTCAGCGTCGATTTCGAACGGGCAATCGTTGACGACGAAGGCCAGTACAACAGGCTGCGCTCATTCTTTGAGCGGACCTCGCCTGAGCTGGTCGAGCGAGTGGAGCTGTGGCAAGAGTCAACGCCGCTCTTTGAGCAGGCCGAAGTCGAGGAGGTAATCGACGGACTGACCTCGCGCCGCGTTGATTTGCCGAGCGGCGGCTACCTGATGGTCGACTACGGCGAGGCGCTGACAGTCTTCGACGTTAACTCCGGCTCCTACGTTGGCCGCGGCCGGCAGGCCCGGCTCGAGGACACGATCACGAAGACCAACCTCGAAGCAGCCGACGAGATCGTCCGGCAGCTGCGGCTGCGCGACGTCGGCGGGATCATCGTGATCGACTTCATCGACATGACCAAGGCACGCAACCGTGACGAGGTGATGAAGACGCTGCGCAAGGCGCTCGACGAGGATCGGACGAAGACCTTCACAGCCGAAATCTCGCGTCTTGGGTTGGTTGAGATGACGCGTCAGAACGTCACTGAAGGCGTGCGCGAGATTATCTCCCGCACCTGCCCGACCTGCAACGGTGACGCCGTTGTATTGAGCGAAGCAACGATCGCGATTGAGTTTGACCGCCGGCTGCGCGAGCTGGCGGCGCGTTCGCCGCGGGCCAGCGAGGCCTTCCTCGTTCAGATCAACCCGAAGGTCAGCGTTGAGTTCACCGGCGCCGGTGCGCGGATGCTACGAGAGTTGGAGGAGGCGACCGGCAAGCTGTTCCACTTCGAAGGCAACGACAGCCTGCCGCTGGGGCATTTCGAGCTGACGATGGAAGGCAGCGCCGAGGCCGTACGCGAGCGCGCTGTGCCGTTCAACGCCGGTGATGAGGTGCTCGTCACGCTGGTTGAGCCGCACATGTACAACGCCGACGACGCGGTCGCCAAGATCGACGGATACATCGTTGCCGTCGCTGGTGGCGGCCCGTTTCTCGGTGAGAAGAAGATGGTCAGGATCGAAGAAGCAGGACGCAATTCGGCGTCGGCGACGCTGCTCGAGGCATCCCCCGGCGCGGATCCACTAGACTCGGGCCAGCGAGACGACACTTCGAGTGCCGTCGAAAGCGGTTCCGCCGCAGGGCCTGAAGTGGCAACCGCCGCTGAAGAATCCAACTGAAACTGAGTGAGCGAGCTGATGTACGCGATCGTCAAGACCGGAGGCAAGCAGTACCGCGTCGAGCAGGGGCAAACCCTGCTGGTCGAGCGGCTGCCTGAGGCTGAAGGCGCAACCGTTGAACTTGAGCCGCTGCTCTACCGTTCAGATGACACCGTTTTCGAACCTGACTCGCTCTCAAAGATCAGCGTTAAGGCGAAAGTGCTAGAGCATCTGCGGGGCGAAAAGATTCGCGTCTTCAAGTTCAAGCCTAAGCGTGGCTACAAGCGGACAACCGGTCATCGCCAGTCGCTGACGCGGATCGAAGTGACCGAGATCAAGCAGGCTGGCACTCGTGCCGCCGCGAGCAAGAGCGCAGCGGCCAAGGCCGACGCGCAGGAGGCCTAACCGGATGGCACATAAAAAGGGCCTCGGCTCATCACGAAACGGCCGCGACTCGCAGTCGAAGCGGCTTGGCGTAAAAGTTTTCGCCGGCCAAGCGGTAACCGGCGGCGAGATAATCGTTCGCCAGCGCGGCACCGTCTTCCGCCCAGGCGACGGCGTTGGCATCGGTCGCGACCACACACTCTTCGCGACCGCGCCGGGCGTGGTCGAGTTCACGCGCGGCCGCCGTGGCCGCATTGTGAACGTCGTCAGCGGCAACGCCGCCTAGATCGTCTGTGACGTAGGGCGGACGAGGACCTCGTTGAGTATCAACGTGGGGCGGCTGCGAGATCGTGTTGAGGACGCTGCCAGCACGACGCGGTGGCCGGCGTTGACGGCCTGGCGCGCCGTTGCGGCGCCAATTCCGCTTGAGCCGCCGGTGATCACGATCACTTTTTCGGTCGGCATTGCTGCTTCCTTTCGTGCTGCCAGAATTGGCTGAGGATCTAGGCTCTGTTGACGATGATCTACGACAAGGCTCGCATACTTGCGCAGGCAGGCGGCGGCGGTGACGGCTGCCTGTCGTTCCGGCGAGAGGCGCACGTGCCGCGCGGAGGCCCGGACGGCGGCGACGGCGGCCGCGGCGGCAACGTCGAGCTGGTCTGTGACGGCTCTCTACGCGATCTGCAATCGCTGGCCGGTCGGACCGAGATGAAGGCCGGTCGCGGCGGTCATGGCGAGGGCGCGCTGCGCTCCGGCTCAAGTGGCGAGTCGCTTGAGATTCATGTACCGCCGGGCACGATCGTAGAGCTCGCTAACGGCACACTGCACGATCTGGTCGTCCCCGGTGCGCGTGCGATTGTCGCCAGCGGCGGCTCGGGCGGGCGTGGTAACAACCACTTCAAGAGTTCGACCCGCCAGACGCCGCGCTTTGCCGAGCGGGGACTTCCGGGCGAGGAGCTTTGGATCGAGCTGCGACTGAAGCTGCTCGCCGACGTCGGGCTGGTTGGTGTTCCCAACGCTGGCAAGTCTTCGCTGATCTCGACGCTGACTCGGGCGACGGCAAAGGTCGGCGATTATCCGTTCACGACGCTTGAGCCGCAACTTGGCGTGTTGGACCGCGGCGGGCGCCAGTTGGTGCTCGCTGATATTCCCGGGCTGATCGAAGGCGCGAGCGAGGGCGCTGGCCTCGGCCATCAGTTCCTTGCCCACGTTGAGCGGACGCGGTTGCTGGTTCATGTGCTCGATCTGGCGCCGCTCGATGGCAGTGATCCGCAGGCCAACTACGCGTTGATCGAGGCCGAACTTGCACGCTACAACGCGCGACTGGCGGCGCTACCACGAGCTCTGGCGTTGTCGAAGGCCGATCTGATCCCAGCTGAAGAGGCGGAGGCTGTCGCCGACAGCTGGCGGGCACAGCTCGGCGACGAGATTCCTGTCGTTGTCACGTCGAGCGCGACGCGCGAAGGGCTCGATCTACTAGCCAATGTGCTGGTCGAGCGGGTGCCACTCGAAGCGCCGCCGCCTGCTCTGGCCGCTAGCGAAACGTTGGCCGAGCATCAGGTTTTCCGTCCCGCGGCGGCGAATGATTGGCGGGTTGAGCAACTGGAGGACGGGTCGTTCGAGGTCGCCGGCGAACCGGTTGAACGGCTGATTGCCCGCTACGACGTCGAAAACGATGAGGCGCTCGCTCAAGTTGAGCAGCGGCTGCGCCGGATGGGCGTACTCGACGCCTTGATCGAGGCCGGTTTCGCGGCCGGCGATGAGGTCGGGATCGCCGGTGTGAACTTCGAATTGGACGCTGAGTAGGCGGCCGCAGCTACGCTGCGCAGCGATGGCCCGTTACGTAGTCAAACTCGGATCGAACATCGTCGCCGACGACCGCGGTGCGCTGCGCGCTGACCTGCTGAGCGCGGTTTGCGCTGAGCTTGCCGAGCGCCACCGCGGCGGCGATCAGATCGTAATCGTCTCGAGCGGTGCGATCGCGCGCGGCATCGAGACGATGGGTCTAAGCGAGCGCCCGGCCGCGATGGCCGATCTGCAGGCCGCCAGCGCGGTCGGGCAAGGGAAGCTCTACCGCGTCTACGACGAGCTGCTGCGCGAGCTTCGGATCACCAGCGCTCAGGTGCTGCTGACGTTCTTTGATATCGGCCATCGCGCGCATTACGTCAACGCCCGCCAGACGCTCAGTCGCCTGCTGGAGTGGGGCGTGATCCCCATCGTCAACGAGAACGACACGACGGCAACGGAGGAGATCAGCTTTGGCGATAACGATTTTCTTGCCGCACAGGTGGCGATCATGGTCGGCGCGCAGCGGCTCGTGCTGCTGACCAATCAGGACGGCCTTCACGAAAGCGACCCGCGCAGCAACGCCGGTTCGCCGCTGGTCGAAGAGGTCGCCAGTCCGGCCGAGCTGCTCGCCTATGAGATCGGCCAGGCTCCTTCAGGACTTGGCTCCGGCGGGATGCGCTCGAAGGTCGTCGCCGCGGAGATGGCGACCGCTGCGGGGATCGAAACGACGGTCGCCAGTGGCCTGCGCGAAGGGGCGCTTGGCCGCGCCCTGAGCGGCGAGCGCGAAGGGACTCGCTTTGCGGCCCAGCAGGAGCGTTACTCAAGCTTTGAGCTGTGGCTCCGCTACGCCAAGCCGTCACGTGGCACGTTGGTGATTGACAGCGGCGCCGAGCGTGCCCTGCGTGAAGCTGGCGCATCACTGCTGCCGGTCGGGATCACGGCGGTCGAGGGCGATTTTGGCCCCGGCGATGCGGTCGAGCTGCGCACCGAAGCGTCGCCTGTCGGCAAGGGCATCTGCAACTACTCGGACGATGAACTCGTCCAGATCCTGGGTGTTAAGTCGAGCGAGGTTGAAGGGCTGCTGGGCCGCGCCGGCGAAGCCGCCGTGCATCGCGATTACCTCGTGCTGGACTGAGCCGCCGGCCGGCCGCTGCCTGGCTACTCTTTGACGATGGCAACAACCAACCCCAGCGTGACGCAGCATCTGATCAGCGGCGATGGGCAGGTTCGAGAGTGAGCGCCACCGGCCTGTTTGGCGGCAGTTTTAATCCGCCACACCTGGGCCACCTGATCTGTGCGCAGCAGGCCGCCGAGCAGCTGCAGCTCGACCGCGTCGTGCTTGTCCCGCTGCATACGCCGACGCACCGCGAGCTGGACGGGGACCCCGGCGCCGCCGCGCGGCTGGCGCTCTGCGAGGCGGCAGTGGCGGCCGATGATCGGCTTCAGGTCAGCGCGATCGAGGTCGAGCGCGGTGGTCCGTCCTACACGGTCGAAACGCTGCGTCAATGGCGCCGGCAGCAGCCCGATGATCGGTTGACGCTGATCCTTGGCGAGGATGCCGCCGGCGGCTTTGAGCAGTGGCGTGAGCCGGCCACGATCCTCGACTTGGCGACGCTGGCAATTGCCGCCCGCGCCGGCGAGCGGCCGGGCCCGTCGGTCGGTGAGATCGCCGCCCGTCACGAGGCCGCGACGGTCGTCGGGTTCCAGATGACGCGCGTCGATATCTCATCCTCACTTGTCCGTGATCGCGTCGCCGAAGGGTTGCCGATCGATTACTTAGTCGCGCCGGACGTCGCCTCGTTGATCGCTGCCGAGGGTTGGTACCGTTGAGCGCCGCAACTGAGCAGCTCAGCTCGGTTCAGATGGTTGAGCTGGTTGGCGGCTACGCGGCGCAGCTGAAGGCGGTTGACGTCGTCGCGCTCGATCTAAGTGATGCCTCGGCCTTCACCGACTCGTTCGTGATCGCAACCGGACGCAGCGACCGCCAAGTGAAGGCAATCCACGACTCGATTCAGCTGGGGATGAAGCGCGACCACGGGATCCTGCCGAGCCACGTTGAAGGGCTCGCGCAGGGCAGCTGGGTACTGATCGATTACATCGATGTTGTTGTCCACATTTTCACGCCGGAGACGCGCGAGTACTACCGGCTTGAGGCGCTATGGGGCGACGTGCCGCGCCGGACGCTCAGCGAGGGCGAGGAGCCGGCCGGCGATGACGTTGAGGCCTGAACACTTTCGCAGCGTTCCCGACTGGCCAAAGCAGGGAATCCTCTTCTACGACATTCAGCCGCTGCTGCGCAGCCCGCAACTGCTGGAGTTGGCCAGTCGTCAGCTGATTGAAGCTGCGCGGGAGTTGGTCGGCGAGGTTGACTTTGTGATCGCGCCGGAGGCGCGGGGCTTCATTTTTGGGCCGTCGCTGGCGATCGGGCTTGGCGCCGGCTTCATTCCGGCACGCAAACCCGACAAGTTGCCTCCCGTCACGATCTCGGTCGATTACGAGCTGGAGTACGGCGCCGAGCAGCTGCACATTCACGGACAGGGAAACGATGGCGCCCGCGTCCTGATCCACGATGACGTGTTGGCAACCGGCGGCACAGCGCTCGCGTTGGCGCAGCTGGTCCACGCGTCCGGCGCGGCGGTGGTCGGCGCGGCGTTCCTTAGCCAGGTGGCGGGCTTGGGTGGGCGCGAGGCGCTTGGCGCGATCCCTGCGGCGGTGCTGGTCGAGCTCGGCGGGACAGGCGAGGAGGAGGCAATTAGCAAATAGTTAGTCTGATTTTGGTACTTTAGGTTGCGGCGGGCCGTTCTGTCCGCTCATTCAACCGAAAGGTAGGACCCGAGATGACAGTCACAGACGAACTCCTCGCCGCCGCCGAGAAGTACAAGGCGCAATTCGACAAGGGCGGTCTGCCGATGCCTCCGGCACGCAAGATCGCGATCGTCGCCTGCATGGATGCCCGGCTGAACCCGTACGGGCTGCTCGGGCTGGAAGAAGGCGATGCCCACGTCATTCGCAACGCCGGCGGCGTCATTACCGACGATGAAGTTCGCTCACTTGCGATCTCGCAGCGGCTGCTGGGGACTGAGGAGATCGTCCTGATCCACCACACCGATTGCGGCATGCTGACCTTCACCGACGATCAGTTCAAGGCGTCGATCCAAGCTGAAACAGGGATCAAGCCGGAGTGGGCGGCGGAATCTTTCGACGACGTTGACGAGGATGTCCGCCAGTCGCTGGCCCGGATCCACGCCAGCCCGTTTATCCCGCTCAAAGAGAACGTTCGCGGCTTTGTCTACGAAGTCGAAACTGGCCTGCTGCGCGAGGTAGTAAGCACGCTCAGCCCAGCCTGAAGTTCAGATTCTCGATTACACCGGGGATCGCGCCGCCCGGTTCGCGGACGGAGGGGAGGTGAATGCCTTCACCTCCGTCCGATGGAGCTGAGGGGGCTCGAACCCCTGACCTCCGCCATGCCATGGCGGCGCTCTCCCAGCTGAGCTACAGCCCCAAGTGAGGCGCCAGTGTAGCGACGGACGACGGACCGAGGGCGCGCGCTGTCACTATCCTCGCCGGGCAGCCATGAGCGACCGGAAATACGATCCACAAGAGATTGAACCGCGCTGGCAGCAGCTGTGGGAGGACGAAGCGACCTGGGTTGTCGCCAACCAGGTTCCCGGCGAGCCCTCCGATCAGCAGAACTCCTACGTGCTTGAGATGCTGCCCTATCCAAGCGGCGAGCCGCACATCGGCCACCTGAAGGTCTATTCGGTCGGCGATGCGGTCGCGCACTTCCAGCGTCGAAACGGCAAGCGCGTGCTGCATCCGATGGGCTACGACGCCTTCGGCCTGCCGGCCGAAAACCATGCGATCAAAACCGGCCAGCCGCCGCGCCTATCGACAGAGGCTGCGATCGCCGAGTTTCAGCGGCAGTTTCGCCGCTGGGGAATCTCGATCGACTGGTCGCGCGAGCTAGCGACCTGCGAGCCCGATTACTACCGCTGGACGCAGTGGATCTTCAACCAGCTACTAAAGGCCGGCCTCGCCTACCGCCAGCAGGCGCACGTCAACTGGTGCCCGAACGATCAGACCGTGCTGGCCAACGAGCAGGTCATTGATGGCTGCTGTGAACGTTGCGGCGCCGAGGTCGAGCTGCGCGAGCTTGAGCAGTGGTTCCTGAAGATCACCGACTACGCCGATCGGCTGCTGGAGGATCTTGACAGCGTTGACTGGCCGGAGAACGTCAAAACGATGCAGCGCAACTGGATCGGCCGCTCGGAAGGTGCCGAGGTCGTCTTCACTTGTGACGAGCTTGGCAGCGAGTACCCAGTATTCACGACGCGCCCGGACACGCTCTTCGGTGCGACCTTCTTCGTCCTCGCGCCCGAGCATCCCGACCTGCAGCGCCTGGCCGCAGGGACCGGCAACGAGCAGGCCGTTGATGACTACGTGAAGGAGGCGCTGGCGCGCGGCAGCGAGCTGCGCGGCGCGGCCGAGCGCGAGAAGACCGGCGTCGCGCTCGGGCGGACCGTAACCAACCCCGTCAACGGCGAGCAGATCCCAGTCTTTGTCGCCGATTACGTCTTGATGGAGTATGGCACCGGCGCAATCATGGCGGTGCCGGCGCACGACGAACGCGACTACGCCTTCGCCAAAGCCTTTGAGCTGCCGATCCGCCGCGTGATCGAAGGGAATGATGCCGACGGTGACGACGAAGGACTGCCGTACGGCGGCGACGGACCGCTGGTCAACAGTGCGCCGCAGTTCGATGGCACACCCAACCGCGAGGCGGTGGGAGCGATCGTTGCCTGGCTGGAGAGTGAAGGCAAAGGCCGGTCGTCGGTCAACTACCGCCTGCGCGACTGGCTGATTAGCCGTCAGCGCTACTGGGGTTGTCCAATCCCGGTTGTGCGCTGCCCGCAGTGCGGCATTGTGCCGGTTCCTGATGACCAGCTGCCGGTTGTGCTGCCGGTGATCGAAGATTACGCGCCTAAGGGCCAGTCGCCGCTGGCGGCGGCAAGCGAGTGGGTCAACACGCAGTGCCCGACTTGCGGCGGGCCGGCGCAGCGCGAAACCGACACGATGGACACCTTCGTCGATTCATCCTGGTATTTCCTGCGCTACTGCGACGCGGCGAATGACGAAGCGGCCTGGGACCCAGCCGTGCTGCGCGAGTGGATGCCGGTCAATCAGTACATCGGCGGCGTTGAGCACGCGATTCTCCACCTGCTCTATGCCCGCTTCTTCTGCAAGGCCCTGGCCGATCTCGGTCATCTCGATGCGAGCGAGCCGTTCGCGCGGCTTTTCACGCAAGGAATGATCACGCGCGACGGCGCGAAGATGTCGAAGTCGCACGGCAACGTCGTCTCGCCGAAAGCGATTGTTGACCGCTACGGCGCCGACACTGCGCGCGCCTACATCCTGTTCATCGGCGCCCCCGATCAGGACGTCGACTGGTCGGACGAAGGGGTTGAGGGCGTTCATCGCTTTCTCTCAAGGCTCTGGCGGCTGAGCGCTGAGCTGGCCGATCAAGGCGAAACTGTCGATGGCGACAAGGCGGCAAACTTAATGCTGATCCGCAAGGCCAACTGGGCGATCGACAAGGTCACCGCCGACATCGACCGCCGCTTTGCCTTCAACACGGCGATTGCCGCCGTGATGGAGCTGACGAACGAGGTTTCGCGGCTGCGCGACGAGGCTGGCAGTGAGGCAAAGCGCTTTGCGCTGGAGAGCGCGTCGTCGCTCTGCTTCCCGTTTGCGCCGCACGTGACGACCGATGCGTATCAGCTGCTGACCGGCGAACGACTGTGGGAACAGCCTTGGCCGGTGGCCGACCCGGCAATGCTGGAGAGCGACAGTTACGAGCTGGTCTGCCAGGTCAACGGCAAGCTACGCGACCGTGTTGAGGTACCGAGCGACGCCGACCGCGAGCAGCTCGAGCAGGCGGCGCTGGCGGCGCCAAACGTGCAGGCCCACCTCGCCGGGCGCGAGCCAAAGAAGGTAATTGTGGTGCCCGGCAAGCTAGTCAACATCGTTGTTGGCTGAGCGCTCGCCGCGCGGTTCGCGCGCCGCCCTGTAACGAACTGGCAGTGGAGCCGTTCGGGTCTGGTTCGTAACTTCAGCGGATGAGCCTTCGGCAGCGAATCCGGCTTGCGATCGGCGCGATAGTCGTCGTCTTAGCGCTGGCCTTTGGTGGCCGGATCTTCGCCCAATCCCAGTCGGGATCAGGACTGTCACCGGCCGCTGGGGCCCAGCCGTCGGCCGGTTCTAACCAACCGTCAAGCTCCTCCGGCGGCGTCGTACAGCGCGGCGACGACCGGCCGACCGTCCATGTCGCCGGCGCCGTCCGTCAGCCCGGCGTCTACCGGCTCCGCGTCGGCGCGCGGGTGCGCGACGCCGTGCGGCGAGCGGGCGGCGCGGCAGTCGGTGGCGACGTCAACGCAATCAACCTTGCCGCCAAACTGGTCGACGGTCAGCAAGTTATCGTGCCGCGACAGCTCGCCGCGGCTGGCGGCGCCCCCGCGCCGCCGGGCGCCGCGGCCGGCGGCGACGCCGGCCCTATCAGCCTCGGCACGGCGACGGTCGAGCAGCTCGACACGCTCGACGGCATCGGACCGGCGATTGCAGCGAAGATCGTGAAGTGGCGGACCGACCACGGCGGCTTCCGCAGCGTCGATGATCTTGCTGAGGTTCCCGGAATCGGGCCAAAGAAACTGGAGGCGCTGCGGGCCCAGGTCACGCCTTGAAGCTGACCGGGCTGCTGGCCAGCCATCGCCGCCACGTTGCGCTGGCCGCCGCTGCCTTGGGGCTGGCCGTTGGCTGGCGCTCCGGTCTGATCCTCGCCCTGCTGTTGGCAGCGACGCTGCTGGCAGCGTTGCTCTGCCCGAAGCTGACGGTTGCCGCTGCCTGCGCAGCGGCGGCGCTGCTGCTCGGCGTCGGTCTGGCAAATGCTCGGCTCTCAGCCCTGGACGACTCGCGGTTGGCTGCGCTGGTCGGCCACGCCGTCGCCGCCCCGGTCAGTTTTACGCAGGCGCCGCGGGCCGGTCCCTATGGCTGGTCGGCGGCGGCGACGCTCTACGGCGCGCCGGTACTGCTGCGTGGCAGCGGCCCGCCGCCGCCGATCACGATCGGGCAGATTGCCAGGGGCGAAGGTTCACTGCGGCCGCTCGGCCCAAACGACGGCTGGCTTGCGAGCCAGCACATCGGCGCGATCCTCAAGCTGCGCCAGCTGTCTGCGCCAATCGGCCAGCGCGGCGGCCTGCGCGGCGTCGTTGACGGCGTTCGCCGCCGGGCCACAACGGCAATCGACGATCAACTGCCGCCGGAACAAGCAGCGCTGATGCGGGGGATGGCACTGGGCGACGAGAGCGCGATCGATACCAGGCTGAGGACGGCAATGCGCCGCTCTGGCCTCGGCCACCTTGTTGCTGCATCTGGCGCCAACGTCGCGCTGCTAGTGATGCTGGTTTTTGCGCTCGGCGCACTGCTTGGAGCGCCACGCGCGGCGCGCCTAGTACTGGCCGGCGCTGCTGTCGCCTTCTACATTCCGTTGGCTGGCTCGGGGCCGTCGATCCAGCGGGCCGGAGTTATGGGGCTCGCCGCGCTAGTGGCGATCGCCGCATCACGGCCCGCAGCGCGCTGGTACGCGCTACTGCTGGCGGCGGTGCTTACGCTCGCCTATGACCCGCTGGCAGCGGAGCAGGCCGGCTGGCAACTGAGCTTTGGCGCTGTCGCCGCGATCGCGCTGCTGACGGCTCCGCTGCGCGACCAGCTCGAACAGCGCTCAGTGCCGCCGCTACTGAGCGAGCCGTTGGCCTTAACGGCGGCGGCGACAATCGGCAGCGCGCCGATCGCCGCCGCGGTATTCGGCACGGTTTCGCTGGTTTCGCTGCCGGCCAACCTTGCCGCCGTAGCGCTGGTCGCGCCGGTGACATGGCTCGGCATGCTGGCGGCGCTGCTGGCGCAGCTGGCACCGCCGCTGGCAGCGCCGTTGCTGTGGCTGTCGTATTGGCCGCTCAGCGCGATCGTTGGAATCGCCAACTTCAGCGCCGCCGTGCCGGCGGCGCAGGTTGCCAGCGGCCCTGCCCCGGTCGCGCTCTGCGCGCTCAGCGCGGCGCTGCTGATTCGCTTTCCAGCCTGGCGTCGACGCGGCTTTGCCGTCGGCGCAGCACTGATCGGCGCTCTATCGGTGGTCGCGCTGCTCAGCCGCGGCCCCGAACCGCTGGCGGCGCCGGTGGCCGGCGTTGTCAGGGTCAGTTTCCTCGACGTTGGCCAAGGCGACGCGACCTTGCTGCAGAGCGGCAATCATGCGGCGTTGATCGACAGCGGGCCGCCTGACGGTCCGATCATTGAACGGCTGCGTCAAGCGGGCGTCAGCCGGCTCGATCTGCTGGTTGCGACGCATGCTCAAGCAGACCATTTGGGAGGCGCCGACAAGGTGATCGAGGCGATGCCGGTCGCAGCACTGCTCGACGGCCGTGACGGCGTGCGCGAACCTGAAGGGATCGCGATGCAGCAGGCGGCGCGGCGCCGCAACGTGCCGCTGATCACAGCGGCGGCCGGTGACAAGTTGGAAGTCGGCTCATTTCGGCTTCAGTTGCGATCCCCGCCTGGTGATCGGGTCGCGGCGCCTGGCGCCGACCCGAACCAGCGGGCGCTGGTGATCCTCGCCACGGCGCCCGGGCTGCGGCTGTTGCTTACAGCCGACGCCGAATCCGACGTCCTTTTCCCGCTCGTACTGCCGACAATCGACTTGTTGAAAGTCAGCCACCACGGCAGCGCTGACGAGGGGCTGCCGCGGCTTCTGGCACAGCTGCGGCCGCGGTTGGCCGTAATCGAGGTCGGCGCCGGTAACAGTTACGGTCACCCGACAGAGGCAACGCTGGCTGCGTTGGCGGACGCCGGCGTCGAAATCAGACGGACCGATAAAGACGGCACGGTGCGGGTTGAGGCGACGCGCAGCGCGATGCACGTCCAGCCAGCATCCTAAACTCGCAGCCGTGGCCGCCTTTGAACCCGCCTACCTGATTCACGGCACCGACCAGGGCCGCGTCACGGAGCGCCGAGCTGGCCTCACTACGATCGCCGAGGCTGAAGCTGGCGCCGGCGGGATCGAGCACTTCGATGGCGCCAGCGACAGTCCCGAGCTGATCGCAGCTGCGCTGAACACAATGACCTTCGCGCTCGGGCGCCGGTTTCTGATCGTTGCCGGCTGCGAACGCTGGAAGGAAGGCGACGTCAAAGAGCACCTGACGCCTGCCTTAGCGACACTGGCCGACGAGACAACGATTGCCTTCTTCGCCTGCGAGGATGGGCGCGCGCAAGCGCCTGAGGCGCTGCACAAGGCCGTCAAGGCGGCTGGCGGCAAGATCGCCGACGAGGCGCTGCTGAAGCCAAAGCAGCTGCCGCCGTGGACGATCAAGCAGGCCGCGCTGCTGTCACTGACGCTCGACGGCGCCGGTGCGCAGGCGCTGATCGCTCAGGTTGGCGAGCGTCAGCAGCGGCTGCTGCGTGAATTGGAAAAGCTGGCGCTGGAATACGGCCCCGGCGCGCACATTGGGGTCGAGGAGGTTGCGCAGTCGGCCGCCAACTCATCTGAGCTTGTCGTCTGGACACTGATCGACGCGATCGTTGCCCGCGACAGCGTCAGCGCCGTGCGGATCTATCTGCGGCTGCGCGACCAGCGCGAGGATGCCGGCCGACTAGTGGTCGCGATCGTGCGCCGCGTACGTGAGCTGTTGGCAACGGCGGAGCGGCTCGAGGCCGGAATGTCGGGCTCGCAGGCGACGGCCGGCGTCGTCGCCAATCAGCACGCAGCGCGGCGAATCCTGACCGAGGCGCGGCGCGCCGAGCCGCAGCTGCTGCGCGCCGCAACCGAGGCGCTGGCAGCACTGGAATTGAGCGTACGTGGCGGCAGCGAACTGGACAGCGACACGCAGACATTGCGCGCGATCGCGCAGATAGCAGCCTGAAGCCCGTCAGGCTGAAGCGCCGGCGCGGATCCGCGTGGCGCGGGACTTCTTCCGTGCGCCGGTGTTGCGGTGCATCGCGCCGTGTGCGACCGAGCGATCGATCATCGAAAGCAGCTTCAGCAGCTCGGCGTCGGCGACACCGTCGTCATCGCTGGCAACGGCATCCTCGAGCCGACGCTGGTAGGTCTTGACAGCCGACGTGTAGCGCCGGTTTTCAAGCCGCTCGCGTTCGGTGCGGTTGTTGCGCTTCTTCTGTGAGTTGAGATTGGCCATAGCCGGTGGCGGATTCTAGCGGCCTAATCGTTCGCCGGGTGCTACCCGTAGGATTATCGCCCAGTGACCTCGCGGCCAGGAAGCCCAAACGATCAGCCGCCGGAGGACGATCCCGGCGCTGAAGAGGCCGTGTTCGACGCTGAGATCATTGGCGGCGTATCGCCCGACAGTGATGCCGCGGCCGGCGCAGCCGCGGCGCGGCGCGCGGCACAGAAGGTCAGCGGCGAGGCGCACGAGGCTCCCGGTGCCCGCGCCGGCGTTGCCCGCAACACAGTTCTCTTCTCGGTTGCGACGGCGTTGTCGCGCGTCGCCGGGCTGGCGCGCGAAATTCTGGCGGCAATCTACTTCGGCACGAGCGGCGCGGCGTCGGCCTTCACAATCGCCTTCCAGCTGCCAAACCTCGTCCGCGGCCTATTTGCCGATGCAGCGCTTAGCGCCGCATTCGTTCCGGTCTTCGCCGAGTTCCTTGAACAGAAGCGCCGCCGCGAAGCGATTCTGCTGGCGTCAACCCTGTTCTGGCTGATCCTGCTGGTGCTCGGTGCGCTGAGCGCGATCTTCATCGTCGCCGCGGGCGTGCTGATCCCGCTGTTCATTCCCGGTGACAACTTCAGCACCCAGCTCGTCAGCCTTGCGGTCGGCCTGTCGCAGGTGCTCTTCCCAATCGTCGTGCTGCTGGGAATAAATGGCCTGCTGGTCGGCATCGTCAACAGCTACCACCACTTCACGATTGCGGCGCTGGCGCCGCTTGTCTGGAATCTCGTGATCATCGGAGCGTTGGTTCTGCTGCGTCCGATGTTCAGCGACGAAGACCAGATTTACGCCTACGCGATCGGCGTGCTGGCCGGTACGGTTGTCCAGCTGTTGATGGTGATCCCGGTACTGGCAAAGATCGACTTTCGGCTGAAGCTGCACTTCAACTGGCGCGACCCTGGCGTCACCCGCGTGCTGAAGCTGCTGGTGCCGGTGACGATCGCCCTTGGCGTTATCAACATCGACCTCGTGATCAACTCGGTCATCGGCGCGTTGATCTCCGATAGTGCGCCGCGTGCAATCGACGCCGCCTTCCGCATCTACATGTTGCCGCAAGGGATCTTCAGCGTTGCTTTGGCGACCGTTCTGTTCCCATCGCTCAGCCGGCTTGTCGCGCGCCGCGACACCGGCGGCCTGCGAGCGATGGTCGGCACCGGCACGCGTCAAAACCTGCTGCTGTTGATTCCCGCCGCGGCGGCGACGATGGCGCTCGCCAACCCGATCGTTGAACTGATCTACCAGTACGGCGCCTTCAACGCGGCGTCGACCAAAGAGGTCTCGACGGCGCTCTTCTGGTTCGCGTTGTCGATGCCGTTCGCCGGCATCAACCTGCTGCTCACGCGTACCTTCTTCTCGTTGCAACGGCCATGGATCCCCAGCGCACTGGCGGCCGGCAACCTCGTCGTCAATGCGATCGTTTCGCTGGCTCTCTACAAGCCGCTTGGGATCGCCGGCCCAGTTATCGGCACGGTCGTTGCCAGCGGCGGGATGACGTTGGCGCAGATGATCTTCCTGCGCCGTCAGCTAGACGGTTCAATCCAGGGCCGCGAGACAGTGATCGCGCTGGCCAAGGTCCTGCTGGCGTCGTTGCTGCTGATCGTCGCCGCGCGCGGCAGCTGGCTGCTGCTCGACGGTTTGGTTGGGGACGCAGGCCCGCTGGAGCGGATGATCGCCGTGCTGCCGGCGTTGCTGGCCGGGCTGCTCGTCTACTGCTTCGTCGTCTACCTGGTGAAGATCAGGGAAGCGACTCAGATCAGCAGCTTCTTCCTCAGTCGTCTACGCCGCGTCGGCAGCTAACGGCAGCTGCTGGCCCGCGCCCTAGGCTGTAGCCGGAGCCGCTCGCCATGGAACAGTCACTAATACGCAACTTCTCGATCATCGCCCACATCGATCACGGCAAGTCGACGCTGGCCGACCGGATCCTTGAAATGACCTCGACCATCGACCCGCGGGCGATGCGTGCGCAGGTGCTCGACTCGATGGATCTGGAGCGCGAGCGCGGCATCACAATCAAGGCGCAGGCGGTCCGTGTTCTCTACACGGCGCTTGACGGCGTCACCTACCAGTTGCAGCTGATCGACACGCCCGGCCATGTTGACTTCACCTACGAGGTGTCGCGCTCACTGGCGGCCTGCGAGGGCGCAATTCTGGTCGTTGACGCCTCGCAAGGGGTTGAGGCGCAGACGCTAGCCAACACCTACCTGGCGGTCGAGAATGGGTTGGAGCTGATTCCTTGCCTGAACAAGATCGACCTGCCCGGGGCCGAGCCGGAAAGGGTTGCCGCTGAGGTTGCCGAACTGCTCGGTGAGCCGGCCGATGACATTCTGAAGATCTCCGGTAAGACGGGCGAAGGCGTTGAGGCTGTGCTGGAGGCAATCGTCAGCAAGGTGCCGCCGCCGAGCGGCGACCCTGCCGCTGCGCCGCGGGCGCTGATCTTTGACTCGGAGTTCGATCAGTACCGCGGCGTGATCGCTTACATCCGCGTCGTTGACGGCGAGTTTCGCAAGGGCGAGCCAATCAAGGCAATGGTCGCCGGCACCGAGGCTGAGATCGACGACATCGGCTTCTTCACGCCCGAGATGGTCAGCGTTGACCGGCTGACAGCGGGCGAGGTCGGCTACGTGATCACCGGCATCAAGGATGTTACGCTGCTGCGCGTCGGCGACACGCTGACGACCAAGGTCAACGCCGCAAGCGAGCCGTTGCCTGGTTACCGCGAGGTCAAGCCGGTGGTCTTCTGTGGCCTCTTCCCGATCGAATCCGATCAGTATCCAGCCCTGCGCGACGCACTTGAGAAGCTGACACTGAACGACGCCGCGCTGACCTGGGAGCCGGAAACATCGGACGCGCTTGGCTTCGGCTTCCGCTGCGGCTTCCTTGGACTGCTGCACATGGATATCGTGCGCGAACGGCTGGAGCGCGAGTACGACCTCAATCTGATGGCGACGATGCCGTCGGTCAGCTTCGAGGTGACGCTGACTAGCGGTGAGACGGTCGAGGTCCACAACCCGTCGGCGATGCCGGACGCGAGCCGGATCGAAGAGATCCGCGAGCCGATGATCAAGGCCTCGATCCTGACCCCGATCGAGTACGTCGGTCAGGTGATGGAGCTCTGCCAAGAGAAGCGCGGCGAGGCCGCAGGTATGCATTATCTGTCGTCGGAGCGGGTCCAGATGAGCTATGACCTGCCGCTGGCCGAGATAGTGCTCGACTTCTTTGACCAGCTGAAGTCGCGCACGCGCGGCTACGCCTCACTCGACTATGAGATTGACGGCATGAAGGCCTCGGAGATGGTCAAGCTCGACCTGCTGCTGGCGAGCGAGCCGGTCGACGCGCTGTCGATGCTTGTTCACCGCGACAAGGCGCAGGCGGTCGGCCGTAGCCTGACCGAGAAGCTGCGCGAGAAGATTCCGCGCCAGCAGTATGACGTGCCGATTCAGGCCGCTATCGGCGCGCGAATCGTTGCTCGTGAGACCGTTAAGGCCTACCGCAAGGACGTAATCGCCAAGTGTTACGGCGGAGACATCTCCCGTAAGCGCAAGCTGCTCGAGAAGCAGAAGGAAGGTAAACGCCGGATGAAGCAGGTCGGTAACGTTGAGATCCCGCAGGAAGCCTTCCTCGCAGTACTCGAGCTCGGCGATTCCAGTTAGGCCCGCCCCGCGCGCGGCCGGATCAGGCGGCGCCGGTACCATCGTCTGCTGTGCTTACCGAGCGCCAAGAACTGATTCTGCGACGGGTCGTCGAGAGCCATCAGCTGACGGCGCAGCCGGTCGGATCAAAGACGCTCGCCGACGATCCGCAGCTGGCCTGGGGCCCGTCGACAATCCGCGGTGAGCTGGCGATTCTCGAGGAGCACGGCCTGCTCGAGCATCCCCACGCCTCCGCTGGCCGGATCCCGACCGATGCCGGTCGGCGCTTTTACGTTGATCGGCTTCTGCCGGCCGGTCAGCGGGCCGAGTTGAGCCTGCCGATTGTCCAGCGCGAGGTTGACGAAGCAATGCGCCTGACGACGCAGACGCTGGCTCAGGTCACAAACCTGCTGGCGATCGTCTCAGCGCCGCCGTTGGAGGCGGCGACGGTCCGTCACGTTGAGCTGCTGGCGCTGCAGCCGCACGTCGCGATGGTCGTCGTAATCACGTCAAGCGGCAGCGTCGCGAAGCGGCTGATCAACTTTGACCAGCCGATCGATAGTGGCCTGATCGGCTGGGCGGCCGAGTACCTCAACGATCGGCTGTGCGGCTATGAGCTGGGTGCTCGGACCGTCACAGCGCGCTTGGCCGACCGATCGCTCGGCCAGACCGAACGCGATTTTATCGCTGCGCTGCTGCCGGTCTTCGATGACCTTCGTTCCGATTCCGAGGTGATGTTGTACGTCGAGGGCGCTGGCCGGTTGCTCGGCGGCGACGGGCTCGACAACCTTTCCGAGATCAATGAGCTGCTGAATGCCCTGGAGCGCCGCGTCGCGCTGCTCGGTGTGCTGCGTGTTGCGCTCGGCGAGCGCGATGTGTTGGTGCGGATTGGCAGCGAGAACGAGCTGCCGGCGTTGCAGTCACTGACGCTGGTCGGCGCCGGCTACGGCCCGCGGGCACAGAAGCTTGGAACGGTCGCGGTGATCGGGCCGGTCCAGATGGACTACGGCGCCGTGATCGCGACCGTGCGCGAGGCGGCTTGGCAGCTGTCGCAGTACATCGAGGACGTTTACGCGCCTTAAGCGATGGCAAGCACCGTTCCGGAAGATCCCTACGACGTTCTTGGCGTGCCACGCGACGCTGACGATCAAGTGATCAAGAAGTCGTTCCGTGCGCTGGCGCGCGAGCTGCACCCCGACGTCAACCGCCACGACCCCGGGGCAGAGACAAAGTTCAAGCAGGCGGCTGAGGCTTACGAGATTCTGTCCGACCCGGGGCGCCGCAAAATCTTTGACCGCTACGGCCACGAAGGGCTGCGCAGCGGCGGAATGCGACCGAACTTCGAGGGCTTTGGTTCGCTCAATGACCTCTTCGGCGCATTCTTTGGCGGCGGCTTTGGCGGCGGTCAGAGCGGCCCGATGCAGGGCGATGACGCGATTATTGCTGTGCAGGTCAACCTCTCCGAGGCGGCCAGCGGCAAGCAGGCAACAATCTCGTTTGAGGCGATCGACAGCTGCGACAGCTGCGATGGCAGCGGCGCCACGCCAGGCAGCTCGCTGTCGAGCTGCGAGCAGTGCAATGGCTCCGGCGTCGTTGAGGGAGTCGCTAACTCGCCATTCGGTCAGGTCTTGCAGCGGCGCGCCTGTGACGCCTGCGACGGGCAGGGCCAGATCGCCCAGTCTCCCTGCGAGCAGTGCGACGGCCGCGGCCGGCTGGTTCGCCGGCGCGAGCTGCAGGTTGATATTCCGCCAGGGATTGATGATGGCCAGCGGATTCGGCTGGCCGGCAGCGGCCACGCGGGCGAGCGCGGCGGCCCGGCCGGCGACCTCTACGTGCAGGTTCAGGTGGAGCAGAGCGACCAGTTGCTACGCGACGGCGATGATCTGATCTGCGTCCTTGACCTGTCGGCGCCGCAGGCGGCGCTCGGGGCGACGGTCGAGGTCGAGGGGCTCGACGGCCCGGTTGCCGTCAAGGTGCCAGCGGCGACGCAGCCGGGCGAGCTGATCAAATTAGACGGCCTCGGAATGCCGCAGCTGCGCCGGCCCGAGCGCCGCGGCGCGCTGCGCGTTGTCGTCAACGTGATCGTCCCGCGCCGCCTTACCGACGAACAGCGCAGCCTGACTGAGCAGCTGGCGCAGTCGCTGACCGATGACAACCTTGCCGCGCCGGAGGGCTTCGGCGCGAAGCTGCGGCGGCTGCTGGGCGCTGGCCGTTGATCCGCTTGGCGCTGCGGGTCGATCGCGCCGACAGCGAGCTGGTGCTGGCCGAGCTGATCGATCTGGCGCCGTCTGGCGTCGAGGAGCGCGAGCTTGACGACGGACGGATCGAGTTTGCCGTTTACGGCGCCGCCGGGGAGCTGCCGGCGCTGCCCGACCTTCAGGCTGCCGCTGGCGGCGCGATCTTTGAGATTGTCACTGAAGAGCTGGCCGACGACTGGGCCGAGCGCTGGAAGACCTTCCACAAACCGGTGACGCTGACCGCTGGGAACCGGTGCCTACGAGTTAGGCCGCCGTGGGAAGCGGCCGACGACGAAGCAGGCCAGATCGACCTTGTTATCGACCCCGGCCAAGCATTCGGCACCGGCGCGCACGCCACTACTCGGCTCTGCCTCGAGCTGCTGCTGGCGCTTGAGCCTGATGGCGGCTGTGTTGATCTTGGTTGTGGCTCCGGTGTGCTGGCAATCGCCGCCGCCAAGCTCGGCTGGCAACCGTTGTTAGGCGTTGATCACGAGCGCGAGAGCGTCGAGGCGACGCTGCTCAACGCGCAGGCCAACGCAGTGACGGTGGAGGCGAGCCGCTTTGACTTGCGCCGAGATGGTCCGGCGCCCGGTGCGCCGCTAGTTGTGGCAAACCTGCTGCTGCCCTTACTGCTGGAGCTCTCGGCCGCCGGTTTCGCTGGCAGCCAGCCGCAGCGGTTGATCGCCAGCGGCCTGCTGAGCGATCAGGCCGATCAGGTGGCCCAGGCTTTTGCCAGGGATCACAGCCTGCGCGAGGTTGAGCGACTGACCAGCGGCGGATGGTCGGCGCTGCTGTTGGTTCGCAGCGTTGCGTAGGCTACGCTGATGGCAATGATTCGCACAGTCTCCCTCGTCTGCGGCGCGACCGCGGCCGTTGCTCTCACGGCCTGCGGTGGCAGCTCGTCGCCGTCACCAAGCTCGGGCGCGTCAACCACTCAGAGTCCGACCAATACGCAGAGCGCCGCGGCAAGCGAAGGCAAGGCCGTCTTCGTCGCAAACTGCGCGCAGTGCCACACGCTCGCCGCCGCCGCCGCCAACGGCAAGATCGGCCCGAACCTCGACCAGCGGCCCTCCGACGCAGCCAGTGTCAAGACGCAGGTCACCAATGGCAGCACCCGAATGCCGGCATTCGGCGATGTATTAACCGCCGCGCAGATTGACGCTGTCTCCGCTTATGTCGCCGAAAGCGCCGGGGAGTAACGCCGCTCGCCGCTTATGAGCGACTCCTCAATTAGCGAAAGACTGAAGGCCGAGATCACGGCGGCGATGAAGGCCCGCGACAAGACGCGCGTTGGTGCCCTGCGGCTGGTTCTCTCCGAACTGCAGAAGGATGCCAAGGAGGGGGACGGCGACGAGCTGGCAGTGCTGCGGCGCGAGCGCAAGCGCCGGCTCGAGGCGGCTGAGGCCTACCGCGAAGCCGATCGCCCGGAGCTGGCTGCCGGCGAGCAGGCCGAAGCTTCGATCATCGAGCAGTACCTGCCGGCCGAACTGAGCGATCAGCAGCTGCGCGAGATCGTTGCCGCCGCGATCGCGCAGACCGGCGCGATAAGTCCGAAGGACAGCGGTCAGGTAATGAAGGTCGCGATGGCGACGGTCGCCGGTCAGGCTGACGGCAAGCGCGTCGCGACCGAGGTCGAGGAGGCGCTGCGCGGCTGATGCGTCGGACGATCGAGCTCTCGAACGAGGCGGCCAGCGCGCTCTGCGGCGCCGGTGACGTTGTCCTGCGGCGCCTTGAAGCAGAGCTTGACTGCACGATCGTTGTGCGCGGCAACGTCGTCACGCTCGACGGCGATAATGCCGCCGTCGCTGGCGCAGCGACGATTGTGCTCGAGCTGGCCGATCTGGCCGACCGCGGACATCGGGTTGAAGAGGGCACCATCCATTCCGTGACCGGTGCGCTGGCCGAGAAGCTGCGCCCGGCCAGCGTGCTCGACGATGTCGTCTGGACGCACCGAGGCCGCAAGGTAGGCCCGAAGACTCCAAACCAGAAGCGTTATGTCGATTCGATCCGCGACAACACTGTGACCTTTGGGATCGGCCCAGCCGGTACCGGCAAGACCTTCCTCGCCGTCGCGATGGCCGCCGCGGCGCTTTCACGTGGCGATGTCAATCGCGTGGTTCTGACGCGGCCAGCGGTTGAGGCGGGCGAGCGGCTCGGCTTCCTGCCGGGCGACCTGATGGCGAAGATCGACCCCTACCTGCGGCCACTCTTTGATGCCCTCAACGACATGCTCGACCCGGAGAAGGTCAGCGACCATCTAGAGCGCGGCGTGATTGAGGTTGCACCGCTGGCGTTCATGCGTGGGCGCACGCTAAACGACTCGTTCATCATCCTCGACGAGGCGCAGAATACGACGGCGGAGCAGATGAAGATGTTTCTTACGCGGCTTGGTTTCGGCTCGCGGATGGTTGTAACCGGCGACATCACGCAGATTGACCTGCCTGCCGAGCAGCAGTCCGGCCTCGTTGTTGTCGCCGATGTGCTCAGTGAAATTGACGGCGTTGACTTTGTTCGCTTCGGCTCGTCCGACGTTGTCCGTCACCGGCTGGTCCAGAAGATCGTCGAGGCTTACGGCGCATTCGCTGAACGGTCGGCGCCCGACCTGCGGGCCGAGCGTGATCGTCGCCAGGCCTGATCTGCGGCGATGATTGAGCTGGATTACATCGGCGCCGACCTTGCCGCAGGCGATCCGCCGGAGCCGGAGGTCGACCGTCTGCTGGCGCTGGCCTTTGCCTCGGCCGGAATCGAAGCCGGCCATGTCGCAGTCCAGTTTGTTGACGAGCAGCGAATCGCCGAGCTGAACCTCGCCCACCGCGGCGTTGAAGGAGCGACCGACGTGATCTCTTTCCCGCTTGACGGCGACGCCGATGATGTCGGCCCACGCGAGCTCGGTGACATCATCATCTGCCGGTCGATGACCGAGGATCTGCGCGTTGGAATCGTCCACGGCGCACTGCACCTCGCCGGGATGGACCACGAGACCGACGACGGCGAGATGCTGGCGCTGCAGGGCGAGCTCTGCTCGTGGTGACGCGAGCCGGCTTTGTCGGCCTCGCCGGCCGCCCCAACGTCGGCAAGTCAACGCTCGTCAATCAGATCATCGGCGAGAAGGTCGTAATCGTCTCCGACCGGCCCCAGACGACGCGCCGGGCAATCCGCGGCATCGCAATGTTCGGGCAGGCGCAGCTCGTGCTGGTTGACCTGCCGGGCTTTCAGCGTCCACGCGACCTGCTGACCGAAAGGATGCAGCGCCGTGTCGAGCGCGAGCTGGACCAGAGCGATGCCGTGCTCTTTGTGCTCAACGGCGGCGAGGCAGTCGGCGCCGGCGATCGCTTCATCGCCGCGCAGCTGGCAAAGAGCTCGAAGCCTGTGATCGTCGCCGTGAACAAATGCGACCGGCTCGACCACAGACGCACGGTTGAGGCGCTGCTGGCCGCTGAAGGTCTCGAAGTTGGCGACGAGATCTTTCCGATCTCGGCCAAGACGGGCGACGGGGTGGCGCTACTGGCTGCCCGTCTGGCGGAGTTGATGCCGGAGGGTCCGTGGCTGTTTGAGGCCGATGACCTGTCCGACCAGCCGCTCGCGGTCGAGTTGGCCGAACTGATCCGCGAGCAGATTCTGAGGCGGACATTTCAGGAGCTGCCGCACGCCGTCGAGGTCATTGTCGAGGAGGTTGAGGAGCAGCGTCCCGGCCTGCTGCGGGTGCGCGCCCTTGCCTGGGTGGAAAGCGAATCGCAGAAGGGGATACTCGTTGGCCGCGGCGGCAAGATGGTCCGGGCAATCGGCAGTGCCGCGCGACCTGAGCTGGAGCGGCGCCTTGACTCCAAGGTCCACCTCGAGCTATCGGTGCGCGTGCGGCGCAGCTGGCGAACCGATGAGGGGTTGCTCGACCGGCTCGGGATCGACTGAGCGTCAGTCGCCGGCGGTCAACTGCTGACCGAGCAGCCGCACCAGTGTTGCCAGCTCGTCAGGGCCGACCGCATGTTCCGCGATCAGCGGCAGCGTTGCTAATTCGCAGCTGATGCCGGCGCGCAGTCGCTTAAGCTGGCCTGCCTCCAGCGCCGCCCGCGCGTGACGAGCCGTGACGGCCCCAGTCAGCGCGCTGCCAGCTGCTGGGATCGCTGCTTCGAGCTGGGCTAGGGCGCGGTCGTCAAGGTCGTCGGCGATCAGCTCGTTGGCGATAACGAGGCCGGGCCCGTGGCCGAGCTGCTCGACCAGCGCCTGTTGTAGTTCAAGCGTCTCGTTGACTGGCGTCTGCTCCAGTGTTGTCACGGCAACGATCTGGCAGCGCTGCGGGTCGCGCAGTAGCTCGTCAAGCTGCCGTGCCTGGCTGGCGATCGGGCCGACGCGGGCGATCTGGGCAAAGGTCTTCGGCGTTTGCAGCATTGCCAGCCCGTGGCCCGAGGCGGGCGCGTCAAGGATCACCAGCTCGTAGCCGTCGCGGTCGCTGTTCCAACGCTCGTCGCGGCTGAGGTCAACGGCCTTGCCAATCGTCAGCAGCTCGCGCCCGCCGGGGGCGGCGTTGATGAAGCCGACAAAGCTGTTTGAGTGGACCGCCAGGTCGAGCAGCGCGCGTGGCCGGATCAGGCGGCCAGCCCACTCCACCAACGCCTGCTCCGGATCTATTGTTGTCGCCCACAGATTCGGCGCCAGGGCTTCCTCGCTGCCGGGCGGCCCCGAGGTGGGGTGGCCAACCAACGCCGGGATCCGTCGCTGCCCGGATAGCTCGCAAACGATTGTCTGTTTACCGCGCTGCGCTGCCAGCAGACCGAGCGCAGCGGCGAGCGTCGTCTTGCCGACGCCGCCCTTGCCGGTTACGACCAGCAGCTCGCAATCAAATATGCCGGGTTGCCGCTTTGTCACGTCTCCCTCTACGGTAGGGGCGTGGCTTTCAGTTCAAATCAGATTGTCAGCGATTCGTATCGCAAATGTCGCTCGATGCAGCTGCGTCATGACCCGACCTACTTTGCTGCGACGGCCTGCCTGCCGGCGGAGCGACGGCCGGCCCTCTACGCGCTCTACGGCTACGTTCGCGGCGCCGACGAGATCGCCGATAACTGCGCGCTGAACGGTCAGCGCCGCGCCGCGCTTGACCGCTGGCAGCAGGAGCTTGAGAGCGGTCTTCGCCGCGGCTACTCGCTGCATCCGGTGATCGGTGCGCTTGTTGACGCGGGACCGCGCTACGGAATGCCGCTGGAGCTGCTGCCCGACTACATGGAGTCAATGCGCGCCGACTGCGAAGAAACGGTCCGAATGCGCAGTCAGGCGCAGCTCGATCGCTACATGGATGGAACGGCGACCGTTGGTCCGGTCGCGGCGCCGCTGCTCGACGCTCCCGACAGCGCCGTCGCGCTGTTGCGCCTGCTCGGCGTCGCCTTTCAGTTAACGAACTTCATTCGCGACGTACCAATCGACTGGCAGATGGGCAGGATCTACCTGCCCGGACTGTCCGAGAGCGACCTCGAACAGCGGACCGCCAGCGCTGCTTTGCGTGGTCACATCGCCCAGCAGGTTGCCCGAGCACGGCAACTGTTCGCCGACAGCGAGGCGTTGGCGGCGCTGCTGCCAGCGCCGGTCCGGCCGGGGATCAAGGTCGCTCGCGCCGTCTATCTACGCGTTCTTGATCGCGTTGAGGAGAATGGTTACGACGTGGTCACCAGTTCCAGCCGCCTGCGTCCGTGGGAGGCCGTCCGCGCGTCCTCCTGGGCGCTGGTTTCGTGACCGTCCGGGTGACCTCAAGTGGCGCGCAGCGAACCTCACTTGAGGGGACGCGCACCGAGGTCCTTATCTGCGGCGCAAGCTTTGCCGGGCTGGCGGTTGCACGTCAGCTGGCTGCCAGCGGAGCCGACCTGCTGGTGGTCGACCGCTACGAGATTGGCGAGCGGCAGACGTCGGCCTGCGCCTGCCCAACGCTCTGGCTGGAAGCGCTCGGGCTTGGCGACTCGATCATGCAGCAGCTGCCATATATGACCTTCACAACGGCGCACGGTACGGCGCGCTATCGCCTGCCGTGGAGCTGGTCGTCGTTTGACTACCGTCGGCTCTGCGAGCTGCTCTGGCAGCAGTGCGGCGAGGCGCGTTTTGAAACGGCCAAGGTCGAAGCTCTTGGCGGCCGCGACGCCGACGGCGCAATCGAGGTGGTTACCGACCGCGGCACGCTGAGCGCCCCGCTCGTTGTCGATGCGCTCGGCTGGCGTCGCGTGCTCAGCAGCCCGCACTATCAGCCGCCACAGGCACCACTTTCGCGCGGCCTAGAGGTTCATCCCGGCCATGACGGCTCCGGCGACGCGCTCGATATCTGGGTTGAGCGGAAGATCGCTCGGCGCGGCTTTGGCTGGCGTGTGCCGGCCGGCGACGAGGCACGGATTGGCGTCGGTTCCTACGACCCCAATCAGCACGTAAAGCAGCCAACTATCGACTTGAGTGAGCGCCTTGGCGCAGAGCCGGTCGGCTACCAAGGGAACTGGTTTCCGCACCGTCTGCGCGACGCCACTGAGACCGACGTCTTCTTTGTCGGTGACAGCGCCGGGCATTGCTTCCCGCTTTCAGGCGAGGGGATCAGGACAGCCTTCTACTTCGGTATCGCCTGTGGGCAAGAGCTCACGGCAGTTATCGCCGGTCGCCAGGACCGCGCCGCGGCGCTGCGCAACTACTCGCGCTTTAGCGCCGGTCACGGCCGCGCTTTCGCGATTGCGCTGGCGCTACAGCGGCTGATTCCGGCGCTGCCGCCGCGGCTACTGACGGGATTGTTTTCGCTGATCGGCCGTCAGCGCTTCGTTGATCGCGCCTTCGGCTGGTATCTCGATCAGGCACCGCCACCGCTTGCCCTCCCGTCAGCGGTGCCGCTTGCGGCGCAGAGCAAAGTCGGCCGCGGTTCGCTGACCGGAGCGCCCCAATGAGCGGACCGCAGGCGCCGCCGGCAATTACGATCGAGCCGTCGCTCGAAGAGGCCAAGCAGCTGGCAGACCAGTACTCGCTGATACCGCTGCGCCATCAGTTCATCGACGACTGCGAAACACCGGTCGCAGCCTTCCTCAAGCTGCGCGCCGCTGCGCCGAGCGAGCCTGCCTTTCTGCTGGAGTCGGCCGAGCAGGGCCAACGGATGGGGCGCTACAGCTTCATCGGCATTCGGCCGCGATCGGTGCTGCGCTGGGCGCTTGCCGACGGCGGCGACCCCTACTCGATTGCCGCCGATTACATCGCCTCGTTCAAGCAGCCACCGCTACCAGACCTGCCGCCGTTTGCCGGCGGCCTCGTTGGTTACTTTGGCTACGACCTAGTGCGTACGGTTGAGCCGCTCGGCGATCCAAACCCTGACCAGCTCGGCCTGCCCGACATGGCGCTGATGCTCAGCGATGTGCTGGTCGTCTTCGATCACCTGCGCCACACGCTGACGATCCTCGTCAACGTCTTCGCTGAGGAGGGCCAGCAGATCGACGGTTCCTACGCCGCCGCTGCGGCGACGATCACCGAGGTGCGCGCGCTGCTCGCCGGCCCGCTGCCGGCGCTGAGCCCGGCCGCTGGGCAACGGGTGGCGCCAGAGTTTGAGTCAAACTTCAGCCGCGAGCAGTTCGAAGCGGCCGTCGCGCGGATCGTTGAGTACATCCATGCCGGTGACGCCTTCCAGGTTGTCCCATCGCAGCGCTGGACGGCAGAGCTTGAGATTGACCCGTTCTCGATCTACCGCGGATTGCGCGTCGTCAATCCCAGCCCTTACATGTACTTCCTCGACTTTGGCGACTTCCAGATCGTTGGCGCCAGCCCAGAGCCGCTGCTGACGGTCAACGGACGCGACGCGTCAACGCGGCCGATTGCTGGCACAAGGCCGCGCGGCGAAACACCGGCGCAGGACGCTGAGCTGGCAAGCGCCCTGCTGGCCGACCAGAAGGAGCGGGCCGAGCACGTGATGCTGGTCGACCTCGGACGCAACGACCTTGGCCGCGTCTGTGAGTACGGCTCAGTCGTCGTCGACAGTCTGATGCAGATCGAGAGTTACTCACATGTAATGCACATTGTCTCCTCGGTCTCCGGCACGCTGCGGCCCGAGGTTGGCGCGCTGGACGCGCTGCGCGCGATCCTGCCAGCCGGCACTCTGTCCGGCGCGCCGAAAGTAAGGGCGATGCAGATCATCGACGAGGTCGAACCGGTCAAGCGCGGCGGATACGGCGGTGCGATCGGCTATCTCAGCTACACCGGTGATCTCGACACCTGCATCCACATCCGTACCGTCGTCTGCGCCGAGGGCAAGGTCCACGTTCAGGCTGGCGGCGGCACTGTCGCCGACGCCATCCCAGAGTACGAGTATGAGGAGTCAGTCAACAAGGCCAAAGCTGTGATGCGTGCGATCGAGCTGGCATCAAGCCAGCCGGGTTGGTGGTGACGATGAAGACGCTCGTTATCGACAATTACGACTCATTCACCTACAACCTCGTTCAGTATCTCGGGGAGCTTGGTGCCGAGATCGAAGTCGTCCGCAACGATCAGGCGAACGTTGACGAGCTGTTGGCCGGGCGACCGGAGCGGCTCGTCGTCTCGCCCGGGCCGTGCACGCCGGACGATGCCGGCATCACGCTCGAAGCGGTCCGCCGCTTTCCCGAGGCCGGCATCGCGACGCTCGGCGTCTGCCTTGGCCATCAGGCGCTCGTTCAGGCGTTTGGCGGTAGCGTCGTCCGCCATCAGCCGGTCCACGGCAAAGCAACCAGCGTTGAGCACGACGGAAAGACGATCTTCAGCGGACTGCCTTCACCGCTGACCGTCGGCCGTTACCACTCGCTGATCACCGCCAACGCAGAGCTGCCGGATTGTTTTGAGCTCTCGGCCGAAGGCGACGGCATCGTGATGGCTGTCCGACACCGCGAGCTGCCGGCCGAAGGGGTTCAGTTTCACCCCGAGTCGATACTTACTGAGGGCGGCAAGCAGATCGTTGAAAACTTTTTGACAGGGGCCGGGCGCTGATGGCCGGCGCCGGCAGTTCGCCGTTGCAGCAGGCAAACGAGTTAGTTGCCGGCGGCGTAGACCTGTCGCAGGACCAAGCGGCGGCGGCGCTCGCAGTGATCATGGCCGGCGAAGCGTCTGACGACGAGATCTCCGAGTTACTGCTCGGTCTGCGCGCCAAGGGCGAGACAGTCGATGAGCTGGCTGGTCTGGCCCGGACGATGCGTTCGATGGCAAGTGCAGTGCGTCCCCGGCGCAGCGACCTACTCGACACCTGCGGCACCGGTGGCGGCCGGCGCACCTTCAACATCTCGACCACGGCGGCGCTGATCGCCGCCGGCGCCGGCTGTGCTGTCGCTAAGCACGGCAATCGAACTGCAACCGGCCTGAGCGGCTCGGCCGATGTTCTCGAGGCGCTCGGCGCACAGCTTGAGCTGACTCCGGAAGCTGAGGCGGCGCTGATTGACGAGCTGGGTTTTGGCTTCATGTTCGCGCCAGCACACCACGCCGCGACGCGCTTTGTCGTGCCGGTGCGCAAGGCTTTGGGCGTGACGACAATCTTCAACCTGCTCGGGCCGCTGACCAATCCGGCCGGGGCTCAGCGCCAGCTGATTGGTGTCCCCAGCCCTGACCTGATCGATCTCGTAGCCGGTGCGCTGGCGGCGCTTGGCACTGACCACGCGCTTGTCGTCTCAAGTGAGGACGGGCTCGACGAGCTCAGCAGTAGCGGAACAACCTTTGTCGCTGAGATCGACCGCCGCGGCGTGCGTCGCTACGAACTAACGGCCGAGCAGTTTGGCATTGAGGCAGCCGACCCGGAGGCGCTGAGCGGCGGCGACCCGGCGCAGAATGCCGCAATCATCCGCAGCATCCTGGCCGGCGAGGCCGGCCCGCAGAGCGAGATTGCTGCGCTCAACGCCGGTGCCGCGGTCTACGTCGCTGGCGCCGCCGACTCGATCAGCGAAGGTCTGCAGCAGGCGCGCAACTCGATCGCTTCAGGCGCAGCCGCGCAGACGCTTGAGCGTTACATCAAACGAAGCGTTCAGTTGGCAGCGCGATGACGGTCCTTTCGGATATTGTCGCCTCGACCCGCGAGGCGGTCGAGCAGCGTCGCCGCCAGCTGCCGCTGGCCGATCTGGAAGCAAAACTCGCAGTGCGCGGCGAGGATCGCCCGTTCGCCGAAGCGCTGGCGCGGCCCGGCCTGTCGGTGATCGCCGAGTTTAAACGTCGCTCGCCCAGTGCCGGTGAGATCCGTCCCGGATCGGCCGTTGAGCAGCTTGTAACTAGCTACGAACGCGGCGGCGCCGCAGCGCTTTCGGTGCTGACCGAGGAGGCCAACTTTGGCGGCTCACTAGACGATCTTGTCGCCGCCCGTACTGCCAGCAACCTGCCGATACTGCGCAAGGATTTCATCGTTGACGGTTACCAGCTGGTTGAGTCGGCTGTCGCTGGCGCCGACGCAATCCTGCTGATCGTTGCTGCCTTGGATCCGGCCGAGTTGGAGCTGCTCTACGGGCAGGCTGGTTCGCTTGACCTTGACGTGCTGGTCGAAGTCCACGACGAGCAGGAGCTGGCCGATGCGCTGGAACTGATCGACCCCGAGCTGATCGGGATCAACAATCGCAACCTGCATGACCTCAGCGTTGACGTTGAGACAACGCACCGGCTGCTAGCCGACGTGCCGGCCGGCAAGACGGTCGTCAGCGAGTCTGGGCTTAGCCGCCGCGATCAGCTGATCGAGCTGGAGCGGGTCGGCGTTGACGCCGTCTTGGTCGGCGAGCCGCTGCTGTCAGCCGAGGACCCGTTGGCAGCGCTCGAACAGCTCACCGGCGGCCACGACGTCGCCAACCCTGAAGATCGTTAAGCAGCAGTTAACCGTTCCTTTATAGACTCTTCAGCGAAGCACGGTTTCCTTTAGATAATGAAGAAATCACCGTCCACGTGGATAACTGCTGGCTTTGCTGGCTTAGTCGGCGCCGTGCTGGCGCTGGTTGCGGCCTCGGCGATCGGCGTCGGCTCTAACTCGACCACGACGACAGTTGTCCGCGACGGCGCCACCGGCGTGTTGCGGCCGGTGAGCGATGGCGGAGTAATGACGCCGCGCGAGATTTACAAGCGCTATTCGAAGGGCGTCGTCTTCATCACCGCCGACGTCGTCAAGAAGCAGTCAAACATCTTCGGAGCGCCGGAGTCGCAGAGCGGCAAGTCAACCGGCTCAGGCTTCGTGATTGACAAGGAGGGAACGATCCTGACCAACGCGCACGTCGTCGACGGCGCAAAAAAGGTCACGATCCGCTTCTCCAACGACAAGACCGTTGACGCCAAGATCCTTGGCGCCGACCGCTCATCCGACATCGCTGTTCTGCAGGTTGACAGCGCGGGGCTGGACCTAACGACGCTGCCGCTGGCATCTGCCGCCGATGTTCAGGTTGGCGATCCTGTGGTCGCGATCGGCAACCCGTTTGGTCAGGCTTTCAGCTTGACAACCGGCGTCGTCTCAGCCAAGAAGCGCTCGATCGAGGGCCTCAACGGCTTTGCGATCAACGACGTTATTCAGACCGATGCGGCGATCAACCCAGGCAACTCCGGTGGCCCGCTGATCGACTCGGCCGGCGAAGTTGTCGGCATCAACTCGCAGATCGCAACAAGAGAGGGTGGCGGCAACGTTGGCATCGGCTTCGCAGTGCCAATCGACACGGCCCGCAAGCTGCTGCCTGGGCTGCGCAAGGGCATCGTTGACACCGGCTACTTGGGGATCTCCTCATTGTCGATCACGCCAGATCTGGCGCCGCTCAACCTGCCGGTCAAGAGCGGCGTGCTGATTGAGACTGTCAACCCCGGCAGCCCCGCCGCGAAGGCCGGTATCAAGGGCGGCACGGTGCCCGCCAAACTGGACGGTCAGGAGCTAAAGATCGGCGGCGACGTGATCGTAAAGATCGATGGCAGGTCGATGAAGACATCGCTTGCGCTGTCGCAATACGTCTCGTCAAAGAAGGTCGGCGATCAGATTGAGATTGAGCTGCTCAGCGGTGGCAAGCAACCGAAGACGGTCACCGTCACGCTCGGGCGTCGCCCGCAGCAGAGCGTTACGACGCCGTAACTCCAGTTCGGGCGCGGCGTCGTGTCATGATCGGGGGGTGAGCAGCCCCCCAAAGATCAAGATCTGCGGCATCACGAGCCTCGACGACGCACAGCTGGCGGTTGATGCTGGCGCCTGGGCTGTCGGCTGCATCATGTGGCCGGGTTCGCCGCGCTACTGCGAGCAGGCTGTTGCGCGGGAGATCGCCCGCAGCTTGCATCGTCAAGTGGAGGTTTGCGGCGTCTTCGTCGACGCAACACTCGATCAGGTTGCCGGTCAAGTCGACGCGCTTGGCCTGACGATGGTCCAGCTGCACGGCGATGAAGGCCCGGCCTTCTGTGACGAGGTCCACCGGCGCACCGGCGCGAAGCTGATCAAGGCGACGCGCGTTGAATCGGGCGAACAGCTGAATGACATCGAACGCTTTCACCACGTCGACTACCACATGCTTGACGCCTACCACCCGCAGCTGCGCGGCGGCACCGGTGAGAGCTGGGACTGGAAACTGGCCGGCTCGCGGCACTCAAAGATCCCGCTGATCCTTAGCGGCGGATTGGGTCCACAGAACGTCGCCGAGGCAATCGCGGCGGTCCGGCCCTACGCCGTAGACAGCGCCAGTGGCACCGAAGCCTCTCCCGGCGTGAAGGACAGCGAGCTGGTTGAGGCTTTCTGCGCCGCCGTCGCAGCAACAGGTGAAGTGGTAACCGGAAGCGAGCTGTCGCCGTGAGCGAGGCTGGGCTGCAGCACCGCTTTGGTCCGTACGGCGGGCAGTATGTGCCAGAGACGCTGATGCCGGCACTGGCCGAACTTGAGGCGGCCTGGATCATCGCCCGCAGTGACGACTCCTATCAGGCTGAGCTGGGGCGGCTGCTGCGCGACTACGCCGGCCGTCCGACCGCGCTCTACCTGGCCGAACGGCTGAGCGAGGCGGCGGGGCGGACGATCTACCTGAAGCGCGAGGACCTGCTGCACACCGGCGCTCACAAGATCAACAACGCACTCGGCCAAGCGCTGCTCGCCAAGCGGATGGGCAAACGGCGGATCATCGCCGAGACCGGCGCCGGTCAGCACGGCGTCGCGTCGGCCACGGCCTCCGCACTGCTTGACCTTGAGTGCGTCGTCTACATGGGCGCCGAGGACATTCGTCGCCAGCGCCCGAACGTCCAGCGGATGGGGCTGCTCGGCGCCACCGTCGTACCGGTCGAGGCTGGCGCCCGCACGCTCAAAGAGGCGGTCTCCGAAGCGATCCGCGACTGGGTGACGAACGTTGAAACAACGCACTACATCATCGGTTCAGCGGTCGGGCCGGCGCCGTACCCGGTGATTGTGCGCGACCTGCAGCGCTGCATTGGCGACGAAGCGCGGGCGCAGATCTTGGAACGCGAAGGTCGTCTGCCGGAGCGCGTAATTGCCTGCGTTGGCGGCGGCTCAAATGCGATTGGCGCATTCAGCGGCTTTCTTGACGACGACGAGGTTCAGCTGATCGGCGTTGAGGCAGCCGGTGACGGGCTCGACAGCGGTCGTCATGGCGCGCCGTTAACGGCCGGCGGCCGGCCAGGCGTACTGCATGGTTCGCTTAGCGCGTTGCTACAGGATGCTGATGGTCAGATTGCTGAGGCACACTCGGTTTCGGCCGGTCTCGACTATCCCGGGGCAGGGCCTGAACACGCCTGGCTGCGCGACAGCGGCCGCGCCCAGTACGTCGCCGTTACCGACGAGGACGCGCTCGCAGCGTTTGAGCAAACGGCCCGGCTTGAAGGGATCATTCCGGCGCTCGAGCCAGCCCACGCGATCCATTACGTGCTCAACGTTCAGAGCGACTCGCAGCTCGACTTGGTCTGCCTGTCGGGCCGCGGTGACAAGGACCTCGCCGAGGTGCTCGACCTGCTCGGCCGCTCGTGACCGGGGAGGAGAGGATCGCTGCAGCATTCAGGAGCCGCGCCGGCCGCGCGGCTCTGATGCCGTACCTGATGGGCGGCTACCCCGATCTTGCCAGCTCGCTTGCGATTGCTAACGCTTACGTCGACGGCGGCGCCGATCTGATTGAGCTGGGCGTGCCGTTCTCCGACCCGCTGGCCGACGGTCCGGTAATTCAGTCGGCCGGCAGCGACGCATTGGCAGCCGGCGCAACTCTTGACGGCGTGCTCGAGATCGCGCGGCAGCTGGCGCCGCGGTTGCCGGTTGTGCTGATGGCCTACACAAACAGTGTTCTCGCGCGCGGCACCGAGCAGTTTGTTGCGGATATTGCGGAGGCTGGCGTTAGCGGCCTGATCGTCCCTGACCTGCCGATCGAGGAAGCCCCGCCAATCGCCGAAGCGTGCGAGGAGGCCGGGGTTTCGCTGATACTGCTAGCCGCGCCGACCAGCACCGACGATCGGCTCAGCCGAATCGGTGCGCAGGCCAAGGGGTTTCTCTACACGGTTGCGGTGGCCGGGACGACCGGCGAGCGCGGCGCCGAGACCGACTACGCAGCAATCGTTAACCGGGTGCGGCGCTACACCGATGCTCCTGTCGCTCTGGGCTTTGGAATCTCAACACCTGAGCAGGCGGCCGAGGCGGCCGAGGCAGGGGCTGATGGCGTGATCATTGGATCGCGGCTGGTGCGCGAAGCGCAGCAGCAGGACGACGCGCCGGCTGCCTGCCGGTTGCTGGTAGAGCAATTCGCCGGAGCGCTCCGCTAAGATTTGGCCAGCATGAGCCTTGTAATCGTAACCACCTTCGCGCTGTCGCTCTGGATAATCCTGACTTCGCTCGGCATCAGCTCGTCGTTTGACGGCATCATGCTGGCTTTGGTGATCATTCTGCTCGCCGCGGCAACACGCCTTGCCGGCCGCTACCTCGGTTCGGTTGCGCCCGGCTCGCGCGAAGATTGACGCGCTTCGTCAGGCGCTGCAGACGAACCGTACAATCTGCGTCGCGTGACTCTTTCCCTTCTGCAGCGAATCGGGATGCCGCTTGCCGCGACGCTGGTTGGCGCCGCGGTCCTTGCGAGTTGTGCTGGTAGCACCGACGTCTTAGAGCGCCCAGGCGTGCTCGTGCCCGGTGACAAGCTCACCGTCTACTCCAGCGCCGCGTTGAGCGGCGATCAGCGGCAGAGCGGCGAAGCGCTGGTCAACGGTCAGCGGCTGGCGCTGGCCGACGCCGGCGGCCGGGCCGGCAAGTTCACCGTTGGCCTTGCCGTTCTGAACTCGGTCCAAGGCCGGATGAGGCTCTGGTCGGAGGGTCAGGTCGCGTCGAATGCGCGAACCGCCGTTCAGGACCCGCTCTCGATTGCCTACATCGGTGACAGCGACTCGGCCTCGACCGCGATCACGTTGCCGCTGCTTAACCAGGCGAGGACACTGCAGATCACTCCGCTGGCCAGCTACAGCGCCCTCACCAGCCCCGAGCACGGCGCCGCCGGCGAACCACAGCGCTTCTATCCGAGCCGTACCCGGACGCTCGGGCGTCTGGCACCGGGCAGTATCGGCGAGGCCGCCGCGCTGGCGCGTCTGCAGCGCCAGCAGGGCTGCTCTTCAAGTTTTCTGATTGCAGGCGATTCGCCGCAGGGACGCAACTTTGAAGCGTTGGTTGCGGAGCAGATTCGCGCCGCTGGGATCAGGCTCGCCGGGACGACGGCCGTTGGCGGCGGGCAACCGAGCGTTGGCGCTGTTGCGGGCCAGCTTGCCCGCTCGAAGGCGGACTGCTTCTTCTATGGCGCTGCAGCCGACCTTGATGCTGCACGGCTGATTAACGCTGCGATCGCAGCGCGAGGCTCGCTGAAGGCGTTCGGCGGCCGCGGCCTGACAGATGAGCAGTTCACGCAAAACCTAAGCGCCAGGGCACAGCAGGCGACGTTGATCACAACGCCGGGCCCCGATCCCGACCGTCTGTCGGCGCGCGGCAAAGAGTTCGTTAAGCGCTACCGGGCCCAGTTCGGCAGTGACCCGGGTTCCGCCGGGCTCTACGGCTATGAGGCGATGGCCGTCGTGATCGATGCGCTGCGCCGCGCTGGACCTAACGCCAATAATCGCGTCACAGTTGTCGACTCCTTCCGCGCAATCAAGGGGCGTGATTCGGTGCTCGGTCGCTATTCGGTAACGCCGACTGGCGATACAACGTTGAATCAGTTCCTTGTTTCGCGCGTCGTCGCAGGTGGGCTTGTTGTGTCGCCAAGCTTGACCGACGCGATCGCGCGCTGAGCAAAGTTAAGTCGCCAGTGCCGCGCGCAGCGCTTCGTCAAGCTCGGGATGCTTGAAGCTGTAGCCAAGCCGCTCTGCCGCGGCTGGCACGGCGCGCTGACCCTCGGTCACGATTTCAGCCATCTCGCCGTAGATCGCCCGAATCGCAAAGCCCGGCACCGGCAGAACTGCTGGCCGGCCGAGCGCCCGGCCGAGCGCTTTCGAGAAGACGGCGTTTGTCACCGGCTCCGGCGCCGTGCCATTGACCGGGCCGCTCCAGGACGGATCATCAAGCGCGGCGAGGTAAAGGCCGACAATGTCGTCGCCGTGAATCCACGGCATGTACTGGCGGCCGCCCGCGACAGGACCACCAACGCCGGCCTTGAAAGGCGGCAACATTGCCTTAAGCGCGCCGCCACTGGCGTCAAGCACGACGCCGGTGCGGACGATCACAACGCGCAAGCCAAGCGCTTCGGCCCGCAGCGCCTCGCGCTCCCAGGCGACGCAGACGCCGGCAAGAAAGTTGTTGCCGGCGGCAGTTTGCTCGGTCACAACGTCGTCGCCGTGTTTGCCGTAGTAGCCGACAGCTGATGACGAAAGCAGCGCTGCTGGCTTTCGATCGCTGGCGGCAATCGCGTCGACAAGATGGCGTGTGCCGGTTTCGCGGCTGTTGTGGATCGCCTGTTTTGCTGCCGCACTCCAGCGCTGCGCCACCGGTTCGCCAGCGAGGTGGATCACAGCATCGCGCCCGGCCAGCGCCTCGGTCGGCGGCGGGGCGCTTAGCGGCTGCCAAGCGACCGCTTCAACGCCGAGCGCTGCGGCAGCGCGCTCGGGATTGCGCGACAGCACGGTCACGTCGTCGCCGCGCGCCTTCAGGGCCGCCACCAGCTGTGTCCCAATCAATCCCGTCGCACCGCTTACAACAACTCGCATCTGCCGCTCCTAGCCGATTGCCGTAAGACAGTATCGGCGAAGCGGCGTTAGGGGCTACGCAGAGCTTCAACGTCAGAGGCGGCAAAGCCAATCGTGTTGCGCTCGGCGGCCGCAGCGCCGCTGGCTCGGGCCTCGGCGGCAACGGCGTCGGCGACGGCTGGGGCAACATCGCGGTTGAAGCAGGAGGGAATGATGTACTCCTCGTTTAGCTGCTCGTCGCTGACGATCTGGGCGATTGCCCGCGCTGCAGCCATCTTCATCGGTTCGGTTATCTCGACCGCTCGCACATCGAGCGCGCCGCGGAAGACGCCGGGGAAGCAGAGGACGTTGTTGATCTGGTTCGGGTAGTCGGAGCGGCCGGTCGCGATGATCCGCGCATACGGCGCGGCCTGCTCGGGCGAAATCTCTGGGTTTGGGTTGGCCATCGCGAAGATCATCGGGTCGGGCCGCATCGTCGCCAGCGTGGCTGGCTCAATCACCTTCGTTCCTGACAGGCCAATCATCAGGTCGGTGCCGACAATCGCCTCGGCCGGGCCGCCGCTGATCTGCTCAGGGTTTGTGTTCTCGGAGTACCAGCGTTTGATCGGCGTCATTGTGCCGTCCAGATAGTCGCTGCGAGCTGTGCTGAGCGCGCCTTGCGAGTCGCAGCCGATGATCTCGCGGACGCCTGCCTCGAGCAGGATCTTCGTGACGGCGACTCCGGCAGCGCCAAGCCCGACCACCAGTACGCGCAGATCGATCAGGTCGCGGCCGGTCAGGCGGCAGGCGTTGAGCAGCGCCGCGAGCACAACGACAGCGGTTCCGTGCTGGTCATCGTGGAAGACGGGAATATCAAGCGTCGCCTTCAGTCGCTCTTCGATCTCAAAGCAGCGCGGCGCCGAGATGTCTTCAAGGTTGATGCCGCCAAAGCCTGGGGCGATCCGCTGAACGGTTTCGACGATTTCGTCAACGTCTTTCGTGTCGAGGCAGATCGGGAAGGCATCGACGCCGGCGAACTCCTTGAACAGCATCGCCTTGCCTTCCATCACCGGCATTGCCGCAAGCGGGCCGATGTCGCCAAGACCAAGC
This sequence comes from Solirubrobacteraceae bacterium, assembly GCA_039745115.1. GTDB lineage: Bacteria > Actinomycetota > Thermoleophilia > Solirubrobacterales > Solirubrobacteraceae > F1-60-MAGs163. Next base: position 129,581 of record JBCJRT010000002.1, read on the forward strand.
ACCGCTGTTCCGTCGCTGACGACGGCAACGGTGTTGCGCTTGATCGTGTACTGGAAGGCTTTTTCAGGGTCCTCCGCGATTGCGCTGCAGACCCGGGCGACGCCCGGTGTGTATGCCATAGACAGGTCGTCGCGCGTCTTCAGCGGGTGACGGTTGTGCTGCTCGATCTTGCCGCCGACGTGCATCTGGAAGGTACGATCGGTCGTGTCGATCACCTTAGCTCCATCGATCGCTTCGATCGCCGCAACGATCGCGTCCCACTGCTCGGCGCCCGCTGCGTTGACGGTCACGTCGCGGATCAGCTGCTCGGCGGCTTCGACCAGCTCGATCGCGCCGATCGTGCCTCCGGCCTCGCCAATCGCGCTGGCCACTCGGCCGAGCATCCCCGGCACATCTTCGATCTGGATGCGCAAAGTCAGGCTGTATTGGGCTGATGGGGTTGAGGTCACGCGGCCTTGAGTCTATGAAGCTTTGTCGGCGCGCGGCGCGACGAGCGCTGCGGTAGCGTCACAGCCCGTGCCACGGACGCTCTATCTGATCGACGGCAACAGCCTCGCTTACCGCGCCTTCTTCGCGCTGCCGGACACAATCGCCACGTCAAAAGGTCAGCCGACCAATGCGATCTTTGGCTTCGCTTCGATGCTCGTCAAGCTGTTCACCGAGCATGGCAACAACCCGACGATCGTCTGCTGGGACCGCGGCTCGTCGGGGAGGAAAGAGCTCGACCCGCGCTACAAAGCGAACCGTCCGACAAAGCCCGACCTGCTTCGCCAGCAGTGGCCATTCTTCGAGCCAATCGTCGACGCCTTCGGCTGGTCGAACCTCGCCGTTGAGGGCTACGAGGCCGACGACGTGATCGGGTCGCTGGCCGAGATCGTGCGCAACGCGGCAGAGCCGCCGCCGGTCGTCGTCGTGACCGGTGATCGCGATTCGTTCCAGCTGATCGACCGCGAAGGTCAGGTCACGGTGATGGCGACGGCGCGCGGCATCACCGACACGAAGAACTATGACTACGAAGCGGTGATTGAGCGCTACGGCATCGCGCCGGAACTGATCCCCGATTTTTATGGCCTGAAGGGCGACTCGTCCGACAACATTCCCGGCGTTCCAGGGATCGGCGACAAGACGGCCGCCAGCCTGCTCGCGCAGTTCGGTGACCTCGAGACGATTCTCGCCAGCGTCGACCAGATCAGCGGCGCCAAGCGCAAAGAGAACCTGACCAACTTTGCCGACGATGCGCGCCTAAGCAAGCAACTGGCAACGATTCAGCGCGATGTGGCGGTCGGGATCGATCCGCTTGAGATCGCAGCGGCCGAAACGACGCCGGACGCGGCGCAGCTGCGCGAGGTTTTCTCACGCTTTGAGCTGCGCGATCCGCTACGCCGGATCGAGGCAGCGCTGGGCGACTTGGCGGGCGACTCAGCGGCCGGCACGGCGCCGCCCGCGGCGGCAGTTACAAAGATCGCTGTCACTAAGACGGCGCTGGCCAAAGCGGTCAAGCTTGGTCCAGCCGACCGGCCGCTCGCGCTCGCCGTGGCGCCACCGCAGAGCGATGACGGCGAGCTGTTTGCGCGCGAGCAGCAGTGGCGTTTTGCGACCTTCTGCGAGGGCGAGGCGGCAGTCGGCGAGATCGATCAGGTCGCCGAACTGGCGCCGGCGCTCGGTGATCGCGCCGTAATCGTCCATGACGCCAAGGCGCTTGACGCAGTTCCGGCCAAGATCGCCCATGACACGCTGCTGGCCGCCTACCTGCTGGAGCCGTCGCGGCGCAGCTTTGTGCTCGACGAACTGTGCGAGGAGGCCGGCATCGCCGTTGACAGCGACGACGCTGTCGCCCGCGCGGCGGCGTTGACCGCGGCGCTGGCAGTTGTTCAGCGCGAAATGCTGGCCGAGCGTGATCAGTTGGCGTTGTTGGACGAGCTCGAGATCCCTTTGATTCCGGTGTTGCGCTCAATCGAGCTCGAAGGCGTGCGGCTTAACACGCAGACGCTTGCCGAGATCACCGGTCGTGTCCGCTCCGAGATTGACGCTCTTGAGAAGCAGATTCACGAGCAGGCGGGGGAGGAGTTCACGATTGCATCACCTCAGCAGCTCGGCGCTGTCCTGTTCGAGAAGCTAGGCCTGACGAAGAAGCGCAAGGGCAAGACCGGCTACTCAACTGACGCCCGTGTGCTGCAGTCGATCCGCGACGAGCATCCGATTGTGCCGCTGGTCGAACGCTGGCGCGAACTGAACCAGTTGTTGAAGACCTATCTCGACGTTTTGCCGTCGCTGATCGATGCGGAGAGCCGGATTCATACAACCTTCGTGCAGGCGGCAACGGCGACCGGCCGGCTCGCGTCGATCAATCCGAATATGCAGAACATTCCGGTCCGTACCGAGCTGGGCCGCGAAATCCGCGGCTGCTTTGAGGCGGCGCCGAAACTGGCGTTGCTGTCGGCCGACTACTCGCAGGTTGAGCTGCGCGTGCTCGCACACGTCGCCGATGAGCAGGTACTGAAGGACATCTTCACGGCCGGCGAAGATGTCCACAGCGCCACCGCGCGCGAAGTTTTCTCGGTCAGCGACGATCAGATCGACTCTGGCATGCGCTCGAAGGCGAAGATGATCAACTACGGGATCGTCTACGGCCTCGGCGACTACGGCCTCGCCGATCGGCTGAACATTCCGCGTCCGGAGGCCAAGGAGTTCATCGACGCTTACCTCGCCCGCTTTTCAAAGATCCACGCCTTTATGGCGCAGACCGTTCAGCAGGCGACCGACGATGGTTACGTGACGACGCTCTTTGGTCGTCGGCGCAACATTCCCGAGTTGCGATCGGCCAACGGTCAGACGCGCGCGCTGGGCGAGCGGTTGGCGTTGAACACGATCGTTCAGGGGACCGGCGCCGACCTGATGAAGCTGGCGATGATCAATGTCGCTGCTGCGCTCGCCGACAGTGACCTTGATACGCGGATGATTTTGACGATCCACGATGAACTGCTGCTCGAGGGCCCGCCGAAAGAGCAGGCACCGCTTACCGAGCTGCTTGAGCGCGAGATGATCGCCCCGTGGGGCGAGCGCCAGCCGCCGTTGGCGGTCGACATCGGCATCGGGCGCACTTGGCTGGAAGCCAAGTAATTGCAGCGATCGCGCTAACCTTGGCGGTCACATGACAACCACCTCTACCGACCCGTCCACTGAACTGCCCGCCGATTCCCAGATTGTCCCCGGAAGCGACGGCTTGCTGCTCGAGATTGACGGCCAAATAGTCCCTAACTACGCCGCCACCTTCACAACCTTCAGCGAAGGCGAAGTGGTATCCGGACGCGTCGTCCGGATCGACAAGGACGAAGTTCTCGTCGACGTCGGCTTTAAGAGCGAGGGCGTTATCCCCTCTGCTGAACTGTCGATCCGCAAGAACGTCGACCCTGGCGAGGAGGTTGAGCTCGGCGAAGAGGTCGACGTTCTCGTCCTGACGAAGGAGGATCAGGAAGGTCGCCTGATCGTCTCGAAGAAGCGCGCCCGCTTTGAGAAGGCTTGGCGCCGCATCGAGGGTGCCGCCGAAAGCGGCGAAGCGGTCGAAGGGACGGTCATTGAGGTCGTCAAGGGCGGCCTGATCATCGACCTCGGGATCCGCGGCTTTCTGCCGGCCTCTCTGGTTGACATCCGCCGCGTGGCCGAGCTCGATGAGTTTCTCCACACGAAGATCATCTGCAAGGTGATTGAGATCAACCGCCAGCGCAACAACGTCGTCCTGTCACGCCGAGCTGTGCTTGAAGAGGAGCGCAAGGGCCAGCGTCAGGGGATTCTTGACCAGCTTCAGCCTGGAACCGTCGTTGAAGGCCAGATTTCGAACATCGTTGACTTCGGTGCCTTCGTCGACCTCAACGGTATCGACGGTTTGATCCACATCTCGGAGATCTCCTGGTCGCACGTCAACCATCCGAACGAGGTCCTCTCCATCGGCGACACCGTTCAGGTCAAGGTGCTCGACATCGACCGTGACCGGCAACGGATTTCGCTCGGGCTCAAGCAGACTCAAGACGATCCGTGGCAGCGCGTCGTCGATACCTACAACGTCGGCGACGACCTCGAAGGCACAGTCACGAAGGTTGTCACGTTCGGAGCCTTCGTCGAGATCCTCGACGGTGTCGAAGGGCTGGTCCACATCTCGGAGCTGGCAGCGCACCATGTTGAGAACCCACGTGAGGTTGTTCAGCCTGGTGATGAGATCAAGGTCAAGGTGCTCGAGGTTGATGATGAGCGCCGTCGCCTTTCACTTTCTGTCAAGCGGGTCGAAGGTCAGATTCTTTCTGCCCACACCGGCAATCTTGAGTTCCCCGAGGAGGACGCCGCGATCGAAGCGCCGGCCGACCTCGTCCCACCGGTTGTCGACGAGGCGGTGATAGCTGCTGAGCCGCAGGCCGAAGCTGAGGTTGCCGCTGAGCCGGAGGCTGAGGCCGCTGCTGAGCCGGAGGCTGAGGCCGGTGCTGAGCCTGAAGCCCCGCAGGACTGACGTCGGCGGCGCTGCACTGCCCGGGTCAGCTTCAGTCCCGTTCGTCGGCCTGACCGGGGGGATGGGGGCCGGCAAGAGCACGGCGCTGGAGGCGCTCGCTCGGCTCGGCGCGCTAACGCTGTCAACCGACCTCGTCGTCCACGGGCTCTACGAGCAGCAGAACGTCGTCGAGCAGATCGTCGCCCGCTGGGGTGACGAGGTAGCGCCGTCAGGCACGGTTGACCGCGCCGCGATCGCCCGCGTGGCCTTCGAGGATCCGGCTGAGCGGGAATGGCTCGAAGGCCTGATCTGGCCGCTGGTCGCCGTCGAGGTAGCAGCGTTTCGCGAGCTCGCTGGCTCGCATAGGCCGCGCCCACCAGCCGCGGTCGTTGAGACGCCGCTGCTGTTTGAAGCCGGCATGGAGGCGACCTACGACGCGACGATCGTCGTCGTCGTCGACGAGGAGCTGCGTCGTAACCGTGCAGCTGCGCGCGGTCACGCTGCTGCCGATCAGCGTCACTCGCGCCAGCTCAGCCAGCAGGAGAAGGCCGAGCGCGCCACCTACGTCGTCGTCAACGACGGCTCAGCCGCCGACCTTGAGCGCGAGCTGGCGTTGATTCTGACCCTGCTCGAGCGATGACGGCTGGCTGGCCGTATCGCCCGCTGCCCGCACTTGTAGCGCTTGCGCTGTCTCTGCTGGCGACCGGCTGCAGCAGCGTCGGCGGCGCCGTCACTGAGATTCAGTACCCGCTGCGCCACGACGACATCATTCGTCAGCAAGCGCGCGAGAAGAGGCTCGACCCGGCGCTGATTGCTGGGGTGATTTACGCCGAGTCGCACTTTCGCTCCGGCCAGACATCATCGGCCGGTGCAGAAGGGCTGATGCAGATAACGCCGGAGACGGCGCGCGACATCGCGCGGCGCTCCGGCGGCACAGCCTTCACGCTGGAGGATCTGGACACGCCGCAGATCAACATTGCCTACGGCTCCTATCTGCTGCGGGAGCTGCTCGACCGTTACCACGGCGACGTCGATGCTGCGCTGGCCGGCTACAACGCGGGCCCTGGCAATGCCGACCGCTGGGGCGGCTCGTCGCTAATCGCCGACGAGATCCCGTTCCCCGAAACGCGCGCCTACGTTCGTAAAGTGCTGGAGGCTCAGGTGGCCTACCGCAGCCGTTACAACAGCGAGCTTGGGCCGGCTCCCTGAGCAAAGGCGCGCTGCGCTAAAGATACCCTTGGCGTGATGCCGCCATTCCGCCTCGATAGCGCCTTCACGCCGGCAGCCGACCAGCCGGCTGCGATTGAGGCGATCGCCGCCGCGATCGAGGCCGGCGCGTCGATGACTACGCTGCTGGGGGCGACCGGCACCGGTAAAACGATGACGATGGCCGGCGTGATCGAGAAGGTTCAGCGGCCAACGCTGGTGCTCGCCCATAACAAGACTCTGGCAGCACAGCTCTGTAACGAGTTTCGGACCTTCTTTCCCGACAACGCGGTCGAGTATTTCGTCAGCTACTACGACTACTACCAGCCTGAGGCTTACGTACCGAGCAAGGACCTCTTCATCGAGAAGGACTCGTCGATCAACCAGGAGATTGACCGCCTGCGCCACGCGGCGACGGCGGCGCTGTTCGCGCGGCGCGACGTGCTCATCGTCGCCAGCGTCTCGGCGATCTACGGCATGGGCTCGCCCGAGACCTACGACAACAACGTTCAGCTGCTGCGCCAAGGCGAAAGCGTTGACCGTGACGCGCTGCTTCGCAAGCTGGTCTCGATCCAGTACTCGCGCAACGACGTCGCACTGACACGCGGCACCTTCCGCGTACGCGGCGAAGCGCTTGAGGTCTTTCCCGCTTACGCCGAGAGCGCCTATCGCGTGACGCTGTTTGGCGATCAGGTTGAACGGCTACAGCAGTTTGATCCGCTTACCGGCGAGCTGCTTGGCGACGGGCTGGAGCACATCGCCGTTTGGCCGGCGACGCACTACAACGTTGAGGAGGGCAGCATCGAGGCGGCAGCAGAGGAGATCAGCCGTGAGCTTGAGGCGCGCTGCGCCGAGCTGGAGGCCGAGGGCAAGCAGCTGGAGCCGCTGCGGCTTAGGCAAAGGACGCAGTACGACATCGAAATGATGCGCGAGATGGGTTTCTGCAGCGGCATTGAGAACTACTCGCGGATCCTCGACGGCCGCAAGCCGGGCGAACGGCCGTACTGCCTGATCGACTACTTCCCGGAGGATTTCATCTGTTTCATCGACGAGTCTCACCAGACAGTGCCGCAGATCGGTGCCATGTGTAAAGGCGACCGCAGCCGCAAGCAGACGCTCGTTGATTACGGCTTCCGGCTGCCCAGCGCGATCGATAACCGACCGCAGACCTTTGATGAGTTCCTCTCAATTACGCCGCAGATCGTTTTCGTCAGCGCCACGCCGAGCAACTATGAGCGTGAGCATTCCGGCCTGATTGCCGAACAGATCGTGCGGCCGACGGGGATCGTTGATCCGGTCGTCGAGGTGCGCGAGACGCTCAATCAGATCGACAACCTGCTGGCCGAGATCAAGCTGCGGATCGAGCGCGGCGAACGAACGCTCGTCACGACGCTGACGAAGAAGATGAGCGAGGACCTGACCGACTACCTGCTGGAGATGGGAATCCGAGTCCGTTATCTGCACAGCGACGTTGACACGCTGGAGCGGATTCAGATCATTCGCGACCTGCGGCTCGGTGAGTTCGATGTTCTGGTCGGAGTCAACCTGCTGCGCGAAGGGCTCGACCTGCCGGAGGTTTCACTCGTCGCGATCCTCGACGCTGACAAGGAAGGCTTCCTGCGCGGTGAGACCTCGCTGATCCAGACGATCGGCCGCGCCGCCCGCCACGTTGACGGCACCGTCTTGATGTACGCGGACCGCGAAACAACGGCGATGCGCACGGCGCTGTCGGAGACCGACCGCCGGCGCCAAATTCAGCTTGACCACAACGAGCGTCACGGGATCACCGCCGCTTCGATCAGCAAGGGTGTAAGCGACATCGGCGAGTTTCTCCAGGGCGAGAGCAAGACGCCGAAGAAGGGCCGCCGAAACGCGAAACGCGAAACCGTCACGCGGGCGCCAGACGAACTGGAGAAGGCGATCGTCACGCTCGAAGAAGAGATGCTGCTGGCAGCCGAGGATCTTCGTTTTGAACACGCAGCGCGGCTGCGCGACGAGTTGCGCGACCTGAAGCGTCAGTTGGACGGTCTCGACGCCGCCGGTTTGCGCCCTGGCACTTGACCGGTCTGCGCGCCGGGTAACCGGCTTGCAACGTGCGCCGCGCGGCTAGGCTTCGCTAATGAACGATTCACCAACTTCAGACCCGCATCTGGCAAAGGCTGACGCGCTCGCACGGATTGACGCGATTGAGCAATCGCTTGAGCAGCTCTCGTCGGCTGTGCGCTCGTCGACAACGGCGCTGCAGGAAGAGCTGGGGCAGCTGCGGCTCAGCGTGATTGAGATCCACAGCCATGCTGTCTCACGGCCGACGCCGCTGACCGAACCGCCGGTAGGTGGCGACGCTCCGGAGGGCAGCAGCGCCGGCGCCCGGCTCGTGGCGCTCGACCTCGTCAGCCGCGAGGTCGACGAAGCGGAGGCGCTGAAGATCCTGCGCGAAGCCTTTCCGGGGATCGACGCCGAGCAGGTGCTGCGCGAAGTGAGCGCAACTCCCGGCTCCTGAAAGCGTTGTAACTAGAGTGCGCTTGCTAACGATCACAGCTGTCGTCTTTGCCGTAAGCGCGGCGCTCGCCGGGCCGGCCTCCGCTGCTGCGCTTTCGCCTGGCTTCTTCGGCGTGATGGCGAATGGCCCGTTCGACGCACCGGGCGTCGATCTCGTGAAGGAGGGGGGCGTGATGCGCGCCAACGGTGTGCGCACGATCCGGCTGGAGATCGCGTGGCCTGCCCTTCAGCCCTATCCCAATCTTGCTGCCGTTCCGTCCGCAGCGCGCAGCAACTTCACTGTGGTCGGCGGCATCCCAACCAACTTCGCCGCGACCGACGCGCGAATTGCCGCTGCGGCGCGCAACAATCTGGCTGTCACGGCGCTCGTTCTGCAGACGCCGCACTGGGCCGCCAGCGACCCGTCGCGCTACTTCTCGCCGCCGCGCAGCCCAGCCAGCTACGGTCGGTTCCTGACGACATTGATCGGCCGCTACGGCCCCGATGGAAGCTTCTGGCGCGAAAATCCTGCGCTGCCAAAACGTCCGTTGCGCGCCTTCCAGATCTGGAATGAGCCGAGCCTCTTTCGGTATTTCCCGGTCGCGCACTGGCAGAAGGGTTACGTCAAGTTGCTGCGCGCTGCCTACACGGCGATCAAAGCGGCCGACCGCGGCGCCACGGTAATCACTGCCGGCCTTCCCAACTACTCGTGGACCGACCTTGAAAAGATGTTCGCCGCCGGGATGCGCGCCGAAGGCTACTTCGACGCTGTTGCGGTCCACCCGTTCACGCTCAGTCCACGCGGCAGCGTGATAATCCTCGGTCGGGCGCGCGCTGTGCTCGACCGCAACGGCGCTCGCGCAACGCCGCTCTGGGTGACCGAGATCTCTTGGACGTCGGGCCTTGGCAAGGCTCAGGGCAACCAAGGCTGGCTCACAACCGAAAAGGGTCAGGCCGCCAAAGTTGACGAGCTTTACCGCGCCTACGCGCGTAGCGCGAAGCGGCTGAAGCTGACGCGGGCCTATTGGTACTCCTGGGTTAGTAGCGACAGCGGGACTCAGAATGCCTTCGAGTACGCTGGCCTGATGCGCGCCGGCGACGACGGCTCGTTTATCGCCAAGCCGGCGCTCGCGGCTTACCGCAGGGTCGCCGCCGCGCTTACTCGCTGAGCAACGGCCAATAGACTGACGCCAATGGCGTCTTCCAACTCAATCGTCGTTTCCGGCGCCCGCGAACACAACCTGAAGGACATCTCGCTGACGCTGCCGCGCGATGCGCTGGTCGTGATTACTGGGCTGTCAGGGTCGGGCAAGTCGTCGCTGGCCTTCGACACGATCTACGCCGAGGGGCAGCGCCGCTACGTCGAGTCACTCAGCGCCTACGCACGCCAGTTTCTCGGTCAGATGGACAAGCCCGACGTCGATTCGATCGAGGGTTTGTCGCCGGCGATCTCGATCGATCAGAAGACGACCTCGCGCAACCCGCGCTCGACCGTCGGCACGGTGACCGAGGTCTACGACTACCTGCGGCTGCTCTGGGCGCGCGTCGGCCATCCGCACTGCTACAAGTGCGGTGAACCGATCGCCGGCCAGTCGGCCGACCAAATCATCGACCAGGTGACTGAGCTGCCGCAGCGAACACGGCTGCTCGTGATGGCGCCGCTGATCCGCGACCGCAAGGGCGAGTACGGCAAGCTGCTGGAGGGGCTGCGCGCCGATGGATACGCTCGCGTCAAGGTTGATGGCGAGCTGCGAATGCTTGATGAGCAGTTCGACCTTGACCGCAAGTTCAAGCATTCGATCTCGGTCGTCGTCGACCGGCTGGTTATCCGCGACGGGGTGCGCAAGCGCTTGGCCGACTCGATCGAGACAGCTGTCGCGCTGGGCGGCGGAATCGTCGAGGTGGAGACCACTCCGGAGCAGGGCGAGGGCGAGCTGATGACCTTCTCCGAGAGTTTTGCCTGCCTCAAGTGCGGCGTCTCAATGCCCGAGCTTGAGCCGAGGATCTTCTCATTCAACTCGCCGCACGGGGCTTGCGAACGCTGCACAGGGCTCGGTTCGCAGATGGAGATCGACGAGCAGCTAATCGTCCCCGATCGGTCTTTGTCGATTGAGCAAGGCGCGCTGGCGCCGTGGGCTGCCAGCAGCTCCAACTACTACGAGCAGATCACGCAGGCGATCGCCGGCGAATATCAGGTTGACGTCCAGACGCCGTGGCAGCAGCTCGATCAGGGGCAGCGTGAGCTGTTCCTGCGTGGCACCGGCGATCAGGCGATCGAGGTCACCTACCGCAATCGCTACGGGCGCACACGCTCCTACTCGACTCGCTTCGAGGGGATCATCCCGAACCTCGAGCGGCGCTATCGCGAGACCGACTCCGACGCGATGCGTGAGCGGATCGAGGAGTTTATGGCGGTTGCGGCCTGCCCGTCCTGTGATGGGTCGCGGCTGCGGCCAGAGTCGCGCGCGGTGCTGATTGGCGGGATCGCGATCAACGAGTTCACGGCGCTATCGGTGCGCCGCGCGCTGCAGTGGATCGACGCAGTCGAGTTGAGCGAGACCGAGCGGCACATTGCGCGGCTGATCATGCGCGAGATCTCGGAGCGGCTGAGCTTCCTAGAGAACGTCGGCATCGGTTACCTGTCGCTCGCTCGCGCGTCGGCAACGCTGTCCGGCGGCGAGGCGCAGCGGATCCGCTTGGCGACACAGATCGGCTCGGCCCTGGTCGGCGTCCTGTACGTGCTTGACGAGCCTTCAATCGGCTTGCACCAGCGCGACAACGGCAAGCTGATCAAGACGCTTCAGAACCTGCGCGATCTCGGCAACACGGTGCTCGTTGTTGAGCACGATGAGCAGACGATGCGCGCCGCCGACTGGCTGGTTGACATGGGGCCGGGGGCCGGCGAGCACGGCGGGCGCGTCGTCGCCGAAGGGACGGCGGCGCAGATTGAGCAGCAGAAGGGTTCGCTGACCGGCCAGTTCCTCTCCGGCGAAGCTCAGATTGAGCTGCCGGCGACGCGCCGCAGCGCCGACGGTGTGATTGAGGTGCGCGGTGCGCGGCAGCACAACCTGCGTGACATCGATGTTCAATTCCCGCTCGGCGTTTTTACCGTTGTCACCGGCGTCTCTGGCTCCGGCAAGTCAACGCTCGTCAACGAGGTGCTGTTTAGGGCGGTTGGCAACCGTCTGCACCGCGCTCGCCAGCGGCCTGGAGCGCACGACGAGGTATTGGGCCTTGAACAGCTCGACAAGATCGTTCAGGTCGACCAGTTACCGATCGGCCGCACGCCGCGCTCCAACCCGGCCACCTACACCGGACTATTCGATGTGATCCGCGACCTCTTCTCGAAGACGCCGGAGGCTCGGGCCCGCGGTTACAAGCCGGGGCGGTTCTCGTTCAACGTCAAGGGCGGTCGCTGCGAGGTCTGTCGGGGCGACGGCCAGATCAAGATTGAGATGCATTTTCTGCCCGACGTTTACGTGCCCTGCGAGCAGTGCCACGGCAAGCGCTACAACAAGGAGACGCTTGAGGTTCGCTTCAAAGGACGGACGATTGCCGACGTCCTCGATATGTCGGTTGAGCAGGCGCTGGAGTTCTTCGCCCACATCCCGAAGGTTCGGCGGCGCTTGCAGACGCTCAGCGACGTGGGCCTTGGCTACCTGCGGCTTGGGCAGCCGGCGACGACGCTTTCCGGCGGCGAAGCGCAGCGCGTCAAGCTGGCGACCGAACTTTCGAAGATTGCGACCGGCAAGACGCTTTACATCCTCGACGAACCAACGACCGGGCTGCACTTCGCCGATGTGCAGCGGCTGCTGGATGTGCTGCATCGGCTGGTCGATTCAGGCAACTCGGTCGTCGTCATCGAACACAACCTTGATGTGATCAAAACCGCCGACCGGATTATCGACATGGGGCCGGAGGGCGGCGATGAGGGCGGGCTGGTTGTCGCCGAAGGGACGCCGGAGCAGGTCGCTGCGACGAAGGGCTCGTACACCGGTCAGTTCCTGGCCGAGCTGGTTGTTCCGGCGGCGAGTGAGAAGCAACCTGCGGCGAAGCGGTCGGTGGGGTCAAAGCGTAGGCCGAAGGCAAAGGCCGCGGCGTAGGCGACGTTGAGCGCCGGCCGCCTGACACGCGAGCAGCTTCTCCTTTGGGCAACGAAGTGGCGCTGGTATGAGCGTGACTCGTTTCCCTGGCGACGCTACAAGCTGCACCGCGAGTTCGCGCGGCGCGGTGCCTTCTGCCGTTGGCCGCTGCAGGGAGAACCGCTCGAGATGTTCGAGCAGGGCCGTCTTGAGATCGGCGAGGGGACGCTGCTCGAACCTGGCGTTTGGCTGACTGGAGGAGAGAGTGGCCGGATCACGATCGGCAGCGGCGTCTTTCTCAACCAGATGGTGATGGTGGCGGCGCTTGAGTCGGTCGAAATCGGAGATCACTGTATGGCCGCGAATGGCTGCTTCATCACCGACTCCGACCACCGCTTTGACGACTGGTCAAGGCCGGTTACCCAGCAAGGCTTTGCTACCGACGGCCCGACCGTGATCGAACACAACGTCTGGCTAGGCGCGCATGTCGTGGTGACCGGCAATGTTCGGATTGGCGCCCGCTCGGTTATTGGCGCCGGCAGCGTCGTGACCGGCGACATCCCGCCCGGCGTGATCGCAGCCGGCGCACCGGCCCGTGTTCTCCGCGAGATTGAGTTCAGCGCCTAATCGCTGGACCGGGTTCCGCTTCGTTAGCGGTCGTTACTCCTAGCCTGCAGGCGGAATGCGTCGAGCTCATCTGGGTCGATCGAGTAGCCGTGCTCGGGGCCGGGGAATGAGCGGTTCCGCACCTCGTCGGCATAGGCGGTAACGCCGTCGACCATCTCGTCCAGCAGGTTTGCGTAGCGCTTGACGAAGCGCGCACCGAGCCCTTCGCGGATCCCGAGCAGATCATGGAAGACCAGCACTTGGCCGTCGACCGCTGGGCCGGCACCGATGCCGATCACTGGGATCTCCAGCGCTGGCATGATCGCAGCCGCGAGTTCGCTCGGGATCGCCTCGAAGACGATTGCGAAGCAGCCTGCCTGCTGCAGCGCGAGCGCTTCGTCACGGATCTTCGTGGCCTGCTGCGACGTCCGTCCCTGGGCCTTGTACCCACCGAGCGCGGTTGAGGTCTGCGGTGTCAGTCCAACGTGCCCCATCACTGGAATACCGGCATCGCTGATCGCCTTCGCGCGGGCCGCTGACACGGCGCCGCCTCCTTCTAGTTTGACGGCCGCACAGCCGGCCTCTTTGACAAACCTCAGCGCCGTCGTGATCGCCTGCTCGTCGCTAACCTCGTAGGAGCCAAACGGCAGGTCGCCGATCAGGAACGGTGAGTGCAAGCCGCGCCGCGCCGCCTTTGCGAGCATCAGGATCTCGTCGAGCTCGACCGGGACGGTTGAGTCGTATCCAAGAACCGTCATTGCGCCGGAGTCGCCGACCAAGACAAGGTCGACGCCAGCCTTCTCGGCCGCCACTGCACTTGGGTAGTCGTAGGCCGTAACCATCACGATCGGTTCGCGGTTGCGCTTCATCTCCGCCAGCCGCGGCAATGTCATCGGCAGGCGCGAGGCGTCGGCCGGGATCTCAATCCTGCTTGGCGTTGTGGACATCGTCTGCTCCTTCTGTTGAGGTCGACGCCGCCTACTGGACGGTCGCCGCCTCGCGGTTGGCATTGACGGTCAAATTGTCGATCAGGCGCACCTCGCCGAGGCGCGCGGCGCAGGCGATCAGAAGCTCGCCGCGCAGCTCGGTTGCCGGTGCCAGCGTTTGTGCATCTGTGATTGAGAGGTACTCGGGCACGAGCCCGCAGTCGGTTAGGTGCTGCAAGCCGGCAGCGATTGCCTGCTCCGGCGTCTGCGCGCGCCGCTCGGCGATCATCTCGGCTGTCAGCCGCAGCGCCTCACTGAGCGCCAGCGCTTGGCCGCGCTGCTCGTCGCTGAGGCGCGCATTGCGGCTCGACAGTGCAAGCCCGTCCTGATCGCGGACTGTCTCAACCGTGATGATTCGGGTCTCGATGTGCAGGTCGGTGACGAAGCGCTGTACGACCAGCGCCTGCTGCGCGTCCTTGGCACCGAAGTAGACGGCCTGGGGCGCGGTGATGTTGAGCAGCGCGGTGACAACTGTCGCCACCCCGTCGAAGTGGCAGGCGCCGCGCTCGGCCCCTTCAAGCGTCTCGGTCAATCGTCCGCTGACGCGGATGCTGGTCGCCGCGCCAGTGGGGTAGATCTCGTCGACCTCTGGCACGAAGCAGAATGTCGCCCCGGCACCGGTCGCCAGTTCGATGTCGCGGCGCTCATTGCGTGGATAGTTGGCCAGGTCGGCGGCGTCGTTGAACTGCGTTGGGTTGACGAAGATTGAGACGACGACGACCTCGTGCTCGGCGGCGGCGCGTTCGATCAGCGCACAGTGGCCGTCGTGCAGCGCGCCCATCGTCGGTACCAGCGCAACGCTCGCGCCGGCGGCGCGGCGCGCAGCGAGCTCGGCCCGCAGCTCGGGGATCGTTCGGATCGCGTTAACGATGCTTTCTGTCATTTCGGTCCAGTTCCCTCGGGATACCGGTCGCGCTTTAAGAACCTGCTGTCCTGCGTACTGTGACTGTTACCCGATCCGCAGCTAATCGTTACGGCCGTGATTAGAACGGTAGCAGCGCAGCCGACGGAAGCCGTCCGATCGCCTATTCATCTGGACGGGGCAGCAGTGCCTAGCGGCCTGACGATGCGGCGCCAATCGCATCCCACCCCTGAACCGCCCAACTCTTAGGTCATCCAGAGCCACGATTTAACGGTTACCTGTTAGTTATGCTCGTCGACTCTCGACAACGCTGGCGAGTTCGTTGAGAATCCCTCGGGCCGACTGCTCCCAGTTTAGGGTGAGAGCCCTAGCACGTGCCTGCCGAGAAAGCTTAGTCCGTATGTGTTGATCGCCAACTAACCACCTCACCCCATCCAGCAACTCTTCGTCAGACTGCACGTGCAACCCCGTTTCTCGATGGACAATCGACTCTCGGAGGCCGCCAATGGGGTAGGCGATCGTGGGAGTTCCGCATGCAGCTGCCTCGATCGTTGAAGACGACCACCCCTCGGCAGTGGAACAAGTTGCGGCGAGCCAAGCCCTACCGAGCAGTTCATTCTTCCGCTGATGATCAACGAACCCATGGAACACAACCCTGTCACTAACACCCTGGCTGGCGGCAGTCCGACGTAGATCAGCTTCGGCATCACCATCACCGATAACATCAAGCGTCAGGTCCGGTACTGAGGCAAGCAAAGTGATCAACTTGTCAACCTGCTTGTATGCTTTTAACCGCCCTAGAAACACCATTGTTGGCGACTGCGTCTTTTCAAACAATCTGAAGTCGCCGATGTCCACACCCGGGTGTACCACCGAAATATTCTCTGGAGTCAGCCCGCAAGTGGAAGTGAGTTCGTCCTTAGTAGCCTGGGATACGGCAATGAACCGCCTTTTTCGGTAAAAAAGCTTGAGCGGTAGGGTTTCGGCCGCTAGGGCTGGAATTCGTCCAAGCCGCCCAAATTCCGCCGAATACATATCGCGATGGACATGATGTACGAGCGTCACGGACGGGGATCGCAGCCATAAGGGCGTAAACCAGCAGATGCCATTTATATACTCGAGTACCACGTCGGCCGCGGGCAATCGGTTACCAACTCCAAGTACTGCAGCGATGGCGTGAATGGTCACACGATTTCCGTAGCGCTTAACGGCGACGTCATGGGCGAGCGGAACATTGAGTTCGCCGGGGTTGCGCCCCGTAATAATTGTTACCTCATGACCCCACTCGGTCCAGTACTTGGCATTGTTTTCTATGTGGAGTCCGTGGCCTCCGGTGTTGGGGTGCAGCCAGTCGCGATCCGCGAGGATCAAGATTCGCAACGAGAGCCTCCACCACGCCACTCCGGGCCCAGATTCGCGGCGAGGTCCGCGGGTTGGTTTCTCCTCAGAAGCCGGGCTAAATACCTTCGGCGATCAACACAAGACTCGGCATCAGCACGAGCTGACCAAAGTTTGCTCGGGGCGATGGGCTGAGGTTTCGCTACGCGCACTGCACATAGACACCCAGACCGGCTTGTACTGTAGTCACAGACGCAATAGTTTTGAAGGTCAATCATGAACAAACATCCGCAAGCACCTCACACTACACCACCCGTGACGATGTCGGTCTGCATCGTACTCCCGACCTTCAATGAGGCCGAGAACCTTTCCGGCCTGATCCAGGCTCTGAATAAAGTCCGTGAATCCGCCAAGGGAATCGCGCTATCCGCTGTCGTCGTAGACGACAATTCGCCGGACGGTACGGGTCACCTCGCCGATAACTTGGCCCGGCAGCACTCTTGGCTGGATGTGATTCATCGCTCCGGAAGACAGGGCCTTGGGTCGGCGTACATCGCAGGTTTCACCCACGCACTCAGGAATGGCTCTGAGGCTTGCATCCAGATGGACTGTGATTTTTCGCACGACCCGCGCGACATCCCCCGAATGATTTCAATGTTGTCGAGCGAGAATCCCAATGGCGGAGCCGATCTGGTTATCGGCTCCCGCTATACAGCGGGAGGGAAGACAGTCAATTGGAGCTTGTGGCGAAGAAGCATCAGCAAACTGGGGTCGCTTTATGCACGAACCGTACTGGGCTTGGAAGTCCGAGACCTCACGAGCGGATTTAAGTGCATTAGATCGGGTACCTTGGAACTATTAGATTTGCAGGCTACTGACTCTCGCGGATATGGAATCAACATTGAGTTGACCTACGCTGCCATCAAGAGAGGCGCTCGCGTTGTGGAGATCCCGATAACTTTTATGGACCGGTGTGCCGGTGAGTCGAAGATGTCGTTGGGCATCGTACTCGAGGCTGGTTGGAAAGTACCAATGCTGCGACTGAGGGCATTATCGGAAGATCGGAGGTATCGCGGCAAGGAGCTGGAGACCCTGGAGTGACTTTGCGTTGCTTGCGCTGCTGCTCACTATTCCGCTCGTTGCGGTCAGCTACTACGCTGTGGAGCGTCCGTTCCTGCGCTCGAAGGATCTTCCGTCGGCTCGTCCGCAGGCGGGTAGCTAGCACGAATAGTTGCGGGTCGCAGCAGACGCAATCCGGTAACCTCGCACGCTGATGGGGTCACTAGAGATTAGGCAGTCGTCGTTTGACGCGGTCACCGGCCGTCTTGGGCAGACGGCGTTCGCCCGCGCGCCAATGCGGATCAGTTTCGCCGGCGGCGGCACCGACGTGGCGCCCTACCCGCAGCGTGAGGGTGGCGCCGTGCTCAGCGTTGCGATCCGCCGCTACGCCTACGCCTCGGCACGAATTCGCGACGATGATCAGTTCGTGATTCACAGCCTCGACCTTGGACTGGTCGCCGAAGGGCAGATCGGTGAGCTCAGCGAGCTCGACCAGCGGCTGCACCTGCTCCGCGGCCCAATCAGTCGTTTGGCGACGGACTCGCGTGGCGTTGAATTACGAGTCCAGTCGCAGGCTCCTCCGGGCTCCGGCCTTGGTGCGTCGTCGACGATTGTCGTGGCCGTGCTCGGCGCGTTGTTGTCCGCCTACGGGCGCTCCGCCAGCCCACATCAGATTGCCGAAATGGCGGTCGAGGTCGAGCGACGGGATCTCGGCCTGACCGGCGGCACGCAAGATCACTATGCGGCGGTCTTTGGAGGTTTCAATTTCCTCGAGTTCGAGGGCGATGAGGTTGTTGTGAACCAGCTTAAGCTGCCGCTCGCCACTGTCGCGACGCTCGAGCACAACCTGCTTCTCTGTGACCTTGGAAGCTCACGCGAGTCGGCGACGATAATCGACGACCAGCGCTCGCGTTACGAGGCCGATATCGGTGCCACCGCGGCGGCTCTGGCGCGCCAGAAGCAGATGGCTGTTGAGATGAAACAGCTGCTGCTGGCGGGCGAGTTGGATCGCTTCGGCCGGATGCTGGGAGAGGTCTGGGAAGCGAAGCAGGAGCTGTCGCCGCTGATTGCGACCGATGCGGCGCGGCTCGCAAACGAGGCGGCGCTCGAAGCCGGCGCGCTGGGCGGCAAGATCGTCGGCGCGGGCGGTGGTGGCTTCATGCTCTTCTATGCGCCCTTTGGGGCCCGCTTTGAGGTGGCGCAGGCACTGCGCGATCGCGGCCACGATGTGCTTGACGTGGCACTCGACAGTGGTGGGCTGCAGAGCTGGGCAGATGATTGACCTGTGGCCGAAGTCAATTCTCGGCCACAACAGCTCAACAGTCAGCGCCGCGGCTATCGTGCCGACTTGATGGTCGGCAATTCACCAGACGTTGGCAGCAGCGCGGTCGCGCTGGCGCTAAGCGAACGCGCCGCCGTGCACGTCGAGCTTTGGACAGCGCTCCAACGGCCCGTGACGGTCGAGGCGATTGCTCGCAGCGCGACCAAGATCTCGTCATCGCTGTCGGCCGGTGGCACGATCTTTTTCTGCGGCAACGGTGGCAGCGCCGCCGACGCGCAACATCTCGCTGCTGAGTTTGTCGGCCGCTACCAGGCCGATCGTCGTCCGTTAGCCGCGATCGCGCTCGGTTCGAATCAGGCCGTGGCGAGTGCTCTCGCCAACGATTACGGCTACGCCGAGGCTGGCTTGGCTCGCGAGCTTGAAGCGCTTGGCAGCAGTGGTGATGTGCTGGTCGCACTGTCGACCAGCGGCCGGTCGCCAAACGTCCTGAAGGCACTTACAGTGGCAGGCGATAAGGGGATCGCTGCGATCGCCTTGACCGGCCAAGGCCATCAGCTTGGCGAGCTCTGCTCCGATGTCATTGAGATTGATTCGACAAACGTTGCGCTGATCCAGGAGATGCACTCCGTTATCGGCCACATCATCTGTGAGCTGGTTGAGCGCGAACTGGGCTTCGCATGACCACGCCACCGCAGACCGTCTTCATCGACCGCGACGGGGTGATCAACCGCAAACCTGCAGATGGGCAGTACGTCAATCGGCTGGATCAGTTTGAGCTGTTGGACGGAAGCATCGAGGCGATCGCGCGGCTCTCGGCGGCCGGCGCTCGGGTCGTAGTCGTCACCAACCAACAGGGAGTTGCGAAAGGCGTCACCGATCCGATCGAGCTTGAAGCGATCCACAGCTGGCTGCGTGATCAAGTCGAAGCGGCCGGCGGCCAAATTAGCCAGATCCGCGTCTGCCCACACTTCGAACTCAGCTGCGACTGTCGCAAACCGAACGTCGGCCTGTTTGAAGAGGCGCGCCGGTTGGACCGGGGAATCGTTTTCGCCGATTCGGTTGTGATCGGTGACAGCGAGTCGGACATTAAGGCAGCGGCCCGAATCGGTGCGCGCGCGATCCGGATCAGTGCCAGCCCGCGGGTCGACTGCGTCGTACCGGAGCTTCCCGATCTTCGTGCGGCGAGTGAGCTGTTGCTCGGGGGCTGCCGTGTCTGACACCGCCGCGACAGGACTGCGCCTCAACCTCGGCTGCAACACCGATCTGCGCGACGGCTGGGTCAACATCGACATTGCCGACTACGGCGGTAATCAGATCATTGACCTCAACAGCTACCCGTGGCCGTTTGCCGACAACAGCGTGGCGCAGGTTTTCGCTTCGCACGTGCTTGAGCATCTCGACAACTTCAACTCCGTCGTAACCGAGATCTGGCGAATCTGCGAGCCCGATGCCGTGATCGAGATCGCGGTCCCTTTCTTTCTTTCGACCAAGTTCTATTCGGAGCCCGACCACCGGATCCCTTTCGGGATCCGAAGCTTTGACAACTATGAGTACATCGGTGAGCGCAAGCTGAAGTTCTACGAACGGTGGAAGCTCGCTCGACGCACGAACTACCAGAGCCCCGCGTGCTTCGTCGTCGAGTCGAAGCGCTTCCACTTCTCGAACTTCGCTGCCCTCTCCTGGCTTGATCACCTGATCAACCTTGAGCCGGTGATCTTCGAGCGCTTCTTCGCAACGCTGCTGACGCCGGAGGAGGTCCGCTTCCGGCTGGGCGTCGTCAAGGGGCAGGTTTGACCGTCCCCTTCCCATCCCAGCCACGGCCGAGGGGTCTGGCCCGTGCACGCCAGCTGTGGACGCTCTGGCGCAACGAGCAGACCGACCCGGGGCCGTTCTACGAGCTGATGGGCCGTGAGGCCGTCGAGGACCTTGAGGCTGAGGTGGGTCCGCTGGCCGGCCAGCGGATCGCCGACCTCGGCTGTGGGCCAGGCTTTTACTCACGGAGCCTGCGAGCCGCCGGGGCAGCTGTCGTGCCAATCGACAACTCGATCGACGAGCTCTCGCTTCAGGGAGAACCCCCGCCCGGGTTTGTATTGGCCGACGCCGGTGAACTACCTTTTGAGGACGGGGAGTTCGACGGTGTCTACTGCTCGAACCTGCTTGAGCACACGCCCAACTCGCCGGCCGTGCTGCGCGAGATCGCTCGTGTTCTGCGCCCCGGAGGGTGGGCGTACATCTCCTGGACCAACTGGTACTCGCCATGGGGTGGGCACGCCATCTCCCCGTACCATTACCTCGGTACTCGGCTCGGGCCTGCGCTCTACGAGAAGAGACACGGTGGCCCCACATACAAGAACGCCTACGGTGACGGGCTCTGGGCGGTCCACATCGGCCGCACCCTTTCGCTGCTTCGGGCCGACTCCCGAGTCCAGATCATTCGCGTCGAGCCCCGCTACTGGCCGCAGCTCCGAGCCATAATGCGCGTGCCGGGCGCGCGCGAAGTTCTCTCTTGGAACTGCGTTATCTGGCTGCGGCGGCAAAGTTCGAGCAGCGGAAGCTGAAGTGGCGAACTAACTACGAGAGTGATGCCCAGTTCGCGATCGACTCGAAGCGCTGCTGACACCGGAGGAGGTTCATTTCCGGCTGCGAGTCGTCAAGCAACGTTGACGTCAGGGCTGCGTCTCGTTCGTCCAGCGGCAGATCAGCACGGCCTCGGCTCGGTAGATCAGCCTGTCGTAGACGCCGCCGGCGAGTTCCGCCGCTGACGTCTCCTGCCAGATCATTGACGGGTAGCTGCAGCTCAGTGCTCTGACTGAGTGGAAGCCGAGTGCGCCGCTACGGGCTGCGGCGTCGAGTCGCGGGTGATAGCCGACCGGCACGGTGACGAGCAGCTTGCCTCCGGGTGCCACAAGACGCTTCAGGTGGTCGACCGCCCTCAGCGCCAATTCGGCGTCGCGCGGCGTCTCGTCCCAGCCGACATGTTCGAGCGTCGATACGCTGAGAACGAGGTCGTGGACGGGCGTCGGCGGCAGGTCAAAGATGTCAATCTGCTCGATCCCTTCGCCCTGCTCGTACTTGTCGATTACGCGGTGGGCGCTATAGCCGTAGTGGCTCATGACGGCGCCCACCTCGATTGTTCGGTCAGGATCTACGGATTGCAGGGCGGCGGCCGCGATTGGAATTTCGACCGCACGTTCACTGAGCCAGGTCCAGTTATGCCAGTCGTCGCAGTAGTCGAACCGGACGCCGCCGAACTCGAAGCTACGTGCGCCGCGAACACGGCGGGCGACGGCTGGGCCGCCTGCAAATCGGAGACTCCATCCAGCGGCGCTGCGCGCAGTCGCCACCGGACCGTGCTCCCGGGTCGACTGGATTAGCCGCGAGAGTGGGCCGGGAGGGGTGTATTCGCCCGTCGGTTGCGGGCTGCTCACGGCGTTTGGTGACGACACCGAGCGAGCATAACTGCGGCGCCGCTGTGGCAGCGGTCAGCAGCACCCGGGGTCCGGCGATAGCTTCCGTATCATCGCCGGTTATGGGAATCGGGCGACGACTGTCGGAGCGACGTCTGTTCGCTCCGCTTGCGCTTTGCGCGGTTGCCGTCGTGATCTCGTTCTGGCAGCGCCCGCACAGTCGCTTTAGCGACCAGCGGATTGAGCTGATTACCGATCCTGGTCGTCTTTTCTCGCAGGTTGCCAACCTGTGGACTTCGACAATCGACCTCGGGCACATCCAAGCCAGCCAATTCGTGGGCTATCTCTTCCCGATGGGGCCGTTCTTTGCGCTCGGTGACGCCCTAGGCCTACCGGTTTGGCTGGTGCAACGCTTCTGGATCGCCGGGATCCTTGCGATCGGTGCCTGGGGCGTCGTTCGGCTGCTCGAGCGGCTGCTGCCGGCTCGCACGCAAAGCGCGGCCTTCATCGCTGGGCTGATCTACATCACCGGACCGTTCATCACGATCGGGCTAAATCGCGGTACATCGTGGCTGTTGGCGGCCGCTCTGCTGCCGTGGATGCTGCTCTGGACGCAACGAGGGATCGCCCGCGGCGGTGACTGGGTAGCTGCGGCAGCCGTCGCGCTGCTGATGGCGGCGGCCGGCGGTGGGCTAAACGCCGCCGTCGTCTTTTGGCTGCTCGCGGCAATCGTGTTGCTTGGTCTATTCGAAGCCGCCACCGGGCCGGGCCTGCGCGCCGTGCTGGCATTTGGCTGGAGGGCGGCGCTGCTCGGTGCGATCACCTCGCTCTGGTGGATCGTGCCGGTGATCGCGCAGGCGCTCTACGGAGCTAACTACCTTACGTTCACTGAACACGCTGCGGCCATTTTTCACACGCCGAGCGCCTCGGAGTCACTGCGCCTGCTCGGCTACTGGGTTGGCTACATCAGCGGCTACCCGGACCCGGCCCCGCAGCTGCCGGCGATCGCTGGCTACCTGCTGAGCGCGCCGACGATCCTCGCGACCTTCGCCGTACCGGCAATCGCGGTCGCCAGCATTCTTGTGCTGCGGCGCTGGCGCTACGCAACATTCTTCGCCCTGCTGCTGTCGCTCGCCGTTCTGACAATGTCGCTTGGTTTCCCGCAGTCCAGTGGTTGGGGTGGAACGATCACCGACCTCTACTACTCGGCCGGGCCGCTGCAGTTCCTGCGGACGACCTATAAGGCGGCGCCGCTTGCCGCGCTAGCACTGGCCTGCCTTGCTGGCGCCGGCCTCGGCGGCCTCTTTGACCAACTAAAAGGGCTTAAACTTCAACTCAACGGTGCGCGTCGGGCTGTCTGGCCACTGACTGCAGTCTTCATTGTGCTGCTGGGCGCTCTGGTCTTGTTTTGGGGTCGACCGCTCTGGGCCGGCAACGCAATCGATCCACGGCTCTTCTTCGCTTCCGTGCCAACCCCGTGGGTTCAGGCAATAGCCGACGCTCAGCGGACGACGCCAGCCGATACACGGATTGCGGTTGTGCCCGGCGACCTGTTTGGCTGGTACACGTGGGGCGGCACGCAGAACTCAGTGGTCCCGGGTCTATCAGCCAAGCCGGTGCTGGTGCGGCAGATTGCGCGGCCGGCGACCGAGTCGGCGGCGCAGCTTCTCGACAGTGTCGACGCACGGATTCAGCAGGGGCGGCTGACGCCAGGACAGCTGCCTCCGCTGCTGCAGCTGATGGGTGTTGGCCGGGTTCTGGTCGCCGCGGACTCGTCGCCGCAGCGTGGCGAGGCGCTCGACCCGGCCCGTGCCGCCGCGGTACTGGCCGAGCAGCCTGGATTCGAGAAGGCTGCGGCGAGCTTCGGGCCGGTGGCTTCCTTCAGCCCGCCACCGGATCGTGGCGGTGTTGCGGTGAAGCTGCCCCAGGTGCGCGCTTACGCCGCGCCGAAGCCAGCTTATCCGCGAATCAGTCGCGTGCACAGCGCACAGGCGCCGGCTGTCGTCGATGGTGATGCCGAGGGGGTGATCGCGATGGCGGCCGTCGGTGCGCTCGACCCGACGAAGGCGAGCTTCTACGCCGCCGATCTCAACAAGGGCTCGTTGCGAGCGCTGCTCGCCGAGCGACCTACGCTTACGTTCACCGACTCCAACCGGCGACGCGGCGTGCTCGTCGCGAAGTTGACTACAAACACCGGGCCTACTCTTGGCGCCACCGACCCGCTGAGCCGCGAATTCCCTGATTACAACCCGTTTGCAGCGCTTGGCGATGCGGGTCGCACGGTTGCTGTGTACAGCGGCTTGACGGCGCTCTTCTCGCCCGTCATTCCCGGTTTCACGCTCTTCCCTGAGCATCGTCCGTATGCCGCGCTTGATGGAGATCTGACGACATCGTGGGTTACGCAGGAGAGGGACTCGTCGAAGCGTTACATCGAGCTCACCCTTGATCGGCCGCGGCCGGTACGGGCGATCAGGGTTCGTCCGCACAACGACGCCGTTACGTTGACCCGGCGCTTGCAGCTAAGCGTTAATGGTGGCGCCGAGAAGGCCGTCCGGCTGCACGGGGGCTGGAACCGGATTGTGCTGGACAGTGCAAAGCTACGAACGCTGAGGCTGCGGCTGCCGGGACGCACCAGCTATTTCGGTGTAACCGCTGGCGGGCTCGACGAGGTACAGATCCCGGGGCTGCGTGTAACGGAGGCGCTGCGGCTGCCGACCAGACTGGCGACGCTCGCCAGCGGCATGCAGCTGTCGGCCTCCGCCTTCGACATTGTCACTGAGCGCGTGACTGCCGACTTCCCTCGGCGCTCCGGCAAAGCGACGGGGTCGGCGCTTTCATTTGACCCGCTTGACATGGTCGACGCCGAGCAAGGGATGCGGCGGCTGGTCGAGTTGCCAGCGGCGCGCGCCTTCAGGCCGTCTGGCTGGGCTTCCGTGTCGCCGCAGGCCGATGATGCGGCAATTGACCAACTTGCCGGAATGTCCTCAGCGAATCGGTTCACCAGTTCAGCGCGTTTTGAGGGCTTACCGATCAACCGTGCTTCGTCGGCCTTCGATCACGACAAGCGGACCGCTTGGGTCGCTGAGTACAGCTTCGTCAATAATCCGTGGATCAGATGGCGCGGTAGCGCGCCGATCAGCCTGCGACGGCTCTGGCTGCAGCCGCGCCCAGGTCGCTACCTGAGGGTGACCCGCGCGACCGTCGCAACGCCTGCGGGTGGCTTTGACTTGAGGGTTCGCAAGGACGGCCTGATCCGCTTGCCGACGACGCTTGTTACCCGCTCTCTGAAGATCACGATCCGCGCGACTGCACGGTTGCCGCGAACGCGCCGCGGCGCGCGCGTGCCGCGTTCGGTGGCGCTGAGCGAGATCGTCGTCCCCGGCTTGCCGGTCGCCGCGCCGCGCCGACATGGCCGGTTTGCCAGCGGCTGTGATGCGGCCTCGGTTAGCGGCCCTTCAGGGCGGGTCGGCCTTCATGTGAGTGGCGACCTGGGATCGCTCGACGCTGGCGCCGCATTGCCTGCAGCTTCGTGCTCAGGATCACCACCGTTGCGGCTGAGGGAAGGGGCCAATCTAGTTGTCCAACGGCCAGGTTCGATCTTTGCTATCGACGCTTTGCGCCTCCACAGTCGCGCGCCGCAGGCAGCCCCGAGCTCACGCCCACCGGCCGCTCGAATCTCGCCGGCGGGCAAAGTGACACTCAACGGCAGCGGCTGGTTGGTGCTCGGTCAAAGCTATTCACCGGGCTGGCAGGCGTGGTGCACCGATGGCGCCGGCAATGAACGCAAGCTTGGTGCGCCAAAGCAGATTGATGGCTTCGCAAATGGCTGGCGGATTGACGGACGTTCCTGTGCTGCTGCGCGGTTCGCTTTCGGACCGCAGCGCTACGCAACGATCGCGTACTGGTTGTCGGCGCTCGCTGCAGCGCTGATCGTCGTGATGCTGCTGGTTGCCGCGCGCCGCCGACGTGGCCGCCGCGCCCAAGCGCCAGTGCCACAAGCATCGTCGACCGAGGTTACGCTGAATACACGCAAGGGATTTAGTCTTATCGTCGGCTCACAGTCGCTGCCGAACGACCAACGGTTGCCGGATGATCGGCCCCGTTCGCGGTCCGCGACAGCGCTCTACCGGCTTGCCGTCGCGGCAATCATCGCCGTCGCCGTGCTGTACGTCATCAACCCAAACAGCGACGCTCGGGGGATCAATTTCGACTACCCGCTCGATCACATGGCCGAGCACTGGCTCGCTGCGCTGGCGATGGCCGCTGTCGTCGTCGCTGCGGTCGTTGATAGCGTTGGCTGGTCGAGAGCGCGCCGCGATGAGTCGTGACCGCCGCGGCGCCGAGGAACGGGCACTTCGGGCTGAGGCCTCGATCTGTCAGCGCTGCCCGCAGCTTGTCGCCCACCGTACGCAGGTCGTCTTTGGTAGCGGCAGTGTTGACGCCCAGGTGATGTTCGTGGGCGAAGCGCCGGGCGCGAGCGAGGACCGCGAGGGCGTCCCGTTTGTTGGCGCGTCCGGCCGCTTGCTCGATCAGCTGCTAGCCGGGGTCGGGATAGAACGCGAGCAGGTCTACATCACCAACGTTCTGAAGTGCCGGCCGCCCGACAACCGCGACCCCCGAAGTGAGGAGATCGCCAACTGTTCCGGCTACCTCGAGCGTCAAGTTGAGCTTGTCGAACCGATCGTCGTTGTGACGCTCGGCAACTTCGCGACGAAACTGCTGCGCGGCTCAGACGAGGCGATTACTGCGGTCCGCGGGCAGGCCGAGGTATGCACAATAGGTTCGAGAACGGTACGGCTGCTACCGGTCTTTCACCCCGCCGCGGCGCTCTACCGGCGTCCAAACCTGGAGCTGCTGCGCGAGGATTTCGCGCGGCTGGCGGAGCTGGTTGCGCTAGGCCCGCCGCGGCAGAGAGATGCAGCCGGCGCGGTCGCCCCTGCGTCGCAGCCAACGAAGCCGGCGACTGCGCAGCCAACCGACGACGACGCTCCTCAGCTCGATCTGTTCTGAGCACTGCGCAGAGAGCGCAGCATCAGCAGGTTCCGTCGTCGCTGGCGGCCAAGCAAGGCGCGCAGCCTGAAGGTCAGCGCCTGCGTGCGGTCATCGCGCCGTAAGGCATCCTCGCCGAGCTGCGCCTCGATCACCTCGCGCCGTCGCCGCGCCTGCAGCTCTGCCCGCTGCAGATCGGGGAGATCGTCGCTGGTGTGCGCACCGCTGTGGACAAGCGTGACCGATGGATCAAAGAGCGTTGGCACCGCCAGCGCACGGGCACGCAGGCAGAGGTCGAGGTCCTCGCTGAACAGAAAATCGCGATCGTTGAACGGGCCGAGCAGCGTCAACAGGCTCGTCTGCGCCGCCAGGCAGGCGCCGATCGCCCAGCCGACCACAACCGGGCCGGTTGAGCGGTACGGCTCAATGCGGCAGCGCAGGCGGCCGGGCAGCAACCGCTGCAGACCGAGCGCCGCAAAGTAGCCGCCGCGCCCTGCCGGTAGTGGATGGGCGCTGCGCTGCAGGCTGCCGTCGTCGTTGAGCAGCCGCGGCGCCAGCAGCGCGCGCTGGCCGGCGGCTAGAGCCACGAGCCGCTCCAGCCCGTCGTCGAGCAGCAGACAGTCGGGGTTGAGCAGCACCGTCACCGGTTCTCTGGCCAGCGCCAGGGCAGCATTGTTGGCTGCACCAAAGCCAGGGTTGCCTTCCATCACAATCACTTCGCAGCCGCGCCGCTTGGCAAGCTCGGCGCCGTCGTCGTGAGAGCCACTGTCGACACAGATGATCTGCGGCCGCTCGGCCAGCCGGGTGTCGATCGAGTCCAGCAGCCGCTCCAGCTCGGCGGCCGAGTTGTGCAACACAATGCAGATAGAAAAACTCATCGGCTGCGCTCCGCTGCTTCGGCCAGCACGGCGCGCAGCTGGATCGCCGATTGGTCCCATGAGAGCGTCGAGACGGCCGCTTCTGCTTCAGCGCCGAGCCGCTCGCGCAGTGGCGCGTCGCCGCTGATCAGCACCAGCGCCTTGGCCAGCGCATCGGCGTCGCCGACCGGGAAGGTCAAACAGGCGCCTTTGAGCGTCTCTTGCAGCACCGGCAGGTCGCTGACGACGCTGGCGACGCCGTAGCTGGCGGCTTCGACCGGCGGCAAGCCGAATCCTTCGAGATTCGACGGCAGGACGAGCGCGATGGCGCCTGCGTACCAGCGCGACAGCTCAGCGTCGTTCTGGCGGCCAACCAGTTTGACGCCAGCTACGCCTTCGAGCAGCGCGCTGTCGCGCCCTTCGCCAACGACGATCAGCGGCGCCGTCAGGCCGGCACGCCGCGCCGCTGGGATCGCTGCCGCCAGAGTGGCGATCCCTTTGCGCGGTTCCAGCGCGCCAACGTAGAGCAGGTAGGGGCTTTGGTTGCTCGCGCTGTCGAGCTCTGCCGCGGCGGTCAGCGCAGTCGAGGGTGCGCCCCGGATCAGAGTGATCCGCTGCGGCTCAACCGGCCAACCTGCCTGCTCAATCGCCGCGCCCGTTGCCTCGCTGTCAACGACAACGGCCGCGGCGCGCGCGGCAAGCCGCGCCGGCCGCGCAAGTCGGTGCCAGCGCTGCTCGTAGGCGGTGAAGTCGCCCGGCGAAGTCTCAAAAGAAAGGTCATGGACGGTCAGCGCGTACGGTGTTCGCCGACCGACGGCGACCGGTGCCGGTGCCGGCAGCCAGCAGACGTCGGCGCCGCCGGCCAGTCGCTCAAGTCGCGGCCTGCCGGTCAGCGCAGCGGCACCGTAAAGGGCTCGTGATGAACGCCGCGTCCGCCGCAGCTCGATCCCGGCAGGCAGCTTGACCACGCGGTCGGCCGGGACCACAGCCAGCCAGTGGTCGTCTCCCTCAAGCTGGCCCAGCGCGGTCAGCATCTCTTCGAGGTATCTTGCGATCCCTCGGCCCTGTCCGAGCTGTCGGGCATCAATCGCAACGCGCATCAACTGGGGAACCTAGATGATCGGCCCGCGAATGCTGCATCGCGCTTCGCGATCGCTGCGGCGGTAGTCTGGCTGAACCGATGCACTCGATTCCTGCTGCACAGAACCTGCGCGTGGCGCTCGTTCACGACTTCTTGCTTGATTTGCGCGGCGCCGAGCGTGTCTTTCTGCAGCTCTGCGCGATGTTTCCGCAGGCCGATCTCTTCACTGCCGTCTACGACGAGCGAGGAACGCAAGGACGATTCAGCGACCGCAATGTGATCACCTCAGGTCTTCAGCGGCTCCGTCCGACGGCCAGCAACTTTCGCCCGTTGCTGCCGTTTTATCCGACTGCGATTGAGTCGCTCGACCTGCGCGGCTACGACCTCGTCATTTCCAGTTCATCGGCCTGGGCGCACGGTGTAATCCCAGATGAGAATGCGGTTCACGTCTGCTATTGCCACAACCCGTTCCGCTACGCCTGGACGGAACGCGAGGCAACTCTTGAAGCGCGCAACTTTGTCGTCCGTCCAGCGCTCGCACAGGTGATGCACCGGTGGCGTCAGTGGGACTTCATCGCTGCGCAGCGGGTTGACGCCTACGTCGCGAACTCGAAGACGACGCAGCAGCGGATTGAGCGCTACTTCGCGCGCGACTCTTCGGTGGTCTACCCGCCGGTCGAGATCGACCGCTTCTCGCCCGGCCCGGTCGGCAATCATCATCTTGTTCTCTCCGAGTTGATTGCCCACAAGCGGGTAGAGGTTGTTGTCCGCGCCTTCAGCCGCCTCAACCTGCCGCTGATTGTGGCTGGCGATGGTCCGGACTCGCGCCGCCTGCAGCGGCTTGCCGGCCCAACTGTGCGCTTTGCTGGACGGGTCAGCGACAGTGAGGCGGAGCGGCTGCTGCGCAGTTCCCAGTCGCTGGTTGTTGCTGCGACGGAGGAGTTCGGGATTGCCGCGGTCGAAGCGCAGGCCTCGGGCCGGCCGGTGATCGCGCTGCGCGCCGGCGGATTGCTTGAGACCGTTATTGACGGCCGCACCGGTCTGTTCTTCGATCGGCCGGACCCGGCCTCGCTTTGCCGAGTGCTTGAAGAGTTCGATCCCGCCGCGTTTAGTACAGACGACTGCGTGGCGCAGGCCAATCACTTCAGCACCGGGCGTTTTGCGCAAGAGTTTGCGGCTGTCGTCGAACAGACCGTTAGCGACGGGCCAGAGAGGGCTGCCGTTGCAAGCCGTCGTGCCTCTGCTCGTCGTGTGCGAGGCCGCGGTCTGGTAAGAGCGCCGCGCGCGCGCTCCTGACGGCCAGGGCTACCGGTCGGTAATGCGGCCGTCGAGCCGGTCGGCGATCTCGAGCGCCTGCCTGCCCGCGACGGGGTCGTCGGCAAGTAGCCAGTTAGCAAGCAGCAGCCAGCCGGGCCAGTTCTCTGGCTCGCGCACTAGCAGTGCCCGTAGTTGGTTCTCGGCGCCGAGCTGATCACCGCTCAGATATACGGCCGCGGCGATGGACTGATCGGGCTGCAGGCTAACGCTGAGCAGCCGCGCCCGTTCAAAGCGATCGATCGCGGCGGCAGTATTTGGCGGCTGTTGACCGAGCAGCTGGAACCCTTGTGTCTGCAGTCGCTCACCCTGCCAGCTGACGAGCAGCCAACCGGCGATCAGCAGCGCCGCTGCCGAGAGCAGGACCCGGACGCCTGTTGATCTTCCGGCGGTGCGTGCGACCATCCGCCGATGGTATGCGCTTGCCGGCTCAAAGGTTCGCGTTTCACTACGCTCGCGCCCGATGCTCGCGATTCTTCGCCTATCTGCTGTCGCCATTCTGTTGGCGATGCCGACGGCTATTGCCTTCTTCTCAGGCGGCTACTTCGCCGGCGCACGACTGGTCGCCGGCGTTGTCGTCTGGCTGATCGTCGCGCTGAGCGTTTGGTTGGTTGGTAACCCGCTACCGAAGCGTCGACCGGGCCGCGCTGCGCTGGCCGGGCTGCTGGCGCTGACGATCCTCGTCGGGCTGTCGATCCTCTGGGCGCCGCTGCGCAGCGCCGCCCAGTCGGACCTTCAGCGGCTGCTGCTTTACCTCGGGATGCTGATTGCGGCAATCGCCCTGCTGCGTGGCCGCTTCGGGCTGCGGCTGACCGAGGCGGCGCTGGCCTGCGGCGCACTGCTGGTGACGCTTTACGCGTTGGCGGCGCGACTGTTGCCTGGCCTTGTCAACGAAGCGGCCAGCCAATCGGCGGCGGGGCGGCTCGAGCAGCCGCTGACCTACTGGAACGCCAGTGGAATGCTCGCCGCGATCGGCTTCATTCTGGCGCTGCGGATCGCTGGCGACGCGACGCGCGCGCGTTGGCAACAGTCCGTGGGAATAGCTGCCGCCGTGCCGCTCGGCCTCGGCGTCTACCTGACCTTCTCGCGCGGAGCCTTGCTGGCAGTTGCTGTTGGCGTAATTTTGCTGATCGCGCTGACGCGCCAGTCGCGGCAGCTCCGTGTTGTCCTAGTCGGCCTCGGCGGCGGCATCGCAGTGTCGGCCGTTGCTGCGTTTCTGCCGTCGTTCCGCGCGCTGGCCGGAGGCGCAGCCTCACGCGAGCAGCAGGGACTGGTGATGATCGGTGTGTTGGCGCTTGTTGTTTGCGTGGTCGTGGTCGTTGGCCGCAGCTGGGGGGAGCTCGCTGGCGACAAGCAGTTGTCGGCGCCAAGGGCGCTGGCAGCCGGCTTGGGGGCCGTGCTGCTAGTGGCCTTCATCGCCGTCGCAGCCGGCGATGGAAGCAGCAACGGCCAGCCGCGATTTGGCGCAGACACGCGTCGCCTAACGTCATTCGAGAGCAACCGTTACTCCTATTGGAATGTCGCCGGCGGGATGTTCGTTGACGCCCCATTGGCGGGTGACGGTTCAAGCTCATTTCGTGTTGTCTGGCGCCGAGAGCGGACAATCCTGGATCCTGCGCTCGATGCCCATTCGCTCTATATCGAGACGGCAGCCGAACTGGGATTGCTTGGGCTATTGGCGCTGGCGCTGCTGATCGGCGGCGTTGCCTGGGCGGGGCGCAACGTGCATCGCGCCGATCGCGCCGCCGGCGCCGGCGCGCTTGCCACGCTCGGCGCCTTCGCCGTCCATGCGGGGCTCGATTGGGACTGGGAGATGCCGGCACTCAGCCTGATCGCGCTGCTAATGGCCGGCGCCGTGATTGCCGCTGATGAACAGTTGACTGCTTCTGTCAGTCGGTCGTAACAGCGGCGCGCAGCTCTGGGCCGGTTGCGATCACGACAGCAAAGCCGTTGCCGACCTTCAGGTCGGGGTCCTCTGTTTCAACGACGCGTAGGCCAATCCGTTCACAGAGCTCAACGAACGACTCGCAGCTCCAGACCGACCAGTGGCGGTCCTCTTCCGAACTGAAGCCGGTGGCGTGGCGTTCGACCAGCTCGTCAATCGGCGTCAGCGGACGGTCGGCGTCGAAAGTCCGGTCACGGTGCGGTACGACGAGGAAGATGTAGCGACTGGCAACCCTTTCCCACTCGAGCAGCGCCTTGATCGGATCAGGAAAGTGCTCGATCACGTGAGAGGCGAGTACGAACTCGACCGACTTGTCGTCGAGCGGCAGGTCGTCGCCGTGCGCGACGACATCAACTGCCAGTGCCTGCCCTGACAGGCGACGTTCCTCTGCCTTATAGATCGTGTCCATCTCGGCGTAGCGATCGATGTTGATTGCCTCAACCGGGAAGCGATTATGGGCGCTGCCGCCGATCTCAACGCCGCGCAAGCCGCCAAGGTAGTCGGCCGCCAGCTTGTACTCGTGGCGCTGGCCAAGCCACCAGCTTCGGCGATCCTGACGTCGGCGAAGCTGCTCGCCGAGCGGCCGGCGCAGACGCAGTGGCAACAGCGCCACAGCGCGGTCTCGAAAGGCTCCCATGACTCTTGTTCTACCAGCGCGCGTAGGATTGACGCGGTGAGGACGGTCCAGCGAAATATCGGCGCCAGTGTTTTCACGGCGCTGATCGGTATCGGCGCCGTGCTAATTGCGACGCCGATGATCATCGATCACGTTGGCAAAGCGGCCTACGGCGTATGGACCATTTCGATGGCGATCGTGATCTACGTCGGCATCGTTGAGGCCGGGATGGCGCCGGCCATTCAGCGCCATGTGGCAGCCGCGCGGACCGCGGGCGACGAGCGCGGTGCGGCTCGCGTCTTCTGGACCGCACTGCTGTTCTACCTTGCGCTGGGCTTGCTGGCGGCCGCGTTGATCGAGTTGTTGGCGCCGCAGATCGCCGGCCTGTTTAACTTCCCGGCTGCGCTCGAGCTTCAGGCGACCGAGTTGCTGAGAATTGTTGGCCTTGCCGTGCCGCTCGGGCTGGCGATGGCAGCGGTCGCCAACCTGCTGCAGGGCCAGGGGCGATTCAGCGGAATCGCCGTCACGGCCGCGCTCGGCTCAGTCGGCTACCTGACGGCAATCGTCCTGCTGGTCGGCGCCAATGTCTCCCTTTCACAGCTCGGCTGGGCCGTGATCGTGCAGCAGCTGGTCCTGCTTCTTACCCGCGCTGCGCTTGTCGTCGGCAGCCTTCGTGTGCGTCCGGGCCTTGTTAGCGGCGAGGACGTCGTCGTAATCGGCGGCCTCTCTGCGCGCCTGCAGCTGTCGGTCGCGTCGTTGATCATCAACGGCCAAAGCGACCGGGTTGTTGCCGGCTTCGTCGCCCCGCCGGCGGTTGTCGGCGAGGTTGGTATCGCGTCGCAGCTGGCTGAGTCGGGCCGGCTCGTTGCCGCTGCACCGCTGGTGCCGATCTTCAACCGCTTCGCGGAGCTGCAGCAGCCTCAGAGTCAGGCCGACCTAGCGCGGCTATTTGAGCTGCTCGACCGCCTTTGGCTGAAAGCTGCGCTGGGCGGTTCGCTGATTGGCGTCGCGGTCGCACCGTCGCTGATCAAAGGCTGGCTCGGCGCCGGCTTTGCGCTGGCCGGCGGGTTTGCGGCAATGCTTGTCGCCGCTTACGGCTCGAACCTGCTCTTTGGCGTTCGTACCGTTTACCTGCGGGCCTCCGGCCGGGCCGGCCTAGAGGCGCGGCTTGCCCTTGTCCTGATCGCCCTCAACCTGCTCCTGACCGTTCCGCTGGCAATCGCCTTTGGCGCGACCGGCGTAGTCCTCGGAACGTTGGTCGCCTACCTCATCGCCGGCGGCTGGTTTGCATTGCGGTTCGCCGTCTACGCGCCCGAAGCTCCGAGCGCAGCACTCGGCTCGGTGCTGGGCGCCGGCGGCTGGGCGGTGCTGTTTGCGCTGGCGGCCGGCGCGGCCGCGGCTGGCGCCGCGGTGCTGCTGCCGACCGGCTGGGCGCTACTGCCAATCGCCCTGATTGGCGCTGGCGCGTGGGGCGGCTACCTCTGCTGCTCACTACGGATTGCGCCGACTCCGTCGGCGCTGCGCCGCTGGCGCACTGAGCTCGAGGCTCAGCTCGCCGGCACGCGGCCGAGCACAATCCAGTCGCCGTAACGCGCGACCTGCCGGTACTCGGCGGCTATGTAGCGGTCGAGAATTCGCACGCCGGAGGAACGGCCGGCCCGGTTTGGCTCCGGCGCTGCCGTGCTTGGCGAATCCCAGCGAACGATCAGTGGCGGCTTGGTGCGGGCCAGATCGCCGACGATCTCCTGCTGAACCGGGGCGCTCGTTAGAACGCCGGGAGCGGCGATGTCATAGCGGGTCGGGTTGCGCCGCTGGGCGAGAACGTAGATCAGCGGCGCGCCCGCAGTTGTGATGTCGGCGCGGCGGCCGACGACGTAGATCGGGTCGTTTGGTGCGCTGTGCGCTTTGACGTAGCGAACGGCATTGTCGAGCGGGATTGCCTGCGCCGCCGGCGCGCGGACCGGCTTGGCAACCGGCGTCGTCAAAGCGACGACCGGCTCCGTGACTTGCAGCCAGCGCCGGCCGAGGCCCTGAGCGCTGAGCAGCAGCAGCGCGGCCGTCAGGGCAGCGGCGCCGGTCAGCGTGAGAGTGCGGCGGACGCTGCGGCCGCTTTGCGCTGCGCGGGCCTCGCCGATCGCCAGTGCGGCGACGATTGCGACGCAGATCGTCAGTGGCGCGGTGTGGAAGTAATCGGGCCTCACCAGCATGTAATGAGCCATGCCGATAGAGAAGGTGACGACGGCAAGCAGCGGCCAGTCGCGTTGACGTTTGAAAACGACAGCAATCGTCGCTACGGCGAGCGCGAACGTGATCAGCAGCGCGATCGGCAGGTAGAACGGCAAGACTCCGCCGGCCCAGTCGTTGAAGCCCGAGACGGCGCCGTCGTAGAGGCGTGGGAACGGCAGCCTCTGGTAGTCGGAGAAGTCTTTGATCGGATAGACGACCAGCAGCTGCCATGATTGCCTGGCCCCGGCCATCAGCACGACCGGTAGATAGAGGGCGATTGCGACGCCGCCAGCGGCTGCGACGAACGCCGTGATTTGGCGCGCACGCTGGCGTGGCGCGGCAGTGCTGAAGGCGATTGCAAGCACTACACCGACGCCAAGGTAGGCGGCAAACTCGATCCGCCAGACGAGGCAGAGGCCTGCCAGCAGGCCGGCCCAGAGCGGCCGTCGCTCAAAAAGCAGCAGAGCGCCGAGTGCGAAGACAAGCGCCAGCGGTGAGGGGTGGGGGCCGCCGGGGAAGGCCATCGCGCAGATGCTGATCAGCCAGACCGCCAGAGAGATATAGGGGCCGCTACGGCGCCGCGCCAGCTTCCAAGCCAGCAGCGCGACCGTGGCGTCGGCCAGCAGTCGAACGATCCGCCACCACAGCAACGAAGGTCCCAGTGCCGTCGTCAGCGCGCCAAGCAGGTATGGCTGGCCAGGCGGGTAGTACCACCAGAAGTCGGAGTAGGGCACCTGTCCGTCGGCGATCCGCGCCGCCGCCTGCAGCATCAATCCTTCGTCGTTTGGCTGGACGCCATTGAGGATTGTCAGCCCCGACAGCAGCAGGCCGCCAGCGAACAGCAGCAGTGGCACAAACCAGCCGGGTGCGTTGGCGAGGGCGCGCGGCCCGCGCGGCCGCATGTTCAAGCGTCCGGCAGGCCGGCAGCCTGCCTCATCGCAGGTCGGTACTTAAGCTCGTACAGCGTTGCGCAGCCAAACTTTTGCGGCGGA
Organism: Solirubrobacteraceae bacterium; assembly: GCA_039745115.1. GTDB lineage: Bacteria > Actinomycetota > Thermoleophilia > Solirubrobacterales > Solirubrobacteraceae > F1-60-MAGs163. The sequence continues at coordinate 165,384 of JBCJRT010000002.1, forward strand.
CCTGCCAGTAGCGGTGCGATCGTTCGATAGAGCGCGGGCAGGTCGAGAGGACGGCAGTCGGCGAACAGCCAGCGGGCGCGTGAGCCGATCACATAGGCGCGACCGTCGCCGCCGGTCAAACGGCCTTCGAACAGATCGTTTGCCTGCGTTGCCCGCGCCGACCAGTCGGGGGTCCAGGAGAATGGGCCGACGTAGGTTTCACGGCCGGTTCGTGGTGGAATCAAGAGGCTTGAGTAACTCGGGGCGAGCACGCCGCCGGGGCGGGGATCGGCCTGCAATGCGTCAAATGCTTTGATCTCCCCCGGGAATACCCAATAGGGGTCGGCTGCCGAACGGACGCTGTGGAGGAAGGTATCAATCTTGTGCGCCGTTCCTGGCACAATCATTAGCGCAACTGCGATCACGACCAGCCAAGTTGGTGTGCGGATCGGCAGGCTGCGCACACCGATCACCGCGAGGATCGCCAGCGGCAGCGTCAGTCCCTGCCAGCTGTGGTAGGGGAATGTGCCGGTCGGTGCGAGGTAGACGGCGAGGATCGCCAGCGGCCAGACGCGCACTGCGACGTCCTGCCAGCTCGGCGTCTTCAGTCGGTAGGCGAAGGCCGCCGGCAACGCAAGTGGCAGTAGGCAAAGAATCACAGCCCACCATGGCCAGGCCCAGAGCGCCTGAGCGCCGGCCCGGTTTACCTCACCGGCAAGCTTCCAGCCCGGATCGACGCGCGACAGCCAAAAGTAGTAGATCGCTGGCAGCGCCGCTGCTCCGCCGATTACGAAGATCATCAGCCAGGAGGGGCGCCGGCGGCCGAGCTTCGGCAGCGCGCGCAGCAGCTCAACCGCGATGACGATGGCCGCAAGCTCGGCGCCCTGCCACGGCTGCAGCCATGTGACAACCAGGGCGGCCAGGGCGCAGGCGATCAGCAGCGTTGGGCGACGACTTTCCCGCCAGCGTTCCAGCGCCAGCAGCACCAGCGGGATCATGAATACGGCAATCGCCGTGAACAGGTACCCCCAGAGGTAGTGAGCCGACCAGATTTCGCCTGAGATGAAGCCGAACGTGTAGGTGCGAGGCTTGCCGCCCCAGCCGCTCCAGGCGACGATCGCGACGGCCGGCATCACTGTGAAGAGCGCCAGCACGAGCGCCGTGTGCTGCGCCCCCTTGCCAACGACGAGGCGGCGGACATAGAGCAAGCAGCCGACGAACGTGACACCGATTGCGACCGGCTTCCACAGCAGGTAACTGAGCGCCAGCGGCACGCCGAGGTACTGGTAGATCAGCCCGCTGAGCAGGAAGCCGGGGTGGAGGAAGCGCCGCGCGCCGGGCGCTAGATCCCAAGGGTTGCCGATCAGGATGTGGTTACCGGCCTCGCGGATCCACGTCAGGTACTGCATCTGGTCGGTTGCGAAAAAGCCGTCGGCGCCGGACAGCACGCGGCCTTTACTTGCCAACGCGATCAGCGGCGCGAACGCCAAGGCGATTAGCGCAAGCAGGCAGAGCAGCTCAAACGGATCGAGCCCGATCTTCGCGCCGGCGCGGGTGATCCTGCCGTTATTTGACGTGGCGTCGCTGGTCATCTAGCTGCCGGGGGTGATCGCGCGACGTAGGTTGCGCCAGGCGCGGCCAGCAGCGCCGCGCAGACCGTCGGTGGCATGGGTCTCGGCCAGCAGCGGCGGGTACTGCGCCAGTGTCGCCCGGCGAAGCGCGCCGCGCTGCGGCCTGCCGGTTGCCTGCTCGCCGCTGCAGATCGCGCTAAGCGGCGCCACTGCCGTCTGCCAAGTCATCTGTGGCGCAAGCTGCTCATTGGCGAGTCGCGCCGCAGCTAGCCGCGTGTCGTCATCAAGTAGCGCGCTCAGCGCGTGTGCGAGTGCGTCGGAGTCCTCCGGCGGCACAGTCAGGCCGAGGCCGCTGCGTTCGACGAGATTAGAGAGCGTGTCGCCGCGCGTTGCGACGATCGGCAGTCCGGCCCAGATGTAGTCGAGCATCCGGGTGCGAAAGGCGAACCGGCTTTCAAGGTGATCGTGATGCGTGCTGAGGCCGATGTCGGCGTCCAGCAGCCAGCCGCCGCGTTCGTCGTAGGGCACCCAGCCCCGATTGACGTGAACCAGATCACCGTCGACGCCACTGCGTGCCAGATGACCAAGCATCCTCTGCCCGGCGCGCGCCGCGTCAAGGTCGTCGCCGCCCGGCCTTCCGAGGCCCATAAAGACAAGGTGCGTGCGCGGCCCGGCGCCGCGCTGCTGCTCGATCAAAACGATCGCATCTATCGCACTCTCCGGGTCGAGCCAGTTCCAGACGCCGCCGCCCCAAAGCACAATCCGCTCGTCCCCGGCGATCGCCGGAAACATTGCGCGGATCGGTGACCGCGGATCGGGTTGTGGCGGCTCGCTCGGTAGGCCAAACGGGACGACGTCAATCACCGAGCGCAGCGTCGGGTCGCGCCCGTAGTCGTCAACGTCGACCAACCCTTCGGCTGCCATCAGGCCGAGCCAGAGGTCGCGCTGCTGCTCGCTTGCACAGATCACGTGCGATGCCGCCGCGATCTGCGCGATCGCTGCCAGCGTGACGGTGCGCTGCTGTCGGCGCCGCGCTGCCACTGGCTTATCGCGCGCCGCTTCAAGTACCTCGAAGACCGTTGGGTTGTAAAGGTCAGCGACGAGCGTTGTGCCGATCGACGGCAGCTTTGACAGCAGCCGTGGCGGAAGCGACTGGGCAACGACAACGTCGGCCACGGCGACCGCGGCTGCCAGCGCGTCATAGTCAACAAAGCCCGCTTCAACGACGGTGATCCGTGCGTCGTCGATCATGCTCGGTGCGGGCGCCGCGACCGTCACATCATGCTGGTCGGCAAGCGCGCGGGCCAGCTCACGCGCGCGGATCGCCGGCCCTGCGAGCTGCCGGCCAATCGGCTCCGCGGATACGACCAGCAGGCGTGCCATTCGGGCTTAGGGAACCGGACGAGTGTCGGGCGCAACGCTCGCCGCCGGTTCCAACTCGACCGCCGGTCGGCGCAGCAACGTCCAGCGGCGGCGGCGCTCATCGACGCGGTAGCGGGCCAGTACGGTCAGCGTCTCGAGCCCGTAACGAACCGACGCGGGGAACGAGACACTCGACGCTTCGAGGAAGTAGCGGGTTGGGATCGGCAGTTCGACGACGCGGGCGTTGCGATCGACGATCTGCGCGAATATCTCCTGGTCGAAGACGAAGCCGTCGCTGTTGCGGAGGAATGGGATTGAGCGAAGAAAGTCGGTCGAGAATGCGCGGTAGCCGGTGTGGTACTCGGAAAAATCCTTCGTGAAGGCACGGTTCTCGATCCAGGTCAGGGCGCGGTTGCCGATCCATTTCCAGCGCGGCATGCCGCCGGCGATCGCGCGGTCTTCGAGCAGTCGCGACCCCATCACGACGTCGGCGCGACCCTCAATGATCGGACGCACCATCTCGGTCACTAGCGCGGCGTCGTATTGATGGTCGGCGTGAACCATCACGACGACATCGGCGCCGTCAAGCATCGCGCGCGTGTAACAGGTCTTCTGGTTAGCGCCGTAGCCGCGATTGGCAGGGTGGCGCAGCACCTCGAAGCCTTCGCTCAGGGCAACGGCGGTTGTATCGTCGCCGCTGGCATCGTCGACCAGCAGCGCACGATCGAACGAACCGAGTGGCAGGTCGGCGGCGACGCGAGGGATTGTCGCTGCGGCGTGGTACGCGGGCAGTACCACGTGAACGTTGTCGGCTCCGTCACGGTCGGCTGCCAGCCGCGAGTTTGGCTCGCGCACCTGCTCGTTGACGGCCAGTATCACGCGCTCATCACCTAGCGAAATTGCGAGTGAGCGCTGCGGTGGCAGCTTCGCGGCGGCGCGACGGACCGCGGCGGCAGCGGGCCCCGCTAGTCCTGCGAAGCCGTCGACCCAGTAGCGGGCCGAGAAGCTGCGTACCAACGATACGTCGTCGCTGAGGATCAGCCCCTGGCCGATGATCAGTTCGCGCAGCGTCTTGCGCGGAATCAGATAGCTATGGGCCGGCAGCAGGCCCCACCAGCGTGAGCCGGCGAGCTTCGCGGTCAGCGATCCCGGGTCGGGTGTCACGACGCAGAGGGCGCCGCCCGGTGCCAGCAGCTTCCGGATCCGTTCGATCGCCGCGCGCGGGTCGTCGAGGTGCTCGAGCACGTCGATCATCAGGACGGCATCCCAGCAGCCGTCCTCCTCGTTACCCAACGCCTCGAACGGCTCCTCGCGGATATCCAGGTCGTAGCGATCGCGGCCGTGCTTGGCTGAGCGCTCCGACAGCTCTAGGCCGCGGACTTCCCAGCCGCGGCGGCGCGCCTCATCAAGCAGCAGACCGTGGCCGCAGCCAACCTCCAGCAGTCGGCCCGGTGCGCGGCGGCGCTCCACCAGATCAAGCAGCCAGTTTGACGTCAGGCGACGGCCGCGTTCCTCGGCCAGATAGTCGGAGTCGCCCATCTCGCGGTACAAGTCAACAAGCTCGACCCCTTCAGGCAGCGACGGCTGTTGCACAGTCGCGCACTCGCGGCAACGGTAAAGATCGCCGTAGGCGCGGGGGCGATGGCAGGTCGGCGCAAAGTCGCCGGCCTGCGGTGGTGTGATCGAGCCTGCGAAGCGCAGTTCGAGCACGCCCTGGCAGATTCCGCAGGTCGTCGGGGTGATCATCGACTGCACAGCCTAACGTCGGCCGCCACAATCCAGTGCAAGTGTGCGCTTCGTCGCCGATAGGCTGGCCCGCGTGGCCGAGCCGAACTACTCAATTGTTGTGCCGCTCTTCAACGAGGAGAGCGCAGTCGGCGGCACGGTCGCTGCGCTGCGCGACTGGTTCGATGCTCGCGGCGACAGCTGGGAGCTGCTGCTGATCGACAATGCCAGCAGCGACGCCACCGCGCCGCGCGCCGCAGCGTTGCTTGACGGCGAGAAGATCAGGTTGCTTACGAACAGCGCCAACATGGGCAAAGGTTTTTCCGTTCGCCGCGGCATCCTCGAGGCCCGCGGTGATCTGATTCTGCACTGCGACGCTGACTGTGCGCCGTCGCTGGCCTCGTTGCCGAAGATGCTTAAGCTGCTTGAGAGCGCTGACCTGGTTGTTGGCTCGCGGCTCGCGCCGGGGGCTGAGCTGGGCCGGCGCCAAGCACTGCCACGGCGCTTTGTCGGCCGCGGCTTCCAGCAATGCTGCAGGGCGATCTTGGCTGAGCCAACGCTTGACCTGTTCTGCGGCTTCAAGCTTTGGCGCGCACCGGCCGCTAAAGATGTCTTTGCCCGCTTGTCGCTTGATGGTTGGACCTACGACGCCGAAGCCATTGCGATGGCCCGGGCGCTTGGCTACCGAATCGCGGAAACAGGAATTGTCTGGACCGACCGTGAGGGCTCGCGCTTGCAGATGTCAAAGATTCTGATTCCAGTGATCCGTGAACTTTTGGCCGCGCGGGCGCACGTTCGCGCCGAAGCGCAGCGCGGCAGCGCTGCGCCCGACCGAGCCATGTCGCCGTGAGCGGCGCAGCGGCGCCGGCCGCCGCATCGGGTCGTCTGCGACTTGCCAGCGGCGACTGGCTAGTGCTCGCTGCGCTAGCCGCGCTGGCGTTGGCGCCGCTGATCGGTTTGCTGGTGCGGGTCTGGACGCAGGGCGGCGTGATAACTGGCGCCGACGGCCTGCTTGTGATCGATCCGATGCAGTACGTCAACTGGGGTCGCCAGAGCGGCCAGTTCGGCGCCGCTGCAAATCTTTACGACCTCGCGCCAAGCCCGCACAGCTTCGTTCATCCTGGGCTGCTGATCTCTGGGCTGCTGCATCGGCTCGGCTTTGGCGTCGTGCTCGCCTACCTCGTTTGGAAGCCGGTCGCGGTCGTCGCATTGTTTGCCGGCGCCTTTCTGTTCGCGGCGCGCTTCCTTAAGCGCTCCGGCGACCGGCGTGTCGCTGTCATCTGCGCACTCTTTTTCGCTTCGCCGGTCGCTGCCGTTGTTGGCTGGACTGCGGCGCCGCAGTCGGCTGCGAAGTTCAATCTCGACTTCATCAGCGGCGAGCTCTGGACCGGCACTTATCTGTGGGGCTATCTGTTCACGGCGATCAGCGTCGGCATCATGCCGCTCGGCCTGCTGGCCTTCGAACTTGCGCGCCGCGGCGGCAACCGGCGCTGGCTGGTGATCGCCGCGACGGCCGGACTGTTCGTCGCCTGGCTGCAGCCGTGGCAGGGGGCGACATTCGCATTGGTCCTTGTTGCTGCATCGGTGGCCTGCGATTGGCGGACACGGCCGGCGCTGCTGCGCTCAGCAAAGCTGCTGTTGCCGGTTCTGGTAGCGACCACCCTGCCGCTGATCTACTACTTCGTCCTGTCAAAGACCGATCCGGCTTGGGCGCTGGCTCACGCTGTCAATAACTTCGGCCGCTGGCCATCGTGGGTGACGGTCGTCGGGCTGGCGCCGCTGGCGCTGCCGGCGCTCTTTGCCTACCGCATTGCTCCCCGGGACTTCGGTGACTGGATGCTGCGGATCTGGCCGATTGCGGGCCTCATAATCTTCTATCTGCCGGTCGGAACGTTTCCGTTTCATGCCTTTCAGGGCCTGGCGCTGCCACTTGTGATTCTGGCGGTGATTGCAGTCCGGCGGTGGCTCGGCGGGCGGCCGCTGCCGGTCTTTTGGGCGATCGGCATCGTTGGCTTGTTGGTCTTGCCAGGCACGCTCTACCGCGCCGATCAGCTGCGCGGCACCGTCAATGCCGGGCAGCAGGCCTTCTTCCTGACCGCTGGCGAGCGCGACGCGATGCGTTGGATTGAACGCCAACCGGGCTCCGGGGGAGTGCTGGCGACGGCGGTCGACGGCGCCTATATCCCGGCCTACACGGGAAGACCGGTCTGGATCGGCGCCGGCTCGTGGACTCCCGACTATGCGTTGCGTTGGTTGGGGGTAGACGGCTTGTTTACTGGCATCGACCCACCAGCGCAGGGCCAGAGCCTTGTCACCAGTAGCGGCGCACGCTTCATCTACGCCTCCTGCCGGGTGCCGTTCGACCTGACTGCCACGCTAGCGCCGCTGACTACAGGTCCGATGCAACGGTTTGGCTGCGCGCGCGTTTGGCAGATCAAAGCGCCGCCGGGGGGCTGGCGATGAGCGGGCACAAGGTCGAGGCGGTCGTTGCCCGCCACGACCGGTTTCACTTGTAGACAGCGTCCGCGCGATCACCGCGCTGACGATCTTCTTCTTCCACATCTGCTTCGAACTCGGACTGCTCAGCACCGACACGCTGTCGCGTTATCTCGGAAATCTGAATGTCGGTGTGCCGATCTTTTTCGTCGTTTCTGGCTTTCTGATCTACAGACCGTTTGTGGCCGCACGGTTTGCCGCCGCCGGTTCGCCGCCCGCGGCCCCTACGCGCCCGCCGTGCGCGGCGTTCCGCCGACGCTTAAGGGATCGCCGCTTCGGCGGCGGCGGACGCTTCAGCCAAGGCGAAGGCTTCGGCGTCCTGCTCGTTGAGGCCGTGGGGCGAGCTTCCGCGGGCGGCCAGCGACAGAGCCAGCATCGACGCTGCCAGAACTGCATCAAGCACCAGCAGGCCGATCGCCACAGACTTCAGTGATGTGTCGCGTAGCGCGACCGTCGCCGGCACGGCAACGGCCCCGATCGCCAGCGCGAAAAGGAATGCACGTCGGCCAAGCGCAAGCATGAACTGCAGCGCCAAGTACGAGATGCTGAGGGATGTCATTGCCGCTGCCAACCACGGCAGCGCCGGCGCCGCGAGCTTCGCTTGGTCGCCGAAGATCAAGGTCAGGACCTCTGCAGGGAAGATTGTGAACAGGGCCAGGATAGGAACTGCGATTAGCAGTAATAGGCCGCTCGTCCGCGTCAGTAGATGGCGAGCGTCAATTCCCCGAGAAGCCTCACGAGCGGCCTCCGGCAGCAGGTAAAGGCCCAGGCCGATTGCAACCCAGACAACTCCCTTCGCGGCGACGGCGGCCTGCGCGTAGGCACCGGAGATCGTCGTGTTGAAGAAATGGCCAACTGCGATCACGTCGGCGTTTTGTAGCACCGCAAAAAGCGTCAACGCGGCCACTGGTACCGGGTTGCGCATCGCCAGCTCCCGCAGGCCACCGCGCCTGGGCTCGTGGTCGGGCGGTCCGAGCCGACGCTTTGTTAGCACACCAGTGACGATGATCGCTGGCAATGTCGCGAGCGGTACTGAGCAGAAGAAGATCAGCCCCACATCCGCACCCAGCAGCGCCGCGGTCAGTCCGAAGATCAAGCGGAAGGTCTGCTCACCGATCAGGCTGATCCCGACCGGGCGGTAGCCGCCGACGCCCAGTAGCAGGCCGCGCTGCAGCGCCAACCCAGTCCAAAAGAAACCGGAGGGAATAACCAAAGCCGCCGCCCACGGCTGCGAGACCTGCAGTAGGCCGGCAAGCTGGTTACGCAGCAGAATGCAGATCACGAGGACGACTGCCGAGATGATCAGAACGCGGTAGAGCCAACCCTGCAGCGTTGCTGCGGCGTCGCCGCCGCTGCCAAGTTTGCCGAGTGTCATGTCGCGCGCCGCAGCCGCCTGCAACGCCGAGGCTGGCACGATCAGGATCGCCACGACCGAGACCATCCGCGCCAGTTCGCCGTAGTCGGCCGTTCCAAGCGCGCGTGCCAAGGCAACTGTTGTCATCAGCGCGAGGACGTTGGCGACCATCTGGGTTGAGGCGACGCCGGCGGCGCGGACGGTGTGCGAGCCCTTCGCCCGCTCGCGCCGTGTTTGCTCCGGCTGCGGGGCTTCTGGTTGCTCGCTCACGCCGCTGACGCTAGCGGAGCGGCCTGTCGCTGGCGCAATGACTGCCGCCAATTAACGGTTGCTGTCGTAGAATGAAATGATGGACCGTTCGAAGTCGCTCACGCTTGCCGCACTGCTTGTCGCGCTTACGTTGCCGTCGGCGGCGCTTGCTCAGAGTGCCGGCGATGATCAGTACGTTGATCCGCTTGCCGGGCTGACCGGATCCGGAGGGTCGGGGTCGTCCGACAAAGGCAGCGGCTCCAGCGGCTCATCGACTGCCGCGCCGATGCCGGGTACAGCTGAGCCCCAAGCCGCCGCCCCAGTCGTTAAAGAAAGCAAACCAAAAGCGAAGAAGAAGCCAGTGCCAGCTGTCGACCCGGCGATCGACCTCGCCAGCTTGAATGGCATTGGCCAGATGGTTGCCGTCCCCGTGAAGCACGTCAGTCGCGTGCTTGGCGGCATCGCCGATGAGCGCAGCTAAAGCGACCATCAGCAGCTCGGTCGACCAGACCGAAGCATTGGCCGTGGCGCTCGCAGCAGGCCTGCAAGCCGGTGATGTCGTTCACGTTTGCGGTGAGGTCGGCGCGGGCAAGACAACATTCATCCGCGGCGCCTGCCGCGCACTCGGCTTCAATGGCATTGTGACCAGCCCCAGTTTCACGATCGTCAACCGCTACGAAGGGGGGGCCGTCGCGATCTCTCACCTCGATTGCCAGCGGCTTGAGCAGAGCGCCGACGTAGAGGCCGGACTGTTCGACGACGAGATTGCCAACGACCGGATCTGCTTCATTGAATGGCCGCAGCAGTCGGCCGCCTCGGTTGGCCGACTCGCCGCCGTCCCTGCTGCGGTCCGGGTCGAGCTGCGACATCTCGGCGAAGGGCAGCGCGAAGTGTTGATCGAGCGCAGCGGTATCCAGTGACCACCAACGCGATCCTAGCGTTCGACACGTCGACGGCGGCGACGGTTGTCGGACTCGCCGTCGACGGCGTGCTCTGCGCTGAGCTGGCCGATAGGCCGCAGGACGGCGAGCGACCGCGCCATGCTGAGCGGCTGCTTGAGCTCTGCGAGGAGGCACTGACGGCCGGCGGCCTCAGCTGGGCCCAGCTGAGCCGCGTTGGCGTTGGCGTTGGCCCCGGCACGTTCACCGGGCTGCGAATCGGCGCCGCCACGGCGCAGGGACTGGCGCAGGCGGTCGGCGTCGAGCTGGCAGCGCTCTCGTCGCTTGAGGCGCTCGCACTGGCGGCGCGCCGGCAGTACCCCGGCAGACGTATTGCTGCGGTCGCTGACGCGCGCAGGGGTGAGGCTTACGTTGCCTGCTGGGAGCCGGATGGAAGCCAGACAGTCGAAGCCCAGACCTGCGCTCCGCCGCAGCTCGCTGCACTATTGGCTGCAGGCGAAGCGCCGGTCATTGCGATTGGTGAGGGCGCGCTAATCTTCCGCCAATCGCTCGAATCGGCTGCGATCAGCGTGCCGGACAGCGATTCGGCGCTGCACAGTCTTGCTGGCGGCACGCTCTGTCAGCTTGCCGCAGGCGCCGAGCCAACCGACGGCGCGTCGCTGATTCCTCGTTACGTTCGTCGGCCCGACGCCGAGATTACGCTTGAAGCGCGCACCGTAGCCAATGATTGAGCTAAGCCCCGAAATCCGCCGCCTCGTCTTCGCCGACCTGCCAAACGTGATCGCGATCGAGCGCCGCGCTTTTCCGACGCCGTGGTCGCTGGCGATGTTCGTGCTGGAGCTAAGCAAACCGGAAGCGATCTGCCTTGCGGCGCAGTCCGACGGCCAGCTGGTCGGCTACACAATCTGCTCGCGCTTTGATCAGGTTTGGCACATCATGAACGTCGCCGTCGACCCCGAGCTACGACGCCACCGCCTGGCAACGGCGCTGATTGAGGAGATCCTTGAACGGGTCGGCCCGGAGGCGCAGATAACGCTTGAGGTGCGGCCCTCGAACAGCGAGGCAATCGCTCTCTACGAGCGCTTTGGCTTTCTCGCTGCCGGTACTCGCTCGCGCTACTACCAGGACAATGGTGAGGATGCCCTGATCATGTGGCGCACGCTGGCGACGCTGCGCGGCAGCCTTGAGGATGTTCCAGCCCCGGCCCGGCCGGTGACAGCGCCGTGAGCGGCGCAATCCTCGCGATCGAGACGAGCTGCGATGACACCTGCGCAGCGGTGCTGGACGGCGACGGCCGGATCCTCGCGAACGTGATCTCGTCGCAGGGGATTCACGCTTCCTACGGAGGCGTCGTGCCGGAGATCGCTGCCCGCCGGCACTTATCTTTGCTTAGCGCTGCGATCGAAGCAGCGCTTGCCGACGCCGAGCTGACGTTCTCTCAGATCGAGCGTGTCGCCGTCACTCAGGGGCCGGGGCTGATCAGCGCGCTGCTGGTCGGCGTTGGCCAAGCCAAAGCGATCGCCGCTGCGCGGCAACTACCGCTCGTCGCTGTCGATCACCTGCAGGGGCATGTTGCCGCCAACTTCATCGCGCCCGATCCGTTCGAACCACCGTTCGTCTGTCTGATCGCCAGCGGCGGTCATACGCTGCTGGCGCGGGTTGAGGACCACAGCTCGTTCACGCTGCTCGGCGAGACGCTTGACGACGCAGCGGGAGAGGCCTTCGACAAGGGCGCGCGGATGCTTGGCCTGCCGTTCCCCGGCGGCCCGCCGCTGGAGGCGCTGGCGCTTGACGGCGACGCGACCGCCTTTGAGTTCCCGACCGCCCGCAACGTTGGCGGCTGTGACTTTTCCTTCTCCGGCGTCAAGACCTCGTTGCTTTACGCGATCCGTGACCTTGGCCAGGCGGCAGCGTCGGAGCGGCGCGCCGACCTCGCCGCTTCCTACCAGGCTGCGATTGTGCGGGCATTGACCGAGCGGCTGGAGCGGGCGCTTGACCAGTCGGGCCTTGGCCGCGTGGCGATCGGTGGAGGTGTGGCGGCGAACGGGCCGCTGCGCGAGGCGGTTGTCGCGCTCGGCGCTGCAAGCCACATCCCGCAGCGTGCCCTCTGCACCGACAACGCGGCGATGATTGCGAGCGCAGCGCGCTTTCTGCCCGACTGTTCTGCGGCTGAGGCGCTGGCGTTGGACGCCTATCCGAGCGGCGGGCGCCGATGACGGTGACGGTCAGCGTCTATCAGCGTGCCGGCTGTCACCTTTGCGAGGTCGCGACAGCGCAGCTGATCGCGCTGCAGGGGCAGTACGACTTTGTGATCGAGCAGGTCGACATCGAGACAGATCCGGTGCTTCACGCTCGCTATCTCGAGCGAATCCCAGTGATTTCAATCGATGGCGAGGAGCTTTACGACTTCGAGCTCGACCTTGCCGACCTGAAAAGGCGCATCGCAACAGTTCAGGGCAGGTAGAATTGAAGCCGTGACCACCGGCAAGATCGAAGCATCCCACCCGGCCGCTGCGATCAGCGATGACGCGGCGACCCGTCTGTCGCTCGGTGTCGCGGCGCGCCTTTCGCGTTATCTGCAGGTCCTGACGCAGGCGAAGAAGACCGGCCGCGAAACGATCTCGTCGCAAGAGCTGTCGGATTACACGCGCGTCAACAGCACGCAGATCCGCCGCGACCTCTCCGGCTTTGGCAAGTTTGGCAAGCGCGGCGTCGGCTACAACGTTGACGCGCTGGCGGCTGAAATCCGTGAGATCCTTCAAGCTGGCGGGCGGCAGAACATCGCCCTATTCGGCGCCGGCTATCTTGGCCAGGCGATCGGCTCATCCGACATCTTTGCCGACCACGGCTTCAACGTAGTCGCTGTTTTCGACGTCAGTCCGAAGAAGGTTGGAGCGCAGGTCGGCGGCCTCGCCGTCAGGCCGATCGAAGAGATGGAGCAGGTAATCGCCGATCAGGACGTCGTCGTTGCCGTGTTGGCGGTCCCCGGCGAGGCCGCACAACAGCTGGCCGACGCGCTGATCGCCGCCGACGTTAAGATCATCTTCAACTACTCCGATTCGCTGCTCGACGTGCCGGCCGATGTGACCGTCCACACCTCAAACCCGGCCGTCGACCTGCTACACGCGCTTTACTTCTATCTCTCATGAGTCGGATCGATCTCGAGCAGGCCCGCGCCGCCTTCGCGCAGGCCACCGATGGCACGGTAGGAATTGAGGAAGAGTTCGCGATCCTCAGCCCGGAGAGCCTCGATCTCGTCCCGTTGTTCGAGCAACTCAATGCCGCCGCTCAGCGCGATCCGGCGCTCGCAAGCTCAATCTCATCCGAGCTGATTCTCTCTGAGATTGAGATCAGGTCCGGCGTCGGCGCCGACGTTGGCGACGCGCTCAGTCGCCAGCGCCAGATGCGCGCCGCCCTGTTCACGCTGGCCAGCGACCAGGGCGTGCAGCTTGGCTCAACCGGCGCCCACCCGTGGGCCGACTATCGCGAGCAGCTCAACGTCGAGTCTGAGCACTATCGCCGCGTCGTCGACGGGCTGCGTTACGTCGCGCGCCGCAACAACACCTTCTCGCTCCACGTTCATGTAGGAATCCGTGACGCTGATCGCGCCGTGCGTGTATGCGACCGGCTGCGGACCTTGTTACCAACGCTGCTGGCGCTAAGCGCCAACTCGATCTTCCTTGAAGGGCTCGATAGCGGCCTCGCTTCGGTCCGCACGCAAATCTTCACGAAGTCGTTCCCGCGCTGCGGCGTACCCGACGCCTACGGCTCGTGGGCCAACTACGACGAGTACCTAAGGCTGCTGCTGGAGACCGGCTCGATCGAGGAGGACACCCAGGTTTGGTGGTCTGTACGGCCGCACCTCGCGTTCGGAACGGTCGAGGTGCGGATCTGCGATGCCCAGTCGAGCGCAGGCGAGTCGGAGGCGCTGACCGAGTTGATTGTTGCCTGCGTATTGCAGGCGGCGCGCGACGATGACGAGGGCCGGCCGGCCTTTGATCCGCCGCCGCGGCTGATCGAGGAGAATCTTTGGCGGGCGATCCGCTGGGGTGTCAGCGGCGAGCTGATTGATTTGGAGCGCGGCAGCTGTCTTCCGGCGCGGGCAGCGGTCGATCAGCTGCTGGAATGGACTACGCCGATCCGCGCAGAGCTGGCAGTCGAGCCGCAGTTTCCTCTGCAGAATGGGGCTGAGCGGCAGGCAGAAGAGTTGGCGAAGGGACTTTCGATCAAGGACGTCTACGCTTCGACTGTGGCGCAGACGCGCCAAATGTTCGGGGCCGATCCGCCCAAAAGCTCTACGGAGGTATCAACGTCGTGACCGACGAACCTGCAGCACCTGACCAGGCCGAAGTTCCGGACCAGCCCGACGCCCCGCCGCCGCAGGGCCTGAGCGAGGAAGAGCTGCGCGCCGCCTACGAGGCCGAGCTGAAGTCACTGAGGGTCGAGGACCTCGTCGCCCAGACAATCGTTTCGCTACTCAACCTCGGTGCCCGTAAGGCAGCGCTGCTGCCCGACACCGATGACGAGGCCGATCCGGTCCAGCTCGGGGTTGCGATTGAGGGCATCCGCCGCTTACTGCCGCTTGTTGAGCCGGCGATGGGAGAGAACGTTGCTTCGATCAAGGATGCGCTAGCGCAGCTGCAGGTTGCATTCACTCGAATCGCTGGAGAACAGGGGCTCGCGACGGCGCCGGATGGAGAGGCGCAGGGCGACGATGCGCCTGCTGCGCCTGCCGCGCCTGCCGCGCCTGCCGCGCCTGCCCAGGGAGGGCCTGCTAGCCCGGCCGAGAAGCCGTCGAGCGGCCTTTGGACGCCCGGTCCGTAGTAACCGCAGCGCCTTTCCGGCGTCCTTACCGATAGAATCGCGGAGCTTCTGAGCGCCGGGATCGAAAGTTCAGGTCTCACGCGCCGCGCCAGCGGGCCTCAAGTCCGCTGATCAATAAATCACTTCTGGAGGAATCAACTAGTGTCCGCATTTCTTACCGACCACGGGGTCGTCATTGCCGTAGTTTCCGCCTTGATCGCCGTTGCCTATGGCGTCCTGACGACAACCCAGCTGCTTGCTCTCTCTCCTGGCAACACCGAGATGCAGCGCATCTCCGCCGCCATTCAGGAAGGCGCCCGCGCCTATCTGAATCGGCAATACTTGGTGATCGCCGCGGTCGGCGTCGTGCTGTTCGTGGTGCTGCTCTTCATCCAGAACATTTACGTCGGAGTCGGCTTCGCGATCGGTGGCATCCTCTCTGGTGCAGCCGGCTATATCGGCATGAACGTCTCGGTCCGCGCCAACGCCCGCGTCGCCGAATCGGCCCGTGGTGGTATCGGTCCCGCACTGAAGGTCGCCTTCCGCGGCGGCGCAATCACCGGCATGCTGGTCGTCGGCTTGGCGCTGCTTGGCGTCGCCGGCTACTACGGCATCCTCACATCGTTCTTCGATCAGACGCCGAAGGACGCCGTTGACGCGCTGATCGGCCTTGGCTTCGGCGGCTCGCTGATCTCGGTTTTCGCCCGTCTGGGCGGTGGCATCTTCACGAAGGCAGCCGACGTCGGCGCCGACCTCGTCGGCAAGGTCGAGGCCGGCATCCCCGAGGATGACCCGCGCAACCCGGCCGTCATCGCCGACAACGTTGGCGACAACGTTGGCGACTGCGCCGGCATGGCAGCCGACCTTTTTGAGACCTACGCCGTCACCGCAGTCGCCGTGATGCTGCTTGGCGTGCTGACCTTCAATGAGCAGACGGCAGTTGCGCTCTACCCGCTGGTGCTTGGCGCCGTCGCGATCATCGCATCGATCATCGGCACCTTCGCGGTGCGTAGCGAGAAGGGCAATGTTGAACTCGCGCTCTACCGAGGGCTGTTTGTCTCCGGCGTCATCGCCGCGATCGCCTTCTACCCGGTTACCGCCTGGATGATGGACGGCATCACCTTCAAGAGCGCCGCCGGCGCCGTCAGCGCACCCAGCGTTGTCAGCCTCTACCTCTGCTCGCTCGTTGGCATCGGCGTCACTGCGCTGCTGTTCGTAATCACCGATTACTACACCTCGACCCGCTTCAGCCCGGTCCGTAAGACGGCCGAGGCTTCGCAGACCGGCCACGCGACGAACATCATCTCGGGCCTCGCGCAGGGATTGCAGGCAACAGCGCTGCCGGCGCTGGTGCTGGTGCTCGGCGTGCTCGTCTCCTGGAAGCTTGCTGGCGGCGGCGTGCAGGGGATCTACGGCATCGGCGTTGCCGTGATGGGGCAGCTTTCGCTGACCGGTCTGATCGTCGCGCTTGACGCATTTGGTCCGATTACCGACAACGCCGGTGGAATCGCTGAGATGGCGAAGATGCCGGAAGAGGTTCGCAACGTCACCGATCCGCTCGACGCTGTCGGCAACACAACGAAGGCCGTAACCAAGGGTTACGCGATCGGCTCAGCGGTGCTTGCGGCGATCGTCCTGTTCGCTGGCTTCAAAGCTGAGCTTGCAGCAGAAGGGGTGATCACATCGTTCCCGATCGACGACCCGGCGATCTTAATGGGTCTGCTGATTGGCGGCATGATGGTGACGCTCTTTGCGGCGCTCTCAATGGAGGCCGTCGGCCGCGCCGGCGGCAAGGTGGTCGAGGAGGTTCGCCGCCAGTTCCGCGAGAAGCCGGGGATCATGGAGGGAACCGACGAGCCTGACTATGCGACCTGCGTCAGCATTGTGACGGCCTCGGCTCAGCGCGAGATGATCATCCCGTCGCTGATTCCGATCGTCGTGACGACGATTGTCGGTGTGCTCTCTGTTGCGGCGCTCGGCGGCCTGCTGATCGGCGTGATCGTCGTCGGCTTCTTCTTCGCTGTGATGATGACCGCCGGTGGCGGTGCCTGGGACAACGCCAAGAAGCTGATTGAGGACGGCGCCTTCGGCGGCAAGGGCTCCGACGCGCACGCCGCTTCGATTACCGGCGACACGGTTGGCGATCCTTTCAAGGACACCGCAGGGCCTGCGATCAACCCGATGATCAAGGTCGCCAACATCGTCGCGATCCTGATCATCCCAATCATTACTTAAGGCTGAAAGGCTCGTCGTGAGCGGCGATACTCGCTTCTGGCATCCGTTTGCCGACATGGCTCAGGTTCGCGGCCATGAGTTTGTGATCGAGCGGGGCGAGGGATCGTACGTTTGGGACTCTGAAGGTGCGCGCTACTTCGACGCGACCGCCAGTCTGTGGTGCGTCAACGTCGGTCATGGCCGCAAGGAGATTGCCGACGCTGTCCGCGCCCAAATGGAGCAGCTGGCGAGCTACCAGACGTTTGGTGGCTTCGCCAACCGGCCGGTGCTGGAGCTCGCCGAACGGCTTGCCGACAGCGCCTCGCAGGTGGTTGACGATCCGCGGATCTTCTTCGGCCTTGGCGGCGGCGACGCAATCGAGACGGCGGCCAAGCTGGCACGCCGCTTCTTTGCCGCGACCGGCCAGCCGGAGCGCGTCCACATCATTGCCCGCACGCAGGGCTACCACGGAACGCATGGCCTTGGAACAAGCCTTAGCGGTATCGCCGCCAACCAAGTTGGGATGGGGCCGGTCGATCCAGCCGTCTCAAACGTTGATTGGGATTCACTGGAGGCGCTGGAAGCTGAGTTTGAGCGGGTCGGGCCAGAGAATGTGGCGGCCGTCTTCGCCGAGCCGGTGATCGGGGCCGGCGGCGTTCATCGCGTGCCTCCCGGTTACCTGACGGGCCTCGCCGAGCTCTGCCAGCGCCACGGCGCACTCTTCGTAGCCGACTGCGTTATCGCCGCCTTCGGGCGGCTGGGAACCTGGTGGGGGGTCGATCGCTTTGACCTGCGGCCCGACATGATCACCTTTGCGAAGGGAGTTACGAGCGGCTACCTGCCGCTCGGCGGCGTCGTCATCAGCGACCGTGTGGCGGCGCCTTTCTGGGACGGCGACGGCCTCTGGTTCCGTCACGGCCAGACCTATTCCGGTCACCCAACCTGCTGCGCTGCGGCGCTGGCAAACCTTGACATCATTGAGAACGAAGGGCTGCTGCAGCGTGGGCGCGAACTTGAGGATGAGATCGCCGCTGCGTTGGCGCCGCTGGCCGACCAGCAAGTTGTCGCCGATGCCCGCGCCGGGATCGGCGCGCTCGGCGCGATCTCGTTCAAGCCGGAGCTGCTCGCCTCGCACCCCGATATTGCGCTACGCACCTTCACTCAGGCCAAGGCTCACGGCGTGCTCGTCCGTCCGCTCGGGGACGGTGTCGCGATCTCGCCGTCATTGGTGACGACTGAGCAGGATCTGCAGGATGCCTCAGCCGCCCTAGCCGACGCGCTTGCCGCTGTGGCGGCATCGCTCTAGGCCGATGAGCGTTCAGCGTCGCTCTGTGCCGACCGCGGCAATAGACTGACTCGCTGACGATGAATGGGCATTTAAAGTAGATGGCGCGCCGCCGCCTTCATGGTCTCCAGCGGGTGTTGGGGGTCAACGCGCTCTCCTCAACCGCCTACGGCAACGTCGGTTCGTCGATCTATTACGCGCTTGGCCTAGTCGCCACATTTGCGCTCGGCCTGACGCCGATCGTTTTCATTATCGCCGGCTTCATCTTCTTCCTGACGGCGGCCAGCTACTCGGAAGCAACGGCGATGTACCCAGAGGCCGGCGGCTCGTCGAGCTTCGCGCGGCGAGCGTTCAACGAGTTCTGGTCGTTCTTCGCTGCCTGGGGGCAGCTGCTGAGCTACACGATCACAATCGCGGTCTCAGCCTTCTTCGTCCCGCACTACGTCGGGGGGCTCTTTTGGGAGCCGCTGCGCACATCACCGGGCGACATCATTTTCGGCATCGGTGCTGTCGTCGTTCTCGCCGCGGTCAACGTTTTTGGCGTCAAGGAGTCGACCGGTGTCAACGTGGCGCTGGCCGTAGTTGGCTTCGCGACGCAGCTGCTGCTAGTGCTGATCGGCGGCATTCTCGTCTTCTCGCCCGACATCCTGATCAACAACGTTCAGCTCGGTGTTGCGCCGACCTGGGAGGGATTCCTGATCGCGATCCCGGTCGCGATGATCGCCTATACCGGGATTGAGACGATCTCGAATATGGCCGAGGAGGCGAAGGACGCGGCGACGACGATCCCGAAGGCAATCAACCGTGTGGTGATTGGCGTCTTCGCGATCTACGCTGTGCTGCCGGCCGTTGCCTTGTCGGCGCTGCCGGTCGTAAAGCAGCCCGACGGCAGCTACCAGACGCTGCTCGGCGTCTCCAGCGAGAATGGCGGCTTTGCTGGCGACCCGGTGCTCGGCGTCGTCCAGCAGCTCCAGCTCGGGGTTTTCCAAGGCGCGGCTGAGATTTACGTCGGGCTGCTCGCGGCAACGATCCTGTTCATCGCGACTAATGCGGGAATCATCGGCGTATCGCGGCTCGTCTACTCGATGGGTGTCCATCGCCAGCTGCCCAACCGACTACGTGAACTGCACCCGCGCTTTGGCACGCCGTGGATCGGAATCATCCTCTTCAGCGCGATCGCTTGCCTTGCAATCACTATCGGCCAAGCCGAGTTTCTCGGCAACCTCTACGCCTTCGGCGCAACGCTCAGCTTTACGATCGCTCACGTTTCGGTGATCAAGCTGCGCTTCCGATTCCCTGATTTCCCGCGTCCCTACACCGGGCCGATGAATATCCGTGTTGGCGCCGTCAGCATCCCGATCTTCGCCGTGCTTGGTGGAATCGGCACCGGCCTGGCGTTCATCGTTGTAACGGCGCTGCACGTCGATGTCGCGATCGCCGGGCTCGGCTGGCTGCTGGTTGGCTGCGTCGTCTATCCGCTCTATCGCCATACTCAGGGACTGAGCCTGACCGAAACATCGACGGTTGAGATCAAGCATCAGGTGACGGAGGGGGAGGCGGCTTACGAGTCGGTGTTGGTTGCGCTTGAACCGCCGAACTACTCTGCTGCTGCAGTTGCGACCGCCGTGCGGCTTGCGGCGTCGCGGCGGCGCGGCATTCACATCCTCGTGCCGATTCCAGTGCCGTCGGCGGTACCGATCAACGCCGAGATGCCAGAGCAGGAAGAGCAGGCGCAGGCGATGATCGAGCAGGCTCGTCTGCAGGGCGGCAGCCGCGTGACGGGGCGCTGGGTCAAGATCCGTTCAGGGCAGGCTGGCTCCATCGTCATACAGGAGGCTGTCGAGCTGCGGGCCCGCGCGATTGTGCTCGCGCTGCCACCGCGCCGGGGGGCGAACATCTTCGATAAGGCGATTGAAACGGTGCTGCGCGAGCGGCCCTGCCGCGTGATTATTCAGAGCGATCCGGAGGACCGATCTGCGGGCGCAGCGCCCGCGGCGGTGGTTGGCCGATGAGCGCTCCTTCGGGCCGGCGCGCGTATGGCGCCGCCACATTGATCCTCTCCAGCTTGATGGTCGTGATCGGCGTCGGACTGATCGTCCGCACAGCCATGCTCGGCGGCGGCGTCGTTTCGATCGGCGTGATCATGGGGCTGTTGTTCGTCGCCGCCGGCTGCGGCCGACTGTGGGTCGCGTGGAGGGGGCGGTAGAGATGGCCGCGCAGAAGCCCCATTCACGCCCCAGTTTTGGTCGCGAGCTTGGCTCGCCGATGTTGTTCAGCGTCATCTACACGGTGATCGCCAGCGCGATCTACATCTCACTTGGTGTTGTCGCCGGCTACGCGCTCGGCTTAACGCCGCTCGTCTTCTTCGCCGGCGGGCTGATGTTTGTCCTCGCGGCAATGACCTACGTTGAAGGGTCATCGCTACATCAGGACCGGGGCGGCTCAACGGTCTTCGCACGCTACGCCTTCGATGAGCTGTGGAGTTTCATCGCCGGTTGGGCGGTGCTGCTCGACTACGTGATTCTGCTGGCCGCTGCGGCGCTGTCGGCAACCAGTTACCTGCAGGCCTTCTGGCGGCCGGCCGGCCTCGGCGCGCTTGAAGCGGCGATCATCGTGGTGATCCTGATTTACGTGGCGGTACGCAACATTCGCGGCTTTTCGACGACCCGCTCAATCCGCATTGCGCTGCTCGTCGTTGCCGACATCGTGCTGCAGCTGGCCTTGATTTTGCTCGGGTTGATCTTCCTCTTTGACCCGGGTCTATTGACGTCATCGATTGAAATTGGCACGGTGCCCAGCTTTCAGAACCTGATCGTCGCGCTCGGCATCGCGACCGTCGTGTCTACCGCACTGGAGTCAGCCTCCGGCCTGTCGGGCGAGGTCGGGGTTGGCCGGGCCGGACTGAAGCGGCTGGTCAGCGTCTCGTCGCTGACAGTGATCATTGTCTACACCGGTATCGCGCTGGTGGCAATCAGTGCGCAGCCGGTGATCAACGGACATACGGCGCTGTCGTCGACCTATAAGGACGCGCCGATGCTCGGCATCGCCGCCGGCTTCGATCAGCAGTGGTTGGCGCAGGGCAGCCGCTACCTAATTGCCGCGATTGCCGTGGTCACGCTGATCGCGGCGGCAAACTCAACGATGCTCGGGCTCTCACGGCTGGCCTACGGACTCTCGACGCACCGCCAGATCCCAAGTGCCCTTGGCCGTCTGCACTCAACTCGCTACACGCCGTGGGTGCTGATCATTATTGCGACGATCGTCGCCGGCGCGTTGGCGATCCCCGGCGACCTAACGCTGCTGCTGAACGTCTACGCCTTTGGTGCGCTGCTCGCTCTGACGATCGCGCACGCGGCGATCATCCGGCTGCGGATGACCGAGCCTGACCGTCCGCGTCCCTACCGGATCCCGCTCAATATCAAGGTCGCCGGTTCCAGTATCCCGCTGCCTGCTGTCGCCGGAATGGTTCTCAGCGCGTTGGTCTGGGTCAGCATCGTTGCCACACATCCTTCGGCCCGTTGGGTTGGCATCGGTTGGATGGCAGCCGGGCTGTTGCTCTACTTCGTCTACCGGTTGTCGAGTGGAAAGACCTTGACGAAGCGCGTCACGGTTCCGCGCGAAGCGCTGCGCGGCGAAGCGATCGAGGTGGAATACGACTCAATCCTCGTGCCGGTCACCGGCAGCCCGCTCGACGACGACATCATTCAGACGGCCGGGAGGCTAGCCGCCGAGACGGCGGACGAGGATGGTTTTGAGGGCGAATCACGGATCGAGGCGATCTGGATCACCGAGGTGCCGATGGCGCTACCGATAGATGCCCGCCTGCCGGAGGACGAGTCGGCTCGCGCGCGTAAGGCGTTGACGCGTGCCAAGGCGGTCGGCGAAGAGTACGACAATGTCCAAGTTGATACAGCCCGCGCGCGCGGTCGCCGCGCTGGCCAGACGATCGTTGCCGAGGCACGCCGCCGCGGCGTGAAGGCGATTGTTCTTGCGGCCGAGGAGCCGTCGAGGATTACCGGCGGCGCTTTACTGGGTGGCAGCAGCGCAACCGACCTTGTGATTGGCGAGACGGCTCGTTACGTGTTGGCAAACGCGCACTGTTCGGTGATCGTTACGGCGCCGTCGGCCGGTGATCGGCCGGTTTCAGCCGCGGCTGAGGACGAAGCCAGCCCCGACGCCACCGAGCGGTAGGATCCCTGCCGATGTCATTCGTTCTAATCGTCGGTTCAGGCAGGGTTGGTTCGAGCGTCGCGCGCAAGCTGCTGGCAGCTGGCCACGAGGTCTCGGTGCTCGACGAAGACCCGCTCTCGCACGAGCGGCTCGACGCCGGTCAGGAGTCAACCTGGGAAGCCGCCGGTGGCCGCTTCACGATCGGCCAAGCGATCGAGCGCGACGCGCTGGTCGAGGCTGGCGTTGAACAGGCCGACGTCTTCATCGCGGCAACGAACGGCGATAACACAAATCTGGCGATCGCCCAGATCGCCGACAAGATGTTCAGTGTTCCAAGGGTGCTGGTGCGCGTAATGGACCCGGCCCGCGCCGAGTGGTACTCGTCTCAAGGGATGGAGACGATCTGCCCGACCAGTTACGCGGTCAAAATGTTTGAGCAGGCGTTGGGCGAGGGTTCCTGATGTACGTGATTGTTATTGGCGGCGGCAAGGTCGGTCTTAACCTGACGCGCGAGCTGATCGCCAAGGGGACCGAGGTCACGCTGATCGAGTCGCGCCGTGACCGCTACCTGCGGATGGACGCCGAGCTTGGCTTCATCGTCCAGTACGGCGACGGCACTGAGTTGTGGGTGCTAGAACGGGCCGGGATCCAGCGCGCCGACTTGGTCGTTGCAGTTACCGGCGATGACGAGGACAACATCCTGATCTGCCAGATCGCCCGCGACAAATACCTCGTCGATAGGTTCATCGCTCGCGTAAACAACCCTCGTAACCGGCAGTATTTCGAGCTGCTCGACATCCGGCCGGCGTTCTCGGCGACCGACCTGATCCTGCGACTTATCGAACATGAGGTGCCTGACTACGGCCTCGTTCATCTGCTCGACCTGCCGGGTGAGAAGCTTGAGATCATCGAGCTGGTCGTCCGCGAGCACTGCCCAGCGGCTGGCGTTGCCGTCGAACAGCTGAAGATGCCCGAGGGGTCGATTGTGATCTCTGTGCTGCGCGGCGGCACCGGCTTCGTGCCGAAGGCCGAGACCGTAATAGAGGCAGGCGACGAGGTTCTGGTCTGCCTTGACCCGGGCCTTGAGGCCGAAGTGACAGGCCTCTTCGAAGCAGCCAAGTAGCAGCGTCAGCGCCTATACTCTGCGGCTCATTGCGGGATGGTGTAATGGCAGCACGCCTGGTTCTGGTCCAGGAAATTGGGGTTCGAATCCCTGTCCCGCAGTAACTGATCTCAGACGCTAAACGACGCCGGAAAGCCTTCGGCGACGAGCGCCGCGCCAGCCGTCTCGACCGCGGCGACGTTGTTGTAATGGCGCGCCAGAGTGGCGTTGCTTGACCACCGCGCTGCGCCCGGCAGATCTTCGCCCCATCCGGTCAGCATCGCCAGAAAGCAGTCGGCGACGGTCATCTGATCGCCGACCAAGAACGGTCCGTCACCGATCGCGTCGGCGAGGATCGCTGCCAGAGCCGCCAGCTGCGCCTCGGCAGAACGCTGAACGGCATCGGTGCCAGCGCGATCCGCGGTGTATTCATCCGGGTAGTACCTGCGTAGGAAGCAGACCTGCACAGTGTTCGTCAGGAAGATCAGCCAGCGCAGCGCCAACGCTCCGTCGCGTGTGTTTACAGCGGGCATCAGCCCTGCCTCGGGGTGTTGCGCGGCGACATATAGGGCGCACGCAGCGGCCTCCGTCAGCACAAGATCACCATCAACCAGCGTCGGCACCTTGCCGGTTGGGTTCAGCTCGTCGTAGCCAGCTGGCGCGACGTTATTGCCGTCGTCGTCGCGCTCGACCGTGATCGTTTTGTAAGGCGCGCCGCAAAGATCAAGCACGATTCGCGGTGCTGTCGCCGCGCTGCCAAGGATTGTGTAAAGCGTGAGCATGGACGCACGCTATCAGCGGACGGCCGCCGATATGGTCAGCCAATGAGCGAATCTTCACTGCGACGTTTGTGGCGCCGAGGCCAGGTCGGTTGGCCGCCTGACGCGCCGATCGCACAGTTTCCCAACGCACCGTTGTTGACCGCTATCGCCGCCTGGGTCGTTGCTCGTCTGAGCGACGGCGCAGCGCACGACATCGCCTCGGCCGTCTTTTACGTCGCGCTGGCCTGCTTCGCCTGGTGGGAGGTCAGCGACGGCGTCAACACTTTTCGCAAGCTGATTGGCGCCGTCGTTCTGGCGTGGATCGTTTTTAGCCTCAGTCGCGCGCTTGGCGCCTAAGCGCTGGCCGGTGCGGCGCTACTGAGCGATCGGTGTGAATCCCCCGGCCTTGTAGACGAGCCCCGGCAGCTCAGCGTCGAGCTGCAGCGCCAGCCACTGCGACACGGCGATCAATGCCTCGAGGTCGACGCCGCTCTGAACGCCGCTACCGTCGAGCAGGTAGATCAGATCCTCGGTTGCGATATTGCCGGTCGCGTTGGGCGTGAACGGGCAGCCGCCGAGCCCGCCGGTCGACGCGTCAAGGATCGTCGCGCCGGCCTCCACAGCCGCAGCGGCGTTGGCGTAGCCGGTGTTACGGGTGTTGTGGAAGTGGCCGCCGACCGTCAGGCCGAGCGCTAGCGTCGCTTCCACCAGGTTGGCAACCTGGGCCGGCACGCCAACACCGATCGTGTCGGCCAACATCAGTTCATCGACACCGGCCGCAGCCAGCTGCCGGGCAGCTTCGATCACCTTCTCAGGCGGCATCGGACCGTCGTAAGGGCAGCCGAAGGCAACCGACAGCGTGACGGTGAACAGCACGCCGTCCTCGCGGCTGCGCTCTGCCAGCTTTGTCGCCAAGGCGGCGGCCTCGGCGACCGTCGTTCCTTGGTTCTTTGCCGCGAACGATTCACTCAACGGGACGACGTACTGCACCAGGTCAACGCCGCAGGCAATCGCTCGCTCGTAACCGCGCTCGTTCAGTGCCAGCCCTGCGTATTCGACGCCCTCCCGCCGTTCAATCAGGGCCATCACGCCTTCAGCGTCGGCCATCTGCGGCACACGCTCTGGGTTGACAAAGCTGACCGCCTCAATCCGTGGCAGGCCGGTCAGCGATAGGCGGTCGATGTATTGCGCGCGCTGCTCAGGCGAGAGGATCGTTGCGGCGTTCTGCAGCCCGTCGCGCGGGCCAACATCGCAGACGGTCACTTCTCGCTTGGTCATCCGGCGATTCTAACGTCGGCCAATTGTCAACCAGCGCCGCGGCCGTTGACAGGCGAGAGCTCGCGGTCCGGTAGGCCGCGCAGGACGTGCAGGTCGATTGCGCCGGGTGGGAAGACATCGATCGAGTACTGAACCGCGTCGCCGTCGGTGACGTGGATCGTCTCGGTTATCTCCAGCGCGCCGGTCGTCCGTTTAACGCCAAGCGCACTTCCTACATCATCATCGGGTTCGAGCAGGCGCGGCCGGATCCCGGTCCGTGCAAAGGCGACCGGTACGCCGCCGGCGATCACTATGTCGAGCATCATCTGGCCGTGCTCGATCGCGTTGCGCAGCTTCGCGAGTGGCGGCAAAGGGACGCTCGGGTGAATCCAGTCGCGCATGTGGGCGGCGGCCGTTTTGTCGACCAGCAGTGTCCGTTCGACGCAGAGAGCGTCGCCGTTCCTGCGCAGGTTCAGTGCCTCGGCGACGTATCCAGGAGCGCGCTGCTGGCCGATCGTGACGCCGCGCGCTTTGACGACGTGCCCCTGGCGGCGAGCCAGCGAGGTGTATGACTCCAGTACTTCGAGTCCCTCGCTGAAGGCCGCGGGAACCGCGACACGGCCGACGTAAGTACCCGACCCCTGGCGGCGGATGATCTCGCCGTTTGCGGCCAGCCGCTCCAATGCCAGTCGCAGCGTGCCGCGCGAAATACCCAGCATTGAGGCGATCTCCTGCTCGGGCGGCAAACGATCACCGGGACGGTGGTTGCCAGGGCCGAGCCACTCGCGCAGCGCGACCTCAGCGCTATCTACAACCGATACCTTCGCTGCTCTCTCAATCGTTGGCTCTGCCGCCATTAGCCCGCTCCAGCCTGCGCATCGGTCATGGCAGCGGCGGCTGCGGCTGCGGCGCGGGCCTCGCGTAGGCGGGGATCATCGGGCACTGCGGCAAGATTAGCGGTGTCCGCCACTTCAGCGAGCAGCGCATCGAAGGGCTCCTCGCCGGGGGCGTTCACAGCGCCGCGCCGGCCTAAAAGAGTCCGACCGTCCGGCCGGTCTCATCGATGTCGACATCGAACGCCGCCGGCGTCTTGCCGAGGCCTGGCATCTGCATAATGTCGCCGCAAAGCGGCACCAGCCAGCCGGCCCCGGTGTAGGCGCGCATGTCGCGGACCGGCAGTGTGAATCCCTTCGGCGCACCAAGGATCGTTGGATCATGGGTAAGCGACAGCGGCGTTTTCGCCATGCAGATCGGCAGCTTGTCCAGTCCGGCGTCGGTGAACTGTTCAATCTTGCGCTCGGCGTCGAGGTAGAAGACAACGTCGTCGGCGCCGTAGGCCTTCTCCGCGATTGCCGTGATCTTCTCTTTGATTGTGGCATCGTCGGGGTAGAGGAACTTGAAGTCGGAAGGCGCGTCGGCTGCAGCCACGACTGCTTCGGCCAGCTTCACCGCTCCGTCGCCGCCCTTTTCGAAGGCTTCGTTGAGCTCGGCGCCAAAGGCGCCGCCGTCGAGTGCCAACTGGCGGACCATCTCGACCTCCTCGTCGGTATCGCCCGGGTGCCGGTTGACGGCAACCACGCAGGGAAGGCCGAACTCCTTAACCAGCGCGAGATGGTGATAGACGTTTGCCATCCCATCCTCGATTGCTTTGCGGTTCACCTCTGCCGAGTCGCTCTCTTCATCCATTCCGCCGTGGTGCTTGATCGCACGGACGGTGCAGACAAGGACGACTGCGTCGGGTGTTAGCTCACCGGCGCGGCAGACGATGTCCATGAACTTCTCCATCCCCATATCTGAACCGAAGCCTGATTCAGTCAGAACGTAATCCCCTAGCTTCAGCGCGATGCGGTCGGCGATAACTGAGTTGTTGCCGTGGGCGATGTTGGCGAATGGGCCTGTATGCATCAGTGCTGCTTGGCCCTCAAGCGTTTGGATCAGGTTCGGCTTGATTGCATCCTTCAGCAGCACGGTCATCGCGCCTGCCGCCCGAAGGTCTTCGCCGGTGACAGGGGTTGTGCCGTCGAACTGGTAGGCGGCTGTGATTGCGCCGAGCCGCTTACGTAGGTCCTGTAGGTCGCTAGCGACGGCGAGGATCGCCATCACTTCGGAGGCCGCCGTGATGTCAAAGCCGGACTCGCGCGGGTAACCGTTGGCGCGGCCGCCGAGTCCCAGAGCGACGGTACGCAGGGCACGGTCATTCATGTCGAGCGCGCGCTTCCAGTTGATCCGCAGCGCGTCGATGCTATGCGGGTTGCCGTGCAGGATCGACGCGTCCAGCATCGCTGCCAGCAGGTTGTTTGCGGCGCCAACGGCGTGAATGTCGCCGGTGAAGTGAAGGTTCAGGTCCTCCATCGGAACGATCTGGGCGTAGCCGCCACCGGCGGCGCCGCCCTTGATGCCGAAAACCGGGCCAAGTGAAGGCTCGCGCAGGCAGAGCACCGGCGTCTTGCCGATCTTGCCCATTCCTTGAGTCAGCGAGACGGCCGTTGTTGTCTTGCCTTCGCCGGCCCTCGTCGGCGTCATGCCGGCGACGCAGATCAGCTTGCCGTTGGGGCGATCCTTCAGGCGCTCGAGCACGGAGAGCTCAATCTTCCCCTTGAAGCGACCGTACGGCTCCAGCTCATCGGGTTCCAGCCCAAGTGTCAAACCGATCTGATCGATCGGCAGAAGCTCTGCCTCCTGGGCGATCTCAAGACTGCTCTTCATGAATGCTCCCCTGTTGGTGTATGGGTGACCTTGGAACTAGTTTTGCGGCTAGTGCGAGACGGCGGCTGCGCCGAGCTCAGACACCAGCTCGTCGGTGTAGAAACGCTCAAGCTTGAACGGCTCGATCAGCTCCGGCGTCTTGCCGGTGGCGATCATCTCGGCCAGCGTCACGCCGACAATCGGCGCTGCCTTGAAACCGTAAGTTCCCCATCCGGTCGAAACGTGGAAGCCATCGACCTCAGTTTTGCCAAGGATCGGCGAGTAGTCGGGGCTCACGTCGCAGAGCCCGGCCCAGCTGCGCAGCATCTGTGCCCGCTCAAGCTGTGGGAAGAGCTCCAGCGCATGGCGTGTTGATTCCTGCAGGAAGTTCAGCGTCCCGTTCTGCTGATAGGTCGTCCACGGTTCGATCTCCGAGCCGATCAGGAACTCGCCGCGGTCGGTCTGCGACATGTAGATGTGCATCTGCGAGGAGACGATCACCTTGTCAAGGATCGGCTTGAGCGGCTCTGTAACGAATGCTTGGAGGATGTGTGTCGTGATCGGCAGCTGCATTCCAGCCATCTCCGCGAGGATCGACGACCAGCCCGCCGTTGCCGACAGCACTTGACCGGCGTTGACTTGTTGATGGCCGTTGACGGTCACGCCGGTAACGCGGTCGCCATCCTTATGGATCGCCGTGACCTCACTGTTGGGATGAATCTCGACGCCGGCACGGTCGGCGCCGCGGGCATAGCCCCAGACGACTGCGTCGTGGCGGATGATGCCGCCGGGCGGGTGGTAAAGCGCGCCCATAATCGGGTACTCGGCGTCGTCTGTCACCTGCATCGCTGGCACCATCCGCTGCACCTCATCGGCGTCGACAACGCTGGTGTTGATGCCGACCAGGCGGTTGACCTCGGCCCGCTCGTGCATCACGAACATCGCGAGGTCGGTGTGGCCGAGAGTCAGGTGGCCTTGCTGCGAGAACATCAGGTTGAACTGAAGGTCCTTCGAGAGGTTTTCGTAGAGCTTGACCGAGGCGTCGTAGAAGCGCGCCCCCTCAGGCGTCTTGTAGTTGGAACGCAGAATCGTCGTGTTACGGCCCGACGCACCCGAGCCGATGTAGCTCTTCTCAAGCAGGCAGATGTCGGTGATGCCGTGGTTCTTCGCCAAGTAGTAGGCGGTGGCGAGGCCGTGCGAGCCGCCGCCGATGATCACAACCTCGTATGAGTCTTTGAGCCGCTCCGGTGTGTGCCACATCTTGCTCTGGCGGAAAATCTCACGCATTTTCGCTGCCCTCCAGTGCGCCGCCCAGCGGGCCAAGCGCATCGATTCCAACCGCCCGTCCGCCGAGCTGCTCGGCGGCGTCGAGCATTGATGTCCACATGTACTCGGCGCTTGCGGCGCCAAAGCTATGAAGGAAGCTGTCGTCGCTCTGACGCAGCAGCAGGCCGGGTACGCGGCCGATTGAGCCAGGTTGGAAGCCGTGCAGCGGGAACTCGCGCTCGCGCAGGTCAAGCGCTGTGATCCGCGCAAGGGTGTCGCGGGCCAGCGGGCCGCTGACCGAGAAGGTTGTCAGCACGCTGGTCAGGTCGGTCACTGAAACAAGCTCGCTGCGCGCGTCGGCCGCTGCCTCAAGCTGCGCCCGCATCACGGCCGTGTCGGCTGGCGCCGTTACGGCAAGTACGCGGTCCGGCCTAACGGTCCACCACCACGCGCCTTGGGCAAAGACGGCGGTGCCGAGCTTCGCCGGGTTGCCCGCGACCTCCGTCGTGATCGCTTGAACGACTGGGGGAGAGGCAAGCAGCTCGGTGATCCCAAGGCTCGACAGTTCGGCGATCCCAACGCTCTGCTGGCAGGCCTGCTTTTCGGCGGCAGCGTCGCCGTAGTTGACGGCCACGCGCCAGCCGTCGCGCTCTTCGACCTGCGCGCCCGAGGCGACAAGCGCAGCCTCAATGTTGCTCTGGCGGACAGGGGTGAACGAGCCCTGCGGCTCGGCCAAGTCAGGGGAAAGAAAGGCAAGGCTCATGAACGTAGGCGCTCCTGGTCGGGGTCGTAGAAGGCGCCGTGAACTACGGTCGCCGTGAAGTTCTGAGATCCGTACTTGATGTGTAGCGGCGCGCCGTCCTCGCCCTGCTCGGCCGGCACCCAAGCAAGGCCGATCGCGTGACCGAGCTGCTCCGAGTAGCGGGCCGAGGTGACACGGCCAGCCGGCTTGCCGTCAACGACGATCGCCGAACCTTCTAGCGGAACGTCGCCATTATCGAGTTTGAAGCCGACCAGCATGTTCCTCATGCCGCGCTCCTTCGCCCGTTCCAGCGCCCACTTGCCCATGAACTCCTCGTCCTTATCGAGCTTGACGATCCAGCCCATCTGACTTTCGTAGGGGTTCGACTCAGAATCGGTGTCTTGACCGACGATGATGTGCGCCTTCTCCAGCCGCAGGATGCGCTGTGCTTCAAGGCCGAACGGGCGGATGCCGTATTCGGCGCCAACCTCAAGCAGCTGATCCCAGAGGTACTGGCCGCATGACGCCGGGTAGTGGATCTCGTAGCCAAGCTCACCAACGAAGCCGATCCGCATTGCCAGGCACTGAACGCCGGCGATCTGGATCTGCTTGCCGTCGAGGTAGCCGAAAACCTCGTTGCTGAGGTCGGCGTCGGTCAACTTGGCGAGCAGGTCGCGCGCCTTCGGGCCGGCGACATTGACTGCGCAGAGGCCCTGAGTAACGTCGGTTAAATGGACCTCCATCTCCCAAGTGGCAAGCCACCAGGTGAACCAGCTTTCAGTTGCGTCGGCTCCCGATGAGGTCGTCGTGACGAGGAAGCTGTCCTCGGCGACGCGGCAGACCGTGCCGTCGTCGGTGATTCGGCCGGCGTCGTTGCCAAGCACCCCGTAGCGGATTCGGCCGACCTTCAGGTCGCTCAAACGGTTGGTGTACATCCGGTCAAGGAAGACGCCAGCGTCGGGGCCGCTGACAATCATTTTGCCGAGCGTTGAAACGTCGATCATGCCGACGGCGCTATGGACGGTGGCGGCCTCGGCCTTAACGTCGCCGTAGTCGTAGGCGCGGCGCCAGTCGCCGGCCCACCTGACGTAGGCGTTCAGCTCACGCTGGCGGGCATGGATCGCGGAGCGCTTGGCGGGAGTGAAGGGGCGACCGGCGAAGACGCCGAGCGGCACCGTTGACCATGGCGGCCGCGCCGTTGTAATGCCGATCTCGTCAATGCTGAGACCTGTCTGGTCGGCGACCATCCGCACGCTTGGCAGCTGCGAGATGCGACCCTGCGAAGGGCCCATCGTGACGGTTGTGTAGCGCTTGCTGAGCTCAATCGAGTCGTAGCCCTCTTCGATCGCGTACTTCATGTCCTTCGTCGTGACGTCCTCGTCGAGGTCGAGGAAGGCCTTCCCCTTTGGGTTGGACTTGCGCTGGTAGGCGGGGGACGGTGCCTGCGGCGAGGGGGCGGGCAGCAGCTCGAGTGCACTGGTTGCCGCCTTCGCGGCAGCGCCGTCGCCAAACTCGCACTCCTGCGCTGCTGCGGCGCCGGCAGCAGTGCCGCTCAGCGCAGCAGCGTCAAGCTCTTCATGGCCGGCAACTGCCCCTGCCGCGTGCACGCCGGGAGGCGCATCCTCAGGCAGGAACGAGTTGGTCTGCGAGTTGAAGGTCGACTTCGCGCCGGCCTGCAGCATCAGCGACGAGGCCGGGACGGTGCCGCCTGAGACGACCAGCAGGTCGCAGTCAAAGTTTTCCTCAGTGCCAGCTTTGGCAACTCCGTTCTCGTCGAGTTCGGCGATCGTGCAGCCGGTCAACTTCTTCGAGCCGCGCGCCTCGACGACGCTCATGCCGCGCAGCAGCATGATCCCTGCCGCTTCGAGCTCGGCTGTCAGCGCGTTCGAGCGGTTGGGCAGCAGATCGGCGACGGCGAGAATCTCAACGCCGACCTTGTGCAACGCCCAAGCAGCTTCGATGCCGCGGTCGCCGGTCGTAGCGACGACGGCCTTCTCGCCCGGCTTTAGCGCGTAGAGCGAGGCCAGCTTCCAGGCACCGGTTGACAGCATCACGCCGGGTAGGTCGTTGTTCGGGAAGATCAACGGCTGCTCGATCGAGCCGGTCGCGGCAACGTGGCGCTGCGCGCGAATCTGGTGCAGCGTGCTGCCTTGCCAGACCGGCACCATGCCATCGAAGTAGCCGAGTGCAGGTGCGCTGCTAAGAATCTCAACGCCTGCAGCGCGGGCCTCATCGGCCAGCTCGCGGGCGCGCTGATGCTGACCCTGCCAGAGCAGCTGGCCGCCCGGCTCGACGTCTTCATCGACCAGCACGACGTCGGCGCCTTCACGCGCGGCAGCTATTGCGGCGCTCAATCCGGCGACGCCGCCGCCGATCACAAGCACGTCGCAGTGGCGGCGGCGGTAATCGGTGCGCCATTCGCGGTGCGCTTGACACTTCTTTATTACGCCGAGGCCGGCGGCGTTGCGCAGAATCTTTTCGTACAGCGGCCAGGCGCTACGCGGCCAGATGAAGGTCTTGTAGTAGAAGCCGGCTGGCATGAAGGGGCCGCCGAAGAGGTCGGCGGCTCGCATCACGTCGAAGTTCAGTGACGGCCAAGCGTTCTGGTGGACGATCTTCATCCCCTCGGTCGCGCGCTCGGTCGTGGCGCGGACCCCTGGCCAATCGCCGTTCTGAACGAGCGTGTTGGGCGTCCAGCCGGAGGCGCTAACGATTCCGCGCGGGCGGTGGTACTTGAACGAGCGCGAGAAGATCCGCTGGCCCTGCGCGTAGAGTGCCGAGGCGATCGTGTCGCCTTCGAAGCCTTCGACCGACTTGCCGTCGAAGCTGAACTTGACCTTCTTCGAGCGGTCGATCCGCTCGGCCGGCTGCTGCTCGAGGCGGCTCATTAGCGAAGCTCCTCGCCGTCGGCCGCGCGGGCCTCGGCAACAGGCGATGCCGGCGCCTGAGTTGCGTCGGTGATCTCAGCGACGGCGGTCCAAAGAACCTCGTTGGTTGAGGTGTTGCGCTCAGCTTGGAACCAGGTTCGACAGCCGGCGCGGTGCCACCACCATTCGCGCTGGACGCCAGCGGTGTTGGCGCGGAAGTAGTTGTAACGGTTCAGCTCGCGTTCGCCCGGGCGGCTTTCCGGCCGGACAACAATCTCACCGCCAAAACCAAAGTCGGTGACTTCGCGGGTACCGCAGATCGGGCAATTCAGCAGGAACGACATTCGTCTCTCAATCGGTTCGCTTGATCTCCTCAAGCTCATACTAGACAAATAGGTTCAAGGAATGCAAGGGCACTTGCGGGGACGACTTAGGCCGCGGATACGATCGGGTCCCCGATGCTGCTCTTCGTCATCATCCAGGAGGCGCCTCTGTGGGCCATACTGCTGCTTGCTGTGATGGTCTGGTTGGCGATGGTCGAGGTATGGAAAAGGGACACGATGACCACGCTTCAGAAAGTCTGGTGGGTGCTGCTGGTCCTGCTCACCAATTTCATCGGGCTGATCGCCCTGCGGGTTTGGATCTACTGGTCTTCGCGGCGCGAGAGCAGGGATCGGTCCGGCGGCTAGTCGGCCGAAGGCGGTATTCCCAGCTTCAGTCGAACGAGCTTCACGGCGATCTCCAGCGACATCTGATCCTCGGCGGCGAGGTCGAGGCGGCTCAGATTTTCAATTCGCTCAAGGCGCTGGCGCATTGTGTTGGGGTGGATAAAGAGTTTCTTGGCGCTGGCGGTGACTCGTCTGCCGTGCGCGAGGTAGGTCTCCAGCGTCAGTACGAGGTCGGTACGGCGCAGGTACCGACCGTCATATTGCGCTAGCCGTGTGACTCCCTGGTAGAGACGGTCCTCGTTAGCTAGATCTAAGTCGAGGTCGACGAGCAGCCGGTAGGGGCCAAGATTGCCGTGATGCACGACGCCACCTTGCCGGTGGAGCATGCGACATGCGTGCACGGCCCGCGAGGCCGCGGTCAGGTTGACGCGAATCCCTTCGATGCCGGAGTCTGGGCCGGCGAGGCCAGCGCAGACTCCCTCTGACTCGGAGATCGCCTCGCACAGCTGCACGATCTTCTTCTTGTCATCTGCCCGCGGCGTCGGTATGACGGCGAGCAGCCGTCCGTCGACGATGTCGGTCACAGCCGCGGGGTGTGAACTCACCAGCGCCAGCTCGGCTGTCGCAAGTGCAGGCTTGGCCGGTGCCCGGGGGGCGTCGTTCGTTGCGGTAGTGACCCGAAGGTCAAGCTCAGGAAGGTCGAAGGCGACCACCATCGACTTCACATCCGGTGGCAGCCTGAGCTTCGCCCGGATCTTCTCAGCGTCATCATCGCGGTCGTCGGCGAGCGCGCGGGCCAGATCACCCAGGCTCGGGGGAGCTTCGCTGCCCTGAGCCAGTAAAGCTCGGTCGAGCGCGCAGGCAACGAGCGTTCCTGCCAGTTCGTAGCGCTCCCACTGGCCGCTAGTCGGCGGAACCGCCGGCTGTTCGATCGAGAGTCGCCCGTTTCGCGCGGGGCTAAGGGGCAGCGCCAGCGCGATCGTGATGAGCGATCCGTCTTGTTCGACGGTCGCGTTAGTCCCGCCAGCGGCATTCTGCGTTTCATCAATCAAGGAGAGCTCGCAGCGGCTGCAGCCGAGGGCTACCGGCAGCGTTTCGGCAACAGCGGTCTCTAGGTCGCGAACTGTCAGCGCCGCGGCGATCGCTCGGGCAGCTTGGCGCAGCGTGTTAAGGCTCGCTATCTCGGCACTCTTGCCCGCAAGCTCGAGGGCGCGATCCCAGCGTACGTTTTCGGCCGCTTCCATTAGCGGTGATCCTGCCAGAAACCGCAGTCCCCGTGTGGTTTTTCGGTTGCGCCTGATGCTGCTCGCGCAGTCAACCCAGCTGACTTTCCGATCTGGGCGCACCCAGTGGTGTGAGAACTGACCACTTCGCTGAGCGTAATTACGTTCGTTTGTGCTATTGCGCTCCTGCGGGCCCGTCGCAAGTATGACCGAGTCGAAGGCCGCCTCTAACCGGCGAGCCATGCTCAACAA
Source organism: Solirubrobacteraceae bacterium (assembly GCA_039745115.1). Classification (GTDB taxonomy): domain Bacteria; phylum Actinomycetota; class Thermoleophilia; order Solirubrobacterales; family Solirubrobacteraceae; genus F1-60-MAGs163. Next base: position 200,314 of record JBCJRT010000002.1, read on the forward strand.
GCGTCGAGGGGGATCTCAAAGAATGTTCGAAACTTTCGCAGCTGTCGCACCGAAGCTCGAAGAGATCGTCGCCGGGCAGACGCAGGACTCGTTGATCATCGGCGAGCAGTTCTATTTCTTCACGGTCGTCATCATGTGGCTGATCCACGTCGGCTTCATGAGCTACGAGGCCGGTGTGGCCCGTCGCAAGAACGTGATGGCGACGGTCCTCAAGAACATCCTGACGATCGCCGTGGTCACGCCGAGCTTCTACTTCTTCGGCTGGTGGATCTACAACTGCAACCAGCCCGGCCTGCCGATCGGTCCGAACTCCTCAGACTTCACGTCGCTGGCCTGCCAGGGCGGTATTCCGTGGGGCGATGCCTTCGGGCCCAACCTGACAAACAACATCAACATGATCTTCTTCCTGGCCTTCCTGCTCTTCTCTTGGACGACAGCCTCGATCATGTCCGGTGCGATTATCGAGCGGGCCCGGCTAAGTGCTTACCTGCTGCTCGCTGTTTTCCTCGGTTCGGTGGTCTGGATCCTAGATGCTTCCTGGGGATGGAGCGCCGGTGGCTGGATGCCGGTTCGCTTCGGCTTCCACGACTCGATCGCTTCGGGTGTCGTTCACGGAGTCGCTGGCGCATTCGCCTTGGGCGTGCTGTTCAACATGGGGCCCCGAATCGGCCGCTACGTGAAGGGCAAAACCCGCAACTTCAGGCCCCACAACCTACATATGACGGCCCTGGGCCTGATGCTCATCTTCACCGGCTTCTACGGCTTCTACGCCGCCTGCCTGGTTATATCGTCGACCGCGTTCCCAGGCTGGGCCAACATCTACCTGAACCCAACTACGCTCGGGTCTATCACAATGGTGATCACTTTCGGCTTCGCGGGCGGA
>JBCJRT010000003.1:0-187051 GCA_039745115.1 Solirubrobacteraceae bacterium
GGAGCACTAAACGAGATGACTACCGCAGGCGCAGAACCTGAGAACGGTCTCCACATCTCGCCCAGCTTCCCAATCGTTGCGTCCATTAACAAGGTTTTCGCACTGTACGGCCGTCACTTTGTTCGATTGGCGCCTGCAGCCTTCGCGACAGCGGTCATTCCTGCGGTTCTGATCTGGATCGGTTATGAGATTAGTAGTGCGACTGTTACCACAACTGGAGTCCTTCTCGGGATTGCCGTATTAGCGCTTTTCCCGGCGGTCGTAGTGGCAGTCGTCGCTCGGGACGAACGAGGAGAGGCACCCCTTCCGTTTCTGCAGATGTGGCCTGCAGTTGCGGGGCGTATCTGGCCCATCCTCGGCGTTTTCGTAGTTGTCATCGTTAGCACCAGCTACGTTTCGAATGTTATCGTCGCGATCCTGTGGAGTGTCTGGGTTCCGGTAGTCGTCTTGTTCCCAGAGCGCCCGGCGAGTGGAGCCTTTGCAGAGAGCGTACGCCGCGTTAGCGGTCACGCTTGGCAGGTTCTCTGGGTGCATTTGGTGTTCGTGCCGATTTTTCTTGTCGTCGGGTTCGCTTCGGTTGTCGATACTGCTCAGATAGGATCCACATTTGTATCAATTGTCTGGTGGCTGATAGTTCTGTCGATCTTGCTGCCGTTAGGGGCACTCATTGGGCCAGTGGTCTACTTTGCGCTCGAGAAGCTTGGAATGAGCGAAAAGCTCCTCGTCGGCGCGACCATCAATCGAGTCTTCTCGATGTTTGTTAATCATGCCAAGCATTTGATGCCTGCGGCCACGATTACGGTTTTGGTGCCGGTCGTCCTATCCGTTGTGGCCGTTGAAGCCGAGAGCGTAGCACTGGGTTTCGTCGCGGCACTTGTGATGGTCGTTGCGGCTGTGCTCTTCGTCGCTGCCGTTGTCGGCGTGGTTGAGCGAGACGAGCGCGGAGAGCCGGATGCTAGCTTCGGGCAGCTTTGGGCGACAACCGCTGGGCGGTTCTTTCCAATTGTCATCATGGCGATCGTCTACTTCTTCGCGGCCTTAGTGTTTCCAATTATCCTTGGGCTCTTGTGGTTCGTCTACCTACCAGTGCTCGTTCTGCGCCCCGACGTCGGCGCGTTCGGCGCTCTCAGCTCGAGTGCCAAGCTCGTCGCTGGCCGCTCGTGGCAGGTGTTCTGGGCGATCGTGGTTATTCTCATAGTGACTGGGATTGGCTACTTGGTTGCTTTCTTAGCTGCTGGCGAAACTGAAAGTCTGCTCGTGATGGCGCTCATCTTCCTCGCGGCTTGGACCGTGCTGACGCCACTTGGAGCGATGCTTGCTCCGGTTGTCTACTTTGGGCTGCAGGGAGCCGACGGTGATGGGTCTACGGCCGCGCCTGCCGGCGAGGTGCCGCCCCCTGTTAGCGGTGGCGAGATGCCTCCTCCCGGTGGCGGTGGCGGGATGCCTCCTCCCGGTGGCGGTGCTCCTGCCTGGCGGCAGTAGCTAAAAGCAGTCTGCTGGCCCTTCGGCTTCTCCGGGTTGATTGATCAGGCGGCGGCGGGCTGTTCGACGCGCGGCGCGCTGCTGAGCACAGCGGCTGGCGCGGCGCGGTGCACGATGACTGGCATCCCTTGGATCGGCGAGATTGTCGGCGCAAGGCGGATATTCAGCCGGTAGCCGGGCAGCACCTCCAGCCGGCAACGCTCGAGGATCGCGCGCATGATCGCGCCAACCTCGGCTTGGCCAAAGCGCATCCCAAGGCAGGTCCGTGAGCCGCCGCCAAACGGGATGTACTGGCCCTTCCTCAAGGCCGTCTTCTTCTCCTCTGTGAACCGCATCGGGTCAAAAAGTTCAGGCGAGTCCCAAACGTCGGGCAGGTGATGGCTGGCCCAAGAGCAGTAGTTGACGTGCGCCCTGCCGGGCACCGTCGCGCCGGCAAACTCGTACGGATTGACGGAGCGGCGTGGGCCGATGTAGGCCGGTGGGTACATCCGCAGCGTCTCGTCAAAGATCATCTCCGGCGTGATCTGCGAGTCGTCGAGCAGCTCGGGGTTGCGTGACAGCTCGTAGAACATGAAGGTAATGCTGGAGCTGGTTGTGTCGTGGCCGGCGAACAGCAGCGTCATCACTTGGTCGCGGACGTGGCGATCTTCGAGCCCTTGTCCATCCTCGTCGCTGGCGTCGAGCAGCAGCGAGAGCACGTCGTCGCCGCGTTCGCCGCTGCTGCGGCGCCGTTCAATCTCGCCGTAGATCAGCCGGTCGAGCCGCTCACGCGACTTCAGCAGCTTCGCGTAAGGCGTCAGCGGGCCGCGCGTCAGCTGCAGCGCGAACGAGCGAGCGTGAAACGACAGTGCGTTCTCAAACTCGGTTACGGCATCAAAGTCGCCGGCCCGCGCCTTGTCCGGATCAAGCCCAAAGAGCGCCCGCAGCGCTACGCGCAGCGCCAGGTGGCGCACCCAGTCGTACAGGTCGATTACCGCGCCGGGGACGAGCTCCTCGGCTGCGCGGTCAACCTCGTCGTTGATGATCTCGGTCGCGCTGGCGATCTTCTCGCGGTGGAAGGCCGGCAGCATCAGCTTGCGTGACGAGCGGTGGAAGGCGCCGTCGATCGTCAGCATCCCGTCACCAAGCAGCGGGATCAGGTCGCGCATGTAACCATCGCGCCAGGTGAAGTTGTCCGCGTGTGAGACCAGCATGTAGTGGTTCGCCTCAGGGCCGAGCATCATTACGGCGTTGAAGTGCAGCACTTTTATTGTGAAGACCGGGCCGTAACGCTCGTAGTAGTCGAGCATTAGCGGCAGTGGATCTTCCGAGAAGCGCTTTGTGTTGGAGAGGCTGAAGCGGGTCGTCCCGGGCGGCCAGGGGACGGTCGCGGAGCGGTCGTCGGCGATGTCCTGACGGATCAGCTTTAGTGGCTTGGCACTGTGTGGCGGCGGACCTTCAAGCATTCGCAAGTGAGGCTACCGCAGCGCTCAGGATTGGGATAATTCGATTACGTTGCATTGTCGGTCCTTTCAGTTGGGGCTGACTGTGTGCTGCCCGCTTCAAGCCGATCCCGACAACAGGAGTTGCGCTCAGCGCGCAGCGATGGCGGCGCGAGGTTGTCATACTGCCGATGCGCCACGGGGGGCGTAGCTCAGTTGGTTAGAGCGCCGGCCTGTCACGCCGGAGGTCGCGGGTTCGAGTCCCGTCGCTCCCGTTCCGTCGCCGCCGATAGGCTCGGGTGATGGACAGACTCCGCGCCGATGTCGAGGCGCTGGCAGCGATCGAACGAGGATCGGCCGGCGCCGGAGAGCAGGCAGCTGCGCGCTGGGCTGTCGCTCGGCTGGCCGAGGTCGGCGCCGCCGATGCCGCTGTGGAGCGTTACCGCGGCCGCGCAACCAACTCTTGGAGCTTCGCCGGTCATTCGCTGGCCGGGCTGTTGGCGCCGTCGATCGGTGGCCTTCGCGGCGCGGCGCTCGCACTTGGCGCACTGATCTCGCTGGAGCGCGACGCCAGCGGGCGCTCGCCCTGGCGCCGACGACCGTTCGGCGGCAGCGATGGAGCCAACGCAACTGCGCGGGTCGGATCCGCTGGCGAGCGCCGCGCAACGGTTGTGATCGTCGCTCACATTGACGCCGCCAAGACCGGCCTGGTATGGCACCCGCGGCTTGTTGAAAGCGGCGCGGCGCGCCATCTGGCGACGCGGAAGGTCGAGCCCGTAATGGCGCTCCAGGGCGTTGCTCTGGTAGCCGCCGCGCTCGCCGCGCTGCTGCCGCGCCGCTCGCTGCGCCGGCGGCTCGTCGCTCTCCCCGCCGCGCTGCTGAACGGAGCCGCAATCGCACTGAACCTTGACATCGCCCGCTCGCCGGTTGTCCCCGGCGCGAATGACAACGCGACCGGTGTCGCCGCGGCGCTGGCGCTGGCAGCGCAGCTGACGGCCGAGCCACTGGGTCAGGTGGAGGTTCAGTTCGCGCTGGTCGGCGGCGAGGAGTCGGGGATGGGAGGCTTCCACGCCTTTCTCGAAGCGCGCCGTGACTCGCTGCCAGTCGATTCGACGCTCGTGATTGGGCTCGACACGCTTGGCTGCGGCACGCCGATCGTCGCCGCCGGTGAGGGCGCGCTGCTGACACACCGCTACGGCGAGGCCGATCTGGCGCTGGCCGACGAAGGCGCCCGGCTGGCCGGTCAGCCATCACCGCAACGCTGGCGGATCGGCGCCTGGACCGACCCGCTGCTGGCGCTCAACCGAGCGATCCCGGCGATCTCAATCCTCTCGATCGGCCCCGGCTATTACCCTCACTACCATCACCCCAGCGACCTGCCCGAGAACGTCGACTGGCAGTCGGTTGAGGCCTGCACACAGATCGCGCTTGGAACGCTGCGCGCCTTCGATCGGCGACTGGGCTGAGCCGCGCTCAGTGCGCGAATGAGCGCGTCTGGCGACCTTCGCGGCGCAGCGGACGGTCGAGCATCGCTACGATCAAACGATGACGACGATCGACGAAGCACGGCTGCCGGGTGTCGGTGTCCGCCACGAATTCACGACGGTGCGGGGCGAGCGGGTCGGAGTACTGACTCGTAATAGTGGTGACCGCGAGCTGTTGCTCTACGACCGTGAAGACCCCGACTCCTGCGAGCGCTCACTGCGGCTTGCCGACGCTGACGCCGAGACACTTGCCGAACTACTTGGGCTTTCGCAGCTGGTGAAGCACTTTGGCGCGGTCCGTGAAGCAGTTGGTGATCTTTCCATTGAATGGATCCCGATTGAGCAAGCTTCGCCTTTCGCTGATCGGACGATTGGTGAGACCGAGATGCGAACGCGCACCGGTGTCTCGATTGTTGCCGTGCTGCGCGGCAGCAGCGCGACGCCAGCCCCAACACCCGATTTTCAGTTCAAAGCGGGTGACATAGTGATCGCAGTCGGGACGCTTGAGGGCGTTGGCGCCGCTGGGGCGCTGCTTGGAGTCGGCTGATCCTCAGCTTGCCGCTCGCCGTCGTCAGCGGCGCTGAGAGCAACCTGGCGATTGTGCTGCTGCAACTCGGCACACTGCTGATCGTGCTGGGTGCTCTGTCGCGGCTAGCCGTCTATCTGCGCACCAGCCCGGTGCCTTTCTACTTGGCAGTCGGCGTGCTGCTTGGCGTGCTGTCGGCGCCAATCGAAGTTCCCTCGGAGGTTATTGAGATCGGGGCTGCGATCGGCGTCGTTCTGTTGCTGTTTTTCATCGGCCTTGAATACACAGGCGCCGAGCTGCTCGAGACGCTGCGCCAGCAGCGCCGCGCCGGCGCCCTTGACGCCGCGCTGAACGCGCTGCCAGCGCTAGCAATTGGGTTGCTGATGGGGCTCGGGACGGTCGCATCGCTGGCGCTTGCCGGTATCGCCTGGGTCTCCTCCTCGGGGATCGTTGCTCGAACTCTGGAGGATCTGGGCCGGCTCGGTAACCGTGAAACTCCCGGCGTGCTGTCGATCCTTGTGATCGAGGATCTGGCGATGGCCGGCTATCTGCCGGTGCTGACGGCCCTCCTCGCCGGCGGAGCGCTGGCGGCCACTATCGGGTCGGTCACCGTGGCACTTGCGGTCGCCGCTGTCGCACTGCTGATTGCCGTCCGTGGCAGTCACCACGCCGATCGGCTGCTCGGCGGGGTCAGAGGCGAGGCGCTGCTGCTGATGATGCTTGGCCTGACGCTGCTTGTCGCGGGAATCGCCGAGACTGCAAATGTCTCGTCAGCGGTCGGGGCGTTCCTCGTCGGAATCGCCGTTTCCGGTCAGCTGGCCGACCGCACCCGCAGCGCACTGACGCCGCTGCGCGATCTGTTCGCCGCTGTATTCTTCGTTTTCTTCGGTTTGCAGATCAACCTTGCCGGTGTCTCGTCGGTCGCCATCTGGGTTGTGATTCTCTGCATCCTCGGCGCCGCCGGGAAGATCGCTACAGGCTGGTATGTCGCGGGCCGAAGTGGCACCGGCCGCGCCGCCCGCTTGCGCGCCGGTACGGTGCTGGTCGCGCGCGGTGAATTCTCGATCATCATCGCCTCGCTCGCCGTGGCGGCGGGCGCCGATCCTCGGCTCGGGCCGCTGGCGGCTGGCTACGTCCTAATCCTCGCGCTGCTGGGCAGCCTGATGACCCGCTTTGCCGACCCGGTTTCGCGCCGCATCGCGCGCCGCGCACTGGAAAGCGAACCTGCGAGAATGGAGCGATGAGTTCATATAGCCTGCCCGACCCGGCCAAGCGGCGCAACAGCAGCACCAGCCCCGCTCCGGCCGCCAACGCGCCGCTGAACGGGCTGAAAGAGACAAAGGCGATGCTCGACGGCATTCCGCAGCAGGGCAACGCGATGCCGATCCTGATCAACGATTACGTGCGCACCGGCAAGCTGCGGATGGTCTTCAACACGCTGACCTTCATCGGCCCCGACTCTGAGAGCGCCGCGCGCGCCGGCGCTACCAGGAGCTGTTCACGATCAAGGCGATCTGCCAGTGGTGTGTTGCGAGTGCGGTGCTGATGACGCTGCTGGCGATCATTACGCTCTGGCGGCTACTCGCCAGCAGCCCGCAGGAGGTGGCGGCCGATGGCGACTGACAGCTTCGGTTCGCGCGCAGTGCTGAAGGTCGCGGGGCGCGAGCTTGAGATCTTCCGGATCGATGCTCTGCAGGACCGCTTCGACGTTGCGCGGCTGCCGTTTTCGCTGAAGCTGCTGCTGGAGAATCTGCTGCGCCACGAAGGTGAGGGCGATGTGACAGCGGCCGACATTGAGTCGCTGGCCGGCTGGGACGCTGCTGCCGAGCCGAGCGTTGAGATTGCCTTCAGCCCGGCGCGTGTGCTGATGCAGGACTTCACCGGCGTTCCCTCAATCGTCGACCTTGCCGCGATGCGCGACGCCGTCGTTGAGCTCGGCGGCGACGCAGCGGCAGTCGAGCCGCTGGTGCCAGCCGAGCTGGTGATCGACCATTCAGTCCAAGTTGACGCCTTCGGCAGTGCCGACGCTTTCGCGATCAACGCTGAGCGCGAGTTTCAGCGTAACGGCGAGCGTTACAAGTTCCTTCGCTGGGGCCAGCAGGCTTTTGAGCAGCTGCGTGTTGTGCCGCCCGACACCGGGATTTGTCACCAGGTCAACCTTGAGTATCTGGCGCGCGTTGTTTGCCTCGATGAGCGCAGCGGCCAGGCCTTCCCCGACACGCTGGTTGGTACCGACAGCCACACGACGATGGTCAATGGCCTCGGCGTACTGGGCTGGGGGGTTGGCGGGATCGAGGCTCAGGCGGCGATGCTTGGCCAGCCAGTCTCGATGCTGATCCCGCGCGTGCTTGGCGTCAGGCTCGACGGCTCGCTGCCGGAGGGCGCGACGGCGACAGACCTCGTGCTGACAGTCACCGAGCTGCTACGGACACGCGGCGTCGTCGGCTGGTTCGTCGAGTTCTACGGCCCCGGGGTTGCGCAGCTGCCACTTGCCGACCGGGCGACGATCGGCAATATGAGCCCCGAGTTTGGATCGACCTGTGCGATCTTCCCGATCGACGCCGAGACAATCCGCTACCTGCGCTTCACCGGGCGGCCCGAGCAGCAGGTTGAGCTGGTTGAAGCTTATGCCCGCGAGCAAGGCATGTGGTACGAGCCGAACGGGAGCGAACCGCTCTTCTCGGCGACGATGGCGATCGATCTTGGCAGCGTCGTACCGTCGATCGCCGGTCCGCGCAGGCCGCAGGACCGCGTTTCGCTAAGCGATGCAAAGGCCAACTACCAGGCCGAGCTGCCGAGTTTCGTGAGTGACATCGTCGCTGACGAAGATGCGCCATTGAAGGACGGCGACATTGTTATTGCCGCGATCACCAGTTGCACCAACACGTCCAACCCTTCGGTGATGGTCGCCGCCGGACTGCTGGCAAAGAAGGCGCTCGAGCGGGGTCTCAGTGTCAAGCCGTGGGTCAAGACCTCGCTGGCGCCGGGCTCCAAAGTTGTCACCGACTACCTAGTTCGCGCCGGTCTGCAGGAACCGCTCGACGGGCTCGGCTTCAACCTTGTTGGCTACGGCTGCACGACCTGCATTGGCAACTCGGGGCCGCTGCCGGAGGAGGTCGCCGCGACGGTTCGCGCCAACGGCCTGACGGTCTGCTCGGTGCTTTCCGGCAATCGCAACTTTGAGGGGCGGATCAATCTCGACGTAAAGATGAACTACCTCGCTTCGCCGCCGCTGGTTGTTGCCTACGCGCTGGCCGGGACGATGGACACCGACCTGATGACCGATCCGCTCGGCCAGGACGCCGACGGCAACGACGTGCTGCTGCGGGAGCTTTGGCCAAGTGGCGCTGAAATTGCCGCCGCGGTTGAGCAGGCCGTCCAGTCCGACATGTTCCGCAAGAGCTACGCCCAGGTCTACGACGGCGACGCCAACTGGGCCGCTCTGCAGGTGCCGGGCGGCGACCGCTTTGATTGGAGCGCCGATTCGACCTACATCCGCCGCCCGCCTTACTTCGACGGGATGCCGGCTGAGCAGCAGCCGGTGACCGACATCGCTGGCGCGCGTCTGCTGGCGATCCTTGGCGACAGCGTCACGACCGACCATATTTCGCCGGCCGGCGCGATCAGGCCGGACAGTCCGGCAGGCCTCTACTTGCAGGCCTTTGGCGTCAAACCGGTCGACTTCAACTCCTATGGATCGCGGCGCGGCAACCACGAGGTGATGGTTCGCGGCACCTTCGCCAACATCCGCCTGCGCAACCTCCTGGCTCCCGGCACTGAGGGCGGCGTTACGCGTCACCAGCCGGACGGCGTTGAAATGACGATTTACGATGCGGCGATGCTTTACGGCGAGCAGGGAACGCCGCTGGTCGTGCTCGGCGGCCGCGAGTACGGCTCCGGCTCATCGCGCGACTGGGCGGCAAAGGGCACGGCGCTGCTTGGCGTGCGGGCCGTGATTGCCGAGAGCTTTGAGCGGATCCACCGCTCCAACCTGATCGGCATGGGGGTGCTTGCGTTGCAGTTCCTCGAAGGAGAGAATGCGCAGTCGCTTGGCCTGGAGGGCGATCAGCTGTTCGAGATCAGCGGCGTCGCCGAGGCGCTGAACGAAGGCGGCATGCCAACCGTCGCCCGCGTCACGGCGGGCGAGGTTGAGTTTGAGGCTGTTGTCAGGATCGACACGCCGAAGGAAGCGGATTACTTCCGCCACGGCGGCATCCTGCCGTATCTGCTTCGTCAGGTCGCGTCGCGCTGAAGAAACTGCGCCAGCGCTTCGTGGTACTCGGGCAGATCGAGCAGGAACGAGTCATGGCCCCATGGTGATTCGATCGGCCTGTGATCCGCACCATGGTCCGCGTCAGGTAGAGGTAGCTGAGCGCGTCGAAGCGGCTGAGGAAGCTGGCGCCCTGATGATGGAGATAATGCTCAACCTCGAAGTCTGGCCCAAACCCTGGCTCGGTCCCTTCGATCCGCCGCGCACGGCCAAACTTGTGCGCGAACGACTCCTCCGACAGGTAGGTGATGTGGGCCATCATCCGCGCCACGGCAAGGCCGATGTTCGGCGCACGGTCGCTAGGCTCGCAGGCGATGACCATTCCTCCCGTTCTGAACTCGCTGCTAACCGCCCACGGCCCGTCCGGCAATGAGGCAACGCCGGCGGCCGTCTGGCGCGAAGCGGCCGCCGCCTTTGCCGGCTCGGTTGAAGCCGACGTGATGGGCAGCTCGCTCGCCCGCGTCGCCGCAACCGCCGACGGCCCGTCGCTGGCGATCGTCGGTCACATCGATGAGATCGGCCTGATCGTCACGCACATTGAGGACTCTGGCTTCATCCGCTTTACCGGCGTCGGCGGCTGGGACCCGCAGGTACTCGTTGGCCAGCGGGTCGAGCTGGCAACGCGCGATGGCGTGGTCCCAGGCGTCGTTGGCAAGAAGCCGATCCACCTGCTCGACGCCGATGACCGCAAGAAGGTCCCCGAGATGAAGTCGATGCACATTGACATCGGCGCCGTTGACGGCGACGCTGCGCGCAAGCTGGTCCGCGTTGGCGATGTCGCGGTGATCGCCGGTGAGCCGGTCGAACTGCAGGGCGGCCGAGTTGCCTCGCGCTCGATGGACAACAGGCTTGGCTGTTACGTCGCCTACGAGGCAGCGCGGCTGGTGGCCAAGGCCGGCGGCGCAGCGGGCGAAGTGATCGCCGTTGCGGCGGTTCAGGAGGAGACCGGCTTTGGCGGCTCGACGACGACCGCCCATTCGCTGGCGCCGGGCCTGGCGATCGCCGTTGACGCGACGCACGCCACCGACGCGCCAGGTGTTGAGGAGCAGCAGCTTGGTAGCCACGACTTTGGCAGCGGCCCGGTGATCGAGCGCGGCACCAGCCTGCACCCGATGATTTCCGAACTGCTGATCGAGGCGGCCGAAGCCGAGAAGATTCCGTACACGCTGGCCGCATCGGGCCGGCATACCGGCACCGACGCCGACGCGATCTACCGCTCGCGCGGCGGTGTGCCGACTGGGCTTGTTTCCGTGCCGCTGCGTTACATGCACTCGCCGGTCGAGGTTGTTCAGCTCGACGACGTCGAGAACGCAGCAAAGTTGATCGCAGCTTTTGCGCTGCGGCTGCCGGCTGATATTTCGTTCGAGCGCTGAGCGCCGGCTAGGGCTGCCGCCGTGCTGCTGCTCTTCGATATCGACGGGACGCTGCTGCTGAAGGGCGCCGACGCGCACGCCGCTGCCGTGATCGCGGCGCTGGCGGAGGTCTGGCAGGTTGAGCCAAGCGAACGCGCTCGCGGCGTCGAGGCGGCGGGGCGGACCGACCAGGCGATCGCCCGCGACATCGTTCGCCACTCCGGCGTTGACGACGCCGGCTTTGACGAGCGGCGCGAGCAGTTCATCGCCGCGACGGCGGTCCACTACGAGCGGCTGGTGCCGGCCAGTTTGGCCGAGCGTTTGGCGCCGCAGGCGGCGCAGACGCTGGCTGAGCTGGCCGATGATGATCGCTATCGCTGCTCGCTCGTGACCGGCAACATCCAGCAGGTGGCGCGGCTGAAACTCGCCGCCGCCGGGATCCTCTACCCGTTCACCGCCGGCCAAGGTGGCTTTGGCTGCGACAGCATCGATCGCAACGATCTGCCGCCGATCGCCCGCCGCCGCGCCGGGCAAATGTGGAATGGCGGCAGCGACTGGGCCGCCTCCCAGACCGTTGTGATCGGCGACACGCCGCGTGACATCGCCTGCGCGCGGGCCGACGGTGCGCAGGTGATCGCCGTGGCGACCGGCCCGTTCAGCGCCGACCAACTTGCCGACGCCGACATCGTGCTTGAAGATTTGCGCGGGCTCGCCGCGGCGCTTGACTCGCTGAGCTGACTACAGCGACCAGTAGCAGTCGCTGCCGACTTCGCGGCGCTGCGCAACCTCTGCCAGCGCTGCCGCCGCCTGATCGTGCTCGATCCCCATCACGACGGCAACCTCACGCGTTGCCAGCGGCTCGCCCGCCCACTCCAGCAGCTCGCGTGGATCATCGGGCGCGGCGCGGCGGTTTGCCGTCGGCGCGAGGTTGGCCAGCGCAACGTCATAGACCGGCCACGGCTGGAAGCCGGGGATTGCGACCGGCTCGCGGCCTTCGACGCGCAGCTCGTATGACGGGCTGGCGTAGCGCCGGCCGCCCTCCCAGTCGGCGAGCCGCTCGTCCAGTACCAGCGCCGCCGGCAGCGGCTGGCGGGCGCGGGCCATCTCGGCTGCAAGCGCCGCGGCGGTCTGCTCGTCGGCCGACCACTGCTCCAGCTCGTGCGGGTCTAGCCCGGCATCGACAGCGGCTGCGGCAATCGTTGCCGGCTCGTCGATCAGCTCGCCGCCAAAGCCGCGCACTTGGATTGCGCGCAGCAGCGTCTGCTGGTAGCCGGGGGCGTTGAGGCCGGCTGCGACAACGGCGCGGCAGGCCGGCAGCGTCGCCGTCAACCGCTCGCGCTCAGCGCTGTTGATCGGCATGCCGTGGGAGCAGGCGATCGTCTTTGCGCCTGCTGCCAATTTTCCCGGCGTCAGTCCCTTGGCGGCAAGCTCGTCCGGATCTTCGGCCAGTCCGACCATCACCAGCTGCCAAGCGATCTGATCGCCGTAGAGCCACTCGATCTTGCGCCGGAAAGGTTCAGCGGAGAAGGCCCACGGGCAACCTGGGTCGGTGAACAGCGAGATCTCAATCATCGCTACCTCAGTCTCTTGTCAGGCGTTTGTAGCTGATCCGGTGCGGCCGGTCGGCCTCGTCGCCGAGCAGCTCATGGCGGTGCTCCTCGTAGGCCTCAAAGTTGCCTTCAAACCAAGTCACCTGCGAATCGCCCTCAAAGGCCAGCACATGCGTCGCGACGCGGTCAAGGAACCAGCGATCGTGCGAAATAATAACGGCGCAGCCGGCAAAACTAAGCAGCGCCTCCTCCAGCGCGCGCAGCGTGTCGACGTCAAGGTCGTTGGTCGGCTCGTCCAGCAGCAGCAGGTTGCCGCCGCTTTTGAGCACCTTCGCGAGGTGCAGCCGGTTGCGCTCGCCGCCAGAGAGCGTGCCGACCTTCTTCTGCTGGTCGGAGCCTTTGAAGTTGAACGACGAGGTGTAGGCGCGCGAGTTCATCTCGCGCTCGCCGACGATGATCTGCTCGGCGCCGCCGCTGATCTCCTCCCAGACGTTCTTCTCGTCGTCGAGCGCGTCGCGGCTCTGGTCAACGGCGGCGATCTGCACCGTTTCGCCGATCTGGAGCTCGCCGGCGTCGGGCTGCTCTTCGCCGGTGATCATCTTGAACAGCGTCGTCTTGCCGGCGCCGTTCGGCCCGATCACGCCAACGATCCCTCCCGGCGGCAGCGAGAAGCTGAGCTGTTCGATCAGCAGTCGCTCACCAAAGCCCTTCTTCAGATCCTTCGCTTCGACGACAACGCCGCCGAGCCGCGGGCCGGCCGGGATGTGGATCTGAACCTGGTCGAGCTTGACTGCGGCCGCCTGCGCGAGCAGCTCCTCGTAGTTGGTGATCCGAGCCTTCGCCTTCTTGCGCCGCCCCTTCGGGTTTTCGCGCACCCAGTCGAGCTCTGAGGCAATCGTCTTCTGACGCGCTTTCTCCTGCTTGCCTTCCTGCTGCAGGCGGGCCTGCTTCTGTTCAAGCCAGCTCGAGTAGTTGCCTTCGTAGGGGAGGCCGCGGCCGCGGTCCAGCTCGAGGATCCAGCCGGCAACGTTGTCGAGGAAGTAACGGTCGTGCGTGACGGCGACGACGGCGCCCTTGTACTCGGCTAGATGGCGCTCCAGCCAGCCGACCGACTCGGCGTCGAGGTGGTTGGTCGGCTCGTCCAGCAGCAGCAGGTCAGGCGCTGTAAGCAGCAGCCGGCAAAGCGCCACGCGGCGGCGCTCGCCGCCAGAGAGCTTGGTCACATCGGCGTCGCCCGGCGGCAGGCGCAGCGCATCCATCGCGTACTCCAGCCGCGTGTCGAGGCTCCAAGCGTCGGCGGCATCAATCTTTGCCTGCAGTTCGCCGAACTCCTCGGCCGTCTCGTCCGAATAGTTGGCGGCCAGCTCGTTGAAGCGGTCGAGCAGCGCCTTTGTTTCAGCGACGGCCTGCTCGACATTGCCCTTGACGTCCTTCGACGGGTCGAGCTGCGGTTCCTGATCGAGCAGGCCGACGCTGGCGCCCGGCGCCAGCTCGGCGTCGCCGCGGTAATCCTCGTCCTGGCCGGCCATGATCCGCAGGACGCTCGACTTGCCGGCCCCGTTGTAGCCCAGCACGCCGATCTTCGCGCCCGGGTAAAAGGACAGCGAAACATCGCTGAGAACCGTCTTGTCAGGCGGATAAGTCTTCGTCAGCTTGTGCATCGTGAAGATGTATTGGTGGGCCATCGGGCTGAACGATAGAGCGGGATGCGATCCTGTTGGCGTGCCGTCAGCAGCCCCCGCACTTCAGCTAAGCCATGTCGTCAAACATTACGGCGAGATCACGGCCGTCAACGGCCTTGATCTGACCGTTCCTGCCGGCAGCTGCGTTGGCCTGCTGGGCCCAAACGGAGCCGGAAAGTCAACGACGATCCGGATGCTGACGGCGCAGACAATCGCCGACGAGGGGTCAATCACGGTGCTCGGCCACGAGCTGCCTGGCGACTCGAAGGCGGCGCGGGCGCGGATGGGCGTCGTGCCACAGCTCGACAACCTCGACACAACGCTGACCGTTGAGCAGAACCTGATCGTCTTCGCGCACCTCTACCGCGTGCCCAAGGCGCAGCGCGGCGCCGCAGTTGAGCGCGTCTTGAAGATCGCCAATCTGGGGGCGCGGCGCGACTCAAAGGTTGATCAGCTGTCGGGCGGGATGCGTCGCCGGCTGCTGATCGGCCGGGCGTTGATCCATCAGCCGGAGCTGGTGCTGCTCGATGAGCCGACCGTCGGCCTTGACCCGCAGGTCCGTCAGGAGCTTTGGGCGCTGATCGATCTGCTGCGCAGCGAAGGCGTCTCAATCCTGATGTCAACGCATTACATCGAGGAGGCTGAGCGGCTCTGCGACTCGGTGACGATCGTCTCGCACGGATCTGCGGTTGCTGTCGGCGCGCCGGCGCAGCTGGTGGCCGAGCATGCCGGCCGCGAGGCGGTTGAGATCTACGGCTCGCCCGAGCGGTTGGCCGAGGCCGAGGCGCAGATGGCGCGTGAAGGCTTCCCGACGCGGCGCACAGGCACCTCGATCGCCGTGCTCGGGCTCGACGACGCGGCCGGCCGGGCGCCGGCCGGTGAGCGCCGTGCGGCCAACCTTGAGGACGTCTTTGTGCTGCTGACCGGCGAGGAGATCGGGTGAGCACAGTCCCAGATCAGCCGCGCGATCCCGGCCGGCTCGAGCGCAGCGCGATCGGCGGCGTGCTGGTGCGCGAGATCATCAACTTCTCGTCCTACTGGCGCTCGACAACCTTCTCGTCAACGGTTGAGCCAACGATCTACCTGCTGGCCTTTGGCTTCGGCTTCGGCTCGCTGGTATCGGTCGTTGGCGGCTACAACTACATCGACTTTGTCGCCACCGGCACGGTTGCCACGGCGGTGCTCTTCTCAAGCATCTTCCCGGCGATGTTCGGCACCTTCATCAAGTACAAGTTCCAAGGCACCTACAACGCGATCCTCGCTGCGCCGGTCGACACGGAGGAGCTTGTCACCGGTGAAGCGCTGTGGCTGGCGCTGCGGGCGTCGGTCTATGGCTGCGCGCCGCTGCTTGTTGGAATCGTCTTTGGCCTTCAGCCCAGCTGGGGAATGCTGGCCGTGCCGCTGATCAACTTTGTCGCCGGTTACGGCTGGGCCTGTACCGGCGTGGCGATCGCCGGCTGGCTGAAAGGGATCGACAATTTCAACTATGTGACGAGCGCTGTGATCACGCCGTTGTTCCTTGTCGCCGGCACCTTCTTTCCGTTGACCGGGCTGCCGGGCTGGGTGCAGGCGCTGGCGCAGCTCAACCCGCTGTTCCACTGCGTGGAGCTGGTTCGCGGCGCCGCCTTTGGCTGGCAAGGGTGGGCCGATGTTTGGCATTTCTCGTTCCTGATCTTGTTCGGTTTTCTGATGTGGCGCGTCGCAATTGCGGCGATGGAACGCAAGCTGATCGACTAGCCTCGGGGGCTTATGACGACCGTGCTTGACATCGAGCAGTCGACGCTCCTGTTGGAGCTGGTGCCGCCGTTCGACAAGCGCGATGTGCAGCTGGCGCGCCGACGCCAAGCAAAGGTTTGGCATCCCGATCTGGCGCCGCTCGGCAAGCAAGCGGCGCACGAGCGCCACCTGAAAGCGATCAACCGGGCCGCCGATCAGCTGGAGAGCCTGGCCGAGTCGCTGCGCGGCGGCCGCGTCAGCGCCGTCGCCGTCAAGGTCAGCGCCGCGGCGGCGCGCAAGGCGCGGGCCGAGGAGGGGCAACGGGCCTGGGAGACCGAGCAGCGCCGCCAAGCCGCCGACAGCGACCGCAAGGCCAACGACCCCTTCGCGTCGCAGGTTCCCGACCACTCGGTCGTCCACCGCTACGCCCGCTGCCTGTCATACCCGGAGTGGGGCGTTGGAACGGTCAGCGGCATCTACTTCACCGGCGATGGCGACGACATTCAGCAGTGGGCACGGGTCAGCTTCCAGCCTGGCGTGCGCACCGTGCCGGCCGACAGCCTGCAGTTCGTTGACTTCTCAAAGCCCGACCCCGGCGCCGACCGGGTCGAGCGTTTTGTCACTGCGGCGCGCCACGCGATCGCCGCCGGCGATTATCAGCTCGCAGCGCAGCGGCTGATCTACGCGCGCGACGCGGAGCCTGAAAACGCTGCCGTGCTGCGGCTGATGACCTTTGCCTTCTGGCAGGCGGGCGAACTGGACGCCGCCGCCCGCTCGGTCCGCGACTGGGCGAGGGTTGAGCGCGAGCGGCCGGCGCCGCAGCGCTTTGCCTCACGCATCTACGAGCAGATGCAGGCATTTGATCTGGCGACTGAGGCTGCCGAGCGCGCCGCTGCGCTGGCGCCGAAGGACGCCGATGCCTGGGAGCGGATTGGCCGCCTGGCGCTGCGCACCGGTGATAGTGCCCGCGCTGTCGAGGTTCTGGAGCAGGCGCGCGAGCTGGCACCAACGGCGCAAGGGCTGCTCGACCTGGCACTCGCGAACCAGCTGGTCGGCGACCTTGGCGGTGAGCTGACGGCCTGCGAGCAGGCGACGCTGCTGGAGCCTGACTCGGCCGTGGCCTGGTCGCGGCTGGCGCACGCGCTGGCGCGCAGCGACCGGCTGAGCGACGCGATCGCCGCGGCCGAGCGGGCGTTGGTGCTGGAGCCCGACGATGGCGAGCTGCGCGGGCTGCTGGAGCGGTTACATGAGCAGCAGCCGCGCGTGCTGCCGGCGGCCTGAGCAGTAGGCCGCATCGAGGCGTCTTTGGCGGTGTTCTAGCCGGTATGGCAGTACTGTCAAAAACGTCACTTCTGGACGCCGGCGGGCTCTTAACTGCTGTGAAACAGCGACTTGGTTTTGGATTGCTGCTGCTTGCCGCGACGCTCTGCCTGTCGTTGGGCGCCGCCGCGAGCGCCCGGGCGGCCGAGACCGGGATCAGCGTCAACGGCGACGCAGCGACGGCGATTGCCGACGCCAACGCGCTCGACGTCACTTGGGTCAGGAGCTTCGTCAACTGGAACGCGCTTGAGCCAGTGGCTGCCGGCAGCTACAGCCCATCGGCGATCGCTGAACTCGACGATCTCGTCGCCCGGGCCCACGCAGCGAAGAAGCGCCTTGCGCTGACGGTACTTGGGACGCCGCAGTGGGAGAGCGGCTCGAGCGACGCGCGTACCGCGCCGCGCGATCCGGCCAGCTACGCCGCCTTCATCGGCCGGCTGGCCGCTCGTTACAAGGGCCGCGTTCAGTCATGGGAGATCTGGAACGAGCCGGACGAAGCCGAGTTCTGGCACGGCACAACGCCAAGCCCAGCCAACTACGCGCCGCTGCTGAAGGCTTCCTACTCTGCGATCAAAAGCGCCGACCCGGCCACGCAGGTTGTCGCCGGGCCGCTAACCGGCAATAACTACGACTTCCTTGAGGGCCTCTACGACCAAGGTGCCCGGGGTTCGTTTGACGCCGTCGGCGTCCATACCGACACGGCCTGCGGTCTCAACCCGCCGTCGGTCTTCTACTCCGAAGGCGGCCGCATCGGCCGCTTCACATTTCTTGGCTTCCGCGAGGTTCACGCGGTGATGGTCGCTCACGGCGACGGCGGAAAACCGATCACGATGTCGGAGATGGGCTGGTCGGCGACGACGACACGTTGCGATCGCGGTCGATGGGCAGGGCTGAAAGACGCCGGCGTAAGCGAGTCCGACCAGGCCGACTTTCTGACGCAGGCTTACCACTGCCTCGCCGGCTACCCCTATATGCAGGCCGGGATCTGGTTCAGCATGCGCGACTATGGCTCGGCCGAAAGCGAGCTGAACCGTTACGGGCTGCTGCGCTGGAACGGAACGCGGCGCGCGTCTTGGGCGGCGATGCGTTCCGTCGCCACCGAAGGCGATCAGCTGAAAACCTCATGCGGCGATCTTGAGCCGCCGGTGATCAAGATTCTCTCGCCGGTCGCCGCCACCCAGTTTCAGGACCAGATTTACATCTCAGCCTCGGCGCACGACGCCGACAGCGGCCTGAAGAGCCTTCAGTTCTACATCAACGGTTCGCGTGTTTCAGGCGCGCTGGCAACCAACGACGTTCCGCTGGAGCGGACGCTGACGACATCGAAGCTCCCGTTTGGCCCGACGATCATCAAGGTTCGGGCGACCGACGCGGCCGGCAGCAGCTCTTACAGCACTGTCAGCGTCGATCGGATCAACATGCGCACGCTGCCGGTCCAGCAGACGGCGCTGTCATTCAAGGTCACCGGCAAGAAGCGGGCGAAGACGGTTCGCGGACGGTTGACCGTCCCCGGCAAGCAGCTGCTGCCGACCGGCACGATCTGGCTTCGCTGGCAGCGCTACACACGTAAGCGCTGGGCCACGAAGCGAGTTAGCTACTACTGGGTCACGAAGTACGCCCGTCAGCGCAGCCCGGCGGCACCCTTCAGCTTTGTCCAGCAGCTCAGCAAGGGCCGCTGGCGCGCCTCGGCCAGCTACACCGCGAGCTACCCGTTCACGAAGGCCGCCGCAAGCAAGACGCTGACAATTCGTTAGCCTCGGCGCCAATGCGCCTGCTCGTTGCCCGCTGCGAAGTGACCTATACCGGTCGTCTGGACACGGTGCTGCCCGAGGCTTTGCGGCTGGTGATGCTGAAGGACGACGGTTCGGTGATGATCCACGCCGACAGCGGCGGCTACAAACCGCAGAACTGGATGACGCCGCCGACCGTGATTGAGCATCACGGCGATCCGCTGGAGCGGATTACGGTTCGCAAGCGGGCCGGTAAAACGGAAGATCGGCTGGAGATCAGGATCTTTGAACTGCTGTCCGACGTTGAGCACGACATGGGCGAGGCGGCCGAGCTGGAGAAGGACGGCGTTGAGGCCCACCTTCAGGAGGCGCTGGCCGCCGCGCCAGAGTTTTGCGGTGAAGGATTCCGACTCGTCAGGCGCGAGTGGCCGACCGGCATCGGCCCGGTCGATCTGATGTGCCGTGACGCTGGCGACGGCTGGGTTGCGGTTGAGATCAAGCGCGTTGCGACGATCGAGGCGGTCGAGCAGCTGACCCGTTACCTCGAGTTCATCCGCCGCGACCCGGCGATGACCGACTGCCGCGGCGTGTTGGCAGCGCAGGAGATCAAGCCGCAGGCGCGCACCCTGGCCGAGGACCGCGGCATCGCCTGCGCCTTGGTTGATCTGGCGGTTCTGCGCGGCGAGCGCGAGCCCGACCTGACGCTCTTTGAGCCCTGATCGCTCAGTCGGGCAGCGCTGATCGGCCTATCGGTCATAGAGTGTTGGCCATGACTGAAACCAGCGAAAGCGTGGTCCTCACAGAGCGCCGCGACAACATTCTGATCGTCACGATCAACCGCCCCGAGAAGCGCAACGCCGTCAACAAAGCGGTCGCCGAAGGAATTGGCGATGCGCTCGAAGAGTTTGATGGCGATGACGCGCTCTCGGTCGGCATCCTGACCGGCGCCGGCGGCGGCTTTTGCGCCGGCATGGACCTCAAGGGCTTTGCCTCGGGCGAAACGCCCTGGCACCCGACCCGTGGCTTTGGCGGCATCGTCCAGTCGCCGCCGGTGAAGCCGATGATCGCTGCCGTCGAAGGATTCGCTGTCGCTGGAGGGCTCGAGATTGCTCTGGCCTGCGACATGATGGTCGTCGCCAAGGGCGCCAAGCTTGGGATCCCCGAGGTCAAGCGCTCATTGGTCGCCGCCGGCGGCGCACTGCTGCGGCTGCCACGCAAGCTGCCGCTCAACATTGCCGTCGAGATGGCTTTGACCGGCGACATGATCACGGCCGAGCGCGGCTACGAGCTGGGAATGGTCAACCGTCTGGCTGAGCCGGACGGTGCGCTTGACGCGGCGCTTGAGTTGGCCGGCGCGATCGCCGTCAACGGTCCGTTGGCGCTGACTGCGACGAAGCAGATCCTTGAGGCTCAGCGTGAGTGGACCGACGCTGAATTCTGGGACAAGCAGATGGAGATCGCCGGTCCCGTCTTTGGCTCACAGGACGCCCAAGAGGGGGCGGTCGCTTTCACTGAGAAGCGCGAGCCGGTCTGGAAGGGCCGTTAGCGACTGCTTAGCCGCCGCCGCTTAGTCGTCGGCGCCGCTGAGCGTCGCAGTTAACTGCCGCGAGCCGCCGTGATCGCGGTGTTCAAGTAGGTAGATTCCCTGCCAGGTACCGAGCGACAGCTGGCCGCCGGTGATCGGCAGCAGTAGTGACGGGCCGGTGACCATGCTCTTGATGTGGGCTGGCATGTCGTCAGCGCCTTCAAGCGTGTGGGTCCAAGGAAAACTCTCCGGGACAGCAGCGTCGAGCCAGCTGCGTGTGTCAGCGCGCACATCGGGGGAAGCGTTTTCGCCCAGCGTCAGCGAGGCCGAGGTGTGACGAATGAAGAGGTGACAGTGCCCGACCCGCGGCGGCTCCATCTGATCAAGCGCCGCAACGACCTCGCCGGTGATCAGGTGCGCGCCGCGCGGGCGTGGTGCCAGCGTTATCTCAACTTGTTCCCACACGCAGCAATCATCGCAGCAGCCGTCTCTGCTATGGCTGCGCATACAACTACCCTTCTGGAAGACACAAATGACTGACGCAATCGCAGCACACAGTTGGAATCTAGATACTGCCCACTCGCACGCCGGCTTCTCGGTGCGCCACATGGTCGTCGCGAACTTTCGCGCCAGCTTTGACGACTTCACGGCGACGCTGACCGAGACCGACGGTCAGCTTCAGCTGAGCGGATCGGTGCGCCCAGACAAGATCGTCGTCAAGGACGAGAATCTCTACGACCACCTTCAGAGCCCGGAGTTCTTCGACAGCGCAAACAGCCCCGAGGTTACGTTTGTTTCAACTGCGATCCGTCGCAACGGCGACGACGCCGAGGTTGACGGCGAGCTGACGATCAAGGGAAAGACCGAACGGGTGACCGCCAAAGGCCAGATCACCGATCCGACCGACGATGCGATGGGCAACGTCAAGGTCGGCGTCGGGCTGGAGACGGTAATCGACCGCACAGCCTTCGGCCTCGACTGGAACGCGCCGCTGCCAAAGGGCGGCTTCGCACTCTCGAACGACGTCAAGCTGCAGATCGACCTGCAGTTCGTCGCGTCCTAACGCGCCGCTCGATCAGCGTTCCCCCGGCAGCTTGTCCGGGAACGGGCTGACGTCGAGCTGAGGGTCGAGCGCGTCGGCGAGGATTCGCTGCTGCTCGGCATTGTGCGCCGCCGGGTAGCCCTCGCCTGGTGAGGCGCGCTCCGGCCGGCCGACGTAACCGAGCTCAAAGCCTTCGGGCAGGATCTGCTCGAGCCGCGGGAACATGAACTCGCGCGCCCCCATGTTGCGTGGCTCTTCCTGAACCCAGACAATCTCTTCAAGGTTTGGATAGCGCGCGAACAGATCGCGCAGGTCGCCTTCCGGGAACGGGTAAAGCTGCTCGACCCGGCCGACGGCAACGCTCTCGTTCCCCTGACGGCGCTCATGACCGACCAAGTCGTAGTAGATCTTGCCGGTGCAGAGCAGCAGCCGCGTGACCTTCTCTGCCGGCAGCCGTGGCTCGGCCAGTACCGGGTAGAAGCGAGTATCGGTCAGGTGGCTGAGGCGGCTAGTTGCCTGCGGCAGGCGCAGCAGCGACTTCGGCGTCATGATCACTAGCGGCCGGCGCTTGGCGATCGTCGCCTGGCGGCGCAGCATGTGGAAGTACTGGGCCGGAGTCGTCAGGTTCGCGACCCGCATGTTGCCCTCGGCGCAGAGCTGCAGAAAGCGCTCAAGCCGCGCTGAGGAGTGCTCCGGGCCGGCACCCTCGTATCCGTGCGGCAGCAGCAGCGTTAGCCGCGCACTCTCGCCCCACTTGGCGAGGCCGCTGGCGATGAACTGGTCGATGATCACCTGAGCGCCGTTGGCAAAGTCGCCGTACTGGGCCTCCCAGAGAACCAAAGAGTCGGGCGCTTCCTGCGCGTAGCCGTACTCAAAGCCAAGGCAGGCAGCCTCGGAGAGCGGGCTGTTGTGGATTTCGATCGGCGCCGTGGCGTTCTTCAGGTGCTGGATAGGTGAGTAGGTCTGGCCGGTTGTTGCATCGTGGAAGACGAGGTGGCGCTGGCTGAAGGTGCCGCGCTCAGCGTCCTGACCGGTGAGGCGGATCGGCACTCCTTGAGTTAGCAGCGATCCGAGCGCCAGCGATTCGGCCTGCGCCCAGTCGATTCCGCCTTCCTCGCCGAGCGCGGCGCGGCGGCGTTCCAGCTGGCGCTGCAGCTTGCTGTGCGTGTCGAATCCGTCCGGGACGGTCAGCAGCTGTTCGCTGATCGCCCGCAGCTGATCATCGGAGACCTTCGTCTCAACGCGCGGGCTCGGCCGGCGGTCCAGCAGGTACTCGCCGGTCACTTGCGACATCTCTTCCAGCGCGGCGGCGTCGGCGATCGTTGCCTTCAGTTCCTGATGGCGGCTGCTCAGAGCGTCCCAAGCCTCCTGCTGCCAAGCCTCAACCTGATCTCGCGTGACGACCCCAGCCGTGGTCAGTTTTGCGCCGTAAAGCTCGCAGACGCGAGTGTGCTGCTTGATCGCTGCGTACATTTCAGGCTGCGTATAGGCCGGCTCGTCGGCCTCGTTGTGGCCAAATCGGCGGTAGCCGATCAGGTCGATCAGGACGTCGTGACCAAACTCCTCGCGGAACGCCATCGCCAAGTCAACGGCCGAGATGCAGGCCTCGACGTCGTCGGCGTTGACGTGGATGATCGGCACGTCGAAGCCCTTCGCCAGGTCGGATGCCCAGTGGGTTGAGCGAGCATCTTCGATGTCGGTCGTGAAGCCGATCTGGTTGTTCTGAATCAAGTGCAGCGTGCCGCCGACCTTGTAGCCGTCAAGCCCCTGCAGGTTGAGCGTTTCGGCGACGACGCCCTGGCTGGGCATCGCTGCGTCGCCGTGTAGCACCAGCGACACGGCGGCTGTCGGTTCACGCTGCGCTACCGGCCCGCTGCGGTCGGTTTGGGCAGCGCGCGTGGCGCCGAGCACAACCGGATTGACGGCCTCCAAGTGGCTGGGATTGGATTCCAGCTTGACCAGCACGCTGGCACCCTCGCGCAAAATGAAGTCGCGCTTGAAACCGTGGTGGTACTTGACGTCGCCGGTGCCGCCCTGAGGGATCTCGGTCACGGCCTTGACGACTTGGACGGTCGAGTTGCCTTCGAACTCTCCGAAGATCGTCTCGTAGGGGCGGCCGAGGTTGTGGGCCAGCACGTTCAGTCGGCCGCGGTGGGCCATCCCGATCACGACCTCGCGCGCGCCGCCGGCCGCGGCTAGCTCGACCGCCTGATCGATCATCGGCACCGTCATGTCGAGCCCTTCGATCGAAAACTGCTGCTGGCCTACGTAGGCCTTATGCATGAAGCGCTCCAATGCGTCAACCGCCAGCAAACGCCGCAGCAGCTGACTCTGAGCCTCCGGTGTCAGCGGCTGGCGGTAGGTGCCGCCCTCGATCCGTTCACGCAGCCAGTGGCGCTGGCGATGGCTGGCGATGTGCTCGCTTTCGTAGGCCATCGTGCCGGTGTAAACATCGCGCAGGTAGGGGAGCGACTCGGCGAGGTTCTTGCCCGGCACATAGATCCGCAGCAGCTTCGATGGGATTCGGTGCATCAGCGCGTCGGTCAGGTTTAGTCCATCAGGGTCGAGCGCTGGGTCGCCGACCGGCTCAGTGCCGAGCGGATCGAGCGTCGCGGCAAGGTGGCCGTGCGTGCGGAAGGCCTTAACAAGCGAAGTTGCGGCCTGCACCGCCTGCATCAGCTCAAGGTCGTCGCCGCCGGCGCGCGGCGCCGGCGCTGTTGCTTGCGGCGCGCTCACCGCCGGACCGAGCGGCACGCCAAGCGAGGCAAAGATCGACTCGTAAAACTCGTTTTCGCCGTCCAGATAGGACTCGACTTCCTTCAGGAAGCGGCCCGACTCGGCGCCTTGAATGACGCGGTGGTCGTAGGTCGAAGTGATCGTCATCACCTTCTCGGCGCCGATCTGGCCGCCGATCTGGCCCAGCCCCGCCGGGTAGTCGATCGTCCCGGTCGCAATGATCGTCCCTTGGCCGCCGATCAGGCGAGGCACCGAGGCGCCGGTGCCAATACCACCGGGGTTGGTCAGCGTCATGTTGGCGCCGACCAGATCATCGGCCGTCAGAGTGTTGGTGCGGGCCTTATCGATCAGCTCGTCGAAGGCCGCCTTGAAGCCCTTGAAGTCGAGTGCACCGGCGTTGCTGATCACCGGCACGATCAGCGTCCGCGAGCCGTCCTTCTTCTCAACGTCGACCGCTATGCCGAGGTTGACGGCGCCGTCATCGACGCGCATCGGCTTGCCCTCCTGCTGAACGAAGTGGTTGGCCATCACCGGCATCTGATCGGCGGCGGCGCGCGCGATTGCCCAGGCGATGATGTGAGTGAATGAGACCTTCTGACCGGCGGACTTTAGCTCGCCGCGGCGCGCGTCCATCTGCGTTACCGTCAGCGTGCGGATCGAGGTGGCGGTCGGGATCGCAAGGCTCTGCTCCATGTAGCGCGCCAGCATTGCGGCGCCGCCGCGCAGCTCGCTGACGCTTGCGGCGGCTGGCGCCGCTGCGCTGCCGGCGCCGGCTGCCAGCACATCGGCCTTTGTAACTTTGCCGCCGGCGCCGCTGCCGCTGATCGCTTCAAGCGCGACGCCTTCGGCCGCCGCAACGCGCGCCGCAACCGGTGATACGCGCACTCCGTCGGCGGCCGCTGCGGCGGCCGGCTTACCGTTGCTGGGGTCGTGGTCGGCCGGCGCCGGCGCGGCCTTGCTGGCCGCAGTGCCAGCCCCCTTCTCCATCCGTGCGATCAGCTGGCCAACTTGAATCGTGTCGCCCGACCCGGCCAGCAGCTCGGTGATCGTGCCGTTCGCCGGCGCTGGCAGTTCAATGTCAACCTTGTCGGTTGAAAACTCGACGATTGTCTGGCCGTCCTCGACTGTGTCGCCCGGCTGGACGAGCCAATCGAGCAGCGTCCCTTCACTAACCGACTCGCCTGCCGACGGCGCAACGATGTCGATCACTTCGGCCGCTGCTTTGCTGCTTGGCGCAGCGCTATTGCCTGCTGCGCTTGCCGCGTCGCCTGGCTGGATCTCGGCCAGCAGAGCGCCGACTGCGACCGTCTCGCCGTTGACTGCGTGAATCTTGATCAGCGTGCCGGCGACCGGTGAGGGGATCTCGGCGTCAACCTTGTCGGTTGAGATTTCGACCAGCGTTTCGGCAGCTTCAACGCTGTCGCCCTCGGCTTTAAGCCACTCGAGGACCGTCCCTTCGGTCACAGACTCGCCCATCGCGGGCAATGTCACCTGAACTTTCGTGGAAACGGCCATCTATCGATCTTTAACGGATCCTAGCGGCAGTCTCCCCGGTCACCAGCCGCGCAAGCTCAGCTGCGCGGGTCAGTCTCCGGCGCGAGCGACTTGGCAGCCTCGCGCCGGCGCCCCTCGCGGACGAATTCGTAGCTGCCAAAGAACGGCGCGAGGCCGCCGAGCACGCCGACCGCGACGCCTGTGCGCAGGCCGACAACTCGCGCCCGCAGCGCCAGCAGGATCAGCAGCACGATCAGGATCCAGCCGATCCCGTGGATGAAGCCAAAGATCGACTCATAAATCGCCAGGCCAGGCACCAGCCAGACGACCAGCAGGCAGAGATAGATGCCGGAGTGCGTGAACGACAGCTTTTTCAGCGTTTCAAACGACAGGCTTGGGCTTCGACTGGCGGCCGGGTTATCGCTCAACGCGGCACCTGGTCGAGCAGTGTTGCCATCCGCCGCAGTGGCTCGTCGGCCTCGTCCGGCCAATCTTCGACCCGCGCCGGCCACCAGGCGTGCTCGTCGTGTTCGGTGTCGCGCTCAACTTCGACGCCGGCTGCCAGCCAGGCCTGGCCGATAAACATCACCATCGAGTTGGGCAGCATGATCAGCGCTTCGCAGCGAAGCTGTTCGGCGCTGACGGCCCACTCCTCCGCCAGCTCACGCGCCAGCGTCTGCGCCGGACTCTCGCCAAGATCGACGGCGCCGCCGGCGCCGAGCGCCCAGCGCCCAGACCAAGATGCCAGCCACCCTGCCCGCCGTCCGGCCAGCCAGCGGCCCTCGCTGTCGCGCACGGCGCAGAGCGCAGCGACCGAGTTGGCGGCGTCGGCGGCGTTCAGGCGCAGCGCCCAGCGCGACGGCTGCAGGTTGATTGTCAACTCGCCGTCGGCGCCGCTTTCGTGGCTGACGAAGCGAGCGCCAAGGCCATCGTGGCTGGGCGAGCCGCGATCGGCCAGCGCCTTGATCGCAATGTCGGCCTCGGCGACCAGCGCGGCCGGGGCGTCGAACTGTTGGTCAGCCCAGCGGGCCGTCACCTGGTCGGGTGACCAGGGGCCGCGGGCCAGCATTCCAAGCGTCGGTTCCACTGCCGTCAGGGTACGTTGTCAGGCGTGACGACGAGGACGCGCAGCCGCTGGGGGTGGGGTTTTGATGACGCCGTGATCGGCGCAGACGAGGCCGCGGCGGCGGCGCCGGGGATCGAGCCGCTCTTCGGTTTCGCGCCGCAAGAGCTTGAGCAGCCGGCCGGTTTTGACGGATCCTCGTTGCCAACGCCAGCAATCGAGCCGCCCGAGGGGCCACTCGCTGCGATCTGCTCGCAGAGCGCCGACGAGCGCGCCGCCCACGCTTACGGCTGCTCCTATCTCGACACAATCCGTGCCTTTCGCGGCGTCTACGAGAACCTTCCCGACCTTGTCGCCAGACCCGCGAACGAGCAGCAGATCGAGCAGCTGCTGGAGTGGGCGAGCAGCGCCAAGGTGGCCGTGATCCCGTACGGCGGCGGCACCAGTGTTGTTGGCGGCGTCGAGCCGCGTATCCCAGCCAGCTTCAACGGCAGCTGCTCGCTCAATCTTGGCCTGCTCGATCGCGTGAGCGAAGTTGACAGCGTCTCGCGCGCGGCGCGGATCGGCGCCGGCGCCAGCGGCCCGCAGCTCGAGCAACAGCTCGGTGAGCATCAGCTGACGATGCGCTTCTACCCGCAGTCGTTCGAATGTTCAACGCTAGGCGGCTGGATCGCGACCCGCGCCGGCGGCCACTTCGCAACGCGGCTGACGCATATCGATGACCTCGTCGAATCGGTCCGCGCCGTCAGTCCGAGCGGCATCTGGCAGTCGCGCCGGCTGCCGGGCTCCGGCGCCGGCCCCAGCCCCGACCGGATGCTGCTTGGCAGCGAGGGGACGCTCGGCGTGATCACCGAGGCCTGGGTGCGTGTTCAGCCGCGCCCCGAGCACCGCGGCTCGCGCGCCGTTCGCTTTGCCGACTTTCTGACCGGCGCGCAGGCCGCGCGGGAGATCGTTCAGAGCGGCCTGGACCCCGCCAACTGCCGCCTGCTGGATGAGCTTGAGGCGCAGCAGACCGGCGCCGGCGACGGCAGCCACGCCGTGCTGGTGGTCGGTTTTGAATCGACCGACGCGCCGGTCGATCATGACTTGGCGCGGGCGCTGGAGATTGCGCGTGGCCACGGCGGCAGCTGGGACGAGCCGGGTGACGCCAAGCCGGCGGCGGAAGGCAACTGGCGCGAGGCCTTCATCCGCATGCCTTATCTGCGCGACATGCTGGTGCGGCTGGGAGTCCTTGCCGACACCTTTGAGACGGCGATCACATGGGAGCGCTTCCCGCAGTTTCATCAGCAAGTGGCCGGCGCCGTGCGCGAGGCGCTGGGGGAGCCCTGCCGGGTGACCTGCCGCTTCACCCACCTCTACCCTGACGGCCCGGCTCCCTACTACACGGTGATCGCGCCGGCCCGCCGCGGCGATGAGGTCGCCCAGTGGCATCAGATGAAGGCCGCCGCCAGCGAGGCAATCATCGCCGCCGGCGGCACGATCACCCACCACCACGCCGTCGGCCGCGACCATCGCCCGTGGTACGACGAGCAGCGCCCGGAGCCGTTCGCCGCCGCGCTGCGCGCGGCCAAGGCGCAGCTCGACCCGGCCGGGATCCTAAACCCCGGCGTGCTGCTTGACTGACCTGCAGCACCGCGGCGCTGCGCGCCAAACCGACGCACCGCAAGGCGACCGCTCGGTACCCTCGTCCCCGTGAGCAAGTTTGAGGGAAAGAACCTCGGAGCGATCCGTGAGGCGCTCGATCAGCACAACGCCAACTGCCCGGTGCCGGCCAATGCGATCCTGCTCAACCCGATCGACCACGGGCTGATCGGCTGGGATGAGCTGTGGGGGCTGCCGGTTATCTGTGACGATCGCGTTCCGACCAAGCGCGTGCGGATTCAGTGCGACGGATCGGCCTTTGGGATCGAGGACGAGGTTGCCGAGGCGGTTTCGCGTGAGCAGCCGGCCCAGATCCCTGTTGTTGTTCCGGTCGGGCCGGGCGAGGACGACATGCCTGAGTTTGACGACCGCGACCTGCCACCCGGCTGAGCCACGCTCAGTCGGCGACGTCGTTTCCCGCGACGTCGAGTCGGCGGTCAAAGGCGCGCTGAAAAAGTTCCAACTCGCGTGAGGCCGCCCAGCGCGGAACGCGCGTCGGCCCGTCGGCGACCAGCTCCAGCGTGACGGCCTTGTCGTTGACGGCTACATGAGCCTCTTTGACGACTTGGTCGCGGCTGCGTTCAAGGTCCTCGGCCAGTCGCAGCAGCACGGCGCAGCGATCCAGCAGCTGCTCATCGCCGTCCTGCATCAGCCCGGCGAACGGACCAAGGCTCGGCATGCCCTTGCGGTGGTAGCGAACGATCTGGCCGATCAGCGCCACCTCGCGCGGCGAGAAGCCCGGCAGCCCGGCGTTCAGCACCAAGTAGCGCGAGTGCTTGTGGTGGTCGTCGTAATCGACCGCCACGCCGATGTCGTGCAGCAGGCAGGCGGCGGCCAGCAGCGCGCGCTCGTCGCTGTCAGCTTTGTGCAGGCCGCCGGCCGCCAGCTGATCAAAGAGGCTCAGCGCCAGCGCCGCTACGTGGCGTGTGTGCGCAGCATGATGGTCGTACTGGGCGGCGAGGTTGAGTACGCTTGCGCGGCGCACATCCTCAAACAGCGGCTCTTCACGCTCAGCCAGCAGTCGCTCGAAGAAGATCCCTTCGCGCAGCCCTGCCTCGGTCACTTCGATCGCTTTGAAGCCGCCCGCCTGCAGAACCTGCTGGACGACAATCGCGCCGGCCAGAATGATGTCGCCGCGGGCCGGCTTTATCCCTGCAACTTTGCCCCGCTCGGCCGGGCTTAGAGCGGCAAGCTGCTCGACCAGCTGATCGAGCTGGCCGCGTTTGATCGCAAACCCCTGAACGCCAAACTCGGCGATGTTGTTGGCTCGCTGGATCGCCGCCGCGAGGTTACGTACGGTGCCGCCGATGCCGATAAGTCGCGGGCTATCCACGCCCAGCCAGTCGACGCCGGCCAGCTGCTTGTCGAGATGGATGCGCAGCTTGCCGATCGCTTTGGCGCCGGTTGGGCCGTCGCCAGCGAGGAAGCGCTCGGTCATCCGCACGGCGCCAAGCGGCGACGATTCGAGCCGCTTCGCGGCGCGCTGCTCGACCTCAATCAGTTGCAGCGAGCCGCCGCCAAGGTCGAGAACGGCGCCGCTCTGCAGGTCGGTCGAGTTGACTGCTGCGAGGTAGCCGTAGCGGGCCTCCTCCTGCGGCGAGAGGACGCGGATATTCAGCCCCAGCTCGTCGCGTGCACGGGCCAGCACCGAGTCGGCGTTTGAGGCGTCGCGGATCGCGCTGGTCGCGACCGCGTCAAGCTCTTCGCTAGGCACGCTGGCAGCGGCGCAGAACTGAGCGAAGACGTCGATCGTCGCCAGCGCCCGGCCGATCGCCTCGTCGGTCAGCTCGTCGCTCTTGCCGCCGCCGGCGAGGATCCTGACCGGTTCGTAGATCTCGTCGGTTCGTCGCCACCAGGATCCAAGCGGTGGCTCAGGGTCTTCGGCGCGCCAGAAAGAGCTGAGCCGCCGCTCGCGCGAGGCCGCGGCGGAGTGAGCTTCGAAGACGACAAGCCGGAAGGAGTTCGACCCGAGGTCGATCACCGCTAGGCGTGAGTCGCCCTCAGTCGCCACGCTCGATCAGCTCAATCCGATAGCCGTCAGGGTCACGAACGAAGCAGATCCGCGAGCCGCCCTCGCTGACCGAGTAGGGCGGCTTCTCAGGCTGTATCCCGTGCTCGGCCAGCCGTGCCAAGGTCGCGTCAAGGTCGGGCGCGGTGATTGCGATGTGGTTGTAACCGGTGCCAAGCTCGTAGCTGTCAACGCCGAAGTTGTAGGTCAGCTCAAGCCGCGGCATCTCGCCGTCGCCGGGCAGGTTCATGAAGACGTTGATTGCCTCGTCGCGGATCGGCTTCCGGCCGATCTCCTCAAAGCCAAGCGCGTTGTAGAAGCTGACCGACCTGTCGATCTCGCCGATTCGGTAACAGGTGTGGATCAACTTCGCCATCGCCGTAGCGTAGCCTGAGCAGATGATCATTGAATCCTCAGAGCTGCCCGACTTCCTGACCAACACCTACCTCGTCGGCGAGCCCGGCGGCGCGGCCTTCTTCGTCGACGCCGGCGGCCCCGTCGCGCCGCTGATTGAAGCGGCTGAGCGGCACGCGATGACGCCGACCCACGTGCTGCTTACCCATCATCACTACGACCACGTCTGCGACCTCGACGCGCTGCTTAACGAATACCCCGGGATCGAGGTACTGATCCACGCCGCCGAGCGCGACGAGGTGCCAGCCGCGACGGGCGA
Source organism: Solirubrobacteraceae bacterium (assembly GCA_039745115.1). Lineage (GTDB taxonomy): Bacteria > Actinomycetota > Thermoleophilia > Solirubrobacterales > Solirubrobacteraceae > F1-60-MAGs163. Next base: position 30,716 of record JBCJRT010000003.1, read on the forward strand.
GATCGTCCCCGGCGAGCCGCTGATGATCGGGCCGCTCGAGGTCACGGCGATCCACACGCCTGGCCATACGGCGGGGATGGTTGCGCTGTTGGTCGAGGGTCAGCTGTTTACCGGCGACACGCTGTTCAAAGGCTCGGTCGGCGGCGTCCGCGCCCCCGGCTCAACCAGCTACGACGACCTGCACAGCTCGATCATCGATCGGCTGATGAAGCTGCCACCTGAGACGGTCGTTCATCCCGGCCACTCAGCTGCCACGACGATCGGCGAGGAGTGGGAGCAGAACGGCTTCATCCGGATCTGGCGCGGCGTTGATCAGGAGGGGGCCGAGCCTTGCATTGCGATGGGGGAGCCGGCGACGTTGATTCTGCTGGGCGACGATTACGACGGCGGTCACAAGGCCTGGGTTCGTTGGCCCGACGGCCGCGACGATCTGGTGCCCGGCTCGCAGATCGAAACTGCCGCTTAGCGCCGCAGCCGCATCAGCGGCACCAGCAAGGCGGCTTCGGCCGCTATCTGCCACGACATCTTTGAACTGCCGGCGACACGGTCGCGGAAAACGATTGGCAGTTCGACGACCTTAAAGCCGCGTTGAATCGCGCGGTAGGTCAGCTCGATTTGGAAGGCGTAGCCGCGCGATTTGATCGACGGTAGGTCGATCGCCTCCAGCACCTCGGCGCGGAAGGCTTTGAAGCCGCCGGTCAGGTCGTTGATCGGGAGGCCAAGGATCGCCCGCGCGTAGAGCGACCCGCCGCGGCTGATTACGCGGCGGCTGGCGCTCCAGTCCTCGATTGCGCCGCCCGGCACGTAGCGCGACCCTAGTGCGACGTCGGCGCCGCCGTCGCGCACGGCGCCGAGCAGCCGCGCCAAGTCGGCCGGGTCGTGCGAGAAGTCACTGTCCATCTCGATCAGGTATCCAGCGCCACAGCTCAGCGCGTGGCTAAAGCCGGCGATATAGGCCGGCCCGAGCCCTTCGCGGGTTGTCCGGTGCAGCACTTCAACTTCGCCGCGCTCACTTGCCAAGCGGTCAGCGATCAGGCCGGTGCCGTCGGGCGATTCGTCGTCGACGACTAGGATCCGGAAGCCGTCCGGCGACGCGGCCGTCAGCGTGCCGGCCGCCGCGCTGACAATCGCCTCGATGTTCTCGGCTTCGTTAAAGGTCGGCAGTATCAGCCAGGGCAGCGCAGTCATCGTTGATAGCGAGGGTAGATCAACCGCTTATCTGAGCAGCCGCGTCAGCAACTGGTCGCTGACAATCCGCCCAACCGCGGCCGGGCTGTAGGGCTGCAGCAGCTGCGCTGCGCGCTGCGCGTAAGCGTCACTCGGCTGGTCGAGCGCGGTGCGGATTGCGCCGCTCAGATCGTCGCCGACCAGCCGCCGGTCCAGCTGGCAGGCCAGCTCGAAGGCCTCGTAGCCGCCGGCCGCCGCAGTGGTAACCAGCTGGCAGCCATCGGCCAGCGCTTCCAGCTGAGCGATCCCGTAATCCTCACGTAGCGGTGCGCAGATGAACAGTTTGGAGCGGCCGAGCAGCGCACGGTAGGCGGCTGGATCGAGCTTGCCGGCGAACTCAACGCCGGGCGGCGTGGCGCCCAGCCGCTGCGGCTCGATCCCGGCGACGACCAGCCGCTCGTCGCCGCGCCGCGCCTGCGCCCAAGCCACCAGCACGCGGTCAAGCCCCTTCTTCTGAGGGTCGGCGGCGTAGGTGATCGCGGCGATGTCGCGCTCGGCCACGCCGCGCTGATTGGCGGACGGCTCAACCGGGATCGGCACGATGACGGCGTTTGCCCCGGTGCCCGGCGAGGCGGCCAGCGCAGCGGCCGAGGTTGGGATAAGTAGCGGCGCCTGCGCCATCCGCCGTCGTTCCAGCGGCCGCTGCCAGAGGCCATGACGGCCGGGCCGGTTTTCGGCCGCGCTAGCGTCAAAGCGGATCGCTCCCGGCTGCGGCCAGAGCAGCGCCGCCGTCGTCGTTGAGTAGACGATTGCCCGCGGCTGGCCGGATGCCAGCCCGCGCCGCGCCGCGCCAGCAGCGGCCCGCGCCCCAGCCAAGTCGGTCAGCGCCAGCGTGCGCAGCTGTCGCGGTTGCGCCGCCGCCGCCAGTTCAACGCTCGCGCCGGCGCTGCGCAGCAGCGTTGCGAAGGCCTCGTCGGAGGCGCGCAGCCCGCTCGTCGTCGCCAGCGAGACCAGCAGCAGGTCGGGCGCCGTCATGACGCCCGCCGTGGCTCGGAGCCGCTGTCGCGCCGCAGTCCCGGTGTGCGAACCAGCTTGACCGGCCGCAGCGGTGAACCGCTGGTAACGAAGAAGGTCACGCCGTCGCGCTCTTCGATCGCCGTCACGGCGCGGTCCTGATGGCGCCAGGCCAGCGCCCAGATCACCATGAAGCCGGCCGCGACGCCCGCGACCTGCGGCAGGAAGAACGAGAAGATCGCCGATACCAGCGCTGCCAGCAGCAGCGGCCAGACGCGGCCCAGCAGCATCCTGCTGATGTCCTGCGCGGGCAGCGTTGTTGCGCTTTTGGCGTCGCGCAGCGCCCGCGCGACCGATGAGCTTGGCTCCAGCCGGCGCCCAAGCCAGGTGCCGATAAGCGCGCCAATCAGCCACCAGCCGGCGGCGATCAGTACCAGCACGCTGTCGCCGAGCGAGTTTGCCTGCAGCACCGTGATCACCGCCAGCGCCGTCGCCGATGCGCCGCTCAGTAGGGCTGTCGTCTTCAGCAGGTCGACGTAGCGCACAGTCAGTCGCTCAGGGCCGAGAGCAGCGCGATCACGCCGTCGGTGCCATCGACCATCAGGTCGGCCTCGGCCAGCAGCTCACTGGGCGTCTGGTTGGAACGCACACCAACGCAGATCACGTCAACCAGTCGCCCCTCGTCGCGCATCCGGCGCAGCGCGCGGAAGGCATCAATGTCGGTGCGGTCATCACCGACGTACAGGGCCCGCTCGACCGCTACGCCGTGCAGCAGTGCGCGGACGGCGTCGCCTTTATCGCTGGTCGCCGGCGGGCGCAGCTCGATCACGCTGCGACCGCGGCGGATCACCAGCCCGTTCGCCTTCGCCGCGTCGGCAATTGCTTCGGCGACGGCCTCAGCCTCACCCTCGTCTTCAAGGCCGCGCCAGTGCAGCGCGACGATTGGCCCCTTGTCCTCAATCCTCAGGCCGCTTGCTTCGCGCCGATCGGCCTCAGTCGCCCGCGCTGCCGTCTGAACACGTTCGGTCCACAGCTCAGCCTCGCTGTTGACGACCGCTTCCTGCGCGCCGCGAGCTAGCAGCTCAAGGCCGTGGTTGCCGGAGTAGGGCAGCGAGCCGATGCCGACGATCCGCCGCGCTTCCCGCGCCTGACGGCCGCTGATGCAGCCAACCAGTCCGTAGTTGGTTTGTAGATCGATCAGCAGCCGACGCGTCAGTTCCGGCACGCTCGATGACTGCGGATCACGGACGATTGGCGCCAGCGTGCCGTCCACGTCGAACAGCAACGCCGCCATCGAAGTCGCTTCAAGTAGCGGTTTGATCGTTGCCCCAAGCGAGCCAGCTTGCTCCATCGAACCTATTATGAAGGGGTGTCGGCGCCACGCACATCACAACTGGCCCTGATCGGTGCTGCGACCGGCTTTTTCAGCGGCCTCTTTGGCGTTGGCGGCGGCATCGTGCTGGTCCCGATGCTGGTTCTGTGGCTGGGGTTTGACGAGCGCCGCGCAGCGGCGACTTCACTGCTGGTAATCGTGATTGCCGCCAGTGCCGGCGCAATCATGCACCTCGGCTACGGCAACGTTGACGTCGCCGCCGCGCTTACCGTCGGCATCCCAGCGGTCGGCGGCGTACTGATCGGCACCTGGCTGCAGCAGCGGATCCCGGTAGCTGTCGCTCAGCTGCTGTTCTCCGTGCTGCTGGTCGGCGTCGCTGTGGTGGTGGTACTTCTATGATCGCCGTAGCGATCGTCATCGGTGTCATTGCTGGCGTACTCTCCGGCCTGTTTGGGATCGGCGGCGGCATCCTCTTGGTGCCGGCGCTGGCGCTGGTGCTTGGCCTCAGCCTGGTCGACGCGGAGGCAACTTCGCTGCTGGCAATCATTCCGGTCGCCGCCGTCGGCGCTTGGCGCCAGAAGGGTTACGGCAATCTCGACCTGAAAACAGGCCTGACCGTCGGCCTCTTTGCGGCGCTCGCGGCAATCGTCGGCGTGGCCTTGGTAAACGTGCTGGCGGCGAGCCTTGTTCGCTACGGCTTTGCTGCCTTGACGCTGTACGTCGCCTGGCGGATGGCCGCGTCGGCGATCAAGCAGCTACGTGCCGATCCTGATGCCAACTCGCCCGCGGCCTGAACTGCGGCCAACCGGCTCGGCCGCGCATCGGCTACCGTTGGGGTGTGCCACCAATGATTTGGGAAGAGCGGCCGGATGGGTTGCGAGCCCCGGCAATGGTCTGCGCCTTCGGTGGCTGGAACGACGCTGGAGAGGCGGCCACATCGGCCGTTAGCTTTCTCGCCTCGTCGCTCGACGCCTACCGCTTCGCGCACATTGATCCGGAGGAGTTTTACGACTTTCAGGCCGCCCGCCCGCAGATCAAGCTGGTTGACGGTGAGCCGCGCGAGATCACTTGGCCGATGGTTGAGATCTTCGCTGCCAAGGCGCCGCGCGCGCCGCGCGACCTGATTCTCGTCACCGGCCCGGAGCCGTCGATGCGCTGGCAGACTTTGTGCGCTGGAATCGTTGAGATGGCCGAAGCGCTCGGCGCGCAGATGATTGTCACGCTTGGCGCGCTGCTGGCCGACGTGCCGCACACGCGTCCGGTGCCGATTGTCGGGATCACCAGCGATGAGCTGCTGGCTGAGCGGGTCGGCCTGTCGCCAACCTCGTACGAAGGTCCGACCGGGATCACCGGCGTGCTGCACAGCGCCTGCCAGCAGTCGGGGATTCCGTCAGCCAGCCTTTGGGCCAGCGTGCCCCACTACGTTGCCGCGGCGCCCAACCCGAAGGCCTCGCTGGCGCTGGTCCGCAAACTGGAGTCGCTGGTTGGTATTAGTTTCGACGCGACCGAGCTGGAGCGCGCCGCCGGTGATTACGAGCGGCGTGTCAGCGGCGCGGTCGCCGGCGACGATGATGTTCGTCAGTTCGTTGAACGGCTAGAGCAGGCCAGTGATGCGCAGGCGCCGGAGACCGAATCGCAGCAGGTGCCGTCCGGTGACGTGCTGGCGCGCGAGTTTCAGCGCTTTCTTAACCAGCGCGGCGACGACGCCTAGATCTCGGCCGCAGGGCAGGTGATTCTAAAGTCGCAGGAACCGCAGGCGCTGACGCTCGGCGTCGGCTCAAACTCCTGTGCGCTGATCGCGCGAGCGACCTCGTTGACGGTTTCGGTGATCCAGTCGCGATCGATCTCGGCCGCCGGCACCGGCACCTTTTCGTCGTCGAGCACGTAGTGGTAGCTCTGCAGCACCGACTCAACCTGCCAGGCCTCACGCGCCGCGACAGCATAGAGCGATAGCTGAATGTCTTCGCGCAGCTCAGCTGCGCTGCGCGGCTTGCCGGTCTTGTAATCGATCAGCTCGTAGCCGCCGCCTGGCAGCAGGTCAACGCGGTCGACGCGGCCGCGCAGCGTGTGCTCACCGAGCTTGAACTGAAACGACTTTTCAAACCAGACCGGCCGGCTCTGCTCGGTCGCGCTGCGCTGCTGATAGAGCGCCAGCGCCCGCTCGGCCTTGGTTCGCAGCTGGCGTTCCTCGTCGCTGTCGGAGAAGCCGCCGCGCCGCCAGCCTTCATCGAGCAGCGCCAGCAATTCGTCGACCGTTCGACCGTCTGACTGGTGGTAGCGCTCCAGCACTTGATGGATCAGGATGCCGAAGCGCTGGTTCATCGTCGGCTCTTGGGGGGATCCGGTAAACGCGAGCGAACTTGTAGCGCAGCGGGCAGGTGCGGTAGGTCTCGATATCGGAGGCGCTCAGTACCAGCCCTTCGCCGCGGCGCGGCAGGAAGGCCTCAAGCGACGGCTCGCCGCGCCGCGCCGTCGCCGCGCTGCGCGCGCGGGCATCACGTTCTGCGCTGAGGATCAGTTGATCGAGTGGGCTGCTCTCCAGCGCCTCGCGCTGCGTCGCCGTCGCCGACTGCAGCAGCACCGTGTTGGCCTGCGCCAACGCATCGGCGACATCCTGTTCGGGCGGCCGCCCGATTACGGCGGCCAGTTTGCACAGCTCGAGGTAGCGAACAACGCCGAGCGTCAGGTCAAGGTCGTTGTCGAGCCGCAGCTCGGCGAATGTGCCGGCGACGCGCGGCAGGTCGCCGAGCAGCTCGTCGCGCAGCTCGTTGAAGGCGCCGTGCAGCGCCTCGTCTGGACCAAACAGCTCTTCGTCACGCTGCTGCCAATCGGCGCCAGTTGCGGTCAGGGCGGATTCGGCCAGTGCTGACGGGGCCTGCAGCGCGCCGCGGCCGTCTTGCTCAACGTAGCTCAGCACAAGCTGCTGCGCGGCGCGCGTAATCGCGACGTAGGTAAGGCGGCGTCTGGACTCGTCGCTGTCAGCTGCTCGCTGCATTCCGACCACAAACACGTGGTCAAAGCTGAGGCCGCGCGTTGCTTGCGCCTCAACGACGGCAACCTTGCCCGCCTGCAGGCGGGCCGCCTCGTCATCGCCGGGCTGCAGCCCGGCCTGCAGCCCGGCCTCAGCGACGGCGACGACGTAGTGGGCGAAGTCGCGGCCGCTGGCCTGCGCAGAGCGCTCGGCGTAACGGCCCGCCAGTGCTTCAAAGCGGGCTAGGCAGCGCAGCCCTTCGACGACGTCGGCCTGCGCCGCAAAGAGCTGCTGGCGGCGCAGCCCCAGCCGGTCGATCAAGCGGTGGACAAAGCGGTCGGGGCGCAGTTCGTCGATCGCCGCCGCGGCCTGACGCTGCAGTTTGAGGAAGGCGACAATCCGTTCGCGCGCTTCGGGCGGGATCTGCGGCGACTGCGTTGCCGCATCCAGCGCGCTGACCATGTCAAGCTTGCGGCGCCGCGCGATCTGCACGCACCGCGCGAGGTCGATTGCGCGCAGCTCGATCGGCGCGCGCGCCAGCGCTCGCACGGTCGCCGCTGCGTCACCAGGGTTGGTCAGCAGCCGCAGCCAGGCCAGCACATCCTTCACCTCGGCGCGGCTGAACAGTTGGTCGCCGCTGCCAAGTTGGTGTGCAACGGCACGTTCGTCGAGCGCTGCGGCGATCGCGCGCCCTTCACCGCGCAGCGAGCCGACCAGAATGGCGATCGACTGCGGCTCAGCGCCGCGCTGGATCAGTTGCTCAACCTCGGCCGCGACGGCTTGCGCCTGGGCTCGCTCGCTGGAGCAGCGCCAGCCGCTGACGCTGCCGCCCGGCTCGCCGCTCAGTTCGGGGCCAAGCCGTTCGTCGAGCACGGCAAGGCCGGCGCTAACGATTCGTTGGCCGCAGCGCAGCGACTTAGTCAGCTCAATCCGCTCGGCCTCGGTCTGCTTGCCGATCGTCGCCAGCTGTCCGTCCGTTCCGGCGTCCTCGTCGGCAACGGCGACCGTTCCTTCAAGCAGCGCGCCGGCAGCCAGCAGCAGCTGGCTCTGTGCTGTAGTTAGAAGCTGTGCGTCGTCGATCAGTAGATGGCGGTAGCGGGCGCTGAACCGCTGGCGTACCTCGGGCCGTTCCAGCAGGCTCAGCGCGCCGAAGATCATGTCGCCGCTGTCGAGCGCGTTCTGCTCGGCCAGCATCCGATCGTGCGCGGCGTAGAGCGCGGCGAACTCGATCTCAAGCTCGCGCTGGTGGCCGGTCAGTTGCTCGGCCTGACGAGCAAACTGTTCGCTATCAATCAGCGCCGCTTTCTGTTGATCGATCCGGGCGATGATCGACGCCAGCATCGCCACCGGGCGACCAGCAAAGTCATGCTCGCGCAGCGAAAGCTCGTCGATCCGGTCGATCAGCATCGCCAGCCGGTCGCTGACGCTAAAGCTGGCGACGAACGGGTCAAGGCCGCTCTCCGGCATCTCGTCGTGCAGGAGCCGCGCCGCAAGGCCGGCGGCGGCCTCGATCGGCAGCTCGGCGAAGCCGCGGTCCAGTCTTCGCTCAACCAGTCGGCGCAGGTCGTCGGCGGCGGCAGCACTGTGGGTGACCGCGATCACTGCTTCCGGGGCGACCGTCTGCGCGTCAACCAGCCAGCCATAACGCGCCGCCAGCGCCGTTGTTTTTCCGCTTCCCGCGCCGCCCGCAACGACAAGCGCCCGGCCTCTGTACTGCTCGACTCGGCTCTGCTGGTCGGTCAGCTGGGGGCGGCTGTCAGGCACGCCTTTAGGATAAGAGCTGGATGGCCCCCGCGTCAGAGTTACTTCGCTATGACTGGCTGGAACTTTCGCGCCGTGCGGCCGCGACGCTCGGCGCGCTGCTCGACGCGACGCCGGGCCGTGAGCAGCGCGTCGCCGAAACAGGCACGATCGGCGCCGGTGGCGACCGTACGCTGCTGCTCGATCAGGCGGCTGAGCAGATCGTTTTCGACCAGCTGCAGCTGTTGTTCGATCAGGGCGCTCGTTTCACGGCGCTGTCAGAGGAGCGCGGCACCGTCGATTTTGGCGACGCCGACTGCTTCGTCGTGATCGATCCGATCGACGGCTCACTCAACGCCAAGCGCGGCCTGCCCGCCTACTCACTTTCAATCGCCGTCGCTGACGGGCCAACGATGGCCGACGTTGGCTTTGGCTTTGTCCACGATTACGGCAGCGGCGAGCAGTGGCATGCTCTGCGCGGCGAGGGCGCCTGGCTAAACGGTGCACAGCTTCAGCCGGTCGCCGCCGAGCGCCGCAGCGCCGACGGGCGGCTTGAGCTTGTGCTGGTCGAGGGCGCCTCGCCGCTCAACCTTGCGGCAAGTTCGGCGGCGCTGATCGAGGGTGCACACCGCGTGCGGGCGCTCGGCTCGATGGCGATTGCCTGCTGCCAAATCGCTGCCGGGCGGGCCGACGCGATGGCTTCACTCTGGAGCTGCCGTTCGGTTGATATCGCGGCCAGCCAGCTGGTCGTGCGCGAAGCCGGCGGCGAGGTTTGCTTCCCGGCGGCGCCGCAGCCACTGACGTTGCCGCTCAACGGCTCCGACGGCCTTTCGGCGATCGTTGCGGCGCCAACGCCGGCCGCTCTGGCCGATGCGCTGGCCTTCCCTGCCCTGTAGCCGTTTCCTGCAAGCAGCGTACTTCGCCTACTGCTTACGAACATCTGTTCGTAAAGCTGCTACTCTATTCGTAAGCTCATTAGTTCTAAGCAAACGAGAGGAAGTAATCAGATGACAACCACAGCCAGCAAGAAGACCACCACAACAGCCAAGCCCCGCGCAAAGGCGAAGCCTGCCGCAGCCAAGACACGTGGCCGCGCCGGTGCCAAGCCGAAGGCCGCGGCCCCGGTTCATCACTCGCGCCTTGAGCGCGCCGCTGACCTTCAGGTCGGCGCTGTGCTGACTGCCCGCGACACCGTCGTTGACGCAATTGAAGAGTTGCGCGTCAAAGTCGGCAGCCGCGCCGCAGCCGAGAAGCAGCTGAAGAAGCTCGAGCACCGCGGCAGCGTTGCCCGCACCAAGGTCGAGCGTGAGGCCCGTCAGACCAGCGCCCGGATCGAACGTGAGATCAAGCGCAACCGCACCCGCGTTGAGCGTGAAGTTCGCACGCTGCGCAAGGATGCCGACAAGCAGCTGCGCAGTGTCCGCAGCGACGTGAGCCGTCAGGCCGACGTCGTCAGCGGCCGCGTGCAGGATGCAGTCGCGCCGATCGTTGATCCGATCGTCGATCAGTTCTCAAAGGTCACCGCTTAGCCGGTAGGCAACTGCAGTGACTGTTGGCCCGACGGCCCGCCAATCGGCGGGCCGTCGTCGTTTCCGGGCCAGTACGACCGCGGGCGGCTCTTTGTCATAATGGGTCTATGCCAGCCGATGCCCAGATCCTCACTGCGCTCGAAGTCGTAATCGACCCTGAGCTACGCAAGTCAATTGTCGAGCTTGGAATGGTCCGCTCGATCGAGCAGAGCGATGACGGCAAGGTCTTCGTAACCGTCTCTTTGACGAGCTCCACCAGCCCGATCCGCAACCACTTTGAGACGGCCGTCGCCGACGCCGTCGGCGGGCTCGAAGGCGTAACCGGCGTCAGCGTCAGCTTCGACCTTCTGAGCGACGCTGAGAAGGGCGAGCTGGAGCGTAAGCTTGGCCGCAGTTCGCCGCCTGAAGGCGCGCTCGCGCAGGTCACCAACGTCGTCTGCATCGGCTCCGGCAAGGGCGGCGTCGGCAAGTCAACAATCACCGCCAACCTTGCTGCCGCGCTGACCGCCGACGGCAAGCGTGTCGGCGTGCTCGACGCCGACGTCTGGGGCTACTCGATCCCGCGCATGTTCGGGATCAGCGGCCAGCCGCCGGTTTCGCCCGAGCACAAGATCGTGCCGCTGGAGGCGGGCGGCGTGAAGGTGATGTCGATCGGCTTCTTCGTCCCGGAGGACGGCGCCGTTGTCTGGCGCGGGCCGATGCTGCACAAGGCGCTGACACAGTTCCTTGAGGACGTCGAATGGGGCGAGCTTGACTTCCTATTGGTCGACCTGCCGCCCGGCACCGGCGACGTTTCGATGACGCTCGCCCAGATGCTTCCCCAGGCTCAGTTCGTGATCGTCACAACGCCGCAGCCAACAGCGCAGAAGGTTGCCCGCCGTGCGGCCGACATGGCCGGCAAGGTAAACCTCGAGCTGGCCGGCGTGATCGAGAATATGGCCGGCTTCGTGACGCCGGATGGTGAGCGCTACGCGATCTTCGGTGAGGGCGGCGGTCAGGAGCTGGCCGACGAGATCGGCGTGCCGCTGATCGGCAAGGTGCCGCTGACGATGCCGCTGCGCGAGCAGGCCGACGCCGGCCTGCCACTGGTGATCAGCGACCCCGATGACCCTGCCGCTCAGGCAATCCGTCAGGCCGCGCGCGAGCTGATCGCGATCTTCCCGGCCGAGCTGCCGATGATGCAGGCCGCTGCGCCGGCCGACGGGCCGGGTGGCGATGGCCCCGAGCCGGTCGGTATGGCGCTGCCGATGGACTAAGCGTCGCTGGCGTAGTACTCGGCGTTGATTGCCGTGTACTTCAGCCACTCGTCCGGCAGCTGATCCTCAGCGAAGCAGGCGTCAACCGGGCAGGCTTCAACGCAGGCGTCGCAGTCGATGCACTCTTCCGGGTCGATGAACAGCATCTGGAACTTGTCGTAGCCAGGCTCGTCCGGGGTTGGGTGGATGCAGTCGACCGGACAGACCTCGACGCACGAGTTGTCCTTGGTATCGATGCATGGTTCAGCGATTACGTACGCCATCTTGGTTGATCAATCCTTCGCTAAGTAGGGGCTGCTCAGCGCCAACTGTAGCGACCGCCTGACGGCGTCGCGATAGGCTCCGCGCCATGCTGCTTGTCACCGGCGCGACCGGGCTTATTGGATCGGAGCTGCTGGCGTTGCTGACGGCCGCCGGCGAGCCAGTTCGCTGCCTTGTGCGCGACCCGCGACGGCTCGGCGCCGAGCGTGTCCGTGTGCAGATTGTGCTCGGCGACTTGGCCGACCACCGCTCACTGGCCAACGCTGTGCGCGGCGCAGATCGCGTGATCCACTTGGCCGCCGCGCACGAAGATCAGGCCGAAGGCACAATCGAAGAGCTCGGATCGATCGCAACCTGGCGGCTGATCGAGGCGGCTGAGGCGGCCGGCGTGAAGCAGCTCAGCTTCTTCTCGGCGCTTGGCGCCGGACGCGGCGCGCCAACGCGGCTGCTGCGCGACAAGGCGCTGGCCGAGGACGCCGTCGCCGCGGCGCGGATCGCAACGACGACCTTTGCCCTGTCGCTTGCGCACGCCAGCAATGATCCACTCGCGACGGCGATCGAGTCCTGCTCACGGATCGGCGCCGTTCCGGCCCCCGGGTCGGGCCACTATCAGCCGATCTGGGTGCCCGACATCGCCGCCGCGGTCGCTGCGCATCTGGCGTCGGAGATCAAGCCCGGCCATCAGCGGATTGAGCTGGCCGGCCCGCAGGCACTCAGCGCGCGCACGATCAGCCGGCTGATCATCAGTTCGCTCGGCCGTCGCCGTCTGGCGCTGCCAAGCTCGCCGCGCTTCGCAAAGACGGTGCTGCGCCTGACCGGCCCCGGCCCGCTGGCGCTGCCGATGCTTTGGGACCCGCAGGCGCTGCTGAACGCCGAGATGCTTAGCCAGCGCGGCGTTTCCGATGCTGAGGCGCTTGGCATCTCACCGCGCCGCTTCAGCGACGTGCTTGGGCTTGATTAGCTGCCCGTTAGCGGCGCTCGGCGCTCACGCCACGGCAGCGCCGCTTCCAACTGCGCGCTCAGCGCCAGCAGCTGCGCCTCGCCCTCCGGCCGACCGACTAGCTGCACTGCCAGCGGCAGCCCCAGATCTTCGTTTTGGTAGAGCGGCACCGAGATCGCCGGTGAGCCGGTTGCGTTGGAGATTGCCGTGAACGGTGTGAACAGGCCGGAGCGCGCAAAGGCCTTCATCGGTTCGGCCGAACAGCTGTCAATCGTCCCCAGCGTCACCGGCGGTTCTGCCAGGGCAGGGCAGAGGATCGCGTCGTAGCTCTGCGACCAAGCGACGACGATCCGCGCCAATGCCTGCATCTGAATCTCGGCCCCGCACCCGATCACGGCGCTGATCTGCTGCGACTGCTGCCAGATCTCCCAGCTCAGCGGTTCGATGTCGGCGTCGGTCAGCTCGCGCCCGGCGACGATCTGGGCGAAAACGATCTGCGTTGAGATCACCGGGCCAAAGAGCGCCGAGAACAGCTCCAGCATGCCGGGGGCGTTCCACGGCGGGTCGGCCTCAACCACTTCGTGGCCCAGCTCGCGCAGCAGCTCGCCGGCGCGCTGAACGGCGTCGACGCTGGTTGCGTCGATCGGCGCGCCGTCAAGCGGCGGGCTGACGGTCATCGCGATCTTCAGCCCGTTCGGCTGCTCAAGCGCAAGCTCGCTGAACGCTTTGCTTGGCGCCGCCGCCCAGTAGGCGTCGCCCGGCTCGTAGCCGGCCAGCACGTCAAGCGCCAGCGCCGTCTCGGCCGTCGTGCGCGTAAGCACGCCGTCGATCCCGAGGTATGAGCCGCCGACGTCCGGCCCGGCCGAGATCCGGCCGCGCTGCGGCTTCAGGCCGACAAGGCCACAGCAGGCCGCCGGGATTCGCGTCGAGCCGCCACCGTCGTTGGCGTGAGCAAGGGGCACCATCCCCGCCGCTACGGCGGCGGCCGAGCCACCGGAGCTGCCGCCCGCCGTGCGGCTCGTGTCCCACGGGTTGCGGGCCGGGCCAAAGTGGCTCGGCTCGGTTGTCGGCAGAATGCCAAACTCCGGCAGGTTGGTCGTGCCGACGACGATCGCGCCGGCGTCGCGCAAACGCCGCACGAGGAAGGCGTCATGGTCGGCCCGGAAGTCGCCCATCGCGGCCGACGCAAAGGTCAGCCTGGCGCCTTTAACCGGACGGTTGTTCTTGATCGCCACCGGCACGCCGGCCAGCGGCCTGTCATCGCCGCTCTTGATCTTCGCTGCGTCGGCCCGCGCGCGCTCATGGAAAACCTCGATGAATGCGTTATAGGTCGGGTTCAGCTCGTCGATCCGCGACAGCGAAACATCGACCAGCTCGCTCGCGCTCAGCTCGTCGCTACGGACCATCGCTGCCAGCTCGTCAATCGGACGGAACATCAACTCTGAATCGCTCATCTGCGCCTTCCTTAGGGGTGCTCGGCGCACGATAACGCCGATCGACCCGGGGCGCAGGACGGCGCCGCCGCTAACGTGGCAAGCTTGATTACTGAGAGCTAACCCTTGGAGTTGAGTGAGCGTGTTTTATGACTGAGGTTGTGTCAGGACTGGAAGGCGTAGTTGCCTTTGCGACCGAAATTGCCGAGCCAGATCGTGAGGGCGGCGCACTGCGCTACCGCGGCGTCGACATTGAGGATCTGGTCGGCTTTGTGCCGTACGAGAAGGTTTGGGGGCTGCTGGTTGACGATAGCTTCGAGCCGGGCCTTGCGCCGGCCGAGCCGCACCCGCTGATGGTCCGCTCCGGCGATCCGCGCGTTGACGTGCAGTCGGCGCTGGCGATGCTGGCGCCGGAGTGGGGCTTTGGTCAGCTGCTTGACATCAGCGATCAGCAGGCCCGCAGCGACCTCGCCCGCTCGTCGGTGGTGGCGCTTTCGTTCGTAGCCCAGTCGGCGCGAGGCGTCGGTCAGCCATGGGTGCCACAGGCCGCGATCGACGAGGGGCACACAATCGCTGAGCGCTTCCTGCTGCGCTGGCGCGGCGAGGCCGATCCCAACCACGTTAAAGCGATCGACGCCTACTGGGTTTCGGCGGCCGAGCATGGCATGAACGCTTCAACCTTTACGGCCCGAATCGTCGCCTCGACCGGCGCCGATGTCGCCGCCGCACTGTCAAGCGCCGTCGGCGCGCTCAGTGGCCCGCTGCACGGCGGCGCGCCGTCGCGCGTGCTGACAATGCTCGATCAGGTCGAGGCCGGCGGCGACGCGGACGCCTGGGTTAAGCAGGCGCTCGACCGTGGCGACCGACTGATGGGCTTCGGTCACCGCGTTTACCGCGCCGAAGATCCGCGCGCGCACGTGCTGCGGCGCATCGCGAAGGAGCTTGGCTCGGAGCGTTTTGAAGTTGCTGAAGCGCTCGAGGTTGCAGCGCTGGCGGAGCTGAAGGCGCGGAAGCCGGACCGCGTGCTGGCGACCAACGTTGAGTTTTGGTCGGCCGTCGTGCTCGACTACGCCGAAATCCCACCCGAGATGTTCACCAGCATGTTCACCTGCGCCCGCGTTGCCGGCTGGTCGGCTCACATCATGGAGCAGAAGCACGAAGCGAAGCTGATTCGCCCATCTGCCAAGTATGTCGGGCCCGGCCCGCGCGGCCGCGACGAAGTCTGAGCAGCCTGGCCGTCGAAAAGCACTACGCAACGAACGAGGGCCCGGCGGAAAGCCGAGCCCTCGGTACTTCACACGCGTAAAGCGTGGGTTACATCATGCCGCCCATGTCGGGCATGCCGCCGGGCATTCCGCCACCGGCATGCTCGTCGGGAATTTCGGCAATGATCGCCTCGGTGATCAGGATGTTCTTCGCGATCGAGGCTGCGTTCTGCAGCGCCGAGCGCGTAACCATCGCCGGGTCGATCACGCCAGCAGCGACGAGATCAACGATCTCGCCGGTTGCGGCGTTGAGGCCGAATCCGGCCTTTGCCTTCGCCACATCGGCGACAACCACAGAGCCCTCGAGGCCTGAGTTCTCAGCGATTTGACGGAGCGGCTCCTCAACGGCGCGCAGGATAATCTTGACCCCTGTGCGTTCGTCTTCGTCGTCGAGCTTGGCCGGGTCAACGTTCTTCGCTGCCTGCAGCAGTGCTACGCCGCCACCGGGAACGATGCCCTCTTCGAGCGCCGCGCGGGTTGCCTGAAGGGCGTCCTCTACACGGTGCTTCTTCTCCTTCATCTCGGTCTCCGTTGCAGCGCCAACCTTGACGACGGCGACACCGCCGGAGAGCTTCGCGAGCCGCTCCTGCAGCTTCTCGCGATCGAAATCGGAGTCGGTGTTCTCGACCTCCGCCTTGATCTGGTTAATCCGGCCCTTGATCGCGTCGCTGTCACCAGCGCCGTCAACGATCGTCGTCGTGTCCTTCGCAACGACGATCCGGCGGGCGTGACCGAGCTGCGAGATCTGTGTGTTCTCGAGCTTCAGCCCCATCTCCTCGGTGATCACTTCAGCACCGGTGAGGATCGCGATGTCTTCGAGCATCCGCTTGCGGCGGTCACCGAAGCCTGGAGCCTTAACCGCAACACCGGTGAAGGTGCCGCGCAGCTTGTTGACAACCAGTGTGGCGAGCGCTTCGCCCTCGACATCCTCGGCAATGATCAGCAGCGCCTTACCGGACTGCATCACCTGCTCGAGCACCGGCAGCACGTCACGCACTGAACCGATCTTCTGGTTGGCGATCAGCACGTAGGCGTCGTCCAGCACTGCCTCCATGCGGTCTTGGTCGGTGACCATGTAGGGCGAGATGTAGCCCTTGTCGAACTGCATTCCCTCAGTGAACTCGAGGTCCATGCCGAACGTCTGGCCTTCTTCGACGTTGACAACGCCGTCCTTGCCGACCTTCTCGATCGCGTCGGCAATTACGTCGCCGATCTCTTCGTCACCGGCTGAGATCGTCGCTACGCGAGCGATCTGGTCCTTGCCGGTGACCTCTTTCGACTGCTTGCCGATACCTTCGACGATCTCTTCAACGGCGTACTCGATACCGCGCTTAAGCGCGAGCGGCTGAGCACCGGCGGTGACGTTCTTCAGCCCTTGGCGAACAATCGCCTGAGCCAGAACCGTCGCCGTCGTCGTGCCGTCGCCGGCAACGTCGTTGGTCGCCGTGGCGACTTCCTTGACGAGCTGAGCACCCTGGTTTTCAAACGGGTCCGCAACATCGATTTCACGAGCGATCGTAACGCCGTCGTTGGTGATCGTCGGTGCGCCGAAGCGCTTGTCGATCACGACGTAGCGGCCCTTCGGACCGAGTGTCACCTTCACTGCGTTGGCAACGGCATCAACGCCGGCCTCGAGGGCCTTGCGTGCGTCCGCGTCAAACTTCAATTCCTTAGCCATTATTCAGTTCTCCTTTGGCCTAAGATTCGACGATCGCGAGAATGTCGCTCTCGCGCAGAACGAGGAGGTCCTCGCCGTCAACTTTGATGTCGGTGCCGCCGTACTTGCTGTAAAGCACGACGTCTCCCTTGCTTACGTCGAGCGGGACGCGCTTTTCGCCGTCCTCATCCCAACGACCTGTCCCAGCGGCGACGATCTCGCCTTTCTGGGGCTTCTCTTTTGCCGTGTCGGGGAGCAGCAGACCGCTTGCGGTCGTCTCATCCTCGTCGATGGCGCGGACGATCACTCGATCACCCAGCGGCTTCAAATTCATTTCTAATGCCTCCGATAGTTGCGCTATTTACGAATGATTTACTGCTTCAGGCGCGCCGTATTGGCACTCACGTGTGGTGAGTGCCAACTGCGTCCCGGCAGATAATAGCGCCTTAGTTCTGCGCGCCACCGATGCCGAGCCGGGCATCGGTGAAGGACTGCGGGTTTTCGACGATCTGCGAGAAGCGAACGACGGTCACGATGTCTTCCAACGTCACCGGGCGCCCGTAGATCTGCTCGAGGAAGTGGATCATGTCCTCGTGGCGGCGCAGCTCAGGGTTGTCGTGCTCAATGTCGCGCGGCGACAGGTCACGCACGCGCTTCACGTCAACTTGGTCGATTACAGCTTCGAAGATCTTCTCGCGCGGTGAAAACTGGTAGCCGATCGTGACGAGAACCGCCTGATTCTTGCGGTACTTGTGGCTCTTGTCGCCAAGTCGGATCGTCGCGCTCTTGCGGCCGCGGCGCAGCTGATCGGCAAAAATTGTCGAGTAGAAGTTCAGAACCTGCATTGCGCTGGCAGCCTACAGCGCCCGCGCGCCGCACGCCTGCCTCCTGCCTAGTAGATAAAGCCGGTCAGCACGTCGGTGTCGAGAACCGTTATCCGGCCACGGCCCTGCTCAATCGCGCCGCTGTTGGCAAGCGTCATCAGAAAGCGGCTGGCCGACTCGCGCGAGCAGCCAGCCAGCTGGGCAATGTCGGCCTGCCTGATCTGCAGCTCGATCGGCCCATCAGCGCCGGCGCCCTCGACGCGGGCCTGGGTGACGAGGTCGCCGAGCACAATCGCGACGCGGCTCTGGACGGTCTGGAATGACTGGCGGGTTAGCCGCTCGTTGGCGATTCGCATCCGCCGGCCGAGCGAGATGACGAGCTTCGTTGCGATCGCGGCATGCTCGTTCATCAAACGGCGCATGTCGCGGCCGGGAATCGCGATCAACTGCACCTCGTCGATAGTTTCGACCGTTGCTGAGCGCAGCTCATCGTCGAACATCGCCAGCTCGCCAAAGATATCGCCGGGGCCGAAGTGGGTCAGCGTGATCGTGCGGCCGTCAGCGTGCTCGCGGATCGCGCGGGCATGGCCGCTGCGCATGACGTAACAGGTGTTGCTGGGGTCGCCTTCGCGGAAGATCACCTGACCGCCAGGGAAGCGGCGCGTGACGACAACCTCGGCGACGCGGTGCAGGTCCTCATCACCGAGCGTTTCGAAGACCGGCACGGCCTGCAGCAGGCTGAATGTCTTCTCAGTCATCGCGCCGAGGTTACCGGTGGGCAGGGAACAGGCGCGGGTCGTTACTGATTACGCCGCCGACGCCAAGCCGCTCGAAGTCCTCGATCTGCTCTGCGTCATCAACTGTCCAGACGTACAGCTCACAGCCGCGGCGCCTGCCGTCGGAGCGGTACGGTCTGCCCTGTGCAGCAGGCCTTAGCGAAGATTGTCGGCGAGCAGAATCTGCGTCCCGGCGACGATCCCTTCTGGTGTTCCGACCAAACGCTGCGCAGCATCGGCGCCACAGCCGATCTGGTGGTGCTGCCGGGCAGCGCGGCCGAGACGGCCGAGGTTGTTGCCTGGTGTTACTCGCATGACGTCGCGATCACGCCACGCGGCGGTGGCAGCGGCTGGGCCGGCGGCGCCGTGCCCCAAGGCGGCGGCATTGTGCTTGGACTGGAGCGCCAGAGCGCGGTCCGCAGCTTTGAGCCGCTGCGCTGGCGGATCGAAGTTGAGGCCGGCGTTACGACGGCGACGGTCCAGCGACTGGCGCGCGAGAACGGCCTTTACTTTCCACCCGACCCCGGCGCGCCAGAACAGTCGTTGATCGGCGGCAACGTTGCGACCAACGCTGGCGGCCCACACTGCTTCAAGTATGGCGTCACCGGTGCCTGGGTGACAGGAGTCGAGGCGGTTCTCGCGCCGGGCGAACTGGTCCGCTTTGGCGGGCCTACGCGCAAGGACGTTGCCGGCTACGACCTGACGGCGCTGCTGACCGGGTCGGAAGGGACGCTGGCCGTGATCACGGCGGTCTGGCTGCGGCTGATCCCGGCGCCCGGCCCGTCGCTGCCTGTCGCCGCCTTCTACGCCGACGCCGCCGCAGGCTGCGAGGCGATTGAGCGGCTGATGGCGGCCGGCCCGGTCGCCGCGGCGATCGAGTATCTCGACGCCGAGACGCTGCGGATCGCCGGCGGCGGCTTTCCGGCCGAGCTGCCGCCCGGCGCCGGCTTCATGCTGATCGCCGACTGCGACAGCGGCGCCGACGACCGCGAGGCGCTGCGCGAAGCACTGGTTGACGGCGCGCTTGCAGCGCCGCTCGTGCCCGGCGACCCGCAGACGCTGTGGCGCTGGCGCGACGGCGTCGGCCTGATGATCGACGCGGAGCTTGGCGCAAAGCTCTCCGACGACATCGCCGTGCCAATCGAGCGGCTTGCCGAAGCGATCGATCGGACGGTCGAGATCGGCCAGCGCCACGGCCTGCAGGCCTGCTCTTGGGGCCACGCCGGCGATGGAAACCTGCACTCAACCTTTCTGCTCGATCCGGCCGATCAGCTGGCCGCGCGGCGCGCTGACGCCGCCGCCGATGAGCTGCTGGCAATGGCGATCGAGCTGGGCGGCACAATCAGCGGCGAGCACGGCGTTGGCCTGCTGAAGAACGGCTGGCTGCACCGCCAGTGGCAGCCCGGCGCGGTCGCTGCGCACGAGGCGATCAAGCAGACCCTTGACCCAAAGAACCTGCTGAACCCCGGCAAGAAGCTGACCTGAATAGTGCCCGCATCGCTACGCTCCAATTCGATGCGCTGCCTCTTCACTTCCGCCGCCGTAGTCGCGCTTGTCGCTCTCAGCGGCTGTGCTCAGGGCGGTACTAAGTCGACCAGCTCGGTCGGCAACTTCTCTGGCGACAGCAAACAGGTCGCGAAGACGGTTGAGAACTTCCAAGCTGAAGCGACGGCCGACAACGGTGCAAAGATCTGCACGGCGCTGATCACGGAGAAGCTCGCCAAGCAGATCAAGGCGAAGAACCCGCAGGCCAGCTGCGCCGCGTCGGTGGCGGCAGCGATGAAAGCAACCGATGAGGCCGACCTGACGGTCACGAAGGTGACGATCGACGCGAAGAACAAAAACAAGGCGACAGCGACTGTTCGCGCCAAGACCGGCGACAAGTCGTCCAAGTCCTACAGCTTCACGCTGATTCGCAGCGGTAATAGCTGGCAGATCTCCAGCTTCGGCTGAGTCCCGCCCAGCTCCGCGCGGAGCTATCTATCCTCTAGCGCATGCTCACTCTCTTTGGCGCCTGCGCCCTCACCTTCATGATGCTGATGTACGCGCTCGAGCGCCGCGGGGGTGGGTTTGTTCTCGCCTTCGGGTTTGGCTGTCTGCTCTCAAGCGCCTACGGCTTCCTTGCGGGAACCTGGCCCTTTGGAGTCGTCGAGGCGATCTGGGCAGCCGTTGCTTTCGCCCGCTACCGCGACTGGGGCAAGGCAACGCAGCCTCGTGTCGCTGGATAGCGGAGTTAGCTAACCGAGCGAGCTGCCGTACTGGCGCTCGTAGTACTCGCGGTAATCACCTGAGCGGATCGGCTCCCACCACCAAGCGTTCTGCTGGTACCAGGCGACAGTTTCGTCCAGTCCTTCTTCAAAGCGAACCTGCGGCGCCCAGCCAAGCGCCTTGATCTTCTCCGAGCCAAGCGAGTAACGGCGGTCGTGGCCGGGCCGATCATCAACGTAGGTCAGCAGCGACTTGTCGGCGCCGGTCAGCGCGATGATCCGCTCAACGACGTCAAGGTTGGTGCACTCGTCGGGGCCGCCAACGTTGTAAACCTCGCCCGCCGCGCCGTGCGCCAGCACGTGGGCGATGCCTGCGCAGAAGTCGCTGACGTGGAGCCAGTTGCGAACCTGCTGGCCGTCGCCGTAAACCGGCAGCGGGTCGCCGTGGATCGCGTTCAAGATCATCAGCGGGATTAGCTTTTCGGGGTACTGGTAGGGGCCGTAGTTGTTTGAGCCGCGGCAGATCACGGTCTCCAAGTCGAAGGTCCGGGTGTACGACTGAACCAGCAGATCGGCGCCGGTCTTCGTTGCGCTGTAGGGCGATGAAGGCTCCAGTGGGCTCTGCTCGGTGAACGAGCCGGATTCGATCGAGCCGTAAACCTCATCGGTCGAAACCTGCAGGTAACGCAGCGACCGTTCGCGCGCCGCCTCCAGCAGCACGAAGGTGCCCAGCGCGTGCGTGCGGACAAAGGCATCGGGCTCCGAGATTGAGCGGTCAACGTGCGTTTCGGCGGCGAAGTTGACGATCGCCTCGGCCCCCTCAATCGCCTCGGCGACGGCCGCCGCGTCCTCTATTGCGCCGTGGACAAAGCGGTGGTCAACCTGCTGCAGGTTCTCCTTGCGGCCAGCGTATGTCAGCTTGTCAAGCACCGTCACCTCGTCGCCATGCTCGCCGACGCGCGCGCGGACGAAGTTCGAGCCGATAAATCCTGCACCACCGCAGACCAGAAGTTTCATTGCCCACCCTGGGCCGCGCTCGCGGCCGAATCGATTACGCCCGCCGCGGCTAGGTGGCCGGCGAGTCCTTCGTGCCAGTCTGGCAGGACTACTGCCTGGTCGCCACGTTCGCTGCCCAGAACGCTGAAGGCGGGCCGCGTCGCCGGCCGCGGAAACGACTCGGTTGTCGTCGGCGCAAGCTCGCACTGCAGGCCGGCCAGCCGGACCGTCTCGCTCGCCAGCTCAAACCAGCTGCAGCGGCCGCCGCCAACGGCGTGGAAGGTTCCAGACCCGTCGCCTGCCGCGCAGGCGACGAGCGCCGGTGCCAGGTGCCCGGTCCAGGTCGGGCAGCCGATCTGGTCTGTGACAACCTCGATCCGTTCACGCTCAGCGGCCAGTCGCAGGATCGTGTCGACGAAGTTTGGTCCGCCGGCGCCGAACAACCAAGCCGTGCGGACGATCGCGTAATCGCCGCCCGCCGCAGCGACGGCCTGCTCACCGGCCAGCTTCGAGCTGCCGTAGACGGAGCGCGGATTGACCGCGTCAGATTCGAGGTACGGCCGGTCGCTGCTGCCATCGAAGACGTAATCGGTTGAAACCTGAACCAGCCGCAGGCCGGCCGCGGCGCAGGCAGCGGCAAGATTTGCGGCTCCATCGCGATTGACAGCGTTAGCCGCAGCGACGTTGCTTTCAGCTCCGTCAACGTCGGTCCAGCCAGCGCAGTTGATTACTGCGGCAAGCGCGGGATCGCCGACGGCCGCGCTGACGGCCGCAGCATCGCCAATGTCAAGCGCGGCGCGGTCCAGCGCGACAACTTCGTGCCCGGCGGCAGCGGCCGCAGCGACGACTGCCTGGCCGAGCATCCCGCCGGCGCCGGTTACCAGCAGCCGCGCCAACTTCAGACAACCCCGATGTCGGAGCGGTCACCGACGAGGAAGCGATAGGCGGACGGCTGCCCTTCGGAGCGGGCGATCGTGACGTCGCGGCCCAGCAGCGAAGATTCAACGCGGGCGCCAAGATCGGTGACCGAGCTGCCCTCCAACAAGATTGAGTTCTCAACCTCGGCCCGCTCAACGACGCAGCGCTCACCGATCGCCGAGTAGGGACCAACATAGGCATCTGTCAGCCGCGCGCCGGCACCGATCACGGCCGGGCCGCGGACGGTTGACCGTTCCAGCACAGCGCCAGCCTCAATCACTACGCGCCCTTCGCAGGTCGAGTCGATCAGCTCACCGTCGATCCGCCGCTCAACTGTGTCGAGCACCAGACGGTTGGCTTCCAGCATGTCCTCAAGCCGGCCGGTGTCCTTCCACCAGCCCTCAACGATGTGCGGCTCAACTCGCTTGCCTTGATCGACGAGGTACTGAATTGCGTCGGTGATCTCCAGCTCGCCGCGGGCCGACGGCTCGATCGCCCGCGCGGCGTCGTGGATCCCGGCGGTGAACATGTAGACGCCAACCAGCGCAAGGTCGGTCTTTGGTTGCGGCGGCTTCTCCTGCAGGCTGACCACGCGGTCGCCGTCAAGTTCAGCGACGCCGTAGTTCTCCGGGTCGGAGACCGGTGTCAGCAGGATCAGTGCGTCGGGGCTGCTGGCGCGGAAGGCCTCAACTAGGTCGCTGATACCGCCCTGCAGCAGGTTGTCGCCGAGGTACATCACAAACGGGTCTTCGCCAAGGAACGGCTCGGCCGTCAGCACGGCGTGGGCCAGGCCGGCCGGCTGATCCTGCTCGATGAAGCTGACCTTGACGCCAAACTGCGAGCCGTCGCCAACCGTCTCGCGGATCTCGTCGCCGGTCTCCGGCGCAATGATGATGCCGATCTCTTTGATCCCGGCGCGCGCCATCGCGTCAATCCCGTAAAACAGCACCGGCCGGTTGGCGACCGGCACCAGCTGCTTGGCGCTGGTGAAGGTGATCGGTTGCAGGCGCGTGCCCTTTCCGCCGGAGAGAATCAGGCCTTTGAGCTGTTCCATCAGCCGCAGGCTACCGGCGTGGGCGCCTAATAGACGCCGTCGAGCTTGCGGTGGTCCCAGCTGACGCGCCGGCTCTCGACGAATTGGAAGGCAACGCGCTTGGCAGCCTGGGCGGCAACGATCGCCCTGACCTGTTCGTTTAGCTCCGTGCCGAGGCTCGCTGTGTAGCGCTGAAAGATCTCGATCCCCAGTGGCAGCACGTCGTCCAGCTCGCGGTGGATCACGACCTCAGTTTCAAACATCACGCCGCGCAGCAGCTGGTATTCCTCGCCCGCTTCGACCTGCAGCGATGCGCGCGGATCGCGTTCAAGGTTCTTTGTCTTCTGCGACTTGGCGAAGGTCCAAGCCCACAGCTCGGCTGCTTGCTGCGGGCCGGTCGGCCGCACGACAAACCACAGTGGCATCAGGTGCGGCCAGCCGCTGACCCCGTTGCTCGCGCAGATCACTGTCTTCTCTTCGCCGAGGAAGGCGACGACCTCGTCGTCGCTCATCCGGATCTGTTCGCGGCGGCTTGGCATCGGCGCTGCTTCAGGCCCGCGCTGCGCTGCGCAGTTTGCGAACCGCGCTGAGAACCGCTTTGCGCGCTGCAGCGGGCTTCACGACGACGGCGTCGCCAGCCTCCTTCAGTATTTCGCGCACCAGCCAGTCGCGGCCTGCGTAGCTGGTCTCAATCAGCACGGCGCCGTCGGACAGCTCCTCGATCACAGTGCTCTTCTCGCGCGCCCAGCGGGCCCGCTCGGGCGAGATCCAGATCACGGCAACGTCTGATGCCGGCAGCTCGCCGGTCTTTGGCCAGCCTTCAACGTCGGCCGCCGGGTTGACCTCGGGGCGGCGCTTGAACTGCTTGCGGCTGACCGAGGCATGGCGGACGCGGTCGAGGCGGAAGTGGCGCACATCGTCGCGCTCCGGGTCAAATGAGGCGACGTACCAGCCTTCGCGGCCGTTTACCAGCGCGTAGGGCTCGACCAAGCGCTCGGTGAATTCGTCTTCGTTTGGCTTGTAATAGTCGAGCTTCAGCATCTTGCCGGCCGAGATCGCCTTCGAGACGACGCGCGCAACCTGTGAATCGTCGGCGCCGCCGTCGGCGACCTGCAGCCCCTGCTCCAGCGGGTCGGCGCCGAGCGCGGCGACGATCTTTTCGCGCGCGCTGGTCAGCGTTCCTTCCGGCATGTGGTCGCCGATCAGGTCGATCGCGGCGATCAGCGCCTTCGCCTCAACCGGCAGCAGCCGCGCCGGGCGATCGAAGTTGTCGGCGTACGGCTCAGGATCAACTTCGATCGTGCCGTCGTCGGCCATCTCGGCGTACAGCACGTAGGAGCCGCCACCGAAGTTGACGACGTTCAGTACCGAGATGTCCTCGCTCAGCTCCTCGCGTGTGATCTGGACGCGCTCACAGACATCGCTGGCCTGCAGCGTTGAGCCGGCGCGGCCGGCGCTGATCAGGATCGATGCCAGCGTTACCAGGCGGGCAAAGCGCTCGGGGCGGATAGCCACGGCGGGGCGGTTGTCAACGTCGTCGCCGTCACGCTCAGCGGCCTCGTCTGAGTCGGTCCGCGGCAGTGCCTCGGCTAGCTCGGCCGCTCCTTCGTGGCGAGCCTGGATTAGCGCGATCCGCTGCTCGGTCTCGGTCACCAGCTCGGGCGGACCAGCAACGCGCGCGTGCTCACCCAGCCCGAGCACGAACGAGATCATCATCCGTGATGAGGCGTAGGGGGTTGAGAACAGCATCTCGTTGTCGCTGTCGGCCGGCCGGATTTCGCCAAAGCGGCCGAAGTGGCGTTCGACCTGCCATGCGAGGCGGTCGGAGACAAGGATCTCGGCGACGCCCTGCTCTTCGCCGAACTGCCAGTCGGCGCGCTTCGCGTAGGCGCGCGGGTCGAAGTCTTCAGGCCGCTTGAAGTCGTGCTCGGCCTTCGTTGCGTAGGCGACCTTGCCTTGGATCCGCGTCAGCCTGAATACGCGGATTGCCTCGCGGTCATGGCAGTAGCCGAGCAGGTAGAACTGGCTGCCGCGGAACAGCAGGTGGTAGGGGTCAACCTTGCGCGAGCCGGTCGTGTCACGGGCGATCGTGAAGTAGTCGAAGGTGATCGTCTTGTGGCGGAAGATCGCCGTCTCGATCTTCGCCAGCCGGCCGGAAAGCTCGTGCCCGCCGGCTGAGGCCGTAATCCCGAGCGCCAGCGAACGCTGGTCGGGGGACTCCAGTGGGCTGGGTCGCCCCCAAGTGATCTGCTGCAGTGCCAGGCGCAGCGGCTCGGCGTAGGCGAACTCACCGTCGAGCAGGCTCAGCGCCAGCTGCAGCGCCGCCAGCTCGTCGTCGGTGAACTCGATTGACGGTAGGTGGAAGTTCTCCGGCCGCAACGAGTAGTTCTCCTGCTCGGCTGCGCCGTCGGCCGGGCGGTCAACGGTCAACTGAATGCCAAGCGAGTCGAGCTCGGCGCGGTCGGCATAGAAGCGCCGCGCGAAGGCATCCTCGTTCATGCCGCTGTAGCCCTCGACGTCGCGGCGGATCTCGAGCGCCGTGACCGGCCGGCGCTCAGCCATCAGGTAGGAGATCAGCGACAGCTGGCGGATCAGCTTTTCAGTGTCTTTTGCCATCAGCGCGTCACCCTATTGGCCGTCAGCGCCGGCCGCAGTGATCAAGCCCGCACAGACCGCACTTTTTCCCCACTTTCCGGCCTAAGCGAGGCTGCTTTGAGTCAGGCTGCTGCGCGCCGCGGCTGATCGCTGCCGGTCGGACCGAAGTAGGCGCCGCCACCGATCGCCTTGTCAAAGCCAGACCACTGCGCGCCTGGCGCCAGCTCTTTCTCAATCCGGTCAAAGCTGCCAAGCCGACCGCCGAGATTGTCGCTCATGTGAACCAGCGTCGCTTCGCGCGTTGCCGGAACGACCGGGCTGCCGTGCTCGAGTGCTCCGTGGTGGCTGAGAATGATGTGCAGGATCGCCTCAGCAAGCTGCGGCGGAAAACCAGCGATTCCGGCGATCCGGTCGCGCACCAGGGCGTAGCCGAGCGGTATCTCACCCTGCAGGCGGCCAGCGTCGGTGAGGTCGATTACGCCGTTGACTTCGGCGTAGCTTTGCAACTTGCCGACGTCGTGCAGCAGTGCGCCGGTGACGGCGACGTCGCGGTTGACGGCCGGGAAGATTGAGCTGTTGGCACCAACAGACTGGGCGACCGTCAGCGAATGTTCAAGCAGGCCGTGCCTGTAGGCTTGGTGGAAGTACTTTGCTGCCGGCGCCGTTCTGAACGCCTCCCAGCTTTCGCTCTCAGGGCCAAGGATTGAGGCCAGCAGCTGCTGCAGGTGGGGGTCCTGAACGGTCGCGATCAGGTCGCGCAGGTCGGCCTCCATCGCCGCCGCGCTGCGCGACGGGCCGTCGTGCAGATCTTGCTCGTCAAAACTGCCGGGCTCAGCTGGCAGCAGGTCGTGGATCTTAAGCTGCGCGCCGAACTTCGGGTGTACCTCGTACTTGGCGCGGACGCGGACCACGGCGCCGGGCTGACAGAGAGCCGCCGCCGCTGCGTAGTCGTCCCAGACCATTGCGCTCAGCGCGCCGGTGGAATCGCCGAGCATCAACTTGAGAAATGAGCCGCCGGCTTTCTTCTCGCGCAGCTCGGCGCCGCGCACCAGCAGCGCCTGGTCGATCTCTTCGCCGTCTGTGAACTCGTTGAGCTGCACGTCGGCAACGGTAGGGACAGTTTCGGACGGGAGCAAGGCAATTCGCATAGGCTTACGGTCGCTCCGGGCGAGAGTTATCTGACAGTTGAAGAAGAGCGCGATCATCACAGGTGGAACCGGCGGCCTTGGCGCCGCGGTCGTCGCGCGCTTCATTGCTGGTGGCTGGCGGGTCGTTGTGCCCTGGATCAATGAAGCGGAGCTCGAGCGGGTTGAGCGCAGCGACGATCTGGTGCTCGTCGAGGCCGACCTTTTTGACGTCGGCGCGGTCGCAGAGCTGGCGGCTGAGGCGGGCCCTGATCTGCGCGCCGTCGTCAACCTCGTTGGCGGCTTTGCGGCCGGGGATCGGATGCATAAGACCGACGTTTCGGTGCTTGAAGCGCAGCTGCGAATCAACTTGACACCGGCCTGGCTTGTTACAAGCGCAGCGCTGCCGGCAATGCTCGCGGCGGGCGAGGGCGCAGTTGTTTGTGTTTCGTCACGAACCGCGCTTCAGCCGTTCTCCGGCGCCGCCGCGTACGCAACTGCCAAGCGCGCCGTGCTCGGTCTGGTTGACTCGCTCCACGTCGAGTACCACGGCGACGGGATCCGTACCAACGCCGTCCTGCCGTCAACGATCGATACGCCCGGCAACCGTGCCGCGATGCCGGACACCGACCGCTCCGACTGGGTGACGGCTGAGCAGATCGGTGCGACAATCTTTGATCTCTGTTCAGCAGATTTTGCAGCAACTAGTGGTGCCCACATCCCTGTTTACGGAAAGGCCTGATTTATGCCCCTGCGTCGACGTTCTCGCGCTACCGAAGCGACCGATTCGACCGATTCGACTAGCGCCAACGCCGAAGCGGCGAAGTCGCCTGCCGCGAGCGTCAGGCCGGCTGCCGTTGGCGCCGTCGGCGAGCTGCGCGCCGGTGTTGATCTTGGCGGCACGAAGGTCGTTGCCGTCGTCGTCGACGGCCAGAACAAGGTGCTGGCTCGATCACGCAGCGCAACGCCGCAGGAAGGAGGCCCGCAGGCCGTTGCCGACCAGATTGCCGCCAACCTTGAGGACGCGCTCGGTCAGGCCGGCGCCGACGTACAGCAGCTGAAGGGGATCGGCGTTGGCGCGCCCGGGTCGGTCGATCAGGCCGCCGGCACGGTCGCCAACGCCAGCAACCTGCCCGACTGGATCGAGCCGTTCCCGCTTGGTGGCGTGATTTCGCAGCGTTTTGGCAACATTCCGGTGCGCCTTGGTAACGATGTCAGTGTCGCCGTCAACGGCGAGTACCGGCTTGGCGCCGGCCGCCCCTACGACTCGCTGCTTGGCGTCTGGTGGGGGACCGGCGTCGGCGGCGGCCTAGTGCTCGACCGCCGTCAGTGGGACGGACGCGGCTACGCCGGTGAGTTCGGCCACATGGTGATCGAGATCGACGGCGCCAAGTGCGGCTGCGGTAACCGCGGCTGCGTTGAGGCCTACGCCGGACGGCGCAACATGGAGGCTTGGGTGCGCAAGCAGCGCAAGAAGGGCAAGCAGACCGACCTCGTCAAAATCATGAAGGATCGCGAGCGTGAGTCATTCACCAGCGGCATCTGGGCGAAGGGCGTGCGCAACGACGACAAGCTGGCCGAGCAGGCCGTCGACCGGGCGATTAAGGCGATCTGCGCCGGAATCGGATCGGCCGTCAACCTGCTCGACGTTCCGGCGGTCGCGATCGGCGGTGGCATGGGCGAGCGCTTCTTTAGCGATCGCGAGAAGCAGTTTCAGTCCGAGGTTGCCAAACATCTGTTCCGCTCTGAGGCACCGCCGGCGCTGCTGGCGACCGAGCTCGGCGATGACGGCGGCGCGATCGGCGCGGCGCTGCTGGTGCTGGCCAGCGGCAGCTAATCCGACGCCGAGCTGTCGACGCCCGGCTGTGCTATAAAAGCGGCGATGACCGACGCGCGAACGCTTAGTACGCCGGAGCCATTTGAGCTGCCACGGCAGGAGTATTTGAAGGCCTCGCCGCCGATGTTTGGTACGCCCTGGCTGGATCGCTTCACGCGCGTCCACGTCGCCGTTGTGCCGGTCGTCTTTATCCCCGTGATCGTCGCCTTCACGCTGCTTGGAATGCGGCAGATCGTCTGGTGGCAGGGGCTGCTTTGGGCGGGCGGTGGCTACGTCGTCTGGACACTGACCGAGTACTGGCTGCACCGCGTCGTCTTCCACTTCGAGCCCGACCACCCGATTGGCGCACGGATCCACTGGATGATCCACGGCGTCCACCACGACCACCCGAACGACCCAATGCGGCTCGTGATGCCGCCATCAATTTCGATCCCGCTCGGCCTGATCTTTATTGCGGCCTTCCAGCTGCTGCTGGGGTTCTCGCCGGCCTGCATGCTCAGCGCAGGCTTCTTCGTCGGTTACCTGACCTACGACATGACGCACTACTGCCTGCACCACCGGCGCCCGACGACGGCGGTCGGCCGCAAGCTGCGCGAGCTACATATGCGCCACCACTTCCAGGATCACGACCGCGGCTACGGCGTCAGCGCGCCGTACTGGGACAAGGTCTTCGGCACGGCACAAAAGCCGGCCTCGACGACTGACGGTTGACAAGCTCATCGCGCCTGCGTAGCGCCGCTGTGCCATGATCGTCCGCGGCGCCCCAAACCGGCGCTTGATCTGCCGCGCCGCGCGCCGGCCAATCCGCGCTGATCGCTAGTCTTGGCGCTCGTGTCGACGACCGAACGCAAGCGCGACGGCGGCGACGAACGCCTCGAGCGCAACGTGATGATTGCGCTGATCATCGTGCTTTCGGTGGTCGTCCTCGTCGGCTTCCTTGTCTACCAGCCGCGCGCCACCTACGACACCTTGTCGTCGCTCAACTGGTCGCGTGACATTTGGCACTGGGAGCTGCCGAACTTCGAGGCCTACCGTGCGCCGACTGAGCATCCGCTGCTGCTCGCGCTCGGCTTACTGTTGCAGCCGTTTGGTGACTACGCATCGAACCTGATGGTTGCTTGGTCGCTGGCCGGCTACGTGGCGTTGCTGATCGCCGTCTACCGGCTCGGCTTCATGGCCGCCGGGATTCTTGGCGGCTTGGTCGCCGTTGGTCTGCTCGCGACGCGGCTCGATGTTGCCTGGCTGGCGGGAGTTGGCTTCCTTGACCCGCCTTACGCGGCGATGATCTGCTGGGCGGCGCTGCTCGAGGCCAAGTCGCCGCGCCGCGGTGGAATTGTCTGGGTGTTACTGATTGCTGCCGGTCTGCTCCGACCCGAGGCCTGGCTGCTAACCGGCTTGTATGCGCTCTGGACCGGTTACCCGCTTGCTTGGTCGGGGCGCTTTCGAGTTCTCTGCTACGCCGCGATTCCACCGCTCTGCTGGCTTGTCACCGACTTCATTGTGACCGGCAACCCGATCTATTCGCTGACCGCGACGAAGGGCTACGCGGAGCAGCTGGGCCGCAGCCGTCCGCTGGAGACATTGCCGTATTACACGCTCTACTGGACCAACACGCTGCTCAAGTTGCCACTCTCGATCATCGCTGGCGTTGGCGTTGTGCTGGCGATTCAGCAGCGCCGAAGGCAGCTGATCCTGCCAGCGATCCTTGTTGCGACGACCTGGTTCTCGTACCTCGTGATCGCCAGCGGCGGCCTCGCCAACGTCTGGCGCTACGTCCTCGTTGCGGCGGTGATGCTGGTGGTTTTCGCCGCTTATGGGCTGAGCGGCTGGACGACAATCGAGCGCGGCAAGCCGCTGCGGCGCTGGTGGGCCGCCGGTGCTCTGTTGCTGATCGTTGTCGGCTTTGGCTGGACGGCGGCGCACCTCAACTTGGCGCGGATCGATGAGGACGTCCGTAAGCGGCGTGCGATCACCGATTCCTTCCGCTCGCTGATGACCGATCCGGCGGTGCTGCATGCGCGTCGCTGCGGCCGCGTCAGTATCCCCAGCCAGAAACTGTTGCCGGAAGCCAAGTGGGCTTTCAACCTCGAGCCGCCGACGATCATTCCGCGCTCCGACACGACGATTCCGGTGCAGAAGGAGGGTGTTGCGATCCTGATCAACCCGGCCTACGAATCGCGCCCCGACCTAAACATCAACGAGTACGCCGTTGACGATGGCTGGGAGCATCTGCAGATCCCACCGCCGGGTTTCAAGTACATCGCCGGCAACGAGTACTTCATTGCCTACGGGCGCTGCGCTCCGGGCCGCCCGTAGCGGCCGCTCAGCGGCCGAGTCGCAGCGAACCGCTGCGCGTGCCGGTTAACGTTGCGGTCAGCGTTGTGCGCCGCTTTGGCATCGCGACGTTCAGTCGCACCCGGCCGTCGCGGCCGCTCCAGCCGCGCGCAGCGCCAAGCCGCACCGCCGCGTGGGGGATTGGCTGGCCGGGGCCGGTCGTGACGGTCACGAGGATCGCCTTGCGGCCGTCGGCGCGGGCGCTCAGCTTCAGCGTCGGCGGCCGTGTTGGCAGGAAGCTGAGCAGCGTCGGTTGTGGGTAACTGGCCGGCGGCGTGTTGGTCGCCGGCATCAGCTGCCACTGCAGCAGGCCGCCGGCGACCGGCACGATGTCGAGCCCCTCGCTTTCGCCCGATAGCGTCTTCTCCAGCTCCAGCGTGCGCGCACCGGTCGCCACATTGACCGACCAGATCTGGAACTTCTGGCCGCTCTGGCCTGCCAGCAGCAGCCGCCCGCGCCAGAAGACGGCGCCGGTGACGCCAGTTGGCGGCACCGCACCGACCAGCTTACGCGCCGCCTTGATCGGGCCGTGCAAGGGCGCGGCGTTTTTCGGATTGACGTCGGCGGCGCGGTAGGCCAGCAGGTCACTGCCCGACGAGGTCCAGAGAAGCTGCCCGGCGGGGTCGGCTTCAACCCACATCGCCTTTGCGATCTCTGCCGGGTCGAGTTTTACGTAGTAGCGCCAGGCCAGCGTCTGCGGGTTGGCGACGCCGATTGCCCCGGTCTTGCAGGTGTTGCCACCGGCGCCCGGGTAGTAGCACTCGATTGGCAGCAGCAGCCGGCCGCCGGAGCCTTGATCAAACGACGCGTCGCCGATGTGGTTGTAGCGCTCGGCGGCGCTGACCGCCGCCGGAATCGCCGGGTCGCTTGCCGCCAGCTGCCTCAGCTTTGAGTTCGTGCGGAAGGCACCGTCGGCAATCCCCGTGAATAGCAGCGATGGGTCGGCGCTGCCGGTGACGCTGGTGACACCCTGCCAATAATGAAAGTCGATCGTTGTAGCACTCTGCTGCTTCCAGATGCTGGGGTCGGCGGCGCCTGCGGCGGGAGCCAGTGAGGCAAGCATCGCTGCTGCGAACAGTGGCGCTGCGAGCTTTACGAGCGGCATCGGCGCAACATACCGACCGGTGCCACGCTGCGGCGCCGCTTCGTTGCCAGTTCAGCCCCGGCTTCACGGGATTTTTACTCTTCAGCTGCCGTTCGGCCAAGAATCAACGAACAGATCGAGGCTTAAGTCGGCGTCGGCCGGCGCGTAACCGCTTAGGTCGGTGATCCCGGCCTCGGCTAGCGCCTCGTCGTCAATGAAGGCGTTGCCGGTGCACTGCGCCGGCTCGCGGATCAGGATCGCCCGCGCCGCGTCGGCAACGATCTGCGGTGACCGCGCGCGCGACATCGACTCGTCGCCGCCGAGCAGGTTCGCCACCGCCGCCGTCGCGATCAGCGTGCGCGGCCAGAGGCAGTTGGCGGCGACGCCGTTGGCGGCCTCGTCCTGCGCTAGGCCGAGCGTCAGGATCGACATGCCGTACTTGGCGACGGTGTAAGGGCCGTGGCCTTTCAGCCACTTCGGGTCGGCCGAGAGCGGCGGGCTGAGCGTTAGCACGTGAGCGTGGTCGGACTGGCGCAGCTGCGGCAGGCAGGCCTGCGTGACGACCAGCGTGCCGCGAATGTTGATGTCGGCCATCAAGTCCCAGCGTTTGATCGGCAGCTCGCCGATCGGGCTGAGGTTGATCGCCGAGGCATTGTTGACGCAGATATCAATCCCGCCAAAGCGCTCGACCGTCTTTGCGACGGCAGCTTCAACCTGCTGCTCATCGCGGATGTCGCCGACGATCCCCAGCGCCGCGCCGCCGGCATCCTCGATCTCCTTCGCGGCGCTGTGGACGGTCCCCGGCAGCTTCGGGTTGGGCTGATCGGTCTTCGCCATGATCGCGACGTTGGCGCCTTCCTGCGCGAGGCGGACGGCGATCGCCAAACCGATCCCCCGGCTGCCGCCTGACATGAACACAGTCCGCCCGTTGAAGTCTTCCATCTGCTTCCTCTCGTGATCGCGCCGCCGGTCCGCCGCAGCCGTGCGGGAGGCTACAGAGTCGCTGCGCGAGTAGTCTCGGCGCCGTGGCAAGGCCTGATGAACGAGCTGTGGTGGCCGCTTGCTTGGTTGTTGGCGCGCTGACGGTGCTGATCGCGCCGGCGCTCGGCTATGACGCCTGGGCTTGGATGGTCTGGGCGCGGGAACTGACGCAGCTCTCGCTTGACACGACCGGCGGTCCATCATGGAAGCCGCTACCGGTGCTGATCAGCGCGCCGTTCGCATGGCTTGATGGGCTGGCTCCGGTCGTCTGGCTGGCGCTCGTCAGGGGGGCAGCGCTCTACTCGCTCTGGCTGGCCGGACGCAGCGCCGCGCGGCTTGCCGGCGCGCCGGCCGCCGCCGCGGCTGGCACCTTTGCGGCGCTGGCACTGCTGCTCAGCACCGACCTGCCGCGGACCGCGCTGTTCGGATCGTCGGAGCCGCTGCTGGTTGCTCTGCTGCTCGGCGCCGTGCTGCTGTGGCTGAACGGTGATCCGCTGCGGGCGCTTGCGCTGATCGCACTGGCCGGCCTGATCCGGCCGGAACTTTGGCTGCTCGGCTTTATCGCCGGCCTGTGGCTGGCCCACACGCTGCCAGCGCGCCGGCCGCAGCTGGCGCTGCTAGTCGTCGCGCCGCCGTTGATCTGGATGCTGCTCGACTGGGCCGGCTCCGGCGGGCTTGCGCAGGGGGCGCAGACGGCGCAGAGCACAACGCCAACCAGCGCCGCCAGCGCCGCACTGCCGGCACTTGAGGTCGTCAGCCGCTTTGGCGACTCGGTCATCTTGCCGGTGCTGATCCTCGCGCTGATCGCGCTGCCGCTTGCCTGGCGGCGTGGCAGCGGTGAGCTGCTGCTGCTGGCCCTGCTGGCCGCCGCCTGGGTTGCCGTTGTCGGCGTGATGGCACAGTTTGGCTTTACCGGTGCGCGCCGCTACCTGGTCGGGCCGGCGGCTTTGAGCTGCGTGATCGCCGGCGTTGGCGCCGGCTGGCTGATCGCCAGCCTCGCAGCAGGTTGGCTGCGGCTGGCGGCGGGCGGCGCGATTGCGGCGCTGCTGATCGGCTTTGGTTTATCTGTGCTGCGCACCGACGCGCGGCTGCTCAGCGTCGCGCGGCTCCAGGCGCGCCAGCTTGATCAGCTTGACGGCGCCATCAACGCGGCCGGCGGGCGCGACGCGGTTGTCACCGTCGGCGCTCCGGCGATAAATCCATACGCGCAGACGGCGCTGGCCTGGAAGCTTCGGCTGCCACTAAGCGGCGTTCAGGGAACCTGGGCCTCGACCGCCGCGAACCCCAACTGGCAGCCACCGGCCGTCGTCTTTGTTGCGCCGACTCGTCTAACCGGGCCAAAACCGGCCTTCGCTGCGAGCGTCAGCGTCAGCAAACTGACCAGTTTCGGCCGCTGGCAGCTGTATAAAGCGCGTCGTTGAGCCTGCCGCAGGTTCCGTCCTGACGGTCGCGCTTACAGGGTCAACGCCTCCCGGCGCAGTCATCGGCGAGTCGGCCGACATCAGCTCGTTGCGCTGGATCCTCTACTTCGCCGGCTGGGTCTTCCTCTTCTCGTCAGTGATGCACACCTTCTTCGCGCAGAAGATCGCCGAGTCGATCGGCTGGAAGACGAACGGCTTCCAGTAAGAGATCGTTAAAGATAAGAACTACGCGCCGAACAACACGATGATTCTGGTCTGGGACTTCGGCGTGCCTATCTCACTCGTGGCGCTGCTGCTGTCGTCGAACACGATCTAGCGCAACGCCCAATCTCACGGCTGCTTGACGACCGCCATCAGCCACGCCCGGATTCGCTTGACCTGCTCGTCGGGGCTCGGGAGGTCGCCACAACGTTGCAACAGGATTTCCAGTTGGCAAAGTCCGGACCCGATACAGACCCTGGCGAACTCCCAGTCGCGGTCTCGTCCCGCGGCCAGCTTCGCGAGGACGAGGTCGTGGATTTCGAGACATAGCGCGACCGGATGCCGCTCCGACCCGGAGCGCGGCGGAATCTCGACACGGACGAGACGGGCCTGCCACCCTGACGGCGCTTGCGCGGTTGTGGGCCCGACCCCATGGGCGTAGAAGCCAAAGGTTGCGTGGAAGGAAGAGCCGTCGCCTGGCTCCCGATCACGACCAACTCGTCCTCGCCCGCGACTTCGGACGCCGCCGCGATCAGGTGGTCGAACTCGGTGCGGTTCACGTGACCAACCGAAGGATCTCGCGACGCTCCAGTTCGGAGAGGACGCCGGCGAACGGCGAGTTCTGCCTGAGATCGCGCATCCGTTCACCGGGCTTGGCGATCTCCGCTTGGATCTCTCGTACTGGAAGCGCAAGAATCCTTTCCCACTCGTCGGCGTAGCGGTCGTCGATACGTCGCCGGCTCCGCCATTCCCAGACGCGGTGGAGCGCGTCGTCAGCCATCGGACGAGTCAACTTGTTCGCTATCGATTGGTGGTAGGCCAGGCTGCGAGCAGCTGACCGTTCGTGAGGGTCGGCGGCGGGGGAGCGATTAATGGCCGGGTCCGCGGCGATCCGGTTCGCAGCCTGACGAACGGCCTTGGCCACCGGTTCCAGAACGTGGGAGAGTCCGAGCTTGCGGTTGACTTGTACCTGCTCGTACAGCTCGGCGAGCGCGCCGATCGGGATCTTTGAGCGGCCTTCCTCGGTGATGACAACCGGAACGACGCCGTCGTCAATGTGGCGAAACATCGTGCTCGATGAGACGCCCAGGAGCTTAGCTGCCAGCGAGACGCTCACCGCGCATCCCATGTCGCGTTCAAGTTGCGCGCGGACCTCCGGGATCTCGCGAACCCTAGGCGCCTGCCGCTCGGCACGGCGCAGCTTGATCACCTGGTCAAACAGATCGCGCTTGTCGTCGATGACTCCGATGCGGTAATCCTAGCACGAAAAGTCTAAAAAAGGACAGATTACGTGCCGTTTAGCGTAGTCGGCAACGTGCGGTCAGATGTCGGGTTAAGCTTCCCCGGTGAAGATCCAGGCAGCAGTCCTTGAGCAGTTTGGCGCGCCGCTGGTTGTGCGCGAGGTTGACCTTGCGGAGCCGAAGGCGGGGGAGGTTCTGGTACGGCTGGTTGCCTGCGGTGTCTGCCACACCGACCTCTACACCGCCTCGGGCGTCGACCCGTCCGGCTATGCGCCAACCGTGCTCGGCCATGAGGGCGCCGGCGTGGTCGAGGCGATCGGCCCGGAGGTAAGCTCGGTCGCGGTCGGCGACCACGTCGTGACGCTCTTCTCTCCCCAGTGCCGTGAGTGCGTCCACTGCCTCGACCCGCGCACCAATCTCTGCCTCGCAATCCGCGAAAAGCAGGGGGAGGGCTATCTGCCCGACGGCACGACCCGCCTTTTCCTTGACGGCGAGCCGCTGCGCCACTTCATGGGAACGTCGACCTTTGCGCAGTACACGGTGATGCCGGAAATCGCGCTCGCCAACATCCCGCGCGAGGCGCCGCTCGATCGAGCCTGCCTCTTCGCCTGCGGCCTTTCGACCGGGCTTGGCGCCGCGATCTACACGGCGAAGGTCCAGCCGGGCACTACCTGCGTCGTCTTTGGCGCCGGGATGGTCGGGCTTGGCGCGGTCGCCGGCGCCCGCCTGCAGGGCGCTGAGCGGATCATCTGTGTCGACCTTTCCGCCGACCGGCTGGAGCTGGCGCGCGGCCAAGGTGCGACCGACACATGGACCGCCGGACCGGACACGGTCGAGCGCGTGCTCGAGCAGACCGGCGGCTTTGGCGCCGACTACACCTTTGAGGCGACCGGCCTTGTCTCGGTGATGAAGCAGGCGGTCGAGTCGGCACGGATGGGGTGGGGTCTCTGCACCGTCGCCGGCGTTGCCGGCAAGGGCGAGACGCTCGACATCATTCCGCGCTGGCTGATCACCGGCCGGCGCGTCTGCGGCTCATCGTTCGGCGGCGTCAAAGGCCGCGATCAGGTGCCGGCGCTGATCGAGCGCTATCTCGCCGGCGAGATCGACGTTGACCCGTTTATCTCGCACAAGCTGAGCCTCGACGAGGTCAACCGCGGCTTCGAGCTGATCGAGGCCCAGGACGGGATCCGCAGCGTTATCGACTTCAGCTGAAGGCAGCGTCGATCGCCGCGACGATCTCGGCCGGCTTGTCTTCCTGCAGGAAGTGGGCGGCGCCCTCGATCTTTACCTGCGCAGTCGCGCCGGGGATCAGCTCTGCGAACAGATCACCGGACTTCGGGTAGGGGAAGATCGGGTCCTGGTCGGAGAAGGCAACCAGCGCTGGCTTTGACCACTGCGCCAGCGCCTCGCTGATTTTGATCTGCTCGGCGACGCCAGCGTCATCCTCGCCGAGCGGCACGAGCAGTGGGAACTGCTGCGCGCCTGCCTTACTGGCGGCGTTTGGGAACGGAGCGTCGTAGGCGGCGAGCAGTTCGGCGCTGAGCTCGCTTGTCGTCGCGCCGTTGATGATCTGGGCGATCGGCAGGTCGGGCGTCCGCTCCGCGTATTCGCGCCAGCGCATGAAGCCCTTGCTGACCTGGCCGGTGAAAAGACCGGTGTTCATGATCACCAGCCGGCCAACCTGATCGGCGTGCTCGGTCGCCCAGCGCAGGCCGATCGGGCCGCCCCAGTCCTGGACGACAACGGTGACGTCCTCAAGGCCATCAATCTGATCGAGCTGCGCGGTGACGCTTTCGCAGTGACGTTCGTATGTGTACCAGTGCTGGTCTGTTGGCTTGTCGGAGCGGCCAAAGCCGACAAGGTCGGGACAGACGACGCGCTGCCCACCGGCGACCAGCAGATCAAGCATCTTGCGGTACAGGTAAGACCAGCTCGGCTCGCCGTGGAAGCAGAGCACCGGCCTGCCGCTGCCCTCGTCGAGATGGTGCAGGCGAATGCCGTTGACCTCGACGTAGTTCGGCTCGTAGTTGTAGCCGTCCAGATCGGCGAAGCGTTCGTCGGGCGTACGGAAGATCTCGCTCATCGGCGCAAGCGTACGTCAGTGGCAACCGTCGCGCGCGGACGCCACCGTCCGCTACGGTCGTTGAATGACTTTTTCGATTCGCCGCGGCCTGCTCGCCGCCGCTCTGCTCGCACTGGCCTCAACTGCTCTCTTTGGCCAGGTGGCGGTCGCCAAGACGACCTACAAGGAGCCGCGGTTGACCGTCTCGAAGCAGCGGCTGGAGGCTGCGCTGCATTGCCCGGTGCCGCTGGTTCGCGGCAAAGGCAAGCAGCCGCTGATGCTGGTCACCGGCACCGGCTACACCGGCGCCGAGGCTTACGCGATCGGTTCGGCGGCACTGAAGACCCTCGGCAGGCCAATCTGTTACGTCGATTTTCCTTACCGCACGACCGGTGACATTCAGATCGCAACTCAGTACCTCGTCTATGGACTGCGCACGATGGCGCAGCGCGCCGGCCAGCCAATCGCCGTCTTTGGCATCAGCCAGGGGGCATTGCTGCCACGGATCGCGCTGACCTATTGGCCGAGCCTTGGCAAGAAGGTGACCGACGTGATCGCCGTTGCTGGTACACAGCACGGCACCACGCTGATCGGTGAATGCAGCGCGGCGAAGCCGTGCATGCCAGCCGCCTGGCAGCAGCGCGCCGGATCAAAGCTGCTGAAGGCGGTCAACTCGCAGCGTGATGAGTCGCCCGGCCCGACCGACTGGACGACGGTCCGCTCTGCGACCGACGAGACGGTGCAGCCGCAAACGGGCTCAAACCCAACCTCATCACTGAAGGGCGCCAGCAACATCCTGATTCAGTCCGTCTGCCCGGGCCGCAAGACCGGCCATATCGGCTCGGCGCTCGACTCCGTCACATTCGCCGCGGCGCTCGACGCACTTGGCCACAAAGGCCCGGCTCGCGTCAAGCGCTTCCCGAAGAACGTCTGCGCTTCGCTGCTGGCGCCGGGGCTTAGCTCTTCGGCCAAGGCGGCTGGGGCCTTCGTCCCCGACCCACAGACACCGGCCCCGCCCGTCCCGGCCGAGCCGCGGGTTCAGAAGTGGGTCAGCTTCCTGGTGCCCTAGCTGCTGGCCGCAAGCGGTGCTGCGCCCTTAGCGGCGCGGCGCGCTTGCTTCTCACGCCCGACCTGATCGAGCGTTACCTTGCGCAACCGCACATGCTCAGGCGTTACCTCGACCGCTTCGTCGGAGCGGACAAACTCAAAGGCCTGCTCAAGCGACAGCAGCTTCTTTGGGATCACGCGAACCAGCTCGTCGGCCGTTGAGGAACGGACGTTACTGAGCTTCTTCTCGCGCACAGCGTTGACGTCGAGGTCGCCGGAGCGGCTGTTCTCACCGACGATCATCCCTTCGTAAACCACTTCGCCTGGTTCGACGAACAGCGTGCCGCGGTCCTGCATCGCAAAGCAGGCGTGCGCCGTCACAGGGCCGGTGCGGTCGGCGACAAGCGCGCCGGTCTGACGCGTCTGCAGCTCACCAAACCACGGCTCCCAGCGGTCAAAGACGTGGTGTGCGATGCCGGTGCCGCGCGTCTCGGTCAGGAACTCGGTGCGAAAGCCGATCAGGCCGCGGGCCGGAACCAGATACTCCATCCGCACCCAGCCGCTGCCGTGGTTGCCCAACTCCTCGAGCCGACCTTTGCGCAGCGCCAATAGCTGCGTGACCGAGCCGACGTGCTCTTCGGGCACATCGATCGTTAGCGACTCGACCGGCTCGCTCAGCGTGCCGTCGATCTCACGCGTGATGACCTGTGGCTGGCCGACCGTCATCTCGTAATCCTCGCGGCGCAGCTGTTCAACGAGGATTGCCAGCGCCAGCTCGCCGCGGCCCTGAACCTCCCAGGCGTCGGGGCGCTCGGTCGGCAGTACGCGCAGCGCGACGTTGCCAACCATCTCGCTGTCGAGCCGCGCAAGCAGCTGGCGGGCTGTCAGCTTCGAGCCGTCCTTGCCGGCCAGCGGCGAAGTGTTGATTCCGATCGTCACGCTGAGGCTCGGTTCGTCGACGGCGATTAGCTCAAGCGGGCGTGGATCCTCAGGATCGGCGAGCGTCTCGCCGATCGTCACCCCGGCGATGCCGGCGATCGCGACGATTTCACCGGGGCCGGCCTCTTCGGCTTCGACCCGCGTCAGCGCCTCGGTCACAAACAGGTCGGTTACTTTGACCTTCTCAATCGTGCCGTCGCGCTTGCACCAGGCGACCTGCTGGCCGCGGCGGACGGTGCCGTCGTGGACGCGGCAGATTGCGAGCCGGCCAAGGTAGTCGGAGGCGCCGAGGTTGGTGACCTGCATCCGCAGCGGTGTCTCAGGGTCAAAGGTCGGCGGTGGGATTGTCTCGACCAGCAGATCCATCAGCGCTGTCAGATCTTCACCCTGGCTGTCGGCGTCAAGCGAGGCGGTGCCGGCCTTGGCGTTGGCGTAGGCGACAGGGAAGGCGATCTGGTGTTCATCGGCGTCGAGGTCGAGGAACAGCTCTTCAACTTCATGCACGACTTCGGCGATCCGCGCGTCGGGGCGGTCAACCTTGTTGACGACGAGGATCACCGGCAGCTTCGCTTCCAGCGCCTTGCGCAGCACAAAGCGCGTCTGCGGCAGCGGCCCTTCGCTGGCGTCAACCAGCAGCAGCACGCCGTCGACCATGAACAGGCCGCGTTCAACCTCGCCGCCGAAGTCGGCATGGCCGGGCGTGTCGATGATGTTCAGCTTGACGCCGTTGTAGGGGATAGAGGCGTTCTTGGCGAGGATCGTGATCCCCTTTTCGCGCTCTAGGTCGCCGGAGTCCATCACTCGGTCGGTCAGCTTGGCACCCTGACGGAAGGCGCCTGACTGCTGCAGCATCGCGTCAACCAAAGTCGTCTTACCGTGGTCAACGTGCGCGATGAT
The DNA here is from genome assembly GCA_039745115.1 of Solirubrobacteraceae bacterium. Lineage (GTDB taxonomy): Bacteria > Actinomycetota > Thermoleophilia > Solirubrobacterales > Solirubrobacteraceae > F1-60-MAGs163. The sequence continues at coordinate 71,799 of JBCJRT010000003.1, forward strand.
CGCGACGTTTCTGATGTCATTGCGTTCAGCCATCGGGAAGCGGCCTCCTGTTCGGGAAATCCCGACCAACAGGAGGCCGAGTAGTGAGAGTAGTGGTGCGTAGCCGCAGGCTTGTTATCTGGTGCGACAGGAGAAGCGCCGCCGCCGTATTCTGGCTGGCATGACTGCTTTACGCACGCTTACTGCGATGTCGCTGATCGCAGCCTTCACGGCTGCTCTTCCGGTCTCCGGCGCGCCGTGTGGCGGCGATTGAGCGCCTGACCGCCGGTATACTGCAGCGACTCGGGTTGGCCTCACAGGCCAAGCTGCCGCGCAGCAATATTCGCTCGTGACTGACGATTCTCAACGCCCTGAGGGCGCCAACACCGCGGCGGCCAACGTGCGCCGGTTGCGGCCGGAGATTCAGGCCTTGCGAGCGATTGCTGTTGCGACCGTTGTTGTCTTCCATTTCTGGCCGGGTCTGATCTCCGGTGGCTACATCGGCGTTGATGTTTTCTTCGCGATCTCGGGCTTCTTGATGACTGCCCATTTGGTGCGCGAGGTTGACCGGACGGCGAGCGTTTCGCTGGCTGGTTTCTGGGCGCGGAGGGCACGACGGATCCTCCCGGCTGCGCTGCTGGTGTTGTTGTTCTGCGCGGTCGTCACCTACATATTTGTGCCGTTAAGTCTCTGGGATCAGTTCTTTCGTGAGATTCAGGCGAGCACGCTTTACGTTGAGAACTGGTATCTCGCGCATCAGGCAGTTGATTATCTGGCTGCTGAGAACCGACCCTCGCCGGTTCAGCATTACTGGTCGCTGTCGGTTGAGGAGCAGTTCTACATCGTTTGGCCGGTAGTGATTTTGATCGCGGCGACCGTTGCCCGTAAGGGCTCGGCGCTGCTGCGCCGCCGCGCAATCCTCGTGCTGTTGACGCTGATTAGCGCCGCCAGTCTTGCCTACTCGGTCTGGGATACGGCGAATAGTCCGGCTTCAGCCTTCTTCGTTACTGGGACGCGGGTCTGGGAGTTTGGCGCTGGCGGCATGCTGGCGTTGCTGGCTGTCGGTGCTGGCCGCCCGGCGCTGCGCGCTGCCGTCTCCTGGCTTGGCATCGCGATGATCCTCGCGGCCGCATTCCTCTACACGGCCCGCACGCCATTTCCGGGGACCGCTGCGATCCTGCCGATCGTCGGCACGCTGGCCGTGATCTGGGCCGGTGCGCCGCAGCTGCGCTGGGCGCCAACGGGCTGGATGAGTTTGCGACCGGTGCAGTGGCTTGGCGATGTCTCGTACTCGGTTTATCTGTGGCACTGGCCGCTGCTGATCTTTGCGCCGTTCGTGCTGCTTGAACCGCTGACTACGCCAATCAAGCTTGGCTTGGTCGCGCTGACCTTGGTCCTCGCGGCGCTGTCGAAGCGGTTCGTTGAGGACCCAATGCGATCCGGTCCGCTGCTGGCTGGCCATCGACCGCGTCGCAGCTTCAGCGCCGTGCTGGTCGGCAGCGGAACCGTGCTGCTGGCGACAGTAATCGCGCTAACGGTTCTCGGCAACCGTCAGGACTCCGACCTGCGGGCCGCCAAGCGCCTGCTGTCAAACTCAGTTGTCCCCTGCCTTGGCGCCGCGGCGCGTGACCCACTCAACCAACCTTGCGTCAACCCCAAACTACGGCTCTCGGTCGTCCCGTCGCCGGCGAGTGCGCGGCTCGGTGAAGGGATAATGACAAAGGCCAGCATCTGCAGCGCCAGAACGCGCCGCAAGGAAGGGCTGCTGACAATCTGCAGCTTTGGCGTTCCGGCCGATCAGGCAAAGCGGCAGGTCGCGCTGATCGGTGACAGCCACTCGTTTAAATGGAGAACCGGAATCTACAAGGCTGCAATCCTGCGCCGCTGGCATGTCAGCTCGATCGGCAAGCGGGGATGCCGCTTCACAACCACGGCAGCCGCGTTCGGCTCGGCCGCGGAGGTACGCGAGTGCCAGCAGTGGAAACGTGAGCTACCGGCCTGGTTGGCGCGCAATCCGCAGATCGACACGGTCTTCATTTCCCAAATATCAACAAAGCGTGCTGGCGCGGCCAAGCTGACGCGAGAAATTCGCGGCTATCAGCAGCAATGGAAGACGCTGCCGCAGTCGGTCAGGCACGTTGTTGTACTGCGCGACAATCCGCGGATCCTCAGCTCAACGCTGCCCTGTATCGAACGGGCGATGGCGGCCGGCAAGCAGGCCGGCCCGGCCTGCGCGCTGCCGCGCGCAGTTGTATTGGGCCGCTACCCCGACGCCGCAGCCGAAGCTGCGCTTGCCCTGAAGCGGCCGAATTACGGTGTCGTTGATCTGACCGAGTTCTACTGCGGAGCAAAGCTCTGCTACCCGGTTATTGGCGGGCTGCTTGTCAACTCTGACCTGCACCACGTGATGCCAGCCTTCAACGGCACGCTGGCACCGTTCCTGCTGCGCGCGCTTGATCGCGGTCGCTGGCTGAGTCGCTGACTAGGGGCTGCTTAACGCAGGCGAAAGCCGACCTTGAGATGGGTAAGTGAGCGTGAGGTTATGCTACTATGACGTCATGAATAGGAACCTCACTGTGCGGCTCGATCAGCAGCTGGCGGCTGACGCCGAAGCACTGGCTCGAGCGGACGGCAAGAGTCTTAACGAAACGGTGAAGCAGGCGCTGAGGGAGCTGGTCGAGCGGCGCCGTAGTGATCCCGAGTTCAAGGCGCGGCTGCGGCGCATTATTGAGGAGGATCGCGAGCTACTCGAGCGGCTCGCGAAGTGAGCTTTGCGTACATTGATCTCGTCGACTACGTTGCGATCGCCGCGGCGGTCACGGGCTCTGATGTTGACGCGCTGATGAGGGTCGCCAAGCTGGATCTCGCCGACTCGGCGCTGCACGCGCCAGCAGCCGGGTTTGGCGATACCGATCTATATCCGAGGTTTGTCGACAAGGCGGCGGTGCTCGTAGTGGGTCTAGCCAAGAATCTCCGGCCTTCCTGATGGCGAGACCGGGACTCGAACCCGGGACACCACGATTTTCAGTCGTGTGCTCTACCAGCTGAGCTATCTCGCCGCGGAGGGCAGGGTACCGCGGCCTGCGCCGTAGTGTCACCGGCAGTTCGCCGGCAGTGCTAGCCGCCGAGCCTTGGGCCGCGCCAGCCAGTTGGTAGTTCGCCAGCTGCTTGGCGGTCATCGATCTCAACAATCGCCATCACGCCATCAACCTGAACCGATTTAACGACCCCGGGGAAGCGGTTGTCAATGCCTAAGCATTACCTAGGCAGGATGAAGGTGCCGGTCAGCGCGCCCAGAGCTTCAGCTGCGGCAGCGGATCGATCGGCTTGGTGCCTGGGCTGTCGCGCCAGCCGTTTGGCCACAGCTCAAAGTGAAGGTGGGGGCCGCTTGAGATGCCGGTCGATCCAAGCAGGCAGAGTCGGTCGCCGGCCTTTACGCGGTCGCCGGGCTTGACGGCGGCCGACGCGTACTGGCAGTGCGCGAACATCATGTCCCAGCCGTTGTTGGCGCGAAGGATGATGTAGCGGCCGCCCCCGGCGGCCTGGTAGTCGACGTAGCGAACCTCACCCGCCAACGGAGCAACGATCGGCAGCCCGGAGGCGCCGACAACGTCCTGCCCTTCATGCGTGCGGCCGACCCGCCCGGCGCCAAAGCGCGCACCGTCGCCGCCGAACGTGTAGGCGCCGCGGACCGGGAAGACGCCTGACGATGGCGCCGTCGGCCAAGGTGTCGGCGCGGGCGCCGGCTTGTTCTTCGCTTTGACGGTCAGTGAGAGCGCACCGCCGCGGACCGTCTCGTTTGCCGTCGCGCCGAAGATGCTGACGGTTACGCGGTAGCTGCCAGCTGCCAGCGCCGGCAGCTGGATCGCTTGGCTGCGGTTGGTGGCGATCCGGCCAGCTGAGAAGTTGGTCGTCTTGCCGCCGCGGCGGGCGATTGCGATCTTCACCTGGGCACTGGTTCCCTTCGAGCGATTGATCCGTACGACAACGCTGGCCCGCTGCCCAACAGTCACCAGTTTGCTGGAGAGCTTCTGCGCTGCAAGCCGTGGCCGGCCGGGGAGCGTTACCAGCGGCGTGCCGTAACCGGCGCCGCCGCTTGCGTCGCCCGGCTTTGGCTCGGGCGAGCTGCCGCCGCTGGTCGCGAAGGCGCCAGCCGGCGTTATCAGCAGCGCTGCGGCGGTCAGTGCAGTTATCGGTCGAAGACGATTCATCGTTGTGTAAACGCGCGCGCAGACCCATTCGACGCGCAGTGCGGGAAACTGAACGCTCGCTTGCAGCCTCGATCCGGCTTAGGCGCCGGCCGCCAGCATCAGCTCCAGCAGCTCCAGTGCGCCGGCTTTGTGCAGCGGCTCGTTCAGGTTGCCGCACTTTGGCGACTGCACGCAGGATGGGCAGCCCGCGGCGCAGGGGCATTCGGCGATCAGCCGCTGCGCATCGGCGACCAGCTGCTCAAAGCGCAGGAAACCCTGACGCGTGATGCCAACGCCGCCTGGGTGGCCGTCGTAGATGAAGATCGTCGGTCCGCCGGTCTGCATGTGGGCGTTGGTTGACAGGCCGCCAACGTCCCAGCGGTCACACATCGCCAGCAGCGGCAGTACGGCAATCTGAGCGTGCTCGGTTGCGTGCAGCGCGCCGAGCAGCAGGTCGAGCGGCAGCTCCTCGGCCGCTGCGCCCAGCTCAAACCACAGCGCCTGAGTTGAGAACTGCGTCTGCGGCAAGGCCAGCGCCTGCAGGTCGATCACCTCATTGCCGGGCAGCCGCTTGCGCTGGTAGGCCAGCACCTGCTCGCTAACGATGACGCGACCAAAGCTGAGCTGCACGCCAAGCGTCTCGCGCCGGTCGAGCAGCGTCTCAATCACCGTGTCGGTCTGTTTCTTTGGCTGCGTAAACCAATCGCCGTTGAACGGCTCGACCAGTGCCTCGCGCCGTTCTAGGTCGAGCGCGCTGACCGAGTAAGAGCGGCCCATATGGAGATAGATCGCACCGTCGTGAACGGTTGAGCAGGCGCGCGCCATCTCGACCGTGCCGATCAGCTCGCCCTGCTTCATGTCGATCACGGCGACCGAGTCAGGTGAGGCCGAACGCAGCGAAACGCGCGCCGCCGGAAAATCCTCCGGTCGGCGCAGCGTGAAGCTGCCCTGCCGCTCGACCAGCGTGCCGTCGGCGACCAGTGCCTCGCAGTGAGCCCGCAGACGCGGGCCAAGGATCTCAGCGTCGGCCTGCGGCTCAATCGGTCCTTCGTGCGCCGCGCAGGTTAGGTGAGCGAGGTGGATCTGCTCGTTTTCGTATTCGAGGATCGCCGCTTCGACCGGACGGTCGATGAACTCGTCCGGGTGGCGGCAGAAGAACTGGTCGAGCGCGTCATCGCCGGCAACGTAGACCGCCAGGCCGCGGCCGCGGCGGCCGGCCCGCCCCCACATCTGGCGCAGCGAGGCGACGGTTCCGGGGAATGTGATGCAGAGTGCCGCGTCGAGCTGGCCGATGTCGATCCCAAGCTCCAGCGCATCGGTCGTTACGATGGCCAGCAGTTCGCCGCTGACCAGCTTGGCCTCTAGCTCACGGCGCTGCTGGGGCGTGTAGCCGGCGCGATAGGCGGCAACGCGGTCTGCCAGCGCGCCGTCGCCGCGGCGGCGCAGATCGTCGGCCGCCATCTTCGCGACCAGTTCTGCTCCTTTGCGCGACTTGATGAAGCAGATCGTCCGCGCGTCGGCCCGCACCAGGCCGGCGACCATTGCGGCCGCTTCGGTCAGCGGGCTGCGCCGCGTCTGCAGCTGCTCGTCCTCGATCGGCGGGTTCCAGATCGCGATCGCGCGCGCCGCGCCGGGAGCGCCATCGTCGTCGATCAAGCTGACCGGCGCTAGGCCTGTGAGCCGCTCGGCCAGCTCGACCGGGTTGGCGATCGTTGCGCTGGTCAGCAGGAAACGCGGCTCGGTTCCGTAGGCGCGCGCGATCCGTCGCAGCCGCCGCAGCACGTTGGCGACGTGCGAGCCAAAGACGCCGCGGTAGACGTGAGCCTCGTCGATCACGACAACCGCCAGATTGGCGAAGAAGTCGCCCCAGATTTGATGGTTGGGCAGGATCCCGAGGTGCAGCATGTCGGGGTTGGTGAGGATCAGGTTGGAGCGCTTGCGGATCGCCGAACGCTGTTCGCGCGCCGTGTCGCCGTCGTAGATCGCCGGGCGCAGCTGCTTTGCCAGGCCAAAGCGCGCCAGCGACCGCGCCTGATCCTGCGCCAGCGCCTTGGTCGGGTACAGATAGAGCGCCCGCGCGTGGGCGTCACTACAGAGCAGCTCCAGCGTCGGCAGCTGAAAGCAGAGCGACTTGCCTGATGCTGTCCCCGTCGTGACAATCGTCGGCCCCGCCCAGGCAGCCTCGAGCGCCTCCAGCTGATGGCTGTACAGCTGCTCAATCCCGGCCGCCGTCAGGCCAGCAAGCAGATCGGCGTGCAGGTCGCTTGGGATCGGCGCCGTGCGCGCTGTCCGCGCACCCTCGAAGGCCTCGTGCACCAGCCGCCCGTCGGCGCGGCCGGCGGCGAGTAGTTCGCTCCAAGGTTCAGTAGTGCGAACAGTGCTCACAGCCTTGATGGTAAGGCCGATGGCTACCCTCGATCAGGTGCGCTGCGCCTACGTTGACATGGATGGCACCCTGCTCGGCCCCGGCGGCGGATTGTTTGCCGGTCCCGACGGCGAAGTCGCACCGCTGGGAGCGAAGGCGATCGAGGCCTGCCTGCGCGCCGATATCGAAGTTGTTGTGATGTCAGGCCGGCGGCGGGCCGTTGCAATTGAGGACGCGCGGCTCTTTGGTCAGGGCTGCTGCATCTTTGAAACCGGCGCTGGCGTCGTGATGGAGGGCGAGACCTACTGGCTGACCGGCACCTGGCAGCCGGATCAGCGAACAATCCATCAGCAGATCGAAGAGAGCGGCGCCCCAGCGCTGCTGCTGGAGGAGTATTCCGGCTGCCTTGAAGTTCATGACCCCTGGCACACGGGGCGCGAGGTATCGCACCTGTTGCGCGGCCTGCTTGACACCAGCGAGGCCGACCGCTTTCTGGCCGAGCACGGCCACGAAGAGCTAGAGCTGACCGATAACGGGGCCGTTCGGCGCCGCTCCCCGGCACTGGCCGAACTGCCGACGGTCCACGCCTACCACCTGCGCCCGCGCGGCGTTTCAAAGGCCCACGCCGTCGCCGTCCATCAGCGGATGCGCGGCTACAGCGCCGACGAGTGCGTTGCAGTCGGCGACTCGCGCGAGGATCTGCGCGTCGCAACGAAGGTCGGTTCGTTCTGGTTCGTTGCCAACGCGCTCGAACGTGACCCCGGGCTGGTCGAGGCGATGGCCGGCCACGACAACGTTCGCGTGGCCGAGGAGGCGCACGGCGCCGGCGTCTACGAAGCGATTCTCAGCACGCTGCGAGGCGCCTGAGCGCCGTCAGGAACGCAGCCGCGCCCAAAAGCGCGCCCAGAAGCCCGGTCGCACGCCGCGCCGCCAAAGTGCCGGCGGCGGCACCGAGGTGCGCACCAGCGCCGTCCAACGATCGATGCTTAGCTGGCCTGAGATCAGCGCTGCCAAGCCGCTCGTAACCGGAGCGTCAACGCCCGCGTTGGCCAGTGCGCGGGCCAGCATCCCCACCGACTCCAGCGCCTCGACGGCCTGACCGATCTGCGCCGGGATCTCGGTCGCCGGCACGCCGCTGGCAAGCAGCTCACCGGCGCGCCGGTTGCGGCTGCCGGGCGCCAGCGCCGTCGCCACCAGGTCGCCGGTGCCGGCCAGCCCAATCATTGACTCCGGCCGAGCGCCCTGACTTTCAGCCAGCCGCCAGATCTCTTGGAAGATGTGCCCGGCGGCGGCGCCGGCGGCGTTCATGCCGTGCGCCTCAGTTGCACCGGAGGCCAGCGCTGCTGCGTTCTTTGCCGCGCCGGCGTACTCAACGCCGAGCGGATCATTCGAAATCTCACAGACAACACCGCCGCGCGTGAACAGCCCCGCCAGCATCCCGGCAAGCTGCTCATCGGTCGAGGCGGCGACCAGCGCGCCGCCATCGTGGACCAGTTCGTCGGCGTGCGCTGGGCCGCCGATAACGGCAACCCGCTCGGCGCCAAACAGCTCGCTCGTGATTGCCGACGCCACTACGCCCGACGGCCCGACCAGTCCTTTGGCCAGCGAAACGATCGGCGTATCGGCGCCAAGGCCGCGGCCGCTGAGGCCGGCGATCACCTCGCGAATGCCGCTCGACGGTACCGCCAACAGCACCAGCTCAGCCCGCTCCAGCGAGTCGCTCGATGTCTCAATCCGCAGCTCCGGCGCCAGCGGCACGCCCGGTAGGTAAGCGCGGTTTTCGCCGGCGCTTTGCAGTTCGCTGGCCTGCGTCGCGGTGCGCGCTTGCAGCGTTGTGCGCACACCGGCGCGCACCAGCAGCAGCGCAACCGCGGTGCCAAATGAACCGGCGCCGATAACGGTGGCGCGGCGCGGCGTTGCCTTTGAGCCTGAGCGGGAAAGTTGAGCCATCGCCGTCAGTTACCCCGCAGTGTCATCAGAGGTACGCGGCGATCTGCTGGCCGGCCTGCTCGATCTCGGCCAGCGTCGTCGCTTCGATTACTGCCTGCAGGTCGAGGATCCGCTGGTCGAGCAGGCTCAGCCGATTGCTGCCGACGACGGCGTGACAGGGGACGCCTGCTTGGCGGGCGCGAACCGCAATCTCGGCGGCGATCTTGCCTTCCAGCGTCGTCTGGTCGAGCCGCCCTTCTCCGACGATCACGGCGCGCGCCTGCTTGATCCGCCGGTCGGCGTCCAATGCGGCGAGGACAAAGCTCGCGCCAGGCTCCAGCGTTGCGCCGTACTGCGCCCAAAGCGCGCCCGACAGGCCGCCGGCGCAGCCACCCATTGCGACGCCGCGCGGGTCGCGCGGCAGCTGAGCGGCGTAAGCGTCAAGCCGGGCAGTCAGCCGTTCGACGGCCGCCGCGTCGGCGCCTTTCTGCGGGCCAAAGCGCTCGGCCGCCAGCTCGTAGGTCGTATTGACGTCGCAGCAGACAACCAGCCGCGCCTCAGCGATTCCGCCAGCTTCGCTGATCGCGTCGATTGCCCCGGCGCCGCCGTCGCTGCTGGCGCTGCCGCCGACGGCAACAATGATCCGCATCGCACCAGTCGCGGCGGCGGCAGCGATCAGCTGGCCGGCGCCCCAGGAGCTGGCTGCTTCAGCGTCACGGTCGGCTTCGCCGATCAGCGGCAGGCCGATCGCTTGGGCGGTCTCGACGATCGCCGTCGCACCGCCCTCAACCAGTCCAAAACCAGCCTTGATCGGCCGTCGCAGCGCGTCACTGACCTCGGTGCCGACGGTCTCACCGCCGAGCGCGACGAGCAGCACCTCGAGCGTCCCCTCGCCGCCATCGGCGACCGGCATCAGGTCGGGGGTCGCGCCGAGGCTCGCTTCAAGGCCCCGGCCAATCGCCGCTGCTACTTCGCTGGCGCGGAAGGTTCCCTTAAACGAATCGGGCGCGACGAGCACTGCTCGCTGGTCGCTTGGCATCGCTGCAGACTAGCGGCAGGCAGCGCGGCCGCTGTCGGCAACGCTGCCATTGGTCTCGATGAACTTCCAGCTGTAGCCACGCTCGTACAGGTCCAGCTGCAGCACGCCGTACTGCAGCGAGTGGGCGGCGCTGGCGCTACGTGCTTTGAAGTCGAGGTAGCGCTTGACGCCGCCAGTGCCGACGACGAAGCTCGCCATTCCGGCGCTTGACGGCTGACCGCTGTCGCTAAGCGGTACCAACCGTTCGTAATTATGGTCGTGGCCGGCGAAGGCAACTTCGGCCTTCGCGTCCTGCAGCTGTGACCAGAAGTTCGACATGACGGCATTGTCGCCGTGTGGGCCGGAGCTGAAACGTGGGTAGTGCGACAGCGCCAGCGTGCAGGCCGTCTTGTTCGTCGCCAGCTCAGCCTTCAGCCAGTTGGACTGCGGCGAACCGACGCCGCAGCCACCAACTTGCGAACAGTTCGAGTTCAGCCCGATCACGCGCCAGCCGCCGATCGTGGTGGCGTGCCATCCCTTGCCGCGCCTCCCTGCCAGTGCGCCGAAGTAGTCGAAGTAGCCGGCCGCGCCGGCGGTCTCGTACTCATGGTTGCCGGGCACCGGGAAGGCCTTCGCACCGAGCTTGCCCCAAGAGCGCGCATAGGACCGGCGATAGAGGCGCAGCGCCCCGTTTGGATACTGCGTGTCGCCGAGGATCAATGCGCGGTCAGGCTTAATCGCTGCCGCAATCTTGTAGGTCGCGGCCTGGTGGCAGCGGTCGCCGATTGCTGTCGGCGAGGCGCAGGCGATATCGCCGACAACCGCCAGCCGTGCACGGTGCGAGCCGAGCGAGCTCGATGGCACTTCGCTGCTGCCAACGGCGCTCGGGTCGCCGCACCCAGAAGCTGCCAGCAGCGCTGCCGCTGCCACTGGAACCGCAATAATTCGGATTGCTTGCACGCTCTCTTAGACAGTAGCCCGGCAAGCGTGCGGAGCCTCGCAGCCCAGCCTCAGTCGCGGCGCGGCGCCGCGGTTCTGCCGCGCAGGCGGCGCAGCAGCGCGTCGCCTGCGCGCGGGCTGACGTTATGGACGAGCTGCAGCAGGCGGACGATCGGCGGGTAATAGACGGCGCGCCGGTCGTGCTCGACCGCCTCGATGATCTTCGCCGTCAGCAGCGCCGGGTCGGCTGCGTCGCTGCCGCGGTACCAGTCGGGCATTCGGTCGCGTTCGTGGTCGTGCAGCGTGCTCTGAATCTCGCCGGGGTAGACGGTCGTCAGCGAGACGCCGGTGCCGCTCAGCTCATGACGCAGCGCCTCGGCGAAGAGCCGCTGCGCGGCCTTCGTGCCGCCGTAGACAGCGGCCCACGGGAACGAGCGCAGCGCCGCGCCGGAGCTGATCACGACAACCTGGCCGCGCGCCCGGTCGAGCATGTACGGCAGGCCGTAGTGAACGGTCCGTAGCGTGCCGTGCCAGTTGATCTCGCTCATCTCCAGCGCGTTGGCCAGCGGCTCGTCGCGGAACGGGCCGTAATGCGTGATGCCAGCGTTGGCGACCAGCAGCTCGATCCCACCAGCCTGATCGACGAAGCTGGCGATCGCCGCTTCGACCGACTCGCTTGAGCGCACATCGCACTCAATCGCATAGTGCTTACCGGGCAGCGTTGCCGCCAGCGCCTGCAGCTGGTCGGTCGAGCGTGCTGCAAGGCCGACCGTTACGCCGCGGGCTGCCAGCGCTGTCGCCAGCGAGGCGCCGATGCCGCGCGAGGCGCCGGTAATGAAGGCGCGAGTGCCAGGGCCGACTTCCATCGCTCGAGCCTAGCCGCTGGCAGCGGCAGCACGATAGGATCATGGCGTGAGCGAATCGCACGCCAGCGCGGCCGAAGACGAGTATCTGCAATCGATCTTCTGGCTGCGCGAGGCCGGTTTGCCGATGACCGGGGCAAACGTCGCCCGCGCGATGCAGCTGGCGCCGCCGACCGTGCACGAGATGCTTGGCCGGCTGGAGAAGGACGGCTACATCGAACGCGCCGCCGACAAGACGATCAGCTTCACGCAGGACGGCGACAGGCAGGCACACGAGATCGTCCGCCGCCACCGTCTGATCGAGCGTTTCCTGACCGATGTTCTGGGGATCCCTTGGGATGAGGTGCACGAGGAGGCCGAGCGGCTTGAGCACGCGATGAGCCCGGTGCTGGAAGAGCGGATGATGGCGGCGATCGGCGACGCAACGACCTGTCCGCACGGTCACCCGATCGAGGGTGGTAGCCGCCACGAAGGCGTGCCGCTGGCCGATGTTGATCAAGGCGCAACGGTCGAGATTCTGCGCTTTGAGAATGAGGCCGAGGATCTGCTGCGCTACCTCAAGCTGACCGGCCTTGCGCCAGGGTTAGCGGGGACGGTTGAGAGCAGCGACGAGGTGGAGGTTGTTGTCCTTACGGCCGCCGGTGAGCGCTGCGCCGTCAGCCGCAGCGTTGCCGAGACGGTCGCCGTGGTTGCCGACCCGTCGCCGCCGCCGCGCACAGCGCTGCCCGAGCAGCTCGTGATGTCAACAGAGCGTTACGGCCGCTGATCAGAGCGAGCGGTAGGCCTCGGCGAGCCGCTTGATGCCTTCGGCGATCTGCGGCGGCGTGACACCGGAGTAGGCGAGGCGCAGCTGGTTGGTCGCCCCTTCGATCACGAAATCTTCGCCCTTGACGAAGACAACATCGCGCTCGGCTGCGGCCGCCGCCAGCGCCGCGACATCGGTCCCTTCAGGCAGCTCAACCCACATGAAGTAGCCGCCCTGCGGCGCCTTGTAGCACGCCTCGGGCAGATGTTGGTCGAGCGCCGTGGTCAGCGCCTCGACCCGCTCCGCCAGCGCCGCGCTGACGGTCTTAACCGACCGGTCGATCCGGCCCGAAACGCAGAAGCGATGGACGATTGCCTGCGCCACCATGTCGGGCGAGATGTAGGTGTTGGTTGCCGCCTTCGTGATCTGCGCAATCAGCTCGCGCGGGCCAATCAGGTAGCCGACGCGGATCCCCGGGCAGACGGTCTTTGAGAACGATGAGGCGTAAGCGACACGGCCGCCGTCGGCGCCATCCAGCGACAGCATCGTTGGCAGCGGCTCGCCGCTGAAACGGATCGCGATATAGGGGTCGTCCTCGAAGATCAGAAAGTCGTACTGCGTCGCCAGCGCCAGCAGCTCTTCACGCTTGGCAAGGTTCAGCGTGTAACCGGCTGGGTTTTGGAAGTTCGGAATGATGTGCGCAAAGCGCGGCCGCAGGCCAGCTTCCAGCTCGGCGCGCAGAGCGGCGGTGTCGATCCCGTCGGCTTCCAGCTGAATCATCCTGACGTCGGCGCCGCGCTCCAGCAGGCCCAGCAGTGTGCGGTCGTAGGTTGGCCGTTCGACGACGACCGTGTCGCCGGCCGTTACCAGTGCGTCAAACAGAAAGGCATCGGCCTGCATCGAGCCGTTGGTGACGATCACTTGATCTTCGGCGACGCCGTGCTGAGCGGCGATCCAGCTGCGTAGCGGCCCGTAACCGCTGGCCACACCGTAGCCGGTGACGCCGCCGGGATCTTCGCTGAAAGCTTCAGTTGCAGAGTCCTTCAGTCCTTCGATGTCGATGATGTCCAGTGAAGGCGCGCCGCGCGCGAAAGAGATTATGTCGCTCATCGTTGGGAACCTACGCTAGCGGCTGGCTGGCGCGAAGCCAGCCTTCAGCCGCCGCTGACCGCCACCTCAACCGGGACCGCTCCACCGAAGGCTTTACGTAGCGCTTTGATAGCCGTCTGAAGCTGCCCGTCGGCCAGGCTGTCGGGCCGTGCCAGCAGCGCGATCCGTTCGCTCAACGGGTAGCGACCATCGCGCAGCGCGGCGCCCAGCGGTGCGATGCAGTCGCCGCTGCGATCGCGGGCTGCCGCAAGCCGCAGGCGGTGGTTGCGATCAAAGTTGGCGCCGGCTCGTGCCTGCGCGCTGCGCTGCGCGCGGATCAACGTCGCGTCGTCGCTATCGGCTGCCTTGGCGCGCGCCGCGGCCTTCGTTGCCGCCGTGGCCTGCGCCTCAGCGCGCCGCCGCGTCAAGCTGTTGTTGGCACCGCGCACGCGGGCCGCGATCCGTCGCGCCGCCAGGCAGCTGCGGACGCCGCCGCGCTGGGCCAGCGCCGTTGCGTTGACCGTCACGGCGAGCACCTCCTGCAGGCCGGCGCAGCCGACCGTCGTTGGCTGCGGCCGGACGACGACCAGCGCCGCCGCCGCCGTGCCGACGCAGGCCTCGGCCGCCGCGTCGCCGCGCGCCGCGCGCACGCCGCCAAGCTTTGCGATCGCCACCGCTGCCTCGCTGCCTGCGACGGCCGGCGCGACGGCCAGCCCGCTAGCAGCCGCCTGGCTGGCGGAGTCGGTGGCGGAGCCGCGCGTCGCGATCACGACGATCAACACGGTTGCCAGCAGCAGCGCGCTGAGCGCCGTGATCAGCCACGGTAAGCGGCTGCCGCCGCTGCTGTCACCAGCCAGCGAATCGGCGTCGTCACTGCCGTCACCAGCGCCCGCGCCGCCCTGGTCGCCCGCGCCAGCCTGCGCGCCCGCGCCCGCCTGCGCGCCCGCGGCAGCCTGCACGCCCGCGGCAGCCTGCACGCCCGCGCCGCCGCCACGCAGGTCGCCTTCGAGTTCGCGCAGCTTGCGCTCCAGCTCGCTGAGCGTGTCGCGTACGTCGCCTGGCTGATCGTCTGCCATTACTGCGCTGACGCTACCTGCCGGGGCGCTGCTTAGCCGCCAAGAATCTCGACCGCGATCTCGGCGACCTCGGTTGGCGTCTTGCCAACACGCACGCCCTGTGCCTCGAGCGCCTCGGTCTTTGCCGCAGCTGTGCCTTTGGAGCCGGAGACAATCGCGCCGGCGTGGCCCATCGTCTTGCCGGGCGGCGCCGAAAACCCGGCGATGTAGGCGACGACCGGCTTCGTCACATGCGCGGCGATGTACTGGGCCGCGACCTCCTCGGCGTCGCCGCCGATCTCGCCGCTCATCACGATCAGCTCGGTCTGCGGATCGGCTTCAAAGAGCTCAAGCACGTCAACGAAGCTCGTCCCCGGGATCGGGTCGCCGCCGATACCGACGATCGACGAGTTACCAAAGCCCTTCTGCGCCAGCTCGCTGCCGATCTGGTAGGTCAGCGTGCCGGAGCGCGAGACGACGCCGACGTTGCCCTCCTTGAAAAACGAGGCCGGAATGATCCCGACATTGGCCTTGCCGGGCGACAGCACGCCAGGGCAGTTTGGCCCGATCAGGCGCACGCCGTTCATCCGCTTCAGCTGTGTGTAGACGCGCAGCTCGTCGTGGGCAGGGATCCCTTCGGTAATCGCGATGATCGTCTTAATCCCGGCGTCGGCCGCTTCGAGGATCGAGTCGGAGGCGAAGGCCGGCGGCACAAAAATCATCGCCGTGTTGGCACCGCTTGCCAAGACCGCGGCACGGAAAGTATTGAAGACCGGGATCCCTTCAACATCCTGACCGCCCTTGCCGGGAGTCACGCCGGAGACGACGTTAGTTCCGTAGGCGCGGTTGTTGAGCGCATGGAAGCTTCCCTCGCTGCCGGTAATGCCGGAGACGCAGAGCCGCGTCTCGCTGCCTACCAGGACGCTCATGGCGATTCTCCCTTGGCCAGCGCGACGACCATCTCGGCGGCCTGATTCATTGTTGACGCGGTGTGCACGCCGGGCAGCGCGGCCTCAGCGAGGATCTCGCGGCCCTTGACGTCGTTTGTGCCGTCGAGCCGCACGACGAACGGAACGCTCGGTGGGCTGGTCGCAAACGCCTCGATCAGACCGGCGGCCACCTCGTCGCAGCGCGTGATGCCACCGAAGATGTTGAACAGCACCGCCTTGACGTTCTCGTTTGAGCAGATCACCTCGACCGCGCTGGTGATTGCTTCTGCCTTCGAACCACCGCCAGCGTCAAGGAAGTTGGCTGGCCGGCCGCCAAATAGCGTCACGACGTCGAGCGTGCTCATCACAAGGCCGGCGCCGTTACCGAGGACTCCAATGTCGCCGTCGAGCTTGACGTAAGTCAGGCCGCGCTCGCGCGCCATTTGCTCCTGCGGGTCCTCGTCGCTTAGGTCGCGCAGCAGCGCATTCTCTTTGTGGCGGTAGAGCGCGTTGTCGTCGAGCGTGACCTTCGCGTCGAGCGCCTTGACCTCGCGCTCCGGCGTGATCAGTACCGGGTTGACCTCAACCAGCAGCGCCTCCTCGGCGACAAAGGTTTCGTAAAGCTGAGCGAGGAAGGCGCCGATCGGCCGGACTAGGTCGGCGGCGATGCCAGCTTCGTAGGCAAGCCGACGACGCTCGAACGGCTGGAAGCCAAGCAACGGATCAACGTGCAGCGTGGCGATCGCCTCAGGGTTCTCCTGCGAAACCTGCTCGATGTCGACGCCGCCCTGGGTTGAGAGCATCACCAGCGGCGCGCGAGCCGAGCGGTCGAAGACGATCGCCGCGTAGTACTCCTCCGCAATCTCTGAGGCCTCCTCAACCCACACCTCATAGACGGTGAAGCCCTTGATGTCCATGCCAAGAATCGCTTCGGCGTGCTCGCGTGCCTGCGCCGCGTTGGCGGCCAGTTTGATGCCGCCGGCCTTGCCGCGGCCACCGATCTTGACCTGCGCCTTGACGACGCAGGGGTAGCCGATCTGCTCAGCTGCGGCCAGCGCCTCGTCGACGGTGCGCGCCGGAATACCCGAAGGAACGGGGATATTGTGCCGCGCGAACAGCTGCTTGCCTTGGTATTCGAGCAGGTCCATAGCGGCCGCAACGCTATCGAACGGCGGCCGTTGCCCGTCGCGACCTAGACTAAGGCCAATGCCAATCCCCGCGAAAGTCAACTGGGTCACCTTCGATGTCTACGGATCGCTGATCGATTGGGAGAGCGGTGTGAAGACGGCGTTTGCAACCGAGGCCAAGCGCAGCGGCTTCGAGATCTCCGACCCGAATGCGGTTTTTGCCCGGTTTGTCGAGCTTCAGCATCAGATTGAGAGTGGCTCGTACGAGCTTTACGCCGAGGTCCTGCGCCGCGTTGCGATGCAGATCGCTGAGGAGATCGGCTGGGATCTGGAGACTTCCCGCGCCGGCTTTCTGCCCGACTCGATCCTTCGCTGGCGGCCGTTCAAGGAGACCAACCTGCAGCTCGGCCGCTTCGCGAAGAAGTTTGACACCGGCCTGATCTCAAATATCGACGATCGCCTGCTGGGTGAGACACGCCGCTACCTGCCGCTTGAGTTTGGCCTCGTTGTGACGGCGCAGCAGGTTCGCTCCTACAAGCCCGAGCCAGCCCACTTCAAGGAGTTTGCTCGCCGCGTTGGCCGCAAGAAGAACTGGGTTCACATCGCCGCCGGCTATGAGGCCGACGTCGTTCCGGCGCTTAAGGCGCGGGTGCCGGTGATCTGGCTCAACCGCACGAAGCGCAAGCTGGAGTCCGGCGAGAAGGTGCCGACCGCCGAAGTCACAACGCTGCTCGCCGCGGCGAAGCTGCTCGGCGCCGCCTAGGACTGAAGTTCGCGGTGCAGGTCGTAGCGCTGGACGAGGAGGTACTGGTCGGCCGCTCGGCCTTCTGGCAGACCAACTGCACGATGATCCATCGCGGCGATGAAACGTTCGTCGTTGACTCGCCGCCGTTGCCGGAAGAGCTTGAGGCGCTTACCGGCGTGCTTGAGCACGTTGGCTGGGCCTGCAGCGGCCTGCTGGCAACCCACGCCGACTGGGACCACCTGCTCGGTCGCCTCGCATTTCCCGGGCTGGCGCTGGGCTGCGCCGAGACCAGCGCCGCGCGGCTGACGGCGGAGCCCGGCGCCGCAGCGCGCGAGCTGCGCGCCTTTGACGAGCAAAACTACATCGAGCGGCCGGCGCCGCTGGTGCTTGGGCAGCTGCAGGCGCTGCCGGTGCCCGGCGTTGTGGAGATCGGCGATCAGCAGCTTGAGTTGCATCCGACCGACGGCCACACCGCTGACGGGATGGCGATCTTTGTGCCGTGGGCCGAGCTGCTGATCTGCGGCGATTACCTGTCGCCGGTTGAGATTCCGATGATCAGCGAAGGCGGCTCACGCTCTGCCTACCGGGCGACTTTGCAGCGGCTGGCGCCGCTGGTTGAACGGGCGACGCAGGTTGTTCCCGGCCATGGCGCCGTGCTCGACCACCGGCGTGCACTGGCGATCCTTGCCGAGGACCTGGCTTACCTCGAAACGCTGGAGCTGCCGCTGGCGCGCCGCAGCGCTGAGCAGAAGCGGATCCACGCCGAAAATCTTGAGCGGATCGCTGCCGAGCCGGCTGGAGCTTAGGGGCGGGAGCCGAGGTTGCGGCGCAGGTACAGGTCGCGGCTGCCGGCGCTCTTTGGCGCGAAGCCGAGCGAGCTGTAGAGCTTCAGCGCCGTCTCGTTGGCCTCATCAAGATCCAGTTCGATCCGCTGGCAGCCGCGGGCATGCTCGGCGTGCTGAACCGCAAACTCGGTGAGCGCCCGCCCAAGGCCGTTGCCGCGCGCCTGCGGCTCAACGTAAAGGTCCTCCAGCCAGCAGTCGTTGCCGCCCCGCCAGAGGCCGAAGCGGAAGCGCAGCTGGCAGACGCCGACCGGCGGCCCCTGATCATCTAGGGCGCCGAGTAGGTAGTCGGTCTGAGCGTCGCCGGCAAGCTGCGCGATTCCTTCGCTGAACTGCTGGTCGCTCGGCCAGTCATAGCCGAGATCGTCGCGAAAGCTCAGCATCAGTCGCGTTACCTGCGCTGTTTCGTCGGGTCCGGCCAGCCAGACGCGCACGCCGCTCATTCGCCGGCGGGTTCGCTGGTGATTCGGGCGATCGGGTCGCCGGCGCCGATTGGCGCACCTTCGGTGATTGGCAGATCGGCGATCACGCCGGCCTTGTGGGCGGTGATCTCGTTCTCCATCTTCATCGCCTCGATGATGCAGATCAGCTGGCCCTCTTCGACCGTGTCGCCGGCCTTCGCGACGACCTTCCAGATGTTGCCCTGCAGCGGCGCTTCGAGCAGGTCGCTGCTACCGGCTGAGCTGTTTGCGCGCTTGCTGCGCTTTGGCTTTGGCGCCGCGCCGCCGGCTGCGATTGCGCCGCCGCTGGGCGGCGGACCGATCACGTTGACGACGAAGCGGCGGCCGGAAACCTCGACCGTGTACTGCTGCTGGGGCGGCTCGGCGCCGTCATCATCGATTCGCGGCGCCGGCTTCTGCGGCGCAGTTGACTTCAGCCAGGCCTTGTCGGCAACGAGGTCGCGGCAGGTTTCGGCCTTCGCCCACTGCTCTGTTGCCAGCAGCGCGCTGTGGAACGGGATCAACGTCGTCAGCCCCTCAATCTCGTACTCCGCCAGGGCCCGCAGCATCCTCGCCGTTGCGTGCTCGCGGTCAACGTCCCAGACGATCAGTTTGGCGACCATCGGGTCGTACATCGGTGTTACTTCACCGTTCTCGCCGACGCCTGAGTCAACCCGCACGCCGGGGCCGGCGGGCTCAACGTAGCGCCCGATCTTGCCGGGGGCTGGGGAGAAGTTCTTTGCTGCGTTTTCGGCGTTGATCCGGCATTCGATCGCGTGACCGCGCAGCTCAACCTGATCCTGCGTTACCGACAGCGGCTCGCCGGCGGCGACGCGGATCCCCTCGCGCACGATGTCGATTCCGGTCGCCATTTCGGTGACGCAGTGCTCAACCTGAACACGCGTGTTCATCTCAAGGAAGAAGTATTCGCCGTCCTGCAGCAACCCTTCGACCGTACCCGCGCCGACGTAGCCGACCGCCTTTGCGGCCTCGACGCCGATTTTGCCGATCTTCTCGCGCAGCGCCTCATCAACGATCCAGGCGGCGGCCGGCGCCTCTTCGATCAGCTTCTGGTGGCGGCGCTGGATCGAGCAGTCGCGCTCGCCCAAGTGGATCGTGTTACCGAGGCTGTCGGCGAGGATCTGCACCTCAATATGGCGCGGGTCGGACAGGTAACGCTCGATGTAGACGCGGCCGTCGCTGAAGAACTTTTCACCCTCGCGTGATGCTCCTTCGAAGGCGTCCTCAAGCTCGTCGGCTGTAAGCGCAACACGGAAGCCTTTGCCGCCGCCGCCGCCGGTTGCCTTGATCGCTGCCGGGTAGCCGATCTGATCGTCGATGATCTTGCGCGCTGCTTCGACGCTCTCGACCGTTTCCGTCGTGCCGGGGACGATCGGCACGCCGGCCGCCTGCATCAGCGCGCGCGCCGATGTCTTGCTGCCCATCGCCTCGATTGCGCTGGCCGGCGGGCCGATGAAGACGATCCCCTCGTCAACGAGGCGCTGCGCGAAGGCGGCGTTTTCGGAAAGGAAGCCGTAACCCGGATGGACCGCTTCGGCGCCGCTCTGCTTGATCACTCCGATCAGCTTTTCAACGTTGAGGTAGCTCTCGGCCGCAGGCCCGGGGCCCAGCAGGTAGGCCTCGTCGGCCGCCTGAACGTGCAGTGCGTCGCGGTCTAGCTCGGAGTAGACGGCGATCGACTTGATCCCCATCTCTCGGCAGGCACGGATTACACGGACGGCGATCTCGCCGCGATTGGCGATCAGAATTGAGCTGAACATTGCCCGGGTAGATTACTCGTGCAGTCGATTACGGGCGGTCACAGCGCTGCCGCCTTCAGGCGCCGACAGCCCAGCCGGCGGTCCGGCTGGGCTGATGGTTGACGCCTTCGCGCAGCGCAGCGGCCTGCCAGGCGCTGGCCTGCTGCTGCGCGGTTGGCGCGGCCGGCGCGTTGTCGGCCAGAAAGCGGCTGATCGCAGCGATCAGCGCAGCGGCCTCCTGCTCGCTTGGCGGCGGCGAAATACTTCTGATCGGGCTGCTGTTCACAGCGCTAAAGGCTAGCGCGACACTGTTGCGGCTGGCTTAGCTACTTCGTGATGCCGACTTGGCCGGGGGCCAGCGTCCAAGAGAACTTGCCGTTGATCCCGTTCCACGGCGCGCCGGCCGGGTCGTTCAGCGGCATCAGCGGGCTCGTCTTCTGCTTGATCGTCTTCATCCGCACGAGGTCGCAGGTCAGACCGGAGCCGCCGGCCTTGATGCGGCCGTATCCGTGGTGGTCAACGTCACCGTTGACAAACCACGGGTTGGAGCTAAGCAGCACGCCGTAGAGGCCGGCTGATGTCCGCGGGAAGGGCTTGGTCAAGTCGTCCTTGACGCCGTAACCGATCGCTGTCAGGCCGCCGTCACCGAGCCCCTGCGAGCTGATTGATCCGCCGACGAACTCTGTCGCCACCGGCGTTGTGTCGGTCTCGTTGATCACGACGTTGCCAGCCACGAAGGTGTGAATGTCACCGACGACGGAGACAACATTTTCGATCTTCTGATCGCGGATGTAGCTAAGAATCTCACCGCGCTGCGCCTGGTAGCCGGACCAGTCGTCGAGGTTGTAGTCCTGCGTCGGCAGCAGCTTCGTGTTCATCATCATCACTTCGTTGGCGATCACCTTCCAGGTCGCGGTCGAGTTCTTCAGCCGCCCCTTCAGGAAGGCAAGCTGCTTATCGCCAAGGAACTGGCGCGGCGCGGCGAGCTCAGCGGCGTTCTGCGGCGTTGCCGGGTTAATGATTCCGGCGTCACCAAGCGGTTGGTCGGCGCGGTACTGGCGTTCGTCGAGCATCACGATCTCGAGGTGCTTGCCAAAGCGCAGTGAGCGGTAGATCCGCTTGCCGGGGCCGCCAGGAATCTCGTTCGTCGGCATGCTCTCGAAGAAGGCCTTGTAACCGGCCGACTGACGTGCCAGCGAGTAGCCGTTTGCGCCGGCGAGCCCGCCGGTCGGGCCGGCGCCGCCAGCGTAGTTGTTCTGAACCTCATGATCGTCCCAAGTTGAGACCATCGCGAAGTTGGAGTGCATCTTGCGCAGGTTGGCGTCGGTGCGGTAAAGCGCGTACTTGTCGCGGTACTGCTGTAGCGTCTTCGCCTCGCCGATCGGGTCGTTACGAACACGGCCGTCACCGGGGGCCTTGTGGTAGTCCTCGGCGTAGATGTAGTCGCCAAGGTTGACGACAAAGTCGAGGTCGTCCTTCGCCATCGCGGCATGGGCGCCGTAGTAGCCGAAGGTGAAGTTTTGGCAGGAGAAGAAGGCAAACTTGACCTCCTGATTGGAGTCGGCCGGCAGCGCTGTGCGGAAGCGGCCAACCGGACTGTCCTGGTTCTTCGTCGCGAAGCGGTAGTAGTACTGCTCGTACGGCTTCAGTCCCTTGACCTGCGCTTTGACCGAGTGGCCGGTGGCCTTGGAGGCGGAGATCTTCTGGCGCGCAACGACCTTGCGGAAGCCCTTGTCGGTCGCGACTTCGAGCGCGACCGGGACCTTGCCGGAGAGGCCGTGCAGGCGCGTCCAGAGGCTCATGCCGGTGGTTGTCGGGTCGCCGGCGATGACGCCCTCGGCGAATTTGCCGCCGCTGGCCGACGCGAAGGCGCGCGGGTTGACGCCGCTGGCCAGTGCCTCGGGGGCGACGATCAGGGCCGCGCCGGTCAGGCCAGCGCCGCGAAGGAAGTTACGACGGGTTGCGTCAGACATAATTACCTCTCAGTCGGGGAAGCTAAGCGCAGTCTCCACTATCCCGCCGTTCTGTGCGCCGATTTGCTCAGGATCTTTTACAGCGGGATGTTGCCGTGCTTGCGTTTTGGCTGATCGACGCGCTTCGTCAGCAGCGTATGCAGCGCCGTGATTACCGTGCGGCGAGTCTCGTGCGGAACGATCACATCGTCGATGTAACCGCGCTCAGCCGCCGAATAAGGGTTGGCGAAGCGTTCCTTGTAATCGGCCATCAGCTGCTCGCGGCGGCCCTCCGGCGTCTTCTCGTCGGCCAGCTCGCGCCGGTAGATGATGTTGACTGCGCCTTCGGCGCCCATCACGGCGACCTCGGCCTGCGGCCAAGCGAAGTTGAAGTCGGCCAGCAGGTGCTTTGAGGCCATCACGACATAGGCGCCGCCGTAGGCTTTGCGCGTAATCACTGTGATCTTTGGCACCGTTGCCTCGGTGAAGGCGTACAGCAGCTTCGCGCCGTGGCGGATGATGCCACCCCATTCCTGCGAGGTTCCAGGCAGGAAGCCAGGCACGTCACAGAAGGTCAGGATTGGGATGTTGTAGGCGTCGCAGGTGCGGACAAAGCGCGCCGCTTTTGAGGAGGCGTCGATGTCGAGCACGCCGGCCATCTGCGCCGGCTGGTTGCCGACGATCCCAACCGAGTAGCCGTCGAGCCGCGCGAAGCCGCAAATGATGTTCTTCGCCCAGTGCTCGTGCAGCTCAAAGAACTCGCCGTCGTCGACGACCCGTTTGACGACCTCGCGCATGTCATAAGGCTTGTTCGGGTTCTCCGGCACGAGGCTGTCAAGCTCGCTGTCGGCCCGCTCGGGGTCGTCGCCGGTTTCGACCCGCGGCGGCGTCTCAAGGTTGTTCTGCGGCAGGAACGACAGCAGATAGCGGGTGTCCTCCAGCAGTGCGTCCTCGTCCTCGGCTGCGAGGTGGGCGACGCCTGACTTTGAGTTGTGAGTCATTGCGCCGCCGAGCTCCTCAAAGCCGACTTCCTCACCGGTCACCGTCTTGATCACGTCGGGGCCGGTGATGAACATGTGCGAGGTGTTCTTGACCATCAGGATGAAGTCGGTGATCGCGGGCGAGTAGACGGCGCCGCCGGCGCAGGGCCCCATCACCAGGCTGATCTGCGGAATCACGCCTGAGCACATCACGTTGCGCACGAAGACATCGCCGTAGGCGCCGAGCGATACGACACCCTCTTGAATCCGCGCGCCCCCGGAATCGTTAATCCCAATCACCGGGCAGCCGATCTTCGCCGCCAAATCCATCACCTTGCACATCTTCTCCGCCATCACTTCGCCAAGCGAACCGCCAAAGACCGTGAAGTCCTGGCTGAAAACGCAGACGCGGCGACCATCGATCGTGCCGTGGCCGGTTACGACAGCGTCGCCCCAAGGGCGGTTCTTCTGCATCTCGAAGTCGAAGGTGCGGTGACGCATGAAGGTGTCGAGCTCTTGGAAGGAACCCTCGTCGAGCAGCTTTTCGATCCGTTCGCGCGCTGTGTACTTGCCGCGTTCGTGCTGCTTCGCTTCAGCCTCAGGCGATGAGTGCATCGCCTGCTCGCGCATCTGCCCAAGCAGTGCGAGTTTCGCTGCGAACTGCTCAGTTTCAGGGGTTGTCGCCATCAGGCCATCAGTCTAGATGCTGGGCGGGGCGGCAGGCGCGCGGCTTAGCTTCAGGAGCGCGAGAAAGGGCGGTGATGAGCGGCGCCAAGGTCATCTAGTACGGCGCTCAGGAAGTCATCGACCGAGTGGCCATCCGGCATCGTTGCGCCAGCTGGCTCGGCGATAACTGTCGGCTCGACCTCGGGCGGCGTCAGCGGCGGCGGTGTTGGTGCGGGCTCTGGTTCGGGTGTTGGCGCGGGGGCTGGCGCGGCGACCGATTCGGTTGTCGTCTCGGGGCGCGGCGGGTCGGGAATTGGCGGGCCGAAGCTAAACCACCGCGCAAACAGACCCTTCTTCGGCGCCGCAGCAGGAACCGGCTTCGGCGTGGGCGCCTGCGTTGCGACAGGCTCGGGCTTCGGCTCCGTCGGAAGCACCTCCTGCGCGACCGGCTCGGGCTTCTGCTCGATCGCTGCCGGCGTATCCGCAAGTTCCACCGTCAGGACCACCTTCGTGCCCCAACCTGCCGATTCGATCTCCACTGTGCCGCTTGCTGCCGTGCCCTCCCAGGCCACAGTGGTTTCGGGATCGGTCCCGGTTATGCGGATTTCGCCAAACGCTTCCAGCCGACGAGCGAGCGACTGCTGGTCGCTGATCTCGGCCCAAAGCTCCGGCCTGGACTTAACAAGCCTGCGCTGTGCGCTGTGCGTTGCCATCGTTCGCAGTTCTTCCTGCCTGCGCTGGCCATTCCTGCCGGATCTGGCCGTTGCAAGGCCGCACCCGCGCCGCTCCTGCCGGTGCTCAGCCGCCGGGCTTAACGATCATCAGGTAGAGCGCAATCAGCACCAGCACGTTCGAGATCACGCCGATCAGCGTCAGCCGGCGGTAGGCGGCCTCATAGTCGGCTGAGAAGTCGACCGTCCCGCCGGCGCTGTGCTTTCCAAGGTCGGTTGTTGCCAGCGCGCTGAGCTTGCGCTCAGTCGGCAGTGCCAGCCCGTGACTTAAGGCCACCAGCACGATCAGGATCAGTAGCGATGCCGACACCCAGCTGGCCGACCAGAGGTTGCCGTCGGTTGCCAGGTAGACGCCGGCCAGCAACAAGACTAGGTAGGCGCCGTTGATTAGGGTTCGGCCAGCGTGAATCATCGCGTTGTAAAGGCCCGGCAGTGCCTCAGGGTTGGCGGTCGTCACTCGCGCCAAGATCATTGGATAGATGAACGGTGCGCCGAAGGCGATCACGACCGCGGCGACATGGATCCAAAGGACGAAGTCGTAAAGGCGGACGGCGCTCATCAACGGCAGAGTACTGTGCGCCGCTAGGCGGCGGCGCGGTAAGCGCCGAAAACATCCTTCATCGCGCCGCATACTTCGCCCAGCGAGCAGCGGTCGGCGAGCGCCGTGCGGATCGCCGGAACCAGGTTTTCGTCGCCACGGGCGACCTCGCGCAGCTGCTCAAGGCGCTGTTCAACCAGCTGTTGGTCGCGGTCGGCCTTGAAGGCCACCAGCCGGTCCAGCTGCTCACGCTCCGACTCCGGGTCAACTCGCAAAAGCTCTGGCACCTCGATCGAGTCCTCGACGTATTCGTTTACGCCGACAACAATGTCCTGCTTAGTGCGGTAGCGCTCCTGGTAGCCCCAGGCCGACTCGTCGATCTCGGCCGTCATGAACTCGATCGCATTGACGGCGCCGCCCAGCTTGTCAATCTTGGCGATCAGCTCGCCCGCCCGCAGTTCAATCTCCGCCGTCAGCGACTCGACGTAGTACGAGCCGGCAAAGGGGTCGACGGTGTCGGCGGCGCCGGACTCGGCGGCGATGATCTGCTGCGTGCGCAGCGCCGTCTTGGCGGCCTGCTCGGTTGGCAGGGCGAGAGCCTCGTCAAAGCCGTTGGTGTGTAGTGACTGCGTGCCGCCGCAGACGGCAGCAAAGCCCTGCAGGGCGACGCGGACGATGTTGTTCTCCGGCTGCTGCGCCGTCAGCGTCACGCCGCCGGTCTGCGTGTGGAAGCGCAGCATCATCGCCTTCGGGTTGGTCGCACCAAAGCGGTCCTTCATGATCTGCGCCCACATTGTCCGTGCGGCGCGGAACTTCGCAACCTCTTGGAAGACGTTGTTGTGGCCGTTAAAGAAGAACGCCAGCCGCGGCGCAAAGTCGTTGACATCGAGGCCGCGGTTGATCGCCGCCTGCACGTAGGCGATCCCGGTCGACAGCGTGAAGGCAACCTCCTGAACGGCCGAGCAGCCCTTCTCGCGGAAGTGGTAGCCGGAGATCGAGATCGTGTTCCACTTCGGGATCTTTTCGGCGCAGTAGGCAAAGATGTCGGTCGTCAGGCGCATCGACGAGTCGGGCGGGTAGATGTAGTTGCCGCGCGCGATGTACTCCTTCAGGATGTCGTTCTGGACGGTGCCGCGCAGCTTCTCGCTTGGCACGCCCTGTTCCTCTGCAACCAGGTCGTAGAGCATCAGCAGCGCCGCCGCCGGTGCGTTGATCGTCATCGAAGTTGAAACCTGATCGAGCGGGATCTGATCGAAGGCTGTGCGCATGTCATCGATCGTGTCGATCGCGACGCCGGTGCGGCCGACCTCGCCCTCGCAGAGCGCGTTATCGGAGTCGAGCCCCAGCTGCGTCGGTAGATCGAATGCCATCGACAGGCCGGTGCCGCCGCGCGACAGCAGGTAGCGGTAGCGCTCGTTCGACTCGCGCGCGCTGGCGTAGCCCGCGTACTGGCGCATTGTCCACCGCTGTGAGCGGTACATCTCAGCGTGCACGCCGCGCGTGTAAGGAAAGTCGCCCGGCTCGCCCAGCTGCAGATCGGCGGGCAGATTGGCTTCGTCGTAG
Source organism: Solirubrobacteraceae bacterium (assembly GCA_039745115.1). Classification (GTDB taxonomy): domain Bacteria; phylum Actinomycetota; class Thermoleophilia; order Solirubrobacterales; family Solirubrobacteraceae; genus F1-60-MAGs163. The sequence goes on from JBCJRT010000003.1 coordinate 98,244, forward strand.
AGCGCGTCAATCTCGATTCCCGAATCGGTAAAGCGGCGCGGGTCGTCAGGGCCGATAATTGGCGCGATTGTCAGGCGCTTGTTCTGATCGGAAGAAGCCATCTGCGAACCGTAGCGAGCGGCCGCCACAAAGGCTGTGCCGCCCGCTTAGGCGACGCCGCCTGCCTGCGGCGGCTCGGTCGGGTCGTCGCCGCCACCAGCGCCCAGTTCGCGCGCTAGGTGGTCCTCTATCTGCATCGGGTTGTCGATCAGCCGTTCAACGACGGTCAGCAGGTCCGACGTTGAGGAGACCTCTTCGACCTGCTCCTTAATGAACCACTGGATGAACTGCTCGCCGGCGAAGTCGTTTTCGTCACGCGCCTTGGCGGCGATTGCGTTGATCTGCTCGGTAACCGTCTTCTCCTGCTCGAGCGCCAAGCGGACCGGCTCGGCAATGTCGGCAAAAGCGATTCGTGGCGGCTCTATCCCGGGGACGACCGGGCCAGCGTCCTGATCGAGCAGGTACTGGACCATCATCATCGCGTGGCCGCGCTCCTCGAGTGCCTGTTTGTAGAAGAACTGCGCCAGATAGGGCAGCGTCTGGGCGTCGTAGAAGACGGCGATCGCGACGTACTGCTGGTGGGCGGCGTATTCGTGGCCGATCTGCTCGTTGACGGCGTCGGCGAAGGCGGTTGAGGTCATAGCGAGAGTCTAGAGGCTTCGATTCGCACGAAACGGCCCGCCGAAGATATTGCCAGCTCCCTAAACTCGGCCGATGGCCACATCTCTAGTCACCGGCGGTGCCGGCTTTCTTGGCTCGCATCTCTGCGATCAGCTGCTCAGCCGTGGCAACCGCGTTATCTGCGTCGACAACCTCGACACCGGTTCGCTGCACAACATTGAGCACATCCGCGCGCCCGAATTCTCGTGGGTCAACTGTGACATCACCGAGCCGTATTTCATCGATGAACCGATCGACTCGATTTATCACCTCGCTTCTCCCGCTTCACCGATCGATTATCTGAGGCTGCCGCTGGCGACGCTGAAGGTCGGTTCGCACGGAACGCACCACACGCTCGGCTTGGCGAAGGCGCACCGCGCCCGCTTTCTGCTCGCTTCAACGAGCGAGGTTTACGGCGACCCGCAGGTCCACCCACAGACTGAGGATTACTGGGGCCACGTCAACCCGATCGGTCCGCGCGGCGTTTACGACGAGGCAAAGCGTTATGCCGAGGCGCTGACAATGGCCTACCACCGCCAGCAGGGCGTTGACACAGCGATCGTGCGGATCTTCAACACCTACGGGCCGCGGATGCGAGCCCACGACGGTCGCGCGATTCCGACCTTCCTGCGCCAGGCGCTGGCCGATCGGCCGATCACGGTCTTCGGTGATGGCAGCCAGACTCGTTCCTTCTGTTTCGTCTCCGACCTGATCAGCGGCCTGATTGCGCTCTGTGAGTCAGGCGAGCATCAGCCGGTGAATATCGGCAATCCGGACGAGTTCACGCTGCTTGAGCTGGCGCGAAACGTGATCGAGGTTTCGGGCTCTCGCTCCGAGATCGTTTACGAGGCGCTGCCGACCGACGACCCAAAGCAGCGCAAGCCGGACATCACCCGCGCGAAGGAACTTCTGTCATGGGAGCCGAAGGTTGCACTGCGTGAAGGACTTGCGCAGACGATTGAGCAGTCCGGCGCTGAAGCGCTGCTTGGAATGCCCAGCTGAGGCCAGCGTCACATATGTGGCTGCGCGGTGTTTAAGTAGATAGAGCGATGCCCGATAAACCAAGCCGACCGAAGCCCACGCCGCGCGATCCGTTCGCGCCGCAGCCCGATCTGGAGATTGTCGGCCGCGGCCAGGATCTGCGCCGCCGCCGTACGCCGCTGTCGTTCCTGCTGACAATGGATCTGCTGCGCGGCGCGGCCCGCGTCGTCTCGCTGGTAATCGTTGACCTTGCCGGCATCTACTTGGCGATCCTCGTTGCGCTGGAGGGCAAGTCGCTGGTTGTTGGCGGCGCTAGCTTCGAGGCCAACGTCACGCAGGCCTACCACTACGCCGTCTTTGCCGCCTTGCTGACACTGCTGCTGTTTGCCCGCGCCGGCCTCTACGGCGACCGCGGCTCACGGCCCGGGCTGGGCGCGGTCGTCTCGGCGCTCTTCTCGGTAGCGCTGGTCGCTTTTCTCTACTCCGTGATCATCGGCCGCAACTTCTCCAGCTACTACATCTTCTGGGGCACACTGATCTTTGCGGTCGTGATCATCGGCCTGCTGCGGGCGCTCTATGATCGCGTCAGCGGCAGGATCCTGCGCGCCGCCGGCTACCGCCGCAGCGCCGTGCTGGTCGGCGTTGGCGCCCATGCCGAGGCGGTTGGAGATGCTTTGGCTGCCAGCCGCACCAACCCGGTTGAGGTTGTTGACATCGTTGGGCCGGCTGAGCTTGACGCGGTTTTTGGCGCAGTCAGCTTCGATGAGCTGGTGATCGCCGACCCCGGCTTCAGTGAAGAGCGCGTGTTGGAGATCGTTGACCGCTGCCACGAGCGCGGCGTGCGGGTCCGCGTTGCGCCGACAACGAGCGAGCTGCTGTCACGACGGGCCGAGTTTGTTCCCGGATCGGCGGTGCCGCTGTTTGAGCTGCGCTCGCCGGTCTTTGAAGGCGCCGACTACGCGCTGAAGCGGCTCTTCGACCTTGGCGGCGCCGTGCTTGGCCTGATCCTGCTCAGCCCACTGCTGGCGCTGATCGCGCTGACCGTCAAGTTCAGCTCGCGCGGGCCGGTGCTGTTCCGCTCAACGCGGCCGGGGATCGCCAGTGTGCCGTTCGCCTGTTTGAAGTTTCGCACGATGTACGAAGGTGCCGAGCTGATTCAGCACGAATTGGAGGCTGAAAACGAGGCCGACGGGCCGCTCTTTAAGATCCGCCGCGATCCGCGCGTTACGCCGGTCGGCCGCCTACTGCGCCGCATCTCGCTCGATGAGCTGCCGCAGCTGTGGAACGTGCTGCGCGGCGAGATGTCGATCGTCGGGCCGCGGCCGCTGCCTCAGCGCGACTACGCGCGGCTTGAGGATTGGCACCGTCGTCGCTACCTCGTGCTGCCGGGGATGACCGGTCTGTGGCAGGTTTCCGGCCGCTCGGAGCTGGACTTCGATGACCTCGTAAACCTTGATTTCCTTTACATCGAGAGCTGGTCGTTGGCGCTCGACCTCAGCATCATCATCCAGACCGTTCCTGCCGTACTGCGTCGCCGCGGCGCCTTCTAGGTGGAGCGCTGGCGCGAGCAGATCTGGGCGGCGGTTCCGCAGGATGCTGTTCCGGCGCTCTTTAGCGAGCGGCTGTCGCTGCTGCTGGCTGAGCTAACTGCCGGACAGCGGGTCCTTGACCTTGGTTGCGGTGATGGCTCGTTCAGCGCGCCGCTGGCCGGCGCTGGCGCCGAGGTCGTCGGCGTTGATGTTGCCGACGAGGCGTTGCGCCGCGCGCGGCTGCGGGCGCCGCAGGTCGAGTTTGTCCGCGTCGAAGAGGGCGGCCCACTGCCGTTTGCCAACGATGCGTTTGACCTTGTCTGGTGCGGTGAGACGCTTGAGCACGTCGTTGACGTTGGGCTGCTGCTGAGCGAGGCGCGCCGCGTGCTGGTCCCCGGTGGCCTGCTGCTGATAACAACGCCCAATCAGCCGCGCCTGCTGGTCGCGGCCGAGGCGTTGGCGGGCCGACCGCTGGAGCGGCGGCTTGACCCGCGGGCCGATCATCTGCGCTTCTTCATGGCGCGCACACTGGCCCGGGCACTGGCAAGCGCGGGCTTTGAACAGTGCGCCGTCGGCGCTGTTGGCGGCTTGCCGCTGGCGCGCCGCAGCTTGGTTGCGCGGGCCCGCTGAGCTACTTCTTCTTTTTCTTCTTCCGTTCCGCGGCCTTCTCTTCGGCTTTTTTGACGGCCCGGTAGGCCAGCAGGTAGGTGGCGCGCGACTTCAGCGCGCGCGGGTTGAGGTAGAGCGCCGCCTTCAGGTCGCGCATCGCGCCCTGCGGGTCGTCCTGCTCGTCAAGACGGAAGCTGGCCAGTGCGAGCCAGCCGGCGATCACGGCCGGACGTCGCTGCACGGCGCTTTCCAGCGTTGCCGCTGCGGCCGGAAGCTCGCCTGCCGCCGCCTGGGCTGCGGCCAGCACGGTCAGCGGCGTGTTGGAGAATGGGTTGGTGCTCGCCGCGTCACGCGACAGCTGTTGCGCCTGACTAATGTGGCCGGCGGCAAGTGCGCTGAGCGCAGCGTTGCTTTGGTTGATCGAGTGTTGTGGCAGCGTTACGGTCCAGGCGCCGCCGATAGCGATTGCGATCAGCAGTAGCGCGCTGGCTGCGCGGGCCGGGCTGCGCACTGAGCTGCGCAGTCGGTCGCGCAGGCTGCCGGCTGCGACCAGCGGCTCGGCCAGTGGGCCACGCGCCGCCAGCCAGCCAGCGCAGAGCAGCGCCGGAACGGCCGTGCCGGGGATCAGCCAGGTCCAGTCGATCAGCGAGCTGACACCAAAGGCGACGACAACCGAGGCAAGCGCCACCATCCCGGCCCGCTCGTCACTCCAACTGCGCCGCTGTGGCCCTCGCCACGGGCCGGTGGCGCGCCAGGCGCCGGCCAGCCAGGCCGCCAGCAATGCCAGCGTGACGGCCAGGCCTACAGCGCCAAGGTCGGCCGCAGTCTGCACGACAAAGCCGTGGGCCTGCAGCACGTCAAGGTTGTCCTTACGGACGATCAGTCTTGCCGGCGTGTAGGCGCCGGCGCCGACCCCAAGCAGTGGCCGTCCCTTAAAGATCGTGATTGCGTCGCGCCAGTAGCGGGCCCGTGCGCTGCCGATCGCCGTCAGCCGCGTGGCGTCGTTGGCGGGCTGTTTGGCGTTCGGGTCGGTCAGGCTGTTCCAGCCGCTCTTGATGCTGCCGCTGAAGCCCTTCTTGGAGGTTGCAAGGATCGCCGCCAGCGCGACCGGTGCCAGTGCCAAGCAGACCAGCAGCACAGCGCCCCATGTGCGGGTACTGCTCGCCGGCCATACGCGCCGTTCGCGCTGCCAGATCGCGAGCAGCCCGATGATTATCAGCAGCAGGCAGAGCGCCAGCAGGCCAACGCCCAGTTCGGTGCCGGCGTTGCTGCGCAGTGCCAGCTCAACGCGGTCATCGCTAAGGCCGCTCTGGCCAAAGGCCCAGAGGCTCAGCAGAAGGCCAAAGCCGATTCCCGGAAACAAGACTGTCGCCGAACGTAACCGCAGCGGCACAAGGATCAGCCAGAAGGCCAGTCCCAGCGCGGCGGCCAGCAGCGAGCCGCGCGAATAGGCGAGCATCAGCGCGACCGTCAAAACGCCGACCACAGGGTAGGCGAGCACGGCGCTGGCGGCGTGACCGTCGCGCCGCGCGCCAAGCCAGGCCGCCGCCGGCAGCCCCAGCGCCGCGGTCGCGCCAACCGCATTCCAGTAGCCATACGGTTCGCGCAGGCGGCCGTAAGTTTCGTCGGCCGCCAGTCCGGCCGGGAAGATCTTTGTTAGTAGCGCGTAGAGGCTGATCGCGAAGCTTGCCAGCAGCAGGCCGCCCAGCAGCGACCGCCAGTGGCCTGGCGCCAGGCGCACCAGTGCGCAGCCGATCACGAAGGCGGCCAGCAACGCGAACGTCCTGTTGGTCTCGCTCCAGGCCAGTGATGGATCGATCGCCCAGCTGATCGACGCTCCGGTGATGAACAGCAGCAGCGCAAAGCAGCCGACCGATACCAGCCCCCAAGGTTTGCGGCCGGTTGCGCCGACAAGTATGGCCAGCGAGCCAAGGACGCCTGCAAGCGCGATCAGGGCGACCTCAACGTGGGTCAGGGTTTCAAGCTGCAGGCCGCCGGAAGCGTGGAAGCCAACAGCGCTAAACAGCGCCGCAAAGGCCAGTGTTAGCAGCGCACGGCCCAGCAGTGGCCGTCGTCCCGAGAAGCCGCCCGGCGCCGCTGCGACAAGCGGCTCAGCGGCTGCGGTAGTAATCGCGAACCCGTGGGATAAGCGCCGCGCCAAGCGCCGCAAGTGCACCAACGCCGATCAGCGCCAGCGTGATTGCCAATGGCAGCGGCAGCGTGTTCAGCGCGGCCGAAACTGATGCTGCCGTGCCGAAGGCCGCAGGATCAACGACAACGTCGCCAACCTCCGCCGTTGGATCGCTGTTAACGGCGCCGGTGACGGCGTCGCTGATTACCTTCTGCTCGGCTGGCGTTGCCGTCGCGAGGCTCGCTGCCGCTGCCGCTGGCGCGACGACCGAGCTGCCACCGGCAGCGGCGTCCAGCTGCGCCGCCAGCAGAATCGCCCGGCAGTCGGTGTACTGATCGGCGTCGGCCGGGATGTTGGCCAGCGCCTGCTGGTACTCACCCTGCGTGAAGGTTCCGGTCACCTCACCCTTGGCGCCGCAGGCCTGCCCTAGCAGCGCCTTGTAGCCGGCGCTGGCGCTGGCCGGCGCAATCAGCATCAGGCAGAGGCTGACAGCCAACAGGCCCTGAAGCAGTGATCTCGGCTTAAAAGAGCGATCCATGGCTGACTGCCGCGCTGCGAGGACCAGATAAACCCCGTCTGCGGCGAGAGCCAACGCTAGCAGGCGCCTCACCCAGCGGCGACGCTCTTCAGCGCCGCCGAACAGGCCGCAGCCCAGGCCGCGTAGTCGTACTGCGCCGCTACCTGCGCGCCGGCCGCGGCCAGTGAGCTGCGTAGCTCGGGCTCGCGCGCCAGTCGCTGGATTGCCGCCGCCAGCGCCGCCTCGTCACCGGCGCTAACGACCAGCCCGGTCTGCTCGTTGACGACCAGCCCGCCGGCCGCCGCACCAACGGCGTCGCTGGCGATAACCGCCGTCTGCTGCAGCATCGCTTCATTCACGACGAGTCCCCACGGCTCACGGAAGTTGCGCGTTGCCAGTGAGGGCACCAGCCAGATGTCGGCGGCGGCGTAAAGGTCGCGCATCTGCCCGGCGCTGAGCTGGCCGAGCGCGGCGATCGACGGCTGCGCGGCGCCAGCGTCGGCGCTGCCGGCAATCGCCAGCATTGCGCCTTGCGCCGCTAGGCCACTGCGCTGCCAGGCGCTGACCGCCAGCTCAAGCCCTTTGCCTGGCTCGCTACGGCCGGCGACGCCGACGAGGAAGGCCGGCTCGCCAAGCTGTTGGCGCCAGGCCGCCGCGCGCCCAGGGACCGACCAGAAGTCAACATCGACCGGCTGCGGTGCGACGTGAACATTGGTCGCGCCGTGACCTTTGACGTACTCGGCGACGTGCGGTCCGTAGGCGATAACGGCGTCGGCGTGCGACTCGATCCAGCGGACGAGCGGCGCGGCGGCGATGTGCGCCGGCGTCGCAATCTGGTGCCAGATCCCGGTCCAGTAGATGAACGGCACAGCGGCGCGGCGTGCACCGAAGTAGGCGGCCGGCAAGGCGACGCGGCCGGCGCTGGTCGCGATCACGGCGCGGTAGCGGCCGCTCGCCGCCGCACGGTAGATGCCGCGCTGGCTTGACCTGATGAACGGCACGCCGGGGTCGTCCACGCCGTCGCTGCCGTGGTGGGTCTTGCCGTCGTAGATCGCAACCTTTAGCCCTTCGCGCCGGTGCAGCTCGAGCAGCGCGCCAACGCGGTCGGGCGGTACCTGATTCGTGACCAGCAGGATCGGCTTGCTCACTGCGCCAGAGCCTTCTCGTAGGCGGCGACGGTCGCCGCGCCGCAGGCATCCCAGCTGAACTCAGCCTCGACTGTGCGCCGCGCCTGGCCGCCGACCTGGGCGATCAGCTCGGTGTCCTCGAGCATCTCACCGAGCCGCTCGGCCAGCCGCTCAACGTCGGCCGGCGGCACGATCCGCATCCCCTGTCCGTAGCGGCGGATCTCGGCCGGCCCGGGCTCGCCGACTGAGCCAATCGCTGGCAGCCAGCCGGCCATCGCTTCGATATAGGCGACGCCGAAGGCCTCATCAACGCTCGGCATGACGAAGATTGAGCAGCGCCGCGCCCGCTCCAGCGCCGCCGCGTTTTCCATCTGGCCGGTGAACTCGACCCGCTCGCGCAGCCCCAGCGCGTCGGTCAGCAGTTCCAGCCGTCCCCGCTCCGGCCCGTCGCCGATGATCACGTAGCGAAGGCTGGGGAAGCGCTCACGCAGCACCCAGATCGCCCGCAGCACATCGGCGTGGCGCTTGCGCTCAATCAGGTGGCCAACGGTGACGAGCGTCGGTTGCTCTGGCCGCTGCGCTGGCTGCTCGGGCAGGTCGGTGCCTAGGTGCACAATCTCGGTTGTCGCTGATCCAAGCTGGGCGCAGGCAGCGGCGATCCCTTCGCTGTTGGCAATTACCAGCCGTGCGCGCTCAAAGGCCCGCTCAACGGCGCTGCGTCCGTCACCTCCTCGCGGCGCTGTGTAGTAGATGTCGGCGCCGTGGACGGAGACGACGAGCGGCGTTGTGACGCCGGCGCTGAGCACGGCGTCGGCCGCCGGCACGGCGTTGTGAGCGTGGATCAAGTCGAATCGGAAGTCCTTATGCAGCCGCTCCAGGGCGCGGCCGAGCGGCTTTGCCGCCCAGCTGCCCCACGAGCCGTATGAGCGCTGCCTCGGCGGTGACGCGTAGCGCACGTAATTCACCTCAATCCCGTCTAGTTCGCTGCGCCGAGGGTGGCGCGCCAGACGGACGGCCGCTGGGACGCGCCTGAGCAGCGGCGTTGCCGCCGGCGGCACGACGCGGTTGAGGACAACAACGCGCAGCTCGGCCCCGGCGGCGATCGCGGCCTGCGCCTGACGGTGCGCCCAGATACCCAGCACCGGATCGTCGGCGCGGGGGTAGAACTCGGCGATTACGGCAACCTTCATCGTTGGCTACCGATCGTACGGACCTGATCGCGGCGCAGGTAGGGCCGCTCGGCAAGGAATGACTGGGCCTCGGCGATCGCCTCATCGCGCCGGTAGTCGGCGGCCGTCGCGCGCAGCGTGTGGCCGACCGGCGTCGCGTCAACGATCCCGACCGGCCAGCCGCGCTGGGCCGCGATTGCTGCCCAGTGGCAGTCCAGTCCCCAGCCCATACGCAGCTGCGGGAAGGGGATCAGCTCGGCCGCTGCGGCTGGCGCGAACGCTGTTACCGGGCCGATCTCAACAAAGTTGGTGCGGCGCGAGCGCAGGCCGCTGCGCCGGCGCGTGATCGGCCAAGCGGCGTGCGAATGCAGTCGGTGGGCCGGCTGGGCGATCTGCAGCTGCGCCGCCTCGGCGGCAAACAGGAACGAGTCGAGAAAGCCGCTTGGCAGGTCGACATCATCGTCAAGAACAACAATCCAGTCGTACTGCTGGCGTTCGGCCGCGGCGAACAGCAGGTTGAGGTTTTCGAACTTGCCGGCCGCGCCGGCGGCGCCAACGCGCAGCTCAACGTCGTGGCGCGAGCGCTCCAGCTCGCTGCGCTGCGCCGTCAACAAGGTTTCGCCCTCGGCGGCGACGGTCAGCACCAGCACGCTGCGCCGCGGCGCCTGCGCGGCGGCTCGTGCCAACGCACGGCCGCTGCGCGCGGCGCGCAGGTCAAGGCCGCGGTCGGCCAGAGCCAGCAGCCGGGCACGGCGGCCGGCAACGATTCCGCTGCCAGGCGCAAGAAAGTCGTTGACGCCGGCAATCACCGGCGCTTCAGCGAGCGGCCGGCGCGAGATCGCCGACTCCAGCCGGCCCCAGCTGTGGGCTGCCATCACCGGCCCCATCGCGCAGAGCCTCCGTGGCCCGTGCCACAGGCAGCCGATCAGCGTGACCAGCTCGGCGCCGACCCCCGGCGCCGATCCGCGCGACTCGTCAAAGCGCCGTGCAACGCGGCCGCGGCTACGGGCAACGCTACAGAGTGATCCAAGCCGTGAATCGTCGCCGCAGCGCAGGTGATCCACGGATGCGGCGGCGAGGTAGCGGATCCGGCCGCCGCTACGTCGCCAGCGCGCCTCCCACTCCTCCTCATCGCCGCCGACGGCAAGCAGCGGGTCAAATGGTCCAACCCGCTCAAAGGCGCTGCGGCGGATCGTCATGTTCGATCCCCAAGCGACCTCGCAATCTGTGTCAGCCGGCCCCATGTCGGTGGTCGTGATCGGCCAGCCCTCGCGGCCGCAGGCGCGGAAGCGATGATCCTCAATCCGGGCGTTGATCGGGCCGGTAAAGACGCCAACCTCGTCGTCCGCAGCGGCGGCGCCTGCAAGCAACGCAGCCAGCCAGCCGCTGCTGACTTCAACGTCGTCATCGGCGAAGATCAGCAGCTCGCTGTCGGTTGCCGCAACGCCGCGGTTACGTGCCGCGTTAAGGCCATCGCCGGCGCCTGCGTCGATGTAGCGGGCGCCGTGCGCCTCGGCGACCGTCCTTGTCATTAAGTCGGGGCCGTCGTCAACAACGATTACCGGTACGCCTGCGCCGCTGGCCTGTTGTTTGATCGAGCGCAGCGTCCGTTCGAGGTAATGCGGCCGCCCGCGCGTGGGGATGATGATTGCGGCAGATGGCGACATCGCCGTTTGACGCTAGCGTGGCCGGACGCTGTGATCCTCCTTTTGCACAACCAATACCGCACGCTGGGCGGCGAGGAACGAGTTGTTGATGATCTGCTGCGGCTAATCCCTGAGCAGCTCGGTGAGCCGGCCGAGCTGCTGCGCCGTGACAGCGCCACGCTGTCGGGCCTTGACGCGGCGCTGGCGCTGGCGCGCGGCGGGCTGGACGCGGGTGAGGTTGGTGATGCTGTGAAGCGCACTGGCGCTCGGGTCGTCCACGCCCACAACCTGTTGCCGTCATTCGGCTGGAGGGCGCTGGCTGCTGCGCGAGCGGCCGGGGCTAGGACGATCCTGTCGCTGCATCAGTACCGGTTGGTCTGCGCCGCCGGCACTTGCCTTGATCCGGCCGGCAACGACTGCACACGTTGCCATGGCCGTGACACCCGCCCCGGGCTGCGGCTCAACTGTCGCGGCGGGTCGCGCGCTGAAGCGGCGCTGTACGCCGGCTCTCTGAGTGCCTGGTCGGCTCGCACCATCGCCGAGGCCGATGTCGTGCTGGTCGCGAATCAGACGACACTGGACCGCCTGCGCCGGCTTGGCGCACCGATCGAACAGGCTCGGGTCGAAATCGTGCCCTACCCAGTCGCTTCCGCGGCGCTGACGGCCACGCCGGCCGCGGGCGGGTACGCGATCTGCTCGGCCCGACTGTCCGCCGAGAAGGGCGTTGACATCGCGATCGAGGCCTGCGCTCGCGCCGGGCGGCCGCTGCTGCTGACAGGCCACGGCCCTGATGAGGCGGCGCTTCGCGCGCTCGCCGCAAGGCTCGGCAGCGATGTGACATTCGTCGGTCGCGTGCCGGACGACGAGCTAGCGCGGCTGCGCGCTGCTGCGGCGCTGGCAATCGTCCCATCGCGCTTCGCTGAAACCTTTGGCTTGTCGGCGGCCGAGGCGATGGCCGCAGCGCTGCCGGTCGCCGCGACCAGCGCCGGCGCGCTGAGCGAACTGCTGCCAGCCGAGGATCTGGTTGCGCCTGGCGACGCCGCGGCGCTCGCAGTGTCAATCAATCAGCTGTGGGGCGACAGCGCGCGCGGCAAAGCAAACGCCGAGCGGATCAGCGCGATCGCCTCACCGGCCGTCGTCGCCGCCAAGCTGGCCGCGATCTACGGGTCGTAGAGCGCGTACGATCAGCCGATGCGAACGCTCGTAACCGGCGGCGCCGGCTTCATCGGCTCAAACCTTGTTGACGCGCTGCTGGCGCGCGGCGATCAGGTCGCCGTGATCGACGACCTGTCTTCAGGGCGGGCCCGGAACTTAAAATCGGCGCTCGACGCCGGCGCCACGCTCCACCAGATCGACATCCGTGACGGCGAAGCTGTCGCAGCGGCGTTCACGGCGGCGCGGCCGGAGCTGGTCTTCCATCTCGCGGCGCAGATCGATGTTCGCCGCGCGCTCAAGGTCCCGGCCTTCGATGCCTCGGTCAATGTCGTTGGCACGATCAACGTGCTGGAGGCCGCCCACGCCGCTGGCGCCCGCCGCCTCGTCAACACCTCAACCGGCGGCGCGATCTACGGCGATACCGACGTGATGCCAACGCCGGAGACAGTCACGCCGCAGCCGGTTTCGGCTTACGGCCAGAGCAAGCAGTGCGCCGAGCTGTACTGCGCCTGGGCTTCGCGCCTGCACGGACTGCAGACGGTCACGCTGCGTTACGGCAACGTCTACGGCCCGCGCCAGAACCCGGCCAGCGAGGCCGGCGTAATCGCAATCTTCGCTGGTCGACTGCTGAGCGGCGAGCAGCCAACCGTCTTCGGCGACGGCACGGCGCGGCGCGACTACACCTTCGTCAGCGACATCGTCGCCGCCAACCTGCTGGCGGCCAGCCACCCTGCTCCCGGCGGCCCTTACAACGTTGGCACCGGCATCGACTCAAGTGTGCTCGACGTTCTTGCGGCGCTGTCGGCGGCCGCCGACCCAGGCGAAGGACCACTCAACCCGCACTTTGCGGCGCCGCGTGAAGGTGAGCTTCAGCGCAGCTTGCTGGACGTCGCGCTGGCGCGCGATCAACTCGGCTTCACTGCGAAAGTTGGGCTGCGCGACGGCGTTGCGGCGACGCTCGCCGCGCTGCGCTAATCAGCGGCGCGCGCGCAGCTGGCCGATGAAGGCGGAGATGAAGCGTGGGTTGTAAATCAGGTAGCGGCGCCAGAGCCTGCGCGGCTCGTGCATCAGTCGGTAGGCCCACTCGAGCCCGGCGTCCTGGAGCAGCGGTGGTGCCTGTGGCACCAGGCCTGCGTGGAAGTCAAACGCTGCGCCAACGCCGATCAGGATCGGCGTCTCCAACCGGGGGCGCATCCGCGCCATCCATAGCTCCTGCCGAGGCTGGCCGGTGCCAACCCAAACGATCTCGGCACCGCTGGCGTTGATCAGCTCGGCGCTGTCGAGCTCCTCCTGCTCGCTCGCCGGACGGAACGGAACGGCCTGCGAACCGACGATCTGCAGCCCCGGAAAGCGCTCCAGTAGCTTTCTGCACAGCAGTGCCAGAGCGTCGTCGTTGCGGCCACCAAAGAGGTACATCTTCGTACCGGTCTCGGCCGCACGGCGGCACGTTTCGATCATCAGGTCGGGTCCATATACGCGACTTGCGCCCTTGCCGCCGAGCGCCGTTACCGACCAGACAAGCGGCTGTCCGTCCGGCACGACGAAGTCGGCTGCCCGGACCGCCGCTGCCAGCTGAGGATCTTCTTGAGCGAGCATCACAAGATGGACAGGAGCGACACAGATGTAGCCGCGGTGGCCTGCAGCGATCGCATCATCGATCCAGTCGATTGTTTGGCGGTAGTTCGTTAGCGCAATAGGGATGCCAAGCACCTCGATTATCTCGGCCCGCACCTGTGGCCTAGTGTCGGCCGTGCTTGGTCGGAGATCATCTGCGGGCATCGTCGGCAGTATCGCAGCGGCCACTGCCGGCCGCGCTCGCGGCGAGCGTCTAGGCTGGCGGCGATGGCTCGCGCTCTGATCACCGGGATTGCTGGACAGGATGGCTCCTATCTGGCGGAGCGACTGTTGGCCGACGGATATGAGGTTTTCGGCTTTGACCGTGTCGCCAAAGCAGCCGACGCACCCAACCTCTCTCTGGTCGCCGACCGGATCGACTACATCGCAGGTGACCTGCTGACCGCCGGCTCACTGAGCGCTGCTGTCAGCGCGGCCGCGGCCGATGAGATCTACCATCTCGCGGCGCCGAGCTTCGTCCCCGACTCGTGGAACGACCCGGGCCAGACGATCGCTGCAATTGTCGGCTCAACGGCCGAGCTGCTGGCAGCTGCCGTCGCTGCCGAGCAGCGGCCGCGCGTCTGGGTGTCAGCCTCGGCCGAGGTCTTTGGTGATACCAACGAGAGCCCGCAGCGGGAAGAGTCAGTGATGCGCCCGCGGACTCCATATGGCGTTGCCAAGTTGGCCGCGCTGGGACTTGTGAGGACGATGCGAGAGCACCATGGCCTATTCGCCTGCGGCGGCATTCTCTACAACCACGAGTCGCCGCGTCGCCCGCCGCAATTCCTGCCGCGCAAGGTGACGCGCGGCGCCGCGGCGATCGCGCTTGGTCAGCAGAGCGAGCTGCTGCTGGGCGACCTTGATGCTGTCCGCGACTGGTCCGACGCGCGCGACATTGTCGGCGGCGCCGTGCTGGCTCTTCGCGCCGACGGCGCCGACGATTACGTGCTGGCGAGCGGCGAGGCGCGCAGCGTCCGCCAGCTAGTTGAGGTTGCGTTCAGCGCCGCTGGGATCGCCGATCGCGCCGAGAGTGCAGTTCGCGTTGACCCGTCATTTGTCCGTCCGCCGGAGCCGACCGCGCCGGTCGGCGACCCGTCCCGTGCTGCACGCCAGCTTGGCTGGAAGCCGCAGATCAGCTTCGAGCAGATGATTGCTGAGATGGTCGCCGCCGACCTGGCGGATCTGGCCGGCAGCTAACTGGACAGCAGCTCAAGGTCGGAGCGCACCATCAAGCGGATCAGCTCCTCAAAGGTTGTCTTCGGCTTCCAGCCGAGCTCCCGCTCAGCCTTGGTGTAGTCGCCGATCAGCAGATCAACTTCGGCCGGCCGGACGAACTGCGGGTCAAGCGCGACGTGCTGCTCCCAGTCGGCTACGCCGGCCTCGTCGAAGGCAACCTCAACGCACTCGCGCACCGAATGGGTTTCGTTTGTGGCGATCACGTAATCCTCGGCCGTCTGTTGCTGAAGCATCAGCCACATCGCTTCGACGTAGTCCTTCGCGTAGCCCCAGTCACGCTCTGAGTCGAGGTTGCCGAGCGCCAGCTTGTCGGCCAGCCCGAGTTTGATCGCCGCGGCGTGCCAGGTGATCTTGCGTGTCACAAATTCGAGCCCACGGCGAGGGGAGTTGTGTACGACGACCCGGCCGACACCGGCGGCAAAGAGACCGCTCTCGGTCTCGAGGTCGAAGACGAAGTCGTCGTCGTCGGTCGGCTCGATCGTGACGGTGCGGCGGACCTCGGCAGGGTCCTTGCGCAGGTGCTGCCCCTTGGCGCCGACGCGGTCCAGCGATGCGAGGTTCAGCTGGTAGTAGGTCCGCTCCCCGCGGCGCTCGGCGTAGACCGATGCCTCCTGGCCGCGCAGGGCGTACAGCCAGGTAAGCCCGAGCGCGAGAACCGGACTGTTCGTCTTGACGGAGACGCCCTTGCCGCGCTTGAGGCCGTCCCCTGCGTAGTACCCGGCGAGAAACGCGTCGTGCTGCTCCGGGCCGGCGTTTAGCACCAGCGCGGGAACCTGCTTCAGGTCACGCGACGTGTAGAGCTGCTGACGCAGCCACGGGAGCACGGACGGCGCGCCGGTCAGCGCGAGCTGATGAACCGAGGCGTCCGCATCGAAGCCCGACGCGCCTTCCCACTGACGGCTGGAGCCAAGGAAACACCGCGACCACAGCTCCGCCACGCGCCGACGCAGCGCTCCATCGTTGTTGGTGAATTGCGCCCCGTGCCCATCGCGACCGACGTACCCGTCGGCGACCAGGAGCCCGAGCAGCTCGGCGAGTTCCGGGGCGAGCGTGCTCCAGCCGGGGGTTTCGGGAGCGTCCTCCTGGGCGAACACGCCCTCGCCCCACAGCGCCAATCGGTCACCCTCGGCTACGTCGCGCGCCACGATCTGGTCGCGGTCGCTATCGAGCATGTGATGGTGCGCGGTGACTTCGACCACGCCTGCGCGGGTTTCGATTCCCAGCAGTCGGTGGTCGGGATCGGTCGCTCGTCGGCGCGTCGCGGTGACGGTCGTGACCGGCGTCCAGTCATTCCCGTCCCAGATCTCCAGCAGGCCGTCCGGTGCGAAGCTCTGCGTGCTGCGGCCGTTGCGCGTATAGGGCACGAGGTCGGCCGGCGTCTTGACCGCAACGATGCCGCTCTCACGCACAAGCAGCGGGGCGTTCGATCGAACACACTCGTGGTTAAAAAGGATGCCGCTGGTGGCGTGCAGGTCGTAAGACTCGCGGTAGTTGACGGTGATGAAGTGGCCGTAGGCCTTGGCGACGCCGTACGGTGAGCGTGGGTAGAACGGTGTCTGCTCGGTCTGCGGTACCTGCAGCACCTTGCCGAACATCTCACTCGACGAAGCTTGGTAGAAGCGTGCGTCAGGGCAGACCTCACGCATCGCTTCAAGCATCCGTGTTACACCGACGCCGGTGAACTCAGCTGTCAGCGTCGGCTGCACCCATGAGGTTGCCACGTAGCTCATTGCCGCGAGGTTGTAGATCTCATCCGGCTTGCTGGCTCGCAGCGCGTCAACCATTGAGCGCTGATCCAGCAGGTCGCCCTGGTGCAGCGTTACGCGGTCGCGAATCTGCTCGATTCGATCGAATGTCTCGGTTGACGAGCGGCGCACCATGCCGTGCACCTCGTAGCCCTTCTCGAGCAGCAACTCAGCCAGGTAGGAACCATCCTGGCCGGTGATACCGGTTATCAGTGCCCGCGTCATCGGCGGCTAACGCTAGCTGGCCGGCGCACCGCGCGACGGTCGGCCGCTTGCGGCTGGCTCTAGGCTTCTGCTCGTGGAACTGAAACCGACATCGCTGCCCGGCGCCTCGCTGATCGTGCCGGACGTCTTTCCCGATGGTCGGGGCTTCTTCTGCGAGACCTTTCGCGCCGACGATCTGGCTAATCACGGCATCAGCGAAGCATTTGTTCAGGACAACCACTCACGCTCGGCCCGCGGCGTTGTACGAGGCCTGCACTTTGCGGTCGGCGATGGCTCGTCAAAGATTGTCCGCTGCGGCCGCGGCGCGATCTGGGATGTGATCGTCGACCTGCGCGCGGGGTCACCGACCTTTGGCCAATGGGACGGCGTCGAACTGAGCGACGAGAACATGCATCTCCTCTATGTGCCGGTTGGCTTTGCGCACGGTTTCTGCGTGCTGAGCGAAGTCGCCGATGTGATCTACAAGCAGTCGGCTTACTACGACCCGGCAACCGAGCGCGGGATCGCCTGGAACGATCCGCAGATCGCGATCCAGTGGCCGCTGCCCGAAGGTCAGTTGTCGGTCTCTGAGCGTGACCGCGACGCACCCTCGCTGGCCGAGGTCGTCGGCTCGCTGCCGTTCAGTTTTGTTGCCAGCGCTTAGAGGCGCTCGGCGATCAGCGGCGCCATGCGGCGGAAGTAGAGCGCGCCAACGATAAACGTCAGCAGCGAGATCCCGATTGGGATCAGGTCGCCGGCAGTTGTGCCGAAGATCTGCCCCGGGCTCTGGTAGGAGGGGTCAACAATCGCGTGTCGTAGCTGCTGAATCGCCGCTGCCAGTGGGTTGGCGAGCATGATCTGGGCGGCGGTTAGCCCAATCTTGTCAATCACGATCGAGAGCGAGTAGAGGATCGGCGTTCCATAGAAGAGCGCCTGAGAGATCACTTCCCAGATCGGCTCAACGTCCCTGAAGCTGACGAACATCGCCGACAGCAGCAGCGATAGCCCGGTCACAAAGATGATCAGCATCGCCAGGATCAGCGGCAGCTCCAGCCAGCTCAGGTAGACGGACCCGCCGGCGGCGATCAGGAAGATGAAGACCGGGATTAGGTTCAGCGCGAAATTGAAGATCGCCTGCAGAACGCACGAGACGGGGATCGCGGCACGCGGAAAGTCGATCTTGCGGATCAGGTTTTCGCGCGCCATCAGCGACTTGATCGATGCGCCGGTGCTGTCGGCAAAGAACTGGAAGACGACGATGCCGAGCAGCAGCGCGACGCCAAATAGCGGCTGGTCGTCGCCGGTGTTGAGAATCCCGACGAAGACGGCGTAAAGGATCGCGAACAGCAGCAGCGGACGCATCAGCTGCCAGAAGTAGCCGAGCATCGATCCAAAGAAGCGCAGCTTGAACTCGGTTGTCGCGAGCGTCCAAGTGAGGTGCCAGAAGCGCCGCGGGTCGTTGCCCATCGCCGTCGGACCGGTGACGGCCCGGCCAATGCCTTCCTCGGCCGGCTGCGCCTCGGCTGCCGGTTGGATCATCGTTCGACCTCCTGCTGGCTCTCAGCTGGCAGGCCGCGCTGAAGTTCCTGATCAAACGGAATGTCGACCAGCGCACCGGTCGGCGCCGAGCGGGTCACAACAACGCTCAGTAGCCTCTCTCGAAGTGCCAAGACGGCGCCGCCACCGAGCGTTACGGACGGGCTTACGCTGTAGCGATCGGGCCCAAGCAGATTGTCGAATGAGGCTCGCCAGACAGCCGTTTCGCCCGACTTGAACGCCCCTGCTGGCTCGCTGTTCCAGTCAGACGAGAGCGACAGCAGTGGCACGCCGGAGCTGCTGCGCAGTGTCACCGAGAAGACCGGGTTAACGACCGCCTCGGTGAAGCGCACCGCCATCGCGAAGCTTGTCTTTGCCCCGTTTGGCAGTGTCGTCGCTTCGCCGCCCTGGTCAAGCTCAAACCAGGCCCGCTCGATCACGGCCCGCCCGTCGCCAAAAGCCTCGTCCGAATTGGCTGGCGGGCGCTCGCCTGCCGCCACCTTCTCCCGCGCCGCCTGCGAAAAGTTGAGGTCGAGGTAGCGATCGCTGACCGTCAGCGGATCGCCGGCCGCCACAATCTGGCCGTGTTCAAGCAGAATTGCCTCGTCACAGAAGCGATGTATCGCACCCATGTCGTGCGTCACCAGTAGGACTGTCTGACCGCTGGCGCGAATCTGTTCAAACTGGTCGAAGCACTTCTGCTGGAATGCGGCGTCGCCGACGGCAAGTACTTCGTCGATCAGCAGCACATCGGCGTCGATCTCGATCATCACCGCAAATGCCAATCGAACCAGCATGCCGGAGGAGTAGTTCTTCAGCTTTAGCTCAGTGAAGTCACGCAGCTCAGCGAAGTCGATCACGGCGTCAAATCGACGCCGCGCTTCGCGCTTCGACAGCCCGAGCATCGCGGCGTTCAGCGCGACGTTGTCGCGCGCCGCGAGGTCCGGGTTGAAGCCAACTCCCAGCTCGATGAAGGTCGAAACCCGTCCGTCGATCCGGATCGTGCCACTATCCGCCTTGTAGATCCCGGCCAGGCACTTGAGCAGCGTCGACTTGCCTGAGCCGTTGCGGCCGACAATCCCGAAGAAGCCTCCCTTGCTGACGGCGAAGCTGGCGTTGCGCAGTGCGGCAAACTCGTGGTTGGCGCTGCGCCGCAGCGGGTGCAGCGCCCGCTCCTTCAGCGTGTGAACCTGCTCCTTCGGGATCCGGAACGTTTTTGAGAGATCGTCTACGACCACTGCGGGCGCAACGTGGGACTGCTCGGGCATCGGCTTATGCTCGCACAGTGCTTTGCTCGTTCGCCGGCCCCGCGGTCTCGCCGCGCGGCGCGAGCCACCCGGCGCGGCCTACCGACCAGAGCATCGCTCCCCAGACCAGCGTCGCCAGCAGCACGTGGAACCAGACCATCTCAGCCGGCACTTGCAGGTTGTATTGAGCGATTCCGAGCGCCGCCTGGGCGATTATCAATCCAGTAAGCACCGTTAGCGGTCGGACGGCGCGTCGGTCGCCGCCGGGTCGGCGTAGCAGCAGTGTCACGGCGATCACGCTGAGCAGCAAGATCACTGCCAGGGCGGCGTGCCGGTTGACGACCCAGGCCAAGGTGTCGGCGCCACGGAAGTCAAGCCGTGGGACGACGTCGCCGGTCCCTGCGCCGCCGGCATGCGGTCCGGCTCCTGTGACAGCCGTGCCGACAGTCATCGTCAGGGCGCCGAGCGGCAGCAGGCAGCGAACCGCCCAGACGCCCAGCCAGTCGTGCGAGCGCTTGCGCTCTCCCGGCTCGTAGGTTGAGCACCAGGCAAGCGCGAAGGCGGCGTCAAGGATCAGCATTGAAAGGACGAAGTGCCCCATCACGTAGCCGGGCGCGAGCTCATGCTTGACGGTCAGTGCGCCGAGACCGACCTGCGCGATCACGCCGAGCGGCAGCAGCGCTCCAAAAAGTGCCAACTCCCAGCGGAACGGTCGGCGCCGCCATGCCAGGACGCCGGCAGCGATCGCGGCGACGCTGACAACCCCCGACAGCAGGCGGTTGCCGTACTCAATCCAGGCATGAAGCTGTAGCGGGGCGACGATCCCGCCGTAGCACTTTGGCCAGTCAGGGCAGCCGAGTCCGCTCCCTGTCAGGCGCACCGCGGCGCCGGTCAGCACGATCAGCCACAAGGCGACAAGTGCGGCGTAGGCAAAGCGGCGGTATGCCTGCGCCGAGATCGTGTAGCCGTTGGCGCGGAAGTTGGAGAGCATCAGCCCGCGCGCCTGCCGCGGCGCACTGCCCGCCCGGCCGCGTAGAAGACTCGGTACCCCCATTCCAGCGGGCGTAGCAGCAGAGTCGCAAGCCACGGTCGGCTGGAGATCGCCAACAGTGGCCGCTCATATCGCTCATCGAGCAGCCCTTCCGGCCCGACCAGCCAGTAACCCTCGCGCGAGACGGCTCCCTGCCCTTGACGATTCAGCACCGAATAAGCGGCGCTTGGCCTTTCCAAAACCTTCTTGTAGGAGGCAAGCAGCTGCTCGCCGTAGGCAGTCCAGGTCAGCGTCTCGCCGATCTCGCGGATCGCCGCCACTTGCCGGTCACGCTGCGGCCCCGGCGTCAGCAACGGCAGCACCCGCCGGGCCGTCAGATCAGCGTTCCAGGGTGTGATCGTCGCCAGCTCGGCCGGAAACAGCTCGGCCAGTGAGCTGTGCGAGGCGAACAAGCAGGGCGCGCCGGCCGCCGCCGCCTCGAACGGCACCAGACCAAAGCCTTCGTGCGTCGTCGGGTAGACAACAGCAGCGGCCTCGGTCATCAACCACAGCTTCTCGCCCTCTTCGACCGCTTCCAGGTCGAGCACGCGGGCTGCGCTCTGCGGATCGCCGCTCAGCTCTGCCTGCTCGGCCGCCGCCGATGTCCCCGACGCGGCGTGCGGCCCGGCGAAGATCAACCAACCGTCCCAACCGATGCGCCGCAACGCGGCCAGCAAGCGGATTGCGAAGACGCGGTTCTTATGGCTGAAGTTGGTCCCCAGACAGAGCAGGAACGGTCGTCCACCGAGCTGTTCGGTCGCCGACGGCGGCGTCGCCACCAGCTGCTGATCGGGGCCGAGTTCTTCGATGCCAAGGTGGATCACGTCTGCCCGGTCGGGCCTGATCAGGCCGCTCTTGATCGCATCATCGGCCGAGTGCTGTGAGATAAAGATGGCCTGATCAACGTTTGCCAGTGCGTCGATCGTCGTCTGGCGGTATTCCAGCCACGCCGCTGCGTCATCGAAGTAGGAGGGGTTGTGGTAGGCGATCTGATCAAGCTGGCTGACGACAACGCGGTGGCCGAGCTTCCGCAGGAACTGAAGGTCCGACGGCTTTGTCAGCTGGAAGGGGCGGTGGACGATGTCCGACAGCTCAGTCTGCTCGTCGATCTCGTCGAACGGCAGCAGCTCAACCGGGCCAAAGCCGGCGATCCGCTCGGCGACCTCCGGGTCAAGCGGCGTTGGCACCAGGATCCGCAGGTCAACCTCGCCGCCGGCGGTCAGTGCTGAGATCACGCCCAGCGTGTGGATCTGTGTCCCCGCCTTGGCGGCGTTTAGAGAGGCACCGTCGACCGTCACGCGGGGGCGGCGCAGGCAGAGGCTCGCCGCCAGCAACGCGCTATCAAGCGGCCCTTCGGTTCGCATTCGCGCGTCGTGAACAGCTGCCAAGTACCACGGGTAGCGCTCGGCAGTGATTCGGTCGCGCGGCTCCTGAACCAGCTTGGCTTGCTCACCGAAGCTGACGCCGCCATGGTGCAGCACGTAGACGTCGTCGGCTACGACGTGTTTCAGACCTTGGATCACGCAGCGCTGTGAGAAGTCAACCTCCTCGCCGTATCCGGGCGAGAAGATCGGGTCAAAGCCGCCGACAAGCTCCAGCGCCGCTCGCCTGATCAGCATGCAGTGCCCGATCGCGGTCGGGATTTCAGGGTTGCTGGCGGCTGAGTTCTGGCTGACGAGCCGGGCGGCTGCATCGAGCGAGGGGAGCTGCGATGCGCTCGTCGGTTCGTTGCGCTCTGGGATCGAGAGGATCGTCGCGCTGTTCGCAAGGACGCTGACGGTGGCGATCCGCGGATCGCTGGCAGCTGTTGCACGGATACGCTCCAGCCACCGCTCGCTGACAACGCAGTCGCTGTTGAGGATCAGGATGTCGGCTGGCGCAAAGCGCTCAAAGGCCTCGTTGCAGCTCTCAACAAAGCCGACGTTCTCGGCGTGGTCGATGTAGTAGACGGTGTGTTGCAGCGAGTCGGAAGCGCCCAGCTGCTCAACAAAGTCGTCAACCTGAGGGTCGGTGCTGCCGTCGTTGATGATGCAGATCGGCACGTCATCAGCTGTGTGAGAGAGCGCCGCTGCGACCGACTCGGCAACATGCTGATAACCGTTGTAGACGGGGATAACGACGACGACAGAGTCGCGCGCCAGCGCTGGCGAAGCAGCGCCGTTCAGCTTGATGAGGCCCATAGAACGATCCCAATGGTACGGGGTGCCCAACTTCGCTGCGGCGTGACGGTAGCCTGTTGGAGCTCAGTGATCTGCGTATTTCCCGCCGTTTCTTGACAACCATTCAGGAGAACAGAAGCCCAAGATGCCAACCGCAATCGTCACCGGCTCCGGCGGCCTGATCGGCGCCGAGGCGGTCCGCTACTTCGCCGAGCAGGGCTTCGACGTGATCGGGCTCGACAACGATATGCGGGCCTACTTCTTCGGCCCCGGATCAACCACCGGTCCGACCACCGACCGTCTGGCCGCCGACCTGGGCGACGCCTTCAGGTCGCTGCCGGTCGACATCCGCGATGAGCAGGCGGTCCGCGCCGTCTTCAGCGAGAACAGCTCCTCGATTGAGTTGGTAATCCATGCTGCCGCGCAGCCATCGCACGACTGGGCGGCCTCGGAACCGCAGACCGACTTCACCGTTAATGCCAACGGCACGCTCAATCTGCTGCAGGCTGCGCGCGACTTGACGCCGGATGCGACCTTCGTCTTCACCTCAACCAACAAGGTCTATGGCGACCGGCCGAACTTCCTGCCGCTTGAGGAGCAGCCGACACGCTGGGAGCTGCCGGTCGATCACCCGTGGTACGACGGGATCGACTTGACGATGTCGATCGATCTCTGCACGCATTCGTTGTTCGGCGTGTCGAAGGCGGCCGCCGACCTGTTGGTTCAGGAGTACGGTCGCTACTTCGGGATGCCGACCGTCTGCTTCCGTGGCGGTTGCCTGACCGGTCCGCAGCACGCGGGCGCGGAGCTGCACGGCTTCCTCGCCTACCTGATGAAGTGCACAGTCAGCGGTGATCCGTACACCGTCTTCGGTTACAAGGGCAAGCAGGTTCGCGACAACATCCATGCGCACGATGTTGTTCGCGCCTTCCATCAGTTCCATCTCTCGCCGCGCGCTGCGGCCGTCTACAACCTTGGCGGCGGGCGTCAGTCGAACGTGTCGATGATTGAGGCGATCGCGCTCTGCGAGCAGCTCGCCGGCCGTGAGCTGCAGTACACCGTCTCCGACGAGGCGCGGGTTGGCGATCACATGTGGTGGGTCAGCGATCTGGCGGCATTCAAGGCCGACTATCCGCAGTGGGATCTGACCTTCGGCATCGAAGCGGTGCTGCGTGACATCTACGAGTTCAACGCGGAGCGCTGGCTGTCTGAGGCCAAGGCCGGCTGATGAAGTTTTCCGTCGTCATCCCGGCCTACAACGAGGAAGCCTCAATTGCGCAGACCGTCACCGCCATTGCTCAGCGGCTCGACCGTGAAGCGATCGAGCGCGAGATCCTCGTCGTAGACGACGGCTCGACCGACCGTACCGGTGAGATTGTCGCTGCGATGGCCGCCGACGACCCGGGCATCCGCGCCGTCCGCAACGATGGCCCTAACGGCTTTGGTTTCGCGATCCGGTGCGGCCTTGATGAATTCAGCGGCGACGCTGTAGCGATCGTGATGGCCGACCTGTCGGACTCGCCCGAGGACCTCGTCGCCTATTACCGGGTGCTTGAGGACGGCTACGACTGTGCCTTTGGCTCGCGCTTCATGCCAGGCGGAGTGGTCAGCGGCTACCCGAGGCTGAAGCTCGCACTCAACCGCCTCGTCAACGTATTCATCCGCGTGCTCTTCGGTCACGGTTACAACGACACGACGAACGCCTTCAAGGCCTATCGCCGCGAGGTAATCGAGACTGTCCAGCCGCTGCTGTCAAACCACTTCAACATCACTGTCGAGCTGCCGCTGAAGGCCGTTGTCCGCGGCCACTCCTACGCGATCGTGCCGATCTCCTGGACCAACCGCGTCAGCGGCGAGAGCAAGCTGCGCCTGCAGGAGATGGGCAGCCGCTACCTCTTCATCGTGCTGATGGTCTGGCTGGAGCACCACCTGACACGCGGCGACTACCGTCGCTCCGGGGTTGCAGCACGACTGTCACGCTGGCACGCCGGCAGGCCAGCTGCGCAGTCCGCGACGGCGGACGAGCAGGAAGTTGCGGCTGATGGCCGCTGAGCAGTTCACTGCGCCGGGCCCGCCGTCGCAGCGAAGTTGGGTGCCACTGGCGCTGGCAGCTGTGATGCTGCTGGTCGCTGCGGCAGTCCTCTATCAGGGGCGCGGGACGCTGCCGTTCTACGACGAGTGGAACTTCATTATCGAGCGGCGCGGCCACTCGCTAAGCACGTTGCTGCAGCCCCATAACGGCCATCTCGTGCTCGCACCGCTGCTGCTCTACAAGCTGCTGCTTCAGCTTGCGGGGCTGGACCACTACTGGGTCTTCCGGCTTGCGCTGGTGGCGCTGCATCTGCTGGTCGGCCTCGGCGTCTTTGTGCTGGCGCGACGCCGCGTCGGTGAGCTGGGAGCGCTGGTCGCGGCGTCGCTTGTGCTGGTCTGCTTTGCCGCCGCCGACGACCTGCTCTGGGCTTTCCAGATCTCGTTCCTACTGGCGGTGGCCTTTGGCGTCTGGATGCTGGTCGGGCTCGATCGCGAGAGCGTTCGTGGTGACCTGCTGGCCTGCCTCTGCCTGGCGGGCACGTTGGCCTCTGCCGCAATCGGGCTGCCGTTTGCCGTCGCGGCAATCGTCATCATCGGCCTTGACGGCCGTCGTCTGCAGCGCGCCTGGGTGGTCGTCCTGCCGCTGCTGTTATTCGCGCTCTGGTACCTCGGCTACGGCGTCAGTGAGCTGAACCCGGCGAACGCTCCGGCGGCGCCGCGCTACGCCGCCGAGATGGCGTCGAATGCCGCCGGTGGGCTGGTCGGATTTGGCGTCGAGTACGGCCGCCCACTAGTCCTGGCACTGGTCGCCGTGCTGGCGCTTCGCTTTGCGAAACCGCGCAGCGTCAGTCCGTGGCTCGTTGCCGTCGTCGGCACGGCGGTCGCTTTGTGGGCGTTGACTGCGTTGGCCCGCGCCGACATTGGTGAGCCGCTGGCGCCCCGCTACATCTATCCCGGCGCAGTGCTGATCGTTCTGATCGTTGTTGAACTGCTGCGCGGCCGTCGCCTCGCGCCCGCGGCGCTGCCGGTTGCGATGCTGCTAGTTGCTGTTGCCGCGCTCGCCAACTACTCAACGCTCGGCGCCTTTGCCGCCGGCCTGCGGGCCAACGCCGATGTCCTGTCGGGGCGGCTCGGCGCGCTGGCCGTTGTCGGCGCGGCGTTGGACCCTGATTTTCAGCCGGTGCCGCGAGAGGATCCGGTGATCACGGTGCGCGGCGCGGCCGAGGCGCAGCGCGACT
This sequence comes from Solirubrobacteraceae bacterium, assembly GCA_039745115.1. Lineage (GTDB taxonomy): Bacteria > Actinomycetota > Thermoleophilia > Solirubrobacterales > Solirubrobacteraceae > F1-60-MAGs163. The sequence continues at coordinate 123,847 of JBCJRT010000003.1, forward strand.
TCGGCTCGATCGCGGTAGCTGCGGCAGCGCTGCCGACGGCCAGTGAGCCGCGCCGTCAGGCGGCCGACGCGTTGCTGCTGGCAGCGGGCCAGCTGAAGCTGGCGGCAGCGCCGGCCGTCACCGGCCGCGCGCCGCAGTTACTCGCGCTTAGCGGCGCCCGCTCGCAAGCCGCCGGCTCCTGCCGTCGGCTGCTGCCGGTCGCTGCAGCTGCCACCAGCGTTGACGTTGCACTGCCGCCCGGAAGTTCGCTCGTCGTCGCATCGGCCGATGCCGTTCCGCTCTACGTCCGTCGCTTTGCCGGCAGCTTCCCGGCCGTGCCGAGCTTCACCGCAGTGGCCGGGACGCCGACGCGGATTACCGCCGCAGCAGATCGCAGCGCCGTCCGTTGGGTAGTCGAGGCAAAGCCGACGGCGCCGCTGACAGTCTGCGCTCGCTGAGCGCTGGTCGCTTCAGTCGGCCGGGTCAACGAGCGTTGCGCGCAGCAGTGACTGATTGGCGGCGATCCACTCGCCAATCTCGCGCATGATCGTGCGCGCGTCACGCTGCGGTCGCCAGTCGGTCAGTGCGTGCAACTTCGCACAGTCCGAGATGTATACGGCGACGTCGCCGGGCCGGTCCTCTTCGGCAGCGGTGATCTCCAGCTGATGGCCGGTCAGCTCGCGGCAAAGGTCTGTCGTCTCGCGCAGCGACAGGCTGACGTTGAGTCCGCCGCCGACGTTGGCTTTCACGCCGCGCCAGTGGTCTGGATCGTCAAGCTGCTGCTCAACTAGATCGATCAGATCGTCGACGTGCAGCAGGTCGCGAACCTGGCGGCCGCTGCCATCAAAGCCGATGTAGCTGAGCGGAAGACCCAACTGGTGGGCGAGCATCCAGTAGGTGAAGACGCCTTGGTCGATCTTCCCCATCTGCCATGGCCCGGCGATCACGCCGCAGCGGTTGATCACAGTCTTCAGCGAGAACATCTCGGCGTACTCCTCGGTCAGCAGCTCAGCCGCCAGCTTCGTCGTGCCGTACAGCGTGCGGGCCCCGTCGAGTGGGAAATCTTCGGCAATCCCGGCCGGTGACACGCCGGGCAGCTGTTGCTGCGCGGCGATTGCGAAGCGGCTTGGCTGCTGGTCGAGCTTGATCGCCGACAACGCCGCTACCGGGTAGACGCGGCTGGTTGAAAGGAAGATGAACTGTGCGTTGTCGCGCCGCGCCAGTTCAAGGCAGTTGTAGGCGCCAACAAGGTTCGAGTGGAAGGCGTAGCCGGTCTGACCGTCGGTGCCGGTCAATGCAGAAGGGTCGGCTGAACATTCGATCAGCGCGTCAATCGGCGCGAGCGCCTGGAGTTCGTCCGGTTCACGAACATCGCCCTTGACGAAAGTCACGCCGGCCGCCTCCAACCGCGGCAGGTTCAGCTCCGAGCCGCGGCGGTAGAGATTGTCGAACGCTGTCACCTGCCAATCGGCGTGGCGGCCGCGCAGCGCGATCGCGAGGTTTGCGCCGACGAAGCCTGCGCCGCCGGTAATCAGGATGTGGCGAGTGCCGCCGGCGCTTGTCATCAGCTCGGCACGGCGAGCAGCTGGACGCCGCTGATTGCGAGAGCGCTCAATGCCGTCCCCGCAGTCTCCGGCGGAAGGAAGCTGTCGCCGGCGATCGGCTTCAGGCGCACAGCACGCAGGCCGGCGGCGCTAAGCGCTTCGCCAAGGTCGTCGAGCGTGATTCGGTTTAGCGCCCTGAACTCACCGAGCATCATCTCGCCCCAGCCAGGGTCGGTTGACGCGTCGGCCTTGATCGTCGCGGCGATCTGCTCGTTGCTGTGGGTGAACTGCGCGTAGCCGTCGGGGAACCATTGCCAGAGGTGCGTTCCGTGCTCGGAGTTGTAGAACGGCCACAGTTGGAGAAACAGAACCCCATCGTCGGTCATTATGCGCTTGATATCGCGCAGCAGCGATTCGGGGTCGGTGACGTGCTCAAAGGCCGACCAGGTCACGACGATGTCGAAACTGTTGTCCTCGGCAGGGATCCGCTCCGGTGCTGAGACGATGAAGTCGAGCGATGCGGGCAGCTTCTTGATTCCCGCCTCCTGCGTCGCTTCGGCCAGAAGCTTGTCGGTATCGACGGGGTTCAGGTCAAATCCGGAGAGCGCTGCGGGCTCCCCTTTGACGGCCAGACCGAGGTCGATGATCCCATCGCCGCAGCCGATATCAGCGACGCGCTTGCCGGCCATCGAGACGCCGCTGGCGGCAAGCAGGTCAATCACTTCCTGAGCCGCGGCGAAGTGGCCGTGAAACCATTCGGAGCGTTCGTTGGGTCCACCGGTGGAGGGGGGGCGACCGCGACTCTCAGCCATCGCCGCTCACCGGATCTGCGATCGCGGGCATCGTCGCGAAGATGGTATCGGCATGCCTTCCCGGCCTGCCGCCCAGCGAATCTCCCGCCTCACGGCTCAGGCTGGAACGGCTAGAAGTTTGATGCCGCTGATCAGCAGGTCGCTGAGCGGGACGTTTTCAAGCTGGGGCGGGATGTTGACCGTTTCGCTCAGCAACTCTGCTCGCGCGACCTTCATGTCAGCCGCCAGCAGCAGCTCATTGAGCTCGTCGAGCGTCAAGCGGTTGAGGCTTAGGTACTCATCGTCGGCGGGGCGTCGGGCGTCTGTTCCGACCTTGCCTTTAAGGTCGGCGAGCAGCTGTTCGTCGGCAGTCGTCAGGTGGGGGAAGCCGCCGCCGTGAGTGAGCCATAGATGGCCGCCATGGTCGGAGTAATAAAGCGGCCAGATCTGCAACATCAACGCTCCGGTGGGTCTCAGGATCCTGCGGATCTCTTTGAACATCGCCAGTGGTTCGCTGACGTGCTCGAAGGTCGACCAAGTGAAAACGAGATCAACGCTGGAATCGGCTGCCGGGATCGCTTCATAGCCGGACTGCTCGAAGCTGAGGTTGGCGGGCAGCTCCTCAATCCCAGCTTCGGCGGCAACCTTGAGCAGGGCGTCGGCGTCGGTTGGTGTGACGTCATAGCCGACGAGCGATGCAGGCGCACCACGCGTTGCCAGCGCGAGATCGATTACTCCGTCGCCGGAGCCAATGTCGGCCACATCCTTGCCGCCGATCCCCAGCCCGGCGGCGGCGATGAAGCTCAGAATCTGGTCGGCCGCCTGCCAGTAGTGGGCCTCGAACCAGTTTTCGGCCGTAGGGCGTGAGTGCGAGCCGCTACTTAATTCCGCAGGAAGACCCAACTCGACTGCTCGGCGCGTGTAGTTGCTTGCTTCCCGGGTGTCGGCTGTGAGCCGCGTCAGCTCAACAAGTTGGGCCTCGATATTTGCAGCTTGAGCCGTCGCTCGCGCGTCGGCTTCTGTCGCTCGCGCGTCGGCTTCCGTAGCCAGTTGATCAAGCCGACGGTCAAGCATCCCGACATGGTCCGCCGTTGCGAAGCGTTTACGCCGTATCCACTCACCAAACCCACTCATCGGCGACAGCCTAACGGCAAGCCTTGCCGGTGATCTTTGTCTACCGGCTCGCGTGCCACCGGCGCTGGCCGGGCGGATAACTGATCACGCGGGCTCATCTGGCACTCGCGACGAGCGTGTAGGCAGGCGAAGTGAAGCGGTCTGCTTCGACGTCGCCGCTGCCGTTCGGGAAGAAGATGTAAGCGGACGAAAACCCAGCAGTGCGGGCCAGTTGAAGCATCGTTTCGGGGAACAGCGGGTGCTGGTGAGCCGGGTCCACCCAGAACGCTTTGATCGCATTGATGCAATGCGGATTGACCGTCTCCGCGATGAACAGCCCGCCGCTGAGTAGCTTCTCGGCTGAGAGATCGAGTAAGCGCAGCAGATCAGCGTATGGAAGGTGTTCGATCAGCTGGGCTGAAACCACAGCACCGAGCGAGCGGTCGGGTCGCAAACCGAGGCTCTCGACAGCGTCACCGAGCTCGACCGTGTGCCCTTTGGCGCGCGAGTGGGCGACCATGTCGGGATCGAGGTCAACTCCTGTCGCGGGTCCAATCGCAGCGTCTCGGAGGAGATCGAGCAGCTCGCCGCGGCCGCAGCCGATCTCAAGGATCGGCGTCGCTCCCGTCAGCAGCTCAACAAATACTCGCTGAAGCGCGCCGACGTGGGCTTCTCTTCCGTGGAAGGCGTCGGTGAATTCAACGCCTTGCGCGTGGCCTTCTGAAGGGTTGTGCTTGAAGCCTTGGACGGTGCCGGCAGTTGTTTCCTCCCAGGTTTCAAACGCAAGATCTTCCGCGATGAACGGAAGCGCACGGTGCTGCTCGAGCTGATTCTCGACGCTGCGGCTTATTTCGTTCAGAGATTTCGAAGCCGCGCTTAGCTGGGTGGTGACATCTGCCAGCCGTGCGTCGGTCTGGCGGAACCGTCCGAGCAGCTCAGCTTGAGCGGCCATCCGGTCGTGTGTCAGCTCGCGCGTACGTTCGTCCGAGCGTTCGATCAGATCCAAGAGCGCGCGGTTGGTCCCCTGCTGACGCTCAAGCTCGGGGGCAGCGACCTTGTTGGCGAGGGAGCGCACTGCCCGTGCGATCAGACCTCCCCGTGGCGGCGTCTGGCCTTCAATCTGTTCCGCCAGCAGGCCAGAGTCGAGCGGCGGGATCTCAGTCGCCGGCGTTTCTTCCTCGTCGGTGTGTGGCAGCTGCTCGTAGATCGTTCGCAGCCGCGCAGCGATTGCGGCGCCGCAGACTTGGGGAGAGTGCGACCGGCGGATGTCGGCGGCTGCTTGCTTACCGCGCTGCCGGGCCTCTTCGGGGTTGTTGAAGACGTGCCGCATAAGCGCTGCAGCTTCGTCGACGTCGGGGTCTGCCCATTGGCCGTCGGGTGGGTAGGGCGGGGCATTATCACCAACATACGCAATTTCATGTCCGACAGGATACGAATTCTTGTCGTTCATGAACTCCAGCACACCGCCGTAGGCGGTCGCAACCACCGGTCTTTCAAACCACATCGCTTCCGCCAGCGTGAGGCCAAACCCCTCCGAGCGGTGAAGCGACACGTAGCAGTCACAGGATGCGAGCATCGAGTCTTTTTCGGCTGCCGAGACGTAGCGGTCGATGAAGTGGATATCCGGGTGATCCCCGGCGGCTGCGATCACCTGCTGTTGGCCGGCCTTATGGTCTTCAGCGTTGATTGTCTTGATCACAAGCGAGGCGCCGGAGCCGGGCGGGAACTCCTGTCTAAAGGCACGGATCACTGCTTCGGGGTTCTTCCGGGCCCGCGATGAGTAGTAGTCGAAAACGAAAAGGAAGACGAAGCCCTCTGGCATCCCGAGCGCCGACCGGTCGGTTAGCTCTCGCGCTGGGAGGGATACTGGCAGCGAGATCTTCACGACCGGTACAGGTGAGGTTGGCGCGATTCCTTCCAGCACCAGATCCAGCACCAGATCGGACGCGACCCAAACCTCGTCGATGTAGTCAAACGCGTGCCGCCATGCTTCCGGGAAAGTCCCCGCCTCCCACCACAGAAGGGCAATTGTGTAGCGGTCGCTGAAAAAGCTCTTCCCGGCTTCCTGCGCGAAGCGTGGGATCCAATCCCCGTTCATGCAGATGATGTTGATCGGGAAGGGCGCCTCGTCGGGGCTCGAGAAGCCGAACTTTGCCTCTTGGCGGCAGGCTGGAAGGGATTCGCCTTGGACCGGTAGGGCAGGAACCCCGGCTGCATCAAGGCCCGATATCAGCAGCCGCGCAGCCTCGCCGAGCCCTACCTCTGCGTTGAAGAAACCAGCAACGTTGACGCCCCACAGCGGGTCCCCGCCAGCGCGGCGTGAGCTTTCCTTCGCTTCACCTGAAAGGAACGCTGGTCGCGGAGGCAGCAGCTCCACCGGCATTGCTTCTTCACTAACGCCACAAACGTTCAGCCAGCCAGCGAACCCCTCCGCATCGGAGCCGTCTAACTGCGGGTAGGCCTCGCGCAGGTCTCCGCGGTCCTCCCAGATCGCTTGGTGGTAGCGAGTGATTCCTGCAGATGAGCCGTGCTCGGCCGGTGCGTTAAGCCATGAGTAGAAGCTGCTGGCTCCGCGAGCTGTGAAGATCGAGCCGTCGATTGAGCCTTCGGCGATGGCCCCAGCTGCAAGGCGGCGCAACCGCATGTCCAGCCGCGTCCCGTCCGGCAGCCGCTCAAATGATTCGGGTAGCAGAACGTTGGGTAGTTCATCTGCTGCGTCTGAGCGGTAACGGTCAAGCACCGTCAGCAGTGCCTCATCTTCCGCCAGTCCACGATGTCGGTTGAGTGTTCGGTATGGGGCCTTGGGCTCGATCGCGCCTAGGTCAATAATTGAGGTTTTCTGCTCACGCCAGGTCACTGCGCCATTGTCGCCGTCCGCGTTCAGCCGGTCGATCAGCAGGTGATCTGCTCCGACCATGTAGCCGGCCCGACGCTCAATTCCGACATTGTCAAAGCGCGACGGGAGGGCGTCGAGCCAAGCGTGGAACGGATCCCGGCGCCTTTCATCGCCGACCGCTCTCGTAATGAGTTCCCCTTGCGGCCATTCGGTAAGAACGGCATCGGTCGTCGCGCCTCGGCGGACTGCGAGGATTCCCGCATGGAGGCTGCCGTCGAGCATCGCTTCATCAAAGCCGCCGGTCGCGTACTGAACCAAAGCGATTTCGTAGCGGTCGAGCCTGTCGGCGAGATCGTCGAGCCGATCGACGACGATCAGTGAGGGGTCGAGGTAGAGGACGGTCTCGTGCTGCTCGAGCAGCTTGGTGATCACGGGTCCCACCAACGCTCTGCGTAACTGGTCCCCGGTCAGCTGCGCTGCGAGTTCATCGATCGGTTCCAGCAGCACCTCCCGCGCGGTAGTTAGCTTGGTACCCTCGAGCTCAATCGTGATCTCGCCGAGGTCGTCTGCCAGCGTCACGACAAGCGTTCGCCAGTCCGGATGTTGCCGGCGAACAGCTGCGGCGAGCGCCACTCCGAGCGAGAGTTCAGACGGCCGAATAATGGTGAAAACTTGCACGTTTAGCGATGCTACAGCTTCGCGAGATTGTGACTTCTGCTCGAAGTTTCGCCTGCTCCGAGATAGAGCACAGATCGACCGCGTGCAGTCATTGGGCGCGCTGGGCCGGTGTTCTAGTTGATTCTTGACTAGGCTCTGACCGAACGCGATACCAACGGAGAGTGGAGGGCAAGGCATGAAGGCAGTGATTCTCGCCGGTGGCCGAGGTTCGCGCCTTAGCGAGGAGACCTCGCTCAAGCCAAAACCGATGGTTGAGATCGGCCCGAAGCCGATCCTCTGGCACATCATGAAGCAGCTTTCCAGCCATGGCGTTGATGACTTTGTGATCTGCCTTGGCTACCTCGGGTACGTGATCAAGGAGTACTTCGCCAACTACGCGCTGCATTCATCCGACGTCACCTACGACATGCGCGATGGCACGATGGAGGTCCATGCCTCGACCACCGAGCCATGGCGCGTGACGCTGGTTGACACCGGCGAGGAGACCGCGACAGGCGGGCGACTGAAGCGCGTGCTGCCCTACGTTGCCAACGAGGCGGAGTTCCTCTTCACCTACGGCGATGGGCTCAGCGACGTCAACGTGACCGAATTGGTCGAGTTTCACCGTTCGCAGGGACTGCTGGCGACGGTCACCGCTGTGCAGCCAGCTGGCCGCTTCGGCGCGCTGGAACTGGGTGACGACGGCGTGCTGGTGGAGAGTTTTCAGGAGAAGCCGCGCGGCGACGGGGCCTGGATCAACGGCGGCTACTTCGTCTTAAGCCCCGAGGTTGGCGGGCTGATCGCTGGCGACGCTGTCGCATGGGAGGAAGAGCCGGTCGACGCGCTGGCCGAGCAACGCCAGCTGGCCGCCTACCGCCACAACGGTTTCTGGCAGCCGATCGACACGCTGCGCGACCGGATCAACGTTGAGCAGCTTTGGCAGAGCGGCGATGCTCCGTGGAAGACGTGGCAGTAGGCGAGCCGGCGCCGCGGCCGGCTGGCGCCGCGCCGGAGGCTGATCAGTGGCGTGGACGCCGCGTGCTGGTGACCGGCCACACCGGTTTCAAAGGCGCCTGGCTGACGCTTTGGCTTAGCGCGCTCGGCGCCGAGCTGTACGGATTTTCTGACGCGATGCAACCGGCGCCGGCGCTGTTTGCCCAGGCCGGCCTTGACGACATTGTCAGTGGCCGCGTCGGTGATATCCGCGACGCCGCCGCAGTTCACAGCTTTGTCGAAGAGGTCCAGCCCGACATCGTCTTCCACCTCGGCGCGCAGGCCTTCGTCCGCCGCTCGTTCCGCGAGCCGCTTGTGACCTACGAGGTCAACGTGATGGGCACCGCCAACCTGCTCGACGCCGTGCGGCGCGTTGGCACGGTCAAGTCGGTTGTCGTCGTCACCTCCGACAAGTGCTACGACAACGACGATCAGGGACGGCCGTTCGTTGAGCGTGACCCGCTCGGCGGGCACGATCCCTATTCCAACTCAAAGGCCGCCGCCGAGCTTGTGACCGACGCCTTTCGCCGCTCCTATTTCTCTGAGCCGGACACTGCGAACGTCGCTTCGGCCCGCGCCGGCAACGTGATTGGCGGCGGCGACTGGGGCGAGGACAGGCTGATCCCCGACATCATGCGCGCCGTGCTGGCAGGCGAGAGCGTTCAGATCCGAAGCCCCGACGCCATCCGCCCCTGGCAGCATGTTCTGGGCCCGGTCAGCGGCTATCTGATTCTTGCGCAGCAGCTGCTTAGCTCGAAGCAGTACGCGCAGGGCTGGAACTTCGGCCCTGCCGCCGAAGATGCCAAGTCGGTTCGCTTCCTGGTCGAGCGGATCGTTGAAAAGTGGCCGGCCGCGATCGAATGGCAGCTGGATGAACGGCCGCAGCCGCACGAAGCGCAGTTCCTCAGCCTCGATTCAACCCGCGCCCGCGAACTGCTCGGCTGGCAGCCCGCTTGGGCTCTTGAAGCGGGGATCGACGCGACGGTCGCCTGGTTTACGGCGCTGCTCGCAGGCGACGATATGCGCGCCGTCACGCTGGCGCAGATCAGCTCCTACTAGCTCGCTGCGCTCAGGCGCCGCCGACAGCGTCGTGCAGCACTTCCAGCATAAAGTCGATCCGCTCGTCATCAAGGCCTGGGTAGACGCCGATCCAGAAGACGTTCTCCATCACGAAGTCCGAGTTCGTCAGTTCGCCAACGACGCGGTGCTCTATCTCGCGGTAGGCCGGTTGGCGCAGCAGATTGCCGCCGAACAGCAGCCGCGTCGCGATACCGCGAGCTTCGAGCGCGCGCACCACCTCGTTGCGGCTGACCGGGCCGCCTGGCCGAACCGCGATCGGGAAGCCAAACCAGCTGGGCTCGCTGTTCGCCGTTGCCTGCGGCAGAACGATCAGCTCTTCAAGGTCGCTCAGCCCTGCTAGTAGCCGGGCAAAGTTGTGCTTACGGGCGGCGATGAAGCCCTCTAGTTTGTCCAGCTGGGCGACGCCGACGGCGGCCTGCATGTCGGTGATCTGCAGGTTGTAGCCGATCTGTGAGTAGGTGTACTTGTGGTCGTAGCCGGCTGGCAGCTCGCCGAACTGCTGGTCAAAGCGTTTGCCGCAGGTGTTCTGGTTGCCGGGATCACACCAGCAGTCGCGGCCCCAGTCACGGAACGACTCGGCTAGGACTTTCAGCTTGCCTTTGTTGCAGATCACGGCGCCGCCTTCGCCCATCGTGATGTGGTGGGCGGGGTAGAAGCTGACCGTCGCAAAGTCGCCGAATGAGCCGACCGGCTTGCCGTCGTAGGTGCTGCCGAGCGCATCGCAGCAGTCTTCGATGAGGAACAGGTCGTGCTCTTGGCAGAAGGCGGTGACGGTCGCCAGATCGAACGGGTTGCCAAGTGTGTGGGCGATCATCACGGCCCGCGTCTTATCGCTTAGCGCGTCGTCAAGGTGGGTTACGTCGATGTTGTAGGTCGGGATCTCAACGTCAAGGAAGACCGGCACGGCGCCGATCTGGATGATCGGGTTGAGGGTCGTCGGGAAGCCGGTCGCGACGGCGATCACCTCGTCGCCCGGTTTGATTCGGCGTTTACCTGCTTTGACCGAAGTGAGTGCGGAGAGCGCAACCAGATTGGCTGAGGAGCCACTATTGACGAGCGTTGTGTGGCGTTTGCCAAACCATTCCTTGGCGAAACGGCGCTCAAACTCGGCCGCGTAGCGGCCGGTCGTCAGCCAGAAGTCGAGCGACGAGTCGACCAGCGTGACGATCTCCTCAGCGTCGAAGACGCGGCCAGCGACGGGGACTGGGGTCTCGCCAGCGACGAACGTGGGCTCGGGGAATGACTCGCGATGGTATTCGCGAACCAAGGCGAGGATCTGCTCGCGCAGATCGCCACTCTGCGCTGCTTCTCGGTCCGCGTCTGTCATTGGTCTGAGGTCATCTCGTATTCGCTGCAGGGCCGGATGCCACTCCTGATCCGGCCCGTCGACAGACGAGTGTAGGTGCTTCTCGGCATTGGCAGCGGAGGACGCGAACTGTTGACAGCTGCTCGATCCTGAAGCCGACTCTACGTCAATCTCGCGATTCTGACTCTCGGGCTTTGCCTCCCGGCACTGTGGTTTTGGGCCGGCTACCGGAATGGTTCTCTACGGCCCAATCCTGTTCTGTCTACTCATCCTGTCACTAGTCGTGACTGTCGGCCGGCTCTCTCCGAGGGACGTAAGGCAACGCCTCGCGTTCCTCGGCCACTGACGGTTGTGGCGGGCGCTCAGCGAGCTACTCTACGGGGCTACCTATCCTGTTGGGCCATGAAGTCAGTCGGTGTCAGAGGGGTGACCCCGCGATGACGGGAGATTGAAATCTTATTCACTGAGCATGACTTCATACGCGCTAACAGCCCGGACGCCGGGGAGTTCCTCTCGTACGCGCAGACAAGTGCCGACGGTAGGACGATTGGTAGTTTCGCTGGTGTCGCCGTTGGTGGAGTGTTGTATTCGCCCGTTAGGGCCCCGATTGGCGGTCCCGACATACTGCGGAGTAACGAATCAGTCGGCAATGTGCTTGATCTGGTCAGTAACGCCCTCCTCAGTTTTAAGGAGCGCGGCATTCAACGTGTCGCCGTTGTGACTCGGCCAGCATATTACGGGCCTCAAGAGGCAGCTGTCTTGTTCGCGCTATTCGCCAACGGGTTCAGGGTCGATGGTTGCGACCTGTCGTATGGAATACGGATCCAGAACTTCTCCGACGTTGATGACTACGTGCAGCGCCTCGGGTCGCCAGCGCGACGCGCCGTGAAGCATTCGTTCGATGAAGAATTCCTGCTCAGAGAGGCGTCCGGTGAAGCCGACTGGAAGCTTGGCTGGAGCGTACTAAGCGCAAACAGAGCCGCTAAGGATCGGCGGTTGAGCATGGAGTTCGCGCACGTCTGGGGCATGTCCCAGAGGCTACCCGGCAAGATGACAATGTACATTGAAAATCACAGCGGTCGCCCCTGCGCCGCGGCACTCGTTTATTCGATTACGCCGCGCCATCAGTATGTGGTTTACTGGGGTGACGCGATGCACAATCTGCCTCGGTCGCCGATGAATCGTCTTGTCCATGATCTAGTTGCGCTCGGGATCAACCAAGGCAAACACCTCATTGACGTAGGAACTTCGACGGCTGACTGGCGCCCAAATGATGGGTTGATTCGCTTCAAGACTAGCGTTGGTGCTGAAGCCGCTCCGCGCTTCTCGCTATCGGTCGAGCTGTAGCTCTGATGAACGGTTACCTAAACGAATACGACCCCGATAACGATTTCGACAGCGTGTTCACTAAGGCGACTGCGACCTTGATTGCTGCCCGAATGCTCCCGGCCGCCAGTGTTCTAGACCTCGGTTGCGCTACCGGTTTGATGGCCGCAGAATTAGCAGAGCGGGGTCCTGCGACCAACTACCTTGGTCTCGATCATTCCGAAGAATACTTAGAGACTGCACGCGCGAAGCAGATACCAGGGGCTACGTTCCAACGTGCAGATCTCAACGAACTCGACGCGTTCAATGACCGCTACGATCACGTTCTCTTAACGAATATTATCCATGAGGTGGATAGCCCGACTGTCCTGCTCAATCAAGCAGCGCGGCTGTTAGGCCGTGGTGGTCAGGTACATGTAACTCTTCAGAACCCAGCGTCGGTGCATCGGTTGGTCGCTCTCGAGCTCGGAATGATCTCGTCCCTTGAAACGATTTCCGAGCGGGGCCAAATGTACTCGACGCGCCGGATGATCAATCAAGGTCAGCTAGTCACAATGGTTGCTAGCAGCGGGCTCAGCGTTCAAGAGACGCGGGGTGTATTTCTAAAGCCGTTCCCGAACAGCGTCTTGGAGGGGCTGGAGCCGCCGATGATTGAAGCGCTGGATGTCGCAGGCCGCTTCTTCCCTGAGAACTGCGCTATGAATTACGTTCGTGCATCGAACTGACTTCTCCACGGTCGTCTTAGGTGGCGGAATGGCTGGATTAGTTACTGGCCGTTCGTTGGCCAGCAGAGGCGTGGGGGTCTTACTGCTTGCTCGACCGGGGACAATCGGCGGGTCGTTCAGACCGAAGCTCATCGGTGGGCGGGAGGTTCCAGTCGGACCGCGATTTCTAGAACTTGGGTACGAGGACGATCCTTTGACATCGCCGGCGCTTGATTCCTACGTTCCGGGCATGCACGGGCACCGCGCGTTTACGCCGCGCGTTCGGACGTTCATCGAATGTGAGGCGAACATCGAGGTTGAAAAAGTATCGCGCATGGCGGTTCAGCGGAATCGGATGAGGGTTCCCGACTTCTTGTTCAGCGTCGACCTGTGCCAAACGCGAGATCTGTTTACGGCCCGCGAGAACTCCGCGATTAGGCGGGAGACTAGGCTCGCTGAGACGCGGCTTGGAGCAGCTGGCGTCCGAAACAGCGCCAACTATGCGCGGCGCTCGGTGGCGTGGGCCTCGCTGGCAAATCACGGGCCGACTTTCCATGCCGCCGTGATCGAAGCGCTGGGGAACCGGATCGCACCGGATGGAGTGCGGCGGACACTTGCGCCGTATGCGCGAAAGCTATGGCTCACGGTTTTCCACCCTCGCACGATCAATCAGGCTTTTCGTGGGCTGGAGCCCGATTTTAAACCGCGCCGGGAGATTTTCACGCCAAAGGGGGGGTTTGGCCGGATGCTGGCTTCGCTTGAGGACGGCATCCGTGATCATGGTGGATTGATTCAGGAGTACGAGTCGGTCGACGTGAGCACGTCGGCTGACGGTGCACACATCGTGAGGGTCGGCTCAGACTTAACTGTTAGATGTGACCACATCGTCTTCGCTGGCAGTCCAAGCGATGCAGGGGCCCCGCAGGTAGGCACGCTTAGTCGCTTTCCAGCGCAGATTGTATGGGTCGAAGTGGAATTCGGAGTGCCGGCCGACGACTTTCCGACGCTGATCCACATTCTAGATCGTGACTGTCCGCTCTACCGGATTTCAGCTGGGTCCACCGCGCCAGGCGTCTTTTGCCTTGAGTACAGTGGCGCTCTCTCGCTGGACGAGGCCCTGAGAAGGGCTCAGACGGATCTTGGGACCCACGTGCCCGAGCTGCAAGGGGCGGCCGTTGCAGTCTTGGAGGGGATTACAATCCAACAGGTGAGTTATTCGGGAGCTAATGTGGCGCGTATGCGAGAGTCTCTGAAGGTCCTAGAGCAGCGGCGGGAAAGTGACCGCGTGCACTTTACTGGCGGTCTTACCGCGGTCGGTGCCGACTCACTCAACGAGCAAGTTGTTCAAGGTCTGCGGATCGCTGAGCTGATCGCTTCGGAGATAGATTCATGAGCGAACCGCTGACGCCGGCCACCTTAGATGCCTACGCGAAGCAATACTACCTGGATCTGAACGGGTCTGATCTCTTCATTGAGGAGGTTCTCCAGTGCGATGTGGTTGCCCTCATCGAGCCGCTCTTGGGCCCTGATCTGCGGGTTCTAGAGATGGGTTACGGCACGGGTGTCGTTGCGCGTGAGCTAATTCGGCGCGGACAACTGTTCGACGTTGTCGAAGGCTCACCGTTACTCTGCGATGTGGCCCGGGCTACGGTGCCCGAGCTCGACATCACCTGTTCTCTCTTCGAGGACTTCGTTGCTCCGGAGCATTTCGATGTCGTATTGTGCTTGTTTATTCTTGAGCATGTCGATGACCCGGCGAGGGTTGTCTGTAATGCAACCGAATGGTTGAAACCGGGGGGCAGGCTCGTTGTGGCGGTCCCAAATGCGCTCTCGGTACACCGTCAGGCGGCCCTCTCAATGGGCCTCCAAGACAGCTTAGACGCTCTCTCCGAGCGTGACCTGCTCGTTGGCCACCAGCGTGTGTTCACGCCCGACCAGCTTCTCGAGCTGCTCAGGAACGAGGGCCTGCGGGACGTTGAACTTACTGGCTCCTTCCTGAAGGTAGTACCAAACGCAATGATGACCGATTGGCCTCCAGCCCTGATAGAGTCGCTCTGCGTCGTAGGTCGCGAACTTCCACCAGAGTGCGCGGCCAACATTGTTGCCGTGGGTAGCTTTCCAGCGTAGTGCTGTAGGCGTCAAGATTCTCGTTTCCATCGGCGTTCATCTGCACGATGACGCTGAGGCAGACTTGACGTATGATGAGGACTGATAAACGAGGGTGGGACAAGCGACCGTGGTCTATCAAACAAATTTCTTTGGGCGTAAAGACTGATGAGCCAGCAGATCGATCAGTCAGCCAACGTTGCATCTGATGTCTTACTCTACGGTGAAGTGGTTGTGCGCAGCGGTGCGACAGTCGAGCAGGGCGCAGTCATCGGTGCTTCTGGCGGAGGGCGGCCAGCGGACGCGCTCCGAACGGTAATCGGCGAGAAGGCCTTCATCGGTTCGCGGGCAATCATTCTGGCGGGGGTATCGGTAGGCGCAGGGGCGGTTGTTAGACCCGGGACCGTTCTCGGTGCAGATGCACCGCCAATGGCGATCGTTGAGGGCAACCCAGGGTCAGTCTGCGATTACGTTGAACCGCAAGTCACTCCAACAGTCACAGTCGACGGTGGTACGTGGGAAACCGGCGGAGGCTCAGGCCTTCCGGGCGGAGCCACCTTCGTAGCCCTTCGACGTGTTGTCGACCTGCGCGGCTCCTTGATCATCTGCGAACATAAGGACCTTCCGTTCACAGTGAAGCGGACGTTTTTTGTAACTGACGTAGCGAGCGGGCTCTTTCGCGGAGCCCACGCACACCGCCAATGCATACAAGCACTATTCTGCGTTCAGGGGTCAGTCTCGTGTCTCCTTGATGACAGCATCGAAAAGATTAACGTCAATCTAACCCGGCCGGAGATCGGGTTAGTGATCCCGCCGCTTGTCTGGGCATCGCAGTACCAGTTCAGTCCGGGTAGTGTGCTCGTCGTTTACGCAAGTCACGAGTACAATCCGGGTGACTACATTAAATCGTACGAAGACTTTATCTCTGGGGTAGAGCCGTGAGTTGCGTGGGACGGGTTTTTGGGGCCGGCAATCGCCACCACTCCGAAGCAGCGAAAGGTTGCTCCTAGTCCGATGGCTTCCGATACGATCCACAGGGTATCTGTAGTTATTCCGGTTTATGGAAATGCGGCAAGTCTCCCAGAGTTGTTTGAACGGCTAGAGTCTGTCGCTCGCCAAGTCCAGGAGATGGACGTAGAACTTGAAGCGGTGTTCGTCGACGACGGCTCGGCTGACTGTTCTTTTAGTTTGATATCAGAGTTCCGCTCTCGATCACCGATCTCAGTGACAGCGATCCGCTTGTCACGCAACTTTGGTGGCGTCAACGCGATCAAAGTCGGGTTGAGGTATGCAACCGGCGGGGCTGCGGTGATTATGGCCGCAGATCTGCAAGACCCGCCGGAGCAGCTGCCGATGATGATCGCGGAATGGCTCGAGGGTCACAGCTTTGTTGTATGCGAACGGTCGACTCGGACACGCGAAGACGGGTTCATCGTCCGTATTACCTCTCGCGCCTACCACGCGATGGTACGTTGGTTGATAATCCCTCAGTACCCGCCAGGCGGGTTCGATATGATGCTCGTCGATCGCCAGATAATGGAGTATCTTAGGGACAGTGCGAAGGCAATGTACCCACAGATATTGGCACTCTGGCTCGGCTTTGAACCGCGAATACTTTACTATGATCGACCAAGTCGCCCGCACGGACGGTCGCAATGGTCGACAAAGAAGCGAGTAGCCGCCTTCTCTGACGTTCTTTTCGGGTACTCGAGTGCCCCCATTCAGGCTGCCACTTTAGTTGGCGCATTCGTCGCTGCGGGCAGTCTGGCGTTTGCCTGTGTTGTCTTGGTAGCGCGGCTGACGGGCTCAACCACGGTCCCAGGGTATGCTGTTCTCGCAATCCTCATCTCGTCGCTCAGTGGCCTGATCCTCATTATTCTGGGGGTTCTAGGACAGTATATTTGGCGCATTTATGACGAGATTAGCGGCCGGCCAGACGCGGTCGTTGCAGTTGAGCTATTGGCCGACGCCCCCGTGGCGGACTGACCATGGAACAAATCCGAGGATGGAGTGTTTCGTGAGTGATCGGCGTTCGGTGGTGCCGAACGGCGTGCTCGAAGAGGCGGTGCACTTCAGGCAAGAGACACTTGACGGCATTGATCGGGTCATCGGCTCAGGGTCCGTGATACTGGGGCCTGAGGTTGCTGCGTTCGAGGGTGAATTCGCAGAATGGCTTGGTGTTAACCGAGCCGTGGGAGTAGCGTCGGGCACCGATGCGTTGACCTTACTCCTGCTGAGCCACGGGATCGGGCCCGGCGACGAAGTCATTATGCCTGCTAACTCTGTTCCCACGTTATGCGGCGTCGCTCGGTGTGGCGCCCGCGTCCGATTTGCGGACATCGATGCCGAAACGCTGGCTGTAACGCCTGAGACGGTTCGTCGGGTAGTAACGGATGCTACGAAGGCGATCGTCCTCGTTCACCTTTATGGCGCTGCGGTCGACCCGTCCCCCTTTCGCCTCGAGTTTAGTGACCGAGGTGAAGGCGGGATTAGAATATTTGAAGATTGCGCGCAGGCGCACGGAGCGCGCCTCAATGGCGCGCTCGCTGGGAGTTTAGCTGACGGAGCGGCGTGGAGTTTCTATCCGACGAAGAACCTAGCTGCGCTCGGCGATGGGGGAGCCGTAACAGTTCAGGACCATGATGTTGCTAACAGGCTAATGCGATTGCGCCAATATGGTGAAACCAGTCGATATATCTCCGACGAACTTGGGCTTAACAGCCGACTCGATGAGGTTCAAGCGGCGCTCTTACGCGCTAAGTTGAAACACCTCGACATGCTGGTTGCTAAGCGCCGGGAGGTCGCTGCACGCTACGCAGCCCAGCTACCGGAAGGGTGGTGGTACTTGCCGGAACCTGAGGGTTCGGTGAATGCCCGCCAGCTATTCCCAGTGATTATTGACGACCGCGACTCGATCATGCGCGAGTTGTTAGCCGTTGGTGTTCCGGTTGGTTCTCACTATCCGATTGGCGCTCATCGTCAGCCAAGTGTTGCGCGGCTGGGCCCCCCTGATTTGTGTCCCGTGACGGATCGGATCACGAGTGGGATTATGACTCTCCCGATCCATCCGTTCATGCTTCCTGAACATGTTGATCGTGTCATCGAAGCAATTCACCTGGTTTCGGCGAGAGGCAGCTAGGCGGAAGAAGATTGCGCGCCGCTGTCACACACCTGTCCTAACGCGAGTCATTCGGACGCTTGGATCTTGACAGTCGGCCAATCCTAGTCGCCGAGCCTCTGCCCTGCGATTTCTACCCGAGCCCGGAACGTTGCGGTGCGCTCTCAGAGAAGCTGCTGCACAGCGATCACAGCAACAGCAAAGCCCGACCCGCAGGCAGCGATCAGCGCAAGACGCGGGCCAAGCAACTCGCCGCGGCGGCGTGCTTGCCGGCGACGGACCTCTCGCCGGGAGATGCTGCTTGCGTAGATGACCTGCCGGTCGATCGCCACGAGCATCACAATGCACTGCCCGCCGGACGTAACCGACGCGCCACCGAATAATCCTCTTTGCAGGGTCTTCCTTCGCTCAGGCCTGGCCGCGCAGTACTTCGTCGCTGACGCCGGCCAGCAGATCGAGGCAACGCGGCGCCTTACCGTCCTCGACCAGCACCGCGCCGCCGGGGCGGTAGGCGCTGCGGCCAGCGCCCGACGGGCGCACCAGCGCGCTGTCGTAAACCCACGAACCACTGTTCAGCAGTGTTGGTCCGTCGCTGCCGGCCGGCGTCCACATCCCCTCCGGATCATCCGGAAGCGGCCCGCGCCGGTGGATGTGGCCGAAGATCACAGTGTCGGCGGGAATCCTCAGCCGCGCAGTCACCTCAGCGATCGCCGGCAGAAAGGCGCGGCGGTGAATCCCCTGCTCAACGAAGACGGCCGCTGCCGCCGCGAGGTTGTCGGCGCCCGGCAGCCGCGCGGCGATCGGCAGGCTGCGCAGAATGCTCTGGCGCAGCAGCCCGGCGCCGAGCTCCAAGCCGCCCGTCAGCTGGTCGGGCATCGCAGCTGCGACCAGCTCGGTCATCGCGCCGCGGTCAACCCCCGGCGCCTGTTCGTAATCGCTGATCGTTGTCTGCCGGGGCGGCTCGTCGCCGCCCCACCATGCCAGCGCGCCAAGCAGGTGCCGGTCGCCGTAGTGGCCGTGCATCGCGTAGATGCCGTCGCCCAGCCAGATGCCCGGGTAACGAACCTCGACCGTGGCCGGCGCCAGCCAGCTGCACAGCTCGTCAAGCAGCTCACTGGCGGTGCGCGGCACCTGACTGTCTAACCGCAGCGGCTGATCGGCGCGCAGCCGCCCGGTCAGCCAGTCGCGGATCAACGCGTGGTCATGGTTGCCGGGGATCACAACCACCTGGCCGCTGCTGCCGAGCGCGCGGCCGAGCGTTGTCAGCACCGGCCGCGCCGCGTCGCTCGCCGCCAACGGCCGTCCTTCAAGCAGCTCAAGCGTGTCGCCAAGCAGGATCAGGCGGTCAACCTGGGCGACGCGGGCCTCAAGAATCGCCAGTGCCTGCGGGCGTCGCAGCACGTCGCGGTCGAGCAGCGAGCCAAGGTGCAGGTCGGAGATAACAAGAGTCCGCATGTCTATAGGTCAAGATACGGGCATGGACTCACTACGCGGCCAACTGCTGATCGCATCACCCGCAGTTCATGACCCCAACTTCCGTCGCACAGTCGTGCTGGTGGCGGAGCACAACGAGGCCGGTGCGATGGGCGTGATTCTCAACCGCCCGGCCGAGGTGACCGTCGCCGGCGCGGTGCCCGAGCTGGAGGAGCTGGCCGAACATGATGAGGCCGTCCACCTCGGCGGCCCGGTCGGCGAGTCGTCGGTAACGGTGCTGGCTGAGTTTGAGGATCTCGGCGCCGCGGCGCTGCTGATCGATGACGACCTTGGCTTCCTTGGCTCGCAGGCCGAACAGCATGAGCATCTCAGCGACGTGGTGCGCCGCGCTCGCGTCTTCGCCGGCCATGCCGGCTGGGAGGCCGGTCAGCTGGAGGCCGAGATGGAAGAGGAATCGTGGATCGTCGAGCCGGCGCTGCGCGAGGATGTCTTCACCGCCGATCCTGAGGGGCTGTGGTCGTCACTGCTGCGTCGCAAGGGCGGCGAGTACGTCGTGATCGCGACGATGCCGGATGACCCGACGCTGAACTAGGCAGCCTGCGATGGCCGCTTGCAGCGACCGTTCCAGCGCAGAACAGTCACAGGACGCCCGTCGGGGAGCTTGATCGCGCGCGAGGAATAGCAGCGGTTCAGGAACGGTTGGAGCTTCGGCACAGTCGCCTTGATGTTGTCGGCGGGCGTGAAGCCCGGCGACGGGAAGCTTGGGTCGAGCGCTTCGACGATGCAGGTTGGCGGGTTGGCGGTCAGCTCGCCGGCCAAGCGGTCGCGGTAGATGCCTTGGCGCCGCGTTTTCAGCAGGATCCAGCCGGGCGCAACATAGCGGCTTGCCGGAGTCCAGTCATAAGCGGCGTACAGCTCGAGCGGGTTGCCCCAGACCAGTGCCAGCGACCCGGCCGGGCAGGCCTGCGCAAGCCGGTCAGCGCCGCTGGCACCAGCCGCAGCCGGTGGGTGGAGCAGCGCGTTGACGTTGCGATAGATTGGTCTTGCGGTTGCGCTGAGAGCGACCAGCGCGGCCAGCACGCCAACCAACGCAAATGGCAACCAAGCCGAGCCCCGTCCGCTGCGCTGTGGGTCGGCGCCCAGCGCAACCCGCGACCCCAGCACGGCCGAGATCGCGCCGCCGCCGTAGAGAATGTTGGCGTAGTGGGGAAACAGAGGGAAGACAAACAGCAGCGTCGCCGCTGCCGCCAGTAGCGGCAGCAGCCAGACGGCAGCAGCGGCGACGCTGCCGGCGGCACTGCGCGTTGCCCGGATCACACTGAAGCCGGTCAGTCCAGCGATCCCCCAGATCAGCGCCAGCGGATAGCCAAGGACGAAGTTGCCAAGAGGCTCAAACCGCTCCAGTGGCGGCACCTGAGCGCCCCCTAGCGTGTCGCGGGCAGTGATGTAGGTCCAGTTGAGTTTCGCCGGCTCCGAGATGAAGTCGTCGAGCGTGCCGCCGATCGCCATCCATAGGGCGAACGCGATCGTTGGCAGCACGAGGCCGGCGAAGGCGACCGCGCCGTCGATTGCGAGCGCTCTGGCGCTCGCCCGGCCCCAGCTTCGGTCGGCGAGGAAGTAGCGCAGGATCACCGCGGCAACCAGTAGGCCGCAGGCCAGCGCGGCAGCCTGCGGCTTGGCCCAGACCGACATTCCCGCCAGGACGCTGGCCAGAAATAGGCGCCTCTTGTCCGGCACGCGCTCGCCGGTGATCAGGATCAGGCAGCCTGCCATAAGCAGCGATAGCGGCAGCAGCTCGGTGCCGAGCGACAGCAGATCGAAGACTCCACCGGTCAGGTTTGGCGCCGGGATCCCCGTGAACAGGTAGATCGCGGCGGGCAGCACCAGCAGCGCCGCTCGCAGCCAGCCGAGATAGCGCGCAACGCCAAACCAGACGACCCAGGCGATCCAGACGTAGGCAGCGGCACTAAGCACGTGGGCGAGGCTCAACGTCAGCGAGAAGCCAAGCCACGAGAAAACGCTGAGCAAGAGCGGCCAGAGAAAAAGATAGGTCGGCGTGGTGTAGCTGCCGTACGGCTGAACGCCGAGCGCTGCGCGCCGACCAGTGGCCAGCAGATCGGCCTCATCGGGGTTGAACAGTGGCGCACCGTTGAAGAACGAACCGCGGCAGATTACGACCAGCGCCGCCAGCACCAGCAGCGCGATCAGCGGCGCCAGTCGACCTAGCCAACGTTGCGCGGTCCCGTCCTCCCCGACTTCGCTGGTCACTGGTGCGGCCACCGGCGTAGCGTAGCCGCGCCGCTACCGACCGCCGGGCGTCGGCGCCCGCGCGATGCTCAGCCGATGGCGTCGGCCACCGCCGCCTCAACCGTCCACTCCGGCAGCGAGTCGCCGCAGGCCGGGCAGGAGCCGGGGAAGTAGCCGTTGTCGCGGACCTTCAGCCAAAAGTCGGCTGACGCGTCCTCCCAGCGGGCGCCGCAGGTGCGGCAGTTGACGCGGGCTAGGCCAACGTCGGCCGGGTTGGTGTCAAGCTCGACCACGTTGTCGGGCAGCCAGATCCGCTCGTAGCCAACGCTGCGCGCCCACTCGATCAGCATCTCGCCTTCGGCGTCGCCGAGGCTCGAGCCGGAGACCGGCTCAGCGATCAGCTCGTCCGACTCAGTTACGTACAGGTCAACCAGCGAGGCGCGGACTCGCCCGATCTGCATTGCCGCCGGCCCGCCGGTGATTAGCGCCGGGCTCCAGCGGTTCAGTGTGATCTGTCCCTTGCGAATACATGCTCGTACAAACGGCCTTGATTTAGTCATATTCCAAAGGTCGCCGGCGGCCAGTTTGTTCTGACAGATATTTTTTGTCAGATTGCCACGCTGCTCTGCGACTCTCTCCCTGAACGATGCCAACGCCTTACCGACCACTCAGCGACGAAGCCTTCTACGACCTAGTCGTCAGCGATCCCGAACGCGCAATCGCTCACGTCCACAGCGCGCTCCACGCCGGTGATCATCAGTGCGGCGAGCGGGCGACGCAGCTGCTGGCCTTTCGTCAGATCGACCTGATCAAGACCGTTGTCTCGAAGAATGTGCGCCCTGATCTGGTTGACGAGGTCGCCGATGGCGCCCTGCTGAAGATCGTTGCGGCGGTGCTCGCCAATCCGCCCGAGCTGGTCAATCTGAAGCAGTTCCGCGGTTGGATCAGGAAGATCTCTAAATGTCACGTTGCCAGCATCGCCCGTGACAAGCGTGAGCAGCTGCGCCGCGACGCGATCTCACTCGACTACGAGCCGAGCGACGATCAGTCAGGCAAGCCGGACGAGCCGGAGAGCGTTGAAGTTGGCTACGAGATCATCAGCGACGTTGACCTGATCCGCAGCCAGTACGACTGCCGCAGCGACGATCATCGGCTGATCATCTACATGCGGATCGAGCTTGGCTTTCCTTCAAAGCAAGTGGTTGAGATTCTTGCGAGCGAGTACGGGCTGGAATACAGCGCAAATAACGTCGACCAGATCGCGCGGCGATTCCGCGACGACTGCCTTGGAGCAAGGGAGCAGTGAGAGTGACATGACAACGTCGGAAAACATCTTTGCTGATTTCTGCGCTGCCTATGAGCGCGGCGAGCAGCCTAACCTCGGCGACTGCCTGGCCGCTGCTAGCGCCGCCGACCGGCGCGGCCTTGAGGCGCGGATCGACCGCTACCTGATTGAGCAGGCGCCGCCGCGCCCGTTCGATGCTGATGCCTTTGCCCGTGAACTGGAAAGGCCGGTGATGAAGCGTGTAGCGCAGCTGTTCGCTGAGCGGGCAGCGGTTGACCTTGGCGCGGCCCGCTCGCGCGCCGGCCTTAGCCTTGACGAGCTTGCCGGCGCGCTGCTGACCGAGACCGGAGTTGGCGACGGCGCGGAGCAGCGGGCCAAAGCGGCCGACTACCTGGACCGGCTGGAAGCAGGCAGCTTGGCGATGCTCAGCGGTCGCGTGCGCGACGCGCTGCGCAAGATCCTTGACGTTGACCCGGCGGCCGGCTTTCAGCGGCCCGATTACGGCTTCGCTTTCAGAATGAGCACCAGTTCGGCCGAGCCGTCAGCCGAGAACATTGAGCTTGCCGAGATGCTGATTGATGCTGCGACAACGCCCAGTCCGCTCGGCTGGGACGAAGTTGACGAGCTGTTCCTGTCAGGCGACTGACGCCGCTTAAGCTTCCGGCCGCTGAATCCGCTGCTCAACCTTCTCGATGCTACGCCCGATCAGCCGCGCCAGCCGCGCGGCGTCGATCCGGCCAGTGCAATAGTCGGCCAGCGCTGAGCCTTCCACCGCTGCCGGCAGCCGTGGCAGCTCTGCCGGCGGCAGCGCGCAAAGGTCTTCACGGTCTTTCAGCTCCAGCCGCTCGAAACAGGGAGTCGCCTCACGGTCGAGAATCTCCCGATCGAGCCGTTCTATTACGACGCTGTCGCTGAGTAGCCCGGTTGTCTCCAAGCGGATTCGAGCCGCCGCTGGGCTGAACGCGAAGTGGTTTGAAACGTGGCAGACCAGCTCCAGTGTTGGCGAGTCGTCGTCAAGCGAGGCGACGAACAGCTCCATCGCCGGTTGCGGCGCGATGAACTCGGCCGCGAAACGATTGGCCGACCACTCGGCCGGGTCGCTTTCGTCGCGCATCGACTTCGTCGTGTCGAGCCGCGGCCCGTGACCGAGCTGCTGATGGCCAAGCTCGTGTGCCAGCGTGAAGCGACGTCGCACCGGCTCATCCTTCGCAGCGATCAGCGCGATGTTCAGCTGCGGCCGCTGTACTAACGCGCCAGCAAAGTTGTCGCCCAGCTGGGCGATGATGACGCCCAGCGGGAAGTTCTGCTCAATCGCAGTGAGAATGCATTCGAACGGCTGCTCGGCCGGCACGCCGGACTGCTCACGCGCCGCGCGCGCCGCATCGCTGGCCCGCGCGTGGCGCCGCTCTCGTTCGCCTTCGCCATTACTCACGCGCGGGAGCGTACATCGCCCGGCCACGGCGGCGCTTTTCAGCAGACCGCAACAAAAATCGATGCCCAGTGTTTCAGTCTGGCGGAGGCGAAGAAAGGCAGACCGATGGTCGCAGCTCGAGCAACTCTCGCGGCAGTACTGATCTGCATCGCCGCGACCGCTGCGACCGTCGCGACCGTCGCGTCAGCAAGTCCGTCGCGCGTCACGCAGCGCGCCGCAATGCTTTCCGGCGGTGGCAAACCGCTCAACATCACGCCTCGGTCGCTGAGCCTTGGTTCGGGCCGGGTAGCGTATTTGCAGTTCAGCATCCCTGCGTCGTGGAACGGCTCCACGATCCTGCTGCGGCTGACGGCCGCAAGGCGCTCTTCCGGTATCTCCGTCAGGCGTGTGTTAGCAACCTGGAAGAGGGGCAAGGCAACTCACATCTCGCCCGTCAAAGCGCTCGCCGCGGTGAGCACGGGCAGCTTGGCTGCGGGTAGCAAGCGTTTCCTTGACCTGTCAACGATCTTGAAGGCAGGGCGTAGCTACACACTGCGACTTTCGGCTCCCAGCGGCGCGGCGAAGTTCTCACGGATCCCTTATCTGCAGCGCTCGACGCCAGCTGCCGCTGTGCCGAGCGATCCTACGCCGAGTGATCCTGCGCCGAGTGATCCTGTGCCGAGCGATCCAGCGCCGAGCGATCCTGCGCCGGTAGCGGGGAGCACTGTCAACATTGCCGCGGCCGGCGACATCTCGTGCCGCCCCTCCGATCTTGCTTGGAACGGTGGCCTTGGCAGCGCCAGCGCGTGCCGCCAGTCTGCTGTCTCCAGCCTGGTGCTGCCGACCGACGCGGCGGTCCTGACGCTCGGTGATAACCAGTACCCGGGCGGCGCTCTGGCCGACTTCCAGAGCGGCTTTGGCAGTTCCTGGGGAACCCTGGCCTCACGCCTTCTGCCAGCACTGGGCAATCATGAGTACGTTACCGCCGGTGCGGTCGGCTACTTCGACTACTTCAGTTCAATCGGTGTCGGTACCGGTGATCGTTCGAAGGGCTACTACGGCACCGACGTCGGGTCGTGGCGTCTGCTTTCGCTGAACTCCAACTGCACTGAAGTCAGCTGCTCGGCCGGGTCGGTGCAGGAACAATGGTTGCGATCGGAGTTGGCTGCCGCTCGGTTAGCCGGCAAGTGCACGCTCGCCTATTGGCATCACCCACGCGCTTCCAGCGGCTCGCACGGCGACAATCTCAGCGTCGACGCACTGTGGCGAGCATTTCACGCCCTAGGAGGGGACGTTGTTCTATCTGGGCACGACCACAACTATCAACGGTTTGATCCGCTCGGCGCAGATGCGAGCCCTGACTCGGACGGGCCACGATCGTTCGTTGTTGGCACCGGCGGGCGCAGCCATTACAACGTCACCACGGCGAGAGCGGGCAATGCCAAAACGATCACTAACACATTCGGCCTGCTGCGGCTTGGGCTTTCTTCGGGCAGCTACTCGTGGCAGTGGTCGGGAGTTGCCGGCGCCGGCTCCGACAGCGGTACCGGCAGCTGCCGCTAGCGGTTTCGCTGACCTTAGAGAACAGAACTCTAAACCGGTCGACTCAGGAACAGCCGGGCTTTACCGACGCTGTAACGGCGCGGAAGGTTGGCGCCCAGCGCAGCATCTCCGAAGGCTTCGAAGATCCCTGCACGGCAACGCTGGTGGAGCAGGGGTTCATTGTCCAGGTCATCCGCGCGCGGCCGTCGATCCCGTAAACCCAGCGCGTTGCCGACGACCCGTTCAGCTCGATCGGCCCCCAGGCCAGCTCGCTGTAGGTCGGGTCGGCGGCGATCCGACTGCGCAGCGCTGATGCCACACGGTCGGCGCCGACGCTGACGCCGGGGCGGTAGGCGATTTTCAGCTGCGCGCGGCTGGGGGCCGGGGCGCGCCAGATGCTGTCGTGGTAGAGGCCTTTGTCGACGGCGTCTTTGATCAGCTGCCAGCCGCTTGGGACCTGCGCCGAGTAGCCGGCGGTTGAGTAGCCGGTCAGGTTGATCGCTGCGGGTTTCTTTGAAACAGGCTGCGAGCGACTGGTGCTTGAGCCCGAGGCGGTGACCGCGCGGTCGACCGCGATCGCCCCGGCCGCGCCTGCCAGCGCGGCAACCCCTGCCAGCGCCAGCGCGCCGACCCGTCGCCGCTGCGCGCCGCTGCCACGGCCAGTGACCGCCGTGCGCTGCTCGTTGCCGGACGCTGCTGCCGGCGCCCCCGGCGCCGCGCCGCGCCGCGCGGCGTCGCGCCGCGCCCGCGCCACGCGGGTCGTCTGATCCTGCCGCCCGGCGCTCTGCGTTACTGCGTCGCCAGCCGTGACCGCTGCTGCGCTGCTGACGGCGGCGCGCGCCGCGGCGGCAAATTCGCCGGCGCTGGAATAGCGGTCGGCAGGCTGCTTCGCCATCGCCTTTGCGATTACCGCGTCGAGCGCCTGCGGCGCATCGCTCTTCGCGCTGACCGGCGGCGTCGCGTCGCCTAGGTGCGCGGCGATCGTCGCTGCATCATGCTCGCGCGGGAATGGCGGCTCGCCGCTGCAGATCCGGTAGAGGACGCAGCCCAGCGAGTAAATGTCGGCGCGATGATCGATCGGATCGTCGCGCAGCGCTTCCGGCGAAACAAAAGCCAGCGTCCCCAGCCAGGTGCCGCTCTTCGTCTGGCCGCTGGTGTCGACCTGCTTCACCAGGCCAAAGTCGGTCAGCAGCGCAGTTTCGTCTTCGCCGTTGCCGCTCAGCAGAATATTTGACGGCGTCACGTCGCGGTGCGTCAGACCGGCGGCGTGGGCAGCGTCGAGCGCCTGCGCAACGTCGCTGCAGATTGCCACGGCGCGACGCGGCGAGCAGCGACCGCCGTCCTGCAGCACGGTCCGAAGGTCAACGCCGTCAACGAAGCGCATCACGATGTAGAGCACGCCATCCTGCTCGCCGGCGTCGTAGACGTCGACGATCTTGGCGTCGTGGACCGACGCTGTCAGCCGTGCCTCACGCACGAAACGCTGACGAAACTCAGCGTCGTCGGCCAGTTGCGGCGAGATCACCTTCAGCGCGACGCGCCGCCCCAGCGCCAGCTGCGTCGCCTCGAAGACGACGCCCATGCCGCCGCTGGCCGCAAGCCGCTCAAGGCGGCAGCCGCCCAGTAGGTCACCAACTGAAGCTGTTTTCTGATCGCTCATCGTGTGGTCGTCGGCCGCAAACGGAAAGCCGACCGGTCAAACGATAATCGCCGCCGCCGCCAAACGACCCCGATTGCCGCACGCGCGTATCCTGAGGCTATGAAGAACCCCACACGTACTGCACTTGGTTCATGGTCCGGAGGACGCTTCATGCACTTCGGCGAAGAACTTGACGAACAGCGCGTTGCCGAGCTGCTGCGGCCCGGAAACGGCATTGAGACCTTGATCACGGCCGATGCATACGGCGCGGGCGGCGCCGATCAGCTGGTCGGCCGCGCGCTCGAAGGGCTGGATCGTGACGAGTACTGCCTCGCCGGCGCTATCGGGCATGACTTCTATGAGGGCGAGCGCCAGGGCGCAAAAGGCTTCCCGCGCTTCACCAACCCGGATCTGCGTGGCCCAGACCAGTACGCCGGTTATCTGCGGATGGCGACCGAGAACAGCCTTCAGCGCTGCGGCGTTGATCACTTCGACCTGCTGATGCTGCATAACCCCGACCGCACCGGCTACACGAGCGAGGTCGTCTGGCAGGCGATGGCGCAGCTGCGCGAGGAGGGGCTTGCCGGCAAGATCGGCGTTGCGCCTGGCCCGGCGAACGGCTTCACGCTCGACATCATCGACTGCTTTGAGCGCTTTGGCGAACTGATCGACTGGGCGATGGTGATTCTCAACCCGCTCGAGCCGTGGCCCAGCAGTCTGGTGCTGCCGGCGGCTGAGCGCTACGACGTTTCAGTGATTGCGCGCGTCGTTGACTACGGCGGCATCTTCCACGGCGACGTTGCTCCCGGCCACCAGTTTGGTGAGGGCGACCACCGCTGCTTCCGCCCCGGCGACTGGGTCGAGGCCGGCTCAGCAAAGCTTGATCGGCTGCGGCCAATCGCCGAGCGTCACGGCCTGACTGCGCTGCAGCTGGCCTGCCAGTGGACGCTTGCCCAGCCGCAGGTGGAGTGCGTTGCGCCGACACTGATTCAGGAGATCGGCCCGGACGCCCGGCCGGTTGAGCAGAAGCGGGCCGAACTGGCCGCGCTGCCAGCCCGGAACCTGCTGACGGCTGAGGAGATCGAGCAGATCAACGTCGTTGGCGACAATGCAGGCTGTATGGCGCTGAAGGGTGGAACCCCCAATTACGACGGTGAACCGGTCGCCGATCAGTGGCGCGTTGACGAGCCGCTGCGGCAGCTGGCAGCCCGCTGGCAGATCGACCCCGAAGCTCAGCTGCAGCTGATTGATGCCTAATGAGCGATCAGCCGTTACTTGACAAAGCGTCACTGCCGGCTGAGCCGCTGCAACTGTTTGCCGCTTGGCTTGGCGACGCCGAAGCGAGCGGAATGACCGACCCGAACGCGATGACGCTGGCGACCGCCGGAGCCGATGGCAGGCCCAGCGCACGGACCGTGCTGCTGCGCGGCGCCGATCAAGCTGGCTTTCGCTTTTACGGCAACACCGGCAGCCTGAAGGGTCGCCAGCTGGCCGAAAACCCCCGCGCCCAGTTGCTCTTCTACTGGCGCGAACTGGGCCGCCAAGTGCTGATCCACGGCGCCGTTAGCGAGCTAAGCGAGGCCGAAAGTGACGCCTACTTCGACAGTCGCGGGCGCCAATCACAGATCAGCGCCTGGGCGTCCGATCAGGGTTCGGTGATCGCCGACCGCGTCGAGCTGCTGGCGCGTGTAGCGCAGAACGCCGCCCGCTTTGAAGGCGGGGCGGTGCCACGCCCGCCGTTCTGGGGCGGGTACCTGATTGAGCCGCAGGCGATCGAGTTCTGGCAGCTTGCCGAGTTTCGGCTGCACGACCGCTTCGTCTATCGTCGTGACAACGGCGGCTGGGTCACCGAACGACTCTCGCCCTAACAGCTTCCGAAAGGCATTAGATGTCCGCAGTCAATCGCCGTTTCCTGCTTGCCGAGCGCCCCGACGGGCCGGTCGATGAGAAGACCTTCAAACTCGTCAGCGACGAGATTCCTTCAATCGCTGACGGTGAGGCGCTGGTCCGCGTTAAGTGGATCTCAATCGACCCGACCAACCGGATGTGGATCGGTGAGGAGCCGACCTATCTGCCACCGGTCGCGATCGGTGAGGAGATGCGCGCGCTGGGCCTTGGCGAAGTGATCGAGTCAAAGAGCGACGAGTACCCGGTTGGCACGCTCGTCACCGGGCTGACCGGCTGGCAGGATTACATGGTCACAAGCGCGCAGATGCCGCTGATGAAGGTCCCCGAAGGAATCCCCGTAGAACCGCAGACACTGCTCGGCGTGCTTGGCATGACCGGCGTCACGGCCTACTTTGGGATGCTTGAGATCGGCGAGCCGAAGGAAGGCGAGACGGTCGTTGTGTCGGCCGCCGCAGGCGCCGTTGGCTCGGTCGCCGGGCAGCTTGCCAAACAGCGCGGCGCTCGCGTTGTCGGGATCGCGGGCGGGCCTGAGAAATGCGCCTGGCTGGTTGACGAGCTGGGCTTTGACGCCGCCGTTGATTACAAGGCCGATGATTGGCGCGCGCAGCTGAAGGCGGCAACGCCGGACGGGATTGACGTCGACTTTGAGAATGTTGGCGGCGAGATCATGGAGGCTGTTTTCTCGCGCCTCAACCTGAACGCCCGCGTCGTGCTCTGCGGCCTGATCTCCGGCTACAACGACAAGGAGCCAGCGCCCGGGCCGCGATCGTTTGGCAACCTGCTGGTCCAGCGCGTCAAACTGCAGGGCTTCATTATTCTCGACTACTACCCGCGCTTCCCCGAGGCGCTGGAGGCACTCGGCGCGATGGTCGCGGCCGGCACGCTGCGCAGCGAAGAGACCGTCGTCAAGGGCTTTGAGCAGCTACCAAAGGCGCTGAACATGCTGTTTGCCGGCGAAAACATCGGCAAACTCGTAGTTCAGATCGAAGACTGAGCCAAAACGGCGGCCGCTCAAACCTGCCTGGGCGACGGCCGGAGCTGATCAGCCTCTCGCTCACACTCATTACGCACGCTCCGCGTCAACCAGCTCGATGAAGTCAAGCAGCGCGGCGTTGACCTCGTCCGGGCGTTCCTGCTGAACCCAGTGGCCGGCGCCTTCGATGATCACAACCTCGCGCAGGTCGGTGACCGAGCCGGCCATCGCCTCGTCTGGCATGAAGGCGCGGACCGGGTCGCGGCTGCCGCTGATGAACAGCGCCGGCTGGTCGATCGTCCGCCCGTCAACACGTTCCAGCAGCCGCCAGCTGCGGTCAATGTTGCGGTACCAGTTGAGGCCGCCCGTGAAGCCGGTGCGCGTGAACTCGTCAACGTAAAGCTGCAGATCGTCGTCGCTCATCCAGGGCGGCGTTGGCGGTCTGTCGCTGCGCTGCGCCCATGCGGCGTTCCAGGTTTCACGCGTCGCCAACGTGCGACGCACGTCGGCGATTAGCGCCGCGTCGGCAACGCCTGGCTGCTGAATCCAGACGATGTAAAAGTCCTCACCGATGTGCTCGGCCATCAGCTCGGTCGGCGGCGCCGGCGCGCGCGGCACGTAAGGGACGCTCAGCCCGGCGACCGCTTTGACTCGCTGCGGATAAAGCAGCGCGAACTTCCAGGCCAGATCGGCGCCCCAGTCATGACCGACGACTACGGCCTGCTCGATCTCCAGCGCGTCGAGCAGGCCGGCGACGTCGCCGGTCAGCTGCTCAATGTCGTAATCCTCTACCTGCTGCGGCGCACTGCTGCCACCAAAGCCGCGCAGGTCCGGCGCGATCGCTCGCCGCCCCGATGCGGCAATCGCGCTGATCTGATGGCGCCACGAGTACCAGAGCTCAGGAAAGCCGTGCAGCAGCAAGACCGGATCGCCCTCGCCGCTCTGCGCGACATGCAGCTCAATCCCGTTTGCTGCGATCTGCTGATGACTTACCGCGGCCATCGCCCTAGCCTAATGCGCGCTAGGCAGGCTGCGCTGCGCCGCGTCTGTCGCCACACTTGGGCAAGCTTGATGCAGATCGGGAACGCCAACAGAACCGCCAGGGCCGCCGGGATCCTGCGCCTGCCTGCCGCCGTCGCCGCTACCGTCGTGACCTGCGCCGCGCTGACACTGGCGGCCTGCGGCGGCAGCGACCAGGCAGGCTCAGGCGGCGCTGCGGCCGACGGCGCGGCGCGGCTGAAGCAGCCAACGTCGGCGACGCTGGTGCTCGACTTTCTGCCAAACGCCGTCCATGCCGGCATCTACCGCGCCGCCGCAGTCGGCTACTACAAGGCCAACAACATCGATCTGAAGATCATTCAGCCGACCTCCACCGCCGACACGCTGAAACTGATCGACGCCGGCAAAGCCGACTTTGGGATTGCCGACGCGATCGACGTCGCAACGCAGATCGACGCCGGCCGCGGCGCGCAGGCGATTGCCGCGATCGTTCAGCGGCCACTTGGTGGCCTGATCACCCGCAGGGCGGAGGGCATCGACCGGGCCGCCGCGCTGCGCGGCAAGACGATCGGCATCACCGGCGTTCCCTCCGACACGGCGGTGCTGAACACGATCCTGAAGAGCGGCGGCCTTCAGCCGTCGGCCGTCAAACAGGTGACGGTCGGCTTCAATGGTGTGCGCAACCTTGAGGGCGGATCACTCGACGGCTTCGTTGGTTTTTATCCGGCCGATGGCGTTCAGGTCGCTTACGACGGGGACCCTGTCAACGTCCTCAAGTTCGATGAGAGCGGCGGTCCGCGCTACCCGGGTCTCGTCGTCTTTTCAACGCTGAAGCGAATCGACGCCAACGCCGCCTTGATGCGCGCCTTCGTTGAGGCAACAGTCAAGGGTTACAACGACACGCTCGCCAATCCGGGCCGCTCACTGAACGACCTGCTGGCCGCCAACCCTGCCGTCCGGCGTGGCATCACGAAGGCGCAGCTGGCCGCCTACATGCCGCTCTTCAAGGCTGGATCAAAGCGCTACGGCCTGCTTGACGACGCAACGCTCTCTGAGCTCTCGACCTTCCTCGTAGCGCAGAAGCTGATCAAGAAGCCGATTGCGCCGACGCGGCTGGCAACGAATCGCTTCGTCGAGGGCGCCGGCGGGTGAGCACCGCCGCGCCGCGGCTGCGGTTCGAGCAGCTCGGCAAAAGCTTCGAGCGTCAGGCAGGGCAGCCGTCGCTGCGCGCGATCGACGACCTGTCGCTTGACGTCGCAGCCGGTGAATTCGTTTCGATCATCGGCCCGAGCGGCTGCGGCAAGTCGACGCTGCTGCGCCTGCTTGCCGGGCTGAGCGATCCGTCGAGCGGGCGGATTCTGTTGGACGGCGAGCAGCCCGGCAGCCTGCTCGGACGGGCGGGGTACATGCCGCAGAGCGACCTGCTGATGGATTGGCGCTCGCTGCTGGACAACGTCACGCTGGGCCTGACGCTGAGCGGCGTTGCGCCAGCCGAGGCGCGACGCCGGGCGCTGGCCGAGCTGCCGCGCTTTGGCCTTGAAGGCTTCGCCGACAGTCGCCCGGCGACGCTCTCCGACGGGATGCGCCAGCGCGCCGCGCTGCTGCGAACCTTCCTCGCCGGACGCGAGCTGATGCTGCTTGACGAGCCATTTGGTGCGCTCGACGCGATCACCCGCCAGTCGATGCAGCAGTGGCTGCTGGAGCTTTGGCAGAACGACCGGAAGACGATCGTTTTTGTAACGCACGATCTCGATGAGGCGGTCTATCTGTCGGATCGCGTTGCCGTGATGTCGGGCCGGCCGGGAAGGATCGACTTCTCACTGGCGATCGACCTGCCGCGCCCGCGTGAGCGCTCGCTGACGGTCACGCCCCAGTTCACGGCGCTGAAGGCGCAGCTGCTGGCGCCGCTCCGCGAGGCGGCCGCCCGCCAGGCCGACGGGAGCCGGCAGTGAGCAGCGCTGCGCGCCGCTACGGGCCGCCGCTGATCTTCGCGCTGCTGGTGCTCGGCGCCTGGCAGCTCTACTGCTTGCTTTCGGCGGTGCCGCAGTCAACGCTGCCGTCGCCGACGCAGGTCTTCAGCGCCTTGGTCGATGATCGCTCGCTGTTGGCCGGCGCCGCCTGGGTGACAGCGACCGAGATCCTGCTCGGATATCTCGCGGCGATCGTGCTCGGCGTTGGCCTGGCGACGCTGGTCTGCTGGTCGGCGACGGCGCAGCGCGCGATCTACCCCTGGCTCGTCGTCTCGCAGATGATTCCGATCATCGCGATCGCCCCGATCATTGTCATCTGGACCGGCTTCGACATCCGACCAAAGCTGATCGTCATTGCGCTCGTCAGCTTCTTCCCGATCGCCGTCAACGCGATCGACGGTTTTCGCTCAACCGACCGGCAGCTGCTTGATCTGCTGCGAACTTTACGCGCCGGCCGCTGGCAACGCTTCCGCATCGCGCAGTTCCCGGCGGCGCTGCCGTTCATCTTCTCCGGCCTGCGCGTCGCCGCCGCGCTGGCCGTTATCGGCGCTGTTTTCGCCGAGTGGGTTGGCTCGTCGGCCGGGCTTGGGTACCTGATCCTGACCTTCAACAACCAGATCGACACGGCAGCGATGTTTGCCGTCGTCGTCGTCCTCGCGCTGATTGGGCTGGCGCTCTTTGGCCTTGTCGGGTTGGCCGAGCGACTGGCGATCCCGTGGTATCAGGGGCAGCGCCGCGAGGCCGACCGGCGGCGCTGAGCGAGCTGGCCTAAACCGGGTAGGAGCGAACGCGCAACGGCGGCGCCGGCTCGTATTCGTGTACGGCGCGGGCGATCACCTGATGGACCGACAGGCGGCTGCGATCAAAGCCCAGCGCCGCGCCGTAGTTGTGCAGGCGCCAAACGCGCTCGCGCTCCGGGCCGATCTCGCTGATTGCGGCCTCGCGGTCGCTGTCGTGGTTGATTGCCCAGCGGCGCAGCGTCTCGGCGTAGTGGGGTCGCAACGACTCGTCGTCGATCAGCTCAAAGCCGGCCCCTTCGATCGCTTCGATCACAATCGCCTGCGTGTGCAGCTCGCCGTCGGGGAAGACGTAGCGCTGCGTGAAGCTCTTCGGATGCATCTGGTGGTCCTCGCCGATCCGCACGATGCCGTGGTTGAGGAACAGGCCGTCGGGCGCCAGCAGCTTGCGCACGCTGGCCATGTAAACCGGCAGGTTGTCGCGGCCGACGTGCTCAAACATGCCGACGCTGGCGATCTTGTCGTAAGGGCCGTCGTCGATCTCGCGGTAGTCCTGCAGGCGAACCTCGCAACTGTCCTGCATGCCGGCCTGACGGATCCGCTCGCGCGCCAGTTCGGCCTGCTCCTCGGAGATCGTCACGCCGACCGCCTGCACGCCGTAATGGTGCGCGGCGTAGATCAGCAGCGAGCCCCAACCGCAGCCAACGTCGAGCAACCGGTCGCCCGGCTTTAGCTCAAGCTTCTTGCAGACAAGGTCGAGCTTGCGCGTCTGGGCCTGATCGAGCGTGTCCTCGGGCGAGCCGAAATAGGCGCAGGAGTAGACCATTGTTTCGCCCAGCATCCGGCGGTAGAACTCGTTCGACACGTCGTAGTGATGGGAGATCGCCTCCTGGTCGCGGCTGGCGCTGTGGCGGCGGCCACTGACCTTCGCTTCGGCCTCCGGCGGCGGCGGCTGGTTGCGGCGCAGCAGGCCAAGCTTGCGCGCCGCCTTCAGGGCAGGAACGGCGTCGCTTGGCTTGACCGGCGCGTGGCGCCACTTCTCAGTCAGGTCGAGTGCCAGCTCGAGGTCGCCGTCAACCTCCAGTTCGCCCGACACCCAGGCCCTCGCCATCCCAAGCTCGTTCGGTTCGCGCACCATTCGCACCAGCGCGTCGCGCTTGGCAAAACGCAGCGTCGGTGAATCAGGGCGTGGCTCGGTCGGCGGCAGCTCGCTGCCGTCCCAGAAGGCCAGCGTGAAGGCGCGGCCGCCTTCGGCGCGCGAGTCAAGCCGGCCGACCAGCTCAGCCAGTTCGGCGGCGACGCCGACCGGGGCCGTGGTCGAGGTTGTCTTCGGTGACGAGGAGGTAGTGGCCATGCGAAAAGCCTAATAGATCGGCGCGCTGCGCGGAAGGGGCTTGCGCCGACGCCCGGTCAATCGCCGCGGCGCGTCAGGTGCCAGTCGCCGCACAGCTCGCACCGGTAGGCGGTGAAGCGGTCACCGAACTGTGCGCGGTCGGCGGCGGCGTGGGCGCGCGCTTCGGCTTCGCTGACGAAGGTACGCTTTGAGCGGCATTTATCGCGGTGGTCATCGCCGCGTTGCTTTTCACGCTGCCACCAGTGCTCGATCGCGTCGCCCATAACTGCATCCTGACAAGAATGTTTCCGACCGGGGATCTACTACCCTCGATCCTGTCACCTAAGGAGAAATAATTCAGATGAAACGCACCAAATCACGCCTGGCGCTTGCCGCCGGGGTTATAGCCGTGACTCTCGTGAGCCTAGCTCTCGTCGCTTGCGGCGGCTCGTCGGATGGAGATTCGGAGGCAGGCGCCAATGGCGTCGACCGCGCCTTTGCCATCGAGATGATCGACCACCACGAGATGGCCATCAAGATGGCCAAGGTTGCTCAGGATCGGGCCAGCAAGCCACAGGTCCGGAAGTTGGCCGCCGCGGTCATTGTCGCCCAGCAGAGCGAGATCGACCAGTTGAAGCAGATTGACAAGCAGTTGGCTGACGAAAACGTGGAAACCGGAGAACTAGGACTCTCAGATTCGATGATGGGCATGAACATGGACGACTCGATGCTAATGCGTTCCAAGAAGTTTGATCGGGCATTCATCGACATGATGATCCAGCACCATCAAGGCGCAATCCGGATGGCCCGAGTCGAACTGGCCGAGGGCAAGGACCCGCAATTGCGCGAGCTTGCGCAGGCGATTATCCGCGACCAATCGACGGAGATCGAAGAGATGAACGCCTGGCGTATGGCGTGGTACGGGAAGGTCTCCCCAGCTGGAGGCGTTCCGGACCAAGGCGAGGAGATGGACGAGGAGATGGGGGGGATGGGTCACTGATCAATTTGAAGCCAAGAGGGCGGCCGAAGGTGTTGCGGGCGCCCTCCTCCTTGATCTGAGCGGAGCGAGCTCCACCGAACCTCCGACCGGGGTGTACAGTTCAAAAGATGATGACTCTGCGTATTGGCTCGGTCGCAATCTTCGTTGCTGGAGCGCTTGCGCTGGCGGCCTGTGGCGGCGGCAACACGACGACCACCGCGGCGACGACAACGGAGACGGCAATCGGCGGCGGTAGCGCCGCCTGCACGCAGGCCGGTATCGAAGCTGCAGTCACGGCTTACGGCAAGGCCGGCAAGGAGGACGCCGTGCTTGCCAGCGGCGGCGGTAAGCCCTATCAGTGCGCCGACGGCTGGGCGGTTGGTTTTGTCAATGTCGGGCCGGAGGCAGTCGCCGTGACGACGACCGTCGTCTGGCAGGCCGAAGGGCCTTACTGGGTGCCGCAGAATCGCGCCAAGATCTGCCCCAAGCCTTCGCCTGTACCGAAGGCGATCTACAACCTCGCTTGTAACAGCAACTGAGCGAGCAACTGAGCGCAGGCGTGGAGACTGGCGCCAATCCGCAGCTGGCCCGCGAGGCGAGCGAGATGCGCCGTGAGGTGACGGTCGCGGTGCTGATCGTCATCGCGCTGCAGGCGACGCTCGCCGCGCTCAGCTTGCAGTACGGCTGGACGCTTTTTCATGTGCAGGGATGGATCTGGTGGGTGCCGATTGCGCCGGAGCTGGTGCTGCTCGCGCTGCTGGTTGCCAATCGGTCGGAGATAATCGAGCCCAGCGCCGGCCGGCGCAGCGCCGGCATCGCGCTGCTGGCGCTGATCGTGGCTTGGAACGCCGTGACCGTCGTGCTTTTGCTGCTCGAGCTGTTTACGGGCGAGGCACGTACCGGCTCCGAGCTAATGGGTGAGGCGACCGTCGTGCTGACCACGCTGGTACTCAACTTCGGGCTGCTCTACTGGGAGCTCGACGGCGGCGGTCCGCGCAGCCGCGCTTCAGATCCGGACGGCGAGCGCGACTTCCTCTTCTCCGAGATGACGGTCGAGCGGCCCGGGCTGGTGCCCGCCGACTGGCACCCGCAGCTGGTCGATTACACCTACCTCGCCTTCGTTACGGCGATCGCCTGGAGCGCCGCCGACACGATGCCGCTTACGCGTCGGGCGAAGGTCCTGATGGCGGCGGAGACGGCAATTGCCGCGCTGACGATTTTGCTTGTCGCCTCGCGGGCAGTCAGCATCTTCGGCTGAAGGCGGGGCAGTGGCGGCCTTCGAGATTCCCTAGGATTGCGACCTATGAGCAAACCTGAGCTGACCAGCCGCCACCGCGACACAGTTGACGAGATCTTCCGTCACCCGACCAGCCACAACATTGACTGGCGCCACGTGATCTCGTTGCTCGAGCACGTTGGTGAGGTCACCGAGGAGCACAACGGCAAGGTCAAAGTCACGCTTGGACCGGAGACCGAGACGCTGCACCGTCCGCGCCATAAGGACATCGATGTTCAGATGGTTGTTGATCTGCGCCGGATGCTGACCAACGCCGGCTACGGGCCGGACGGCGCGCCGGCGCTCAAGGACGACAGCAGGCGCGACCACGGCGACGGGCGCTGGGGCGCGCCCTAAGCCGACGCACCCCAGCGCCGCGCGCGCTGGTCTTGCTGCAAATCATGAGGTTCAGAGAACGCTGCCAGTAGACTGCTTGTTACAAAGAGGGTGCAGTCTTGTTGCGCTTACTACTGAAAATCACCGCTCCGCTGGTGTGCTCGCTGGCCTTCGCCAGCGCCCTGCCTGCAGCGGCCAGCGCCCTGCCTGCAGCGGCCAGCGCGAAGAGTTGCAGCGCCTACCCAAACCAGGCCGCTGCGCAGCGCGCCGCCGACACGCGCGACGGCGACCGCGACGGGATCTACTGCGAGTCGCTGCCCTGCCCCTGCCTGAAGAACGGCGTCAAGCAGCCGGCCAGCAATCCGGCGCCAAACTCCGAAGCCGGCTGCCAGCGGCCATCGAGTGTGCAGAACATTGGCTTCAGCGCAACCAAATACCGCAACATCCGCCGCCACTTCCTTGAAGCGCTGCGCAGAGGCTGGCCGGCAACGCTGGTGCTGAAGCGCAGCGGCGCCAGCGAACGACGCGACCGGCTGTTGGCCGGCGTGTCGACGCGCAAAGGGTACGACCGCGACGAGTACCCGCCGGCGGTCGGCCGCGGCGTCGGCGCCGGCCTGATGCGCGGCGTCAACCCGGTCGGCTGGATGGCCAGCGTGATGCTGATCCCGAGCGGTGAGAACCGCTCTCACGGCGCCGTCATGGGCGCCAAGCTGCGCGGGCTGTGCAGCGGCACGAAGTTCCGCTACCTCTTCTACTAAGAGGCGGCGGCCGGTGGCCGCTGTAGGCGCTAAGTAGACTGCGCCGGGTGGATTTGTTCGGTCAGATTGACCCGCAGCGACCGCTGCTGATTGTCGCCCTTAGCGAGGAGGGCGAGCACCTCCATCAGCTCGACCTGCCGGTTCTCGTCAGCGGGCCGGGCAAGGTTCGAGCGGCCGCCGCGACGGCCCGTGCACTTAGCGCTCAGCGTCCCTCGGAGCTGATCAGCCTTGGCACCGCCGCGGCGCTGAAGGACGGCTTTTCCGGGCTGCACGTGATCGGCAAGTCGATTCAGTACGACTTTGACGGGGACGCGATCTTTGAGTTGACCGGAGAGCGCTTTGGCCTGCCGCTGGAGCTTGGCGAAGGGCCGTCGCTGGCAACCGGTGATCGCTTCATCAGCGACTCGCAGACGCGCGCGCGGCTGGCCAAGCTGGCCGACCTAGTCGACATGGAGGGCTACGCCGTCGCCGCCGTCGCCCAGACCTTTGGCGTGCCGGTGCGGATCGTCAAGCAGGTCAGTGACGACGGCGACGAGCAGGCGCTGAAGACCTGGCGCGACTCGGTTGCGCAGTGCGCCGAGCTGCTGGCCGGCTGGGTCCGCAGCGAACTGCCGCGCTAAGCGGGAGGTCGCCGAAAGACCTGCCTGCCAGCCCTCGCGGCCCGGCTGTCATCGAACCTCGGCTACTCACCGGCCTCGAACCAGCCGGTGGCGGTCGTAAAATCGCAGCTTCAGGAGCCAACAGCGGTCAAGCTGCTGGTGCAGCCATGACCAGAACCTGCAAGGGAGCAGCCGGATGACCGATTACAAAGGGATGACCGTCGAACGTGACGGCGACAGTTACACGACGCGCCGCGAGAGCCGCGAGGCGCTGGTGCAGGCAACACTCGACTTCGGGCCGCGCCGCGAGCCGGCGCTGGCGACGACGCTGGCCTTCTTCGACCACATGCTGGAAATGGTCGGCTGGTACGCCGACATCAATGTCGATGCCAGCTACGAGGTGCGCACCTACCGGCTGATGCACGTCGTGATTGAGGACATCGGTCTGGCGCTTGGCGCCGCTGCCGGGCAGGCGATCAGCGACCGCATCGCTGACGGCGTTGAGTCCAACGGCTTCGCCTACGGCGTGATGGACGAGGCCAGCGCGCTGGCGCAGATCTCATTCGAGGGCCGCGCCAACACCTTCGTCAGGCGCGAAGGTGCGGCCGCGCTTGAGCAGGTCGAGGACGTGCTGTGCGTTGATCTGGTTACCTTCTTCGAAGGCTTCTCGCAGGGTGCCCGTTGTACGATCCAGCTCGACCTTTTCGACACCAGCAAGGATCCGCACCACGCTTGGGAGGCTGGCTTTCGTGCCTTTGCGCGCGCGCTACGCGCCGCCTTTGTTGCCAACCCGCGCCGCGCCGGAATGACGGCCGGCGTCAAGGGAACACTCGATTGAGTAAGGCCGCCGACAGCCGCGCTGTAATCGTCTCCGGCGGCACCAGCGGCCTTGGCCTCGCGACGGCGCAGCTACTGGCTGAGCGCGGCGCGCGCGTCTGGATCCTCGGCAGCCGTGAGCAGACAGTCGCGGCGGCGCTGAGTGAGCTGGACGCAGTCGGCGGCACAGCCTGCGACGCCGCCGACGACGCCGCGGTTGAGGCAGCGGTGGCTGAGGCGGTTGGGGAAATGGGCGGCCTTGACGGCGTCTTTGTCAACGCCGGAATCGATGGCGAGCGCAGCAACGCACTGGAGCTCGATGTCAACAACTTCCGCCGCGTCCTCGATGTCAATGTTATCGGCGCTTTTGTACTTGCCCGCGCCGCGGCGCGGCTGATGGAGCGTGGTTCGGGAATCGTGATCAACGCCTCGGACAACGGCCTGCGGCCGGAGCATGCCAGAGCCGACTACAACGTCTCAAAGGCCGCCGCGATCACGCTCGCTCAGTCGTTGGCGCTCGACTTTGCCGCGCTGGGTATCGCCGTCAGTGCCATCTGCCCCGGCTACATCCGCACGCCGATGACGGCAGCGCAGCTCGACGACCCGCAGCGTGCCGGCGAGCTGCTGTCGCTGATTCCTGCCGGCCGCTTTGGTGAGCTGGCCGACGTCGCCGAGCTGGTCGACTTTCTGCTTTCCGGCCGCGCCAGCTACCTGACCGGCAGCGTCATCTCGGTCGACGGGGGGCGCAGTGTCTGAGCAGCAGCCGATGCGCGTGATGCGCTGGACGCAGCTCAGCGACGGCGAACGCGAGCAGCTGCTGGGGCGCGGTAATACGGCGATCTTCGATGCTGAGCTGCGCGACTCGGTGGCGCTGATCATTGACGACGTTCGTGAGCATGGCGACGCCGCCGTGGTCCGTGCCCTGGCGAAATTTGACGGCTGTGTGGTCGCTCCCGGCGGCCTGCGCGTAAGCGATCAGGAGTTCGCCGCCGCGGCCGATTCGGTCCCGGCTGAAGTGCAGGAAGCGATTGCCGCGGCAATCGCCAATGTTCGCGCCTTCAACGAATACCTGACGCGCGAGCGCGAGTGGCGGACTGAGCTGCAGCCCGGATTGGTCGTCGGCGAGAAGAGCACGGCGATCGCCTCGGCCGGCCTGTTCGTGCCGAGCGGCAAAGGCTCGTTTCCGTCGGTTCTTGTGCAGATCGGTACACCCGCGGTTGTCGCCGGCGTGCCTGAAATTGCCGTCGTCGTGCCGCCGCTGCCGGGCGGGCAGGGGGAGATCGACCCGGCCGTGCTGTGCGTCGCGCAGCAGCTCGGGATCGGCCAAGTCTTCCGCGCCAACGGGCCGGCCGGGATCGCTGCGCTGGCGTTTGGCACCCAGACAATTCCGAAGGTCCGCAAAGTGCTTGGCCCCGGCAGCCCGCCGGTGCAGGCGGCGCAGATCGCCTGCCAGCAGTACGGCTGCCACACGCAGATGTTGCTCGGCCCGTCGGAGGCGCTGATCATCGCCGACGACAGCGCCGACCCGAGGCTGTTGGCCGCCGACCTGCTGAACGAGGCTGAGCACGGCCCTGACTCGGCCTCGCTGCTGGTGACCGACAGCGAGCCACTGATCAATGCTACGCAAGCGCAGTTGGCCGTTCAGATCGCGGCGCTGCCCGAGCCGCGGCGCTCATATGCGCACGCTGCGCTGGGCGAAAACGGCGGCGCCTTGCTCGTTGACAGCCTTGAGCAGGGGGCCGAGCTGACCAACTGGTACGGCCCTGAGCACATGCAGATCGTTGCCCGCGATGAGGAGGCCGTACTGGCCTTGATCGACCATGCCGGCGAGGTGCTGCTCGGCCAGCAGACGCCGCTAGCGGCAGCCAATTACATGATCGGCGTGCCGGCCGCGCTGCCGACCGGCGCCTACGCCCGCGTTACCGGCGGCGTCACAGCGGAGACCTTCCTGAAGAAAACCTCGGTCGCGAAGCTCAGCGGCGAGGCGCTTGACAGGATGAGCGGTGCGGTAGTTGCACTGGCTGAGCACGAAGGCTTCCCGGCGCACGCGGCGGCGATTCGCGCACGCACGGGCGGGGACTAAGCGCAGCTTCAGGCGGGCGAGTCGCCTGCCGCAGTGCCTTCGGCCGGCGCCTGATCAACGGCCGGCGTCGGCTCCGCTGTCTCGATCGCGGCCGCGGGCGGCGCCGCGCTGATTGAGCGCTGAGCTTCCCAAACCTTGTTGAGGTTCATCTGGAAGATGTAAATCCCGACCGGTGAGATGAATGCCCAAAGCAGCAAGCCGAGGCCGGCGTCGAACCCGTCTCCGGCGCCGGTCAGGGAGCTCGCAGCGTTCATCCGTTTGAAGCTGTTGTAGAGCGAGAAGAACGGCGGAACGATGATGAAGATGCCGAGCGTCATAGCTACGACCGATTTGCCTGGGCTGTCACCGCATTGGTCGGTGCCACGCGAGTGGCCGAGGTCCTTCATCTCGCGGTTTACGAAGTAGTACCAAAAGACGAAGTAGATGCCGAGCGTAATCAGCGTTAGCCCGATAACGCCAAGCGGGTTGCGAATCTTCGCGGTTGCCTGCGTGCCAGCAATTGGCAGTACCTCAGCCATTGGGTCTCCCGATCGTGTGTGGTGGTCAGCCTAGACAATAGTTCTGCGCGCCGTCAGTCAGCGGCGTTAGCCGGGCCGTCGTAAGCGCCTTCGGCGACAACCTTCTCGAGCTTGCCGCGTGGCACGAAGAGCAACGCGAAGACGAATGCGGCGGCCATCAGTCCGGCCATGATGTAGAAGATCGTCTGTGTTGATTGGGCGTAGGACTGCTGGATCCCCTTTAAGATCTCAGCCGCCTGCGCGCCGCCCGAACCTGCCGGACGGCTGCCGCTCGCCAGCTGCGAGGCGATCGCGTCGGCCTGCGCCTTCGGCAAACCAAGTTTGCCGAGCGTCTCTTCGATGTTCATCCGGTTCTGCGTGATCAGGATTGTGCCGAGGACTGCTAGGCCGAGGCTGCCGCCGTAGTTGCGGACTGTCTGCGTGATGCCGGTCGCCTCGCCGTAACTGGTGGCCGGCGCGCGGTTGATCGCGTCGGTGTTGGCAGGCCCGAGCATCAGCCCTAGGCCGGAGCCCGCAAGGATTATGTAGTACCACTGAGAGTCGTAACTGAGGCCCGGCAGCTCGGAACCCCAGAGATAGAAACCGACCGCAGCGATTGCCGTGCCGGCAATAATCGCCGAGCGGGCGCCGCGCTTGTCAAGGATCCGCCCTCCGACCTGCGAGGCGATCGCAAAGCCGACGAAGAAAGTCAGTACATAAACGCCGGCCTGCACGGCGCTGTTACCCAGAGACAGCTGCGCGTAGGTGCTGGCAAAGAAGAACACCGGGACGAAGACAGGGCCGATCAGTAACAGCACGACGTTATCCGCCGCGAAGGACCTGCTGCCAAAGATCCGCACACGGATCAGCGGTTCGCTGGCCCGCAACTCGTGCGCGACGAAGGCGACGATCAGTAGCGTGCCAATAATGATCGAGCCGATCGTTTTCGCATCGCCCCAGCCCCACACGCTGGCCTGTTGCAGGCCGAGCACGGAGAGCGCCATGCCGCCGGTGATTAGTGCCGCGCCGCGGTAATCGATCGGCGCTGGGTTGCGGCTGTCGTCAGGCTTCGCGATGAAGAT
Organism: Solirubrobacteraceae bacterium; assembly: GCA_039745115.1. Classification (GTDB taxonomy): domain Bacteria; phylum Actinomycetota; class Thermoleophilia; order Solirubrobacterales; family Solirubrobacteraceae; genus F1-60-MAGs163. The sequence goes on from JBCJRT010000003.1 coordinate 167,304, forward strand.
CAGGATCAGCGCAATGATCGCGATCGGGATGTTGATCCAGAAGATCGCGCGCCAGTCGATCTGGACCAGGTAGCCGCCAGCGATCGGGCCAATTGCGGTCAACGCGCTAGTGATGCCGAAGAAGATCGCCAGCGCGCGGCCGCGCTTGTCAAGCTCGAAGGAGCCGATGACCAGCGCCAGCGCGGAGGGGATCATCAACGCTGCGCCGATCCCTTGAATCACGCGGAATGTGATGATCCACGGCTCCGCGATGCTGCCGTTCGGTGTTGCGCCGCAGAGCGCCGAGGCGCCAGCAAAGATGATGATTCCGATCGTGACGATCCGTCGCTTGCCGAGCGTGTCGGCGATCCTGCCGCCAAGCGCGAAGGTCGCCGATAGCGCAAGCAGGTAACCGTTTACGACCCACTGCACGCCGGTCTCGCTGAGCTGCAGATCCTGCTGAATGTCGGGTACCGCGATCGAGACGATCGTCATGTCGATGTACGTCATCCCGACCGCGAAGAGCATCGCCGCGAAAACCCAGCCGCCAGCCTTCTTTGTCGTCACGCGGTGACCTTAGCTGCCGGTAAGGCCCTCCAGGTTTCCCCAGCAGACGTCGCTAGCCAGCTGCTTCGGCTTCGGGCGGGCCGTCGTAAGTGCCTTCGGCGACAACCTTCTCGAGCTTGCCGTGTGGCACGAAGAGCAACGCGAAGACGAATGTGGCAGCCATGATGCCGGCCATGATGTAGAAGACCGTCTGTGTTGATTCGGCGATCCCCTTGGCGATCTCAGCCGCCTGCGTGCCTTCGATGTTCACCCGGTTCTGCGTAATCAGGATTGTGCCGAGGACTGCCAGACCGAGACTGGCGCCGTAGTTGCGGACCGTCTGCGTGATGCCGGTCGCTTCGCCGTAACTGGCGGCCGGCGCGCGGTTGATCGCGTCGGTATTGGCCGCAACGACGACCAGCCCCAAGCCGTAACCCGCAAGGACTATGTAGTACCACTGCGAGTCGTAACTGAGGCTCGGCATCTCGGAGCCCCAGAGATAGAAACCAACCGCAGCGATTGCCGCGCCGGCAACAACCGGCTGGCGGGCGCCGCGCTTGTCAAGGATCCGCCCTCCGACCTGCGAGGAGATCGCAAAGCCGGCGAAGAAGGTCAGGAAGTAAATGCCTGCCTGCGAGGGGCTATTGCCGAGCGCCGACTGCGCGTAGATGCTGGCAAAGAAGAACATCGGGATGAAGACAGCGCTGATCATGAACAGCACGACGTTCTCGGCAGCGAAGGACTTGTCGCCAAAGATCCGCACACGGATCAGCGGTTCGGTGACCCGCAACTCGTGCGCGACGAAGGCAATAATCAGCAGCGTGCCGATGATTATCGAGCCGATCGTCTTGGCGTCGCCCCAGCCCCACACGCTGGCCTGTTGCAGGCCCAGCACGGAAAGCGCCATGCCACCCGTGATCAGCACCGCGCCGCGGTAGTCGATCGGCGCCGGGTGGCGGCTGTCATCCGGCTTGGCGATCGGGATCAGGATCAGCGCAATGATCGCGATCGGGATGTTGACCCAGAAGATCGCGCGCCAGTCGATTTGGATCAGGTAGCCGCCGGCGATCGGGCCGATTGAGGTCAACGCGCCGGTGATGCCGAAGAAGATCGCCAGCGCGCGGCCGCGCTTGTCAAATTCGAAGGCGCCGATGACTAGCGCCAGCGCGGAGGGGATCATCAGCGCTGCGCCGATCCCTTGAACCACGCGGAATGTGATGATCCATGGCTCCGCCATGCTGCCGCTTGGCGTCGCGCCGCAGAGCGCCGAGGCGACGGCAAAGGTGATGATGCCGATCGTGACGGTCCGCCGCTTGCCGAACGTGTCGGCGATCCTGCCGCCAAGCATCAAGGCGGTCGCTAGCGCCAGCAGGTAGCCGTTTACGACCCACTGCACGCCGGTCTCGCTGAGCTGCAGATCCTTCTGAATGTCGGGTACCGCGATCGACACGATCGTCATGTCGATGAACGTCATCCCAACGGCGAAGATCATCGCTACGAGGACCAATCCGCCAGCCTTTTTTGTAGTCATGCGGCGACCTTACCTGACGGTAAGGACCTCCAGGTTGTGCCTAGGCTTGCTTGCTACGGGCGCTTGCGGCACTCGGCCGGCGATTTCGCCTTCGCGAGGAACTTCTCCAGCAGACGCGGCGATGAGCTCATAATCCCGTCAGCGCAGCGCTCAACCATCTTCGCCCAGCTGACCGCCGTGTCGGGGTCGGCGTTGTCAAACCAGTTCTGCCAGGCGTAGCCGGCGGCGTGGGCCTTGGCGATGTATTCCTTGGTGGACACTTCAATTCGGCTGCCGCCGAACATGTAGGTGATCGGCGCTTGCAGGGCAACGACGCCGGCGCCGGGCGAGCCGCCCAGCAGCAGGAAGCTGACCATTCCGTCGACGCCCGGTGCGACCGGGATCTTCGGTGCCAAGGTGTGGAAAAGGTCGACGGCCGGCTGCCTGAACGAGACGACGATAATGTCGCGACGCTTCACTGCCTTCAGCTCACCGGCCAGCACGCGGGCGTTGGTCAGGTACTCATCAATCGCCTCGGTCGTCGTGCGGCCCTTGATCTCAAGGTTGATCGGCGTCTTCGGGAAGGCCTTCAGTACTTGGCTCAGTGAGGCAACGCGAAAGTCGGCCGCCGTGTAGCCTTTCGGCGGTTTGCGCTTGCCGGTCGCGATGCCGCGGAATCGGTAGGCCGATGCAGGCTTGGTGCGGCTGTAATGGTCGGTGCCAGGCGAGAACCAGTAGGCGTTGTCGAGCTTCTGGATCTGTTTCAGCGTGAACGAGCGGACCTCGCCAACGCCGCTGGTGCGCGAGTCAACGGTCGTGTCGTGCTGGATTACAACCTTGTTGTCCTTCGTCACGCCGATGTCCAGCTCCAGCATCTCGGAGCCCGCCTTCAGCGCCTGCTTGAAGGCGTACATCGTGTTGCCGGGGAATTCATTCTCGCCGCCCTGGTGGGCGATGTTCCAAGGATGTGATTGGCGCCACGGGTTGGTCGCGGCCGATGCGGCGGCGCTTGTAACTGCGAGCAGCGCGGCGGTCAGGAAGGCGATTGCGATCAGGCGTCTAGGCATGCGCGCAGCTTACCCGAACAGATTGTGGGTGTGCGTCAGCTGCCGATGATGTTGCCGCCGCTGTCGCTACCCGAAGCCAACCCCGCGCTGTCGCTACCCTTGGCTATCGGCGTGACCTTCCCCTTCAACCTGATCATCGGGATACCGCTCTATCTCGGAGTCACCCGGCTCGTGGTGGGAGGCTGAGATGCAGCTTAAGCGGGATTCCGGTCGGGAAGCGGAGCGGAGCCTAGGACCGGCCCCGCGCGTGGCGATGGTCGGCGCCGGGCAGCTCGCGCGGATGACTCACCAGGCGGCGATCGACCTCGGGGTTGAGCTGACCGTCCTTGCCGGCGATCCCGACGATGCCGCCGTCCGTGCCGGCGCGCGCGCGGTGATTGGCAACAGCTCCGACCTGGTCGCCCTTGAGGAGCTGGCCGGTGACGCCGATGTCGTGACCTTTGACCATGAGCAGGCGCCGACAGCGCTATTGGAAAGGCTCGAAGCCCGGGGGGTAAAGGTGGTCCCCGGGTCGGCCGCGATGCTTTTGGCCCAGGACAAGCTGCACGCCCGACGCGAGCTCCGGCGACGCGGCTTCCCGGTGCCACCATTCGCCGAGGCGCGGACGGTCGGCGAGGTCGAGGAATTCGCTTCACGCCACGGCTGGCCGGTGATCGCCAAGGCCCCACGTGGCGGATATGACGGGCGCGGAGTTGCCACCCTCGCCACCGCCACGGAGGCCCAGGAGCTGCTCGATCAGTCCCCCGATGGCCTGCTCCTGGAACCGAAGCTTGCCATCGACCGCGAGCTGGCCGTCCTCGTGGCGCGCTCAACGAACGGCGAATCCGCGTGCTACCCGGTCGCCGAGACCGTCCAGCGCGATGCCATGTGCCGAGAGGTCCTCGTCCCCGCACGGGTTGATCAGGATCTGGCAGAGAAAGCCGCCGCGATGGCCTTGGAGATCACCGACGTGCCGGGCGCCGCCGGGGTGATCGCCCTGGAGCTCTTCGTGGTCGACGGATCGCTGCTGGTGAACGAGCTGGCCTTCCGGCCGCACAATTCAGGGCACTTCACGATCGAGGGGGCGGAAACCTCGCAGTTCGAGCAACACCTCAGGGGCGTACTCGGATGGCCGCTCGGCGATACCTCACTGACCGCCCCGGCGGTAGCGATGGTGAACGTGGTCGGCCAGAGCGACCGGTCCGACCCGCGCGAGAAGCTGCCGCGCGCCCTTGCCGAGCCGGGGGTACACGTTCACCTCTACGGCAAGCTCCCGGCGCCCGGGCGTAAGCTCGGGCACGTGACCGTCCGTTCGCAGCAGCTCGACACCGCAAGAGAGGCGGCCCAGAGGGCCGTCGCGATCCTGGAGGGAGAGGCGTGATGGCTGAAGCACTGGTCGGAATCGTCATGGGCAGCGACAGCGACATGCCGGTAATGAAGCCGGCCGCCGAGGCGCTCGCCGAGCTGGGGATCAGCTACGAGGTCGGGGTGGTCTCCGCCCACCGGACCCCTCGCGAGATGATCGAGTACGGCAATCGGGCCGAGAGCCGCGGCCTGCGCGTCCTGATCGCTGGTGCCGGCGGAGCCGCTCACCTGCCCGGCATGCTCGCCGCCTGCACCCCGCTTCCGGTGATCGGGGTACCGGTGCCGCTGGCCAACCTCGACGGCCTGGACTCGCTGCTCTCGATCGTGCAGATGCCATCCGGCATCCCGGTTGCCACCGTCGCCATCGGCGCCGGTCGTAACGCCGGGCTGCTGGCCGCGCGGATCCTCGGCGCAGGCGACGACGTGATCCGCGAACGCGTCGGCGCCGCGCTGGCCGAGCTGGCCGAGCGGGCCCACGAGGGTGACGCCCGTGTGCGCGCTGAGCTGGGCGAGAAGCGGCCATGATCCTCGCCGGCAAGCGGCAGACGCCGCTGGCACGATGATGTCGCTGCTCCAGGGCGCTTACGGCGGCTGAGCGTTAGACAGCGGCCCAACCCGCGGATAGGGTCGGCATTTAACACACTGTCAAAGCTGCCGAAGGAGATGTTTCGGATCGCCACGAGCCCGACCAGTGAGCTGCCTATCGAGGAGATCGACCTCGGCGACATCCGCCTGTGGGGAGAAGGACCTCCGCACGAGATTTTCGACCGGTTGCGCGCAGAGGCGCCGGTCCATTGGAGCCCGATGGCCACATGGGAGAACGAGCCCGGCTTCTGGTCGATCACCCGCGCGGAAGACATCCACACGATCAGCCGCGACTGGGAGACCTTCTCATCCGAGCGCGGCGGCATGCTGATCACCGACAACTCGGTGGCGATCGAGGTTCAGAATTCAATGTTCATCGGCATGGACCCGCCGCGGCACGACCAAATCAAGGCGATCTTCCAGCGCGGCTTCACGCCCAAGCGGATCGCCGATCATGAGCAGGCGATCCGTGAGATCACGGTCGAGGCCTTTGACCGAATTGACGGTCGCGAGCAGATCGAACTCGTCGCCGAGATTGCCCAGCCGGTCGTTGCCCGTGTGATCGGCACCTTCCTCGGCACGCCGCCGGAGGACGACCAGCACTGGGCCGACCTTGCGGTGCAGGGGATGGCGGTAGGCAACGAGGAGTTACAGCCCGGCGGCGAGAACGCGGCGACGATTGAGCGGATCCTGAGCGAGGCAATGGAGGCTGCCGCCGACCGGCGGGAAAACCCTACCGACGACCTGACAAGCCTGCTCGTCCACACCGAGGTCGACGGCGAGAGGCTCACCGACCTTGAGGTCGCCGCTGGCTTCGCGCTTCTCGTCGCCGCGGGGATGGACAGCTCGAAGGCGACCTACTCCAACTCGATGATCGCGCTGCTAACGAACCCCAAACAGCGCCGGCTGCTGATCGACGACCCGTCGATGATCCCCGCCGCCGTTGAGGAATTCCTGCGGATGTACCCGCCGTTTGCGAACTTCCGCCGAACCGCCACCCGAGATACGGAGCTGCGCGGCACGACGATCCGCGAGGGCGACAAGGTGATCCTCTGGTACGCGGCCTCAAATCGCGACGAGTCGGAATACAAGTGCCCGCACCAGCTCGACCTGAAGCGGAACCCCGAGCACCAGGCCTTCGGTGCTGGCGGGCGCCACTTCTGCCTGGGCACCGCACTGGCGCGGCTAGAGCTGAAGATCCTCGTCGAAGAGACGCTGAGGCGTTATCCCGAGATGGAGCTCGTAGAAGAGCCCACCGCGCTCCCTTCGCTGTTCATCAACCAGCCGAAGGCGATCAACGTGCGGCTCGGCGCCCGCAGCTTCTAGCCTTGCCTGAACAGGTCGCGACCAATCTATACCACTCCACCATGGAGCAGTTGCCCACTCCGGGCGAGTGATCTTCGCCGCGGCCGGCGTGATGGTCGCGATCTTCTTCACCTTCGCGCTGCCAGCGCCGCTGCGCAAGATTCTGCCGGATATACGCTTCGGCCACGCCTGAGCCTCCAGGCTCAGATTGGACGGATTGAGCTGCGCCGCGCCGGGCGCTGCCGCTGGCGGCGGTCGGCCAGCGCAAAGCGCCTGACCAGCTGCTCGCGCAGCTCGTCCGGCTCAACGATTGCGTCAATTACCAGCTCTGAGGCGAGCCGCAGGATGTCGATGTCGGCGGCGTACTCGTCGCGCAGCTCGGCCGTTACACGCTCGCGCTCGGCTTCGTCCTCAATCGCTTGCAGACGGTTCAGGTGTACGGCGTTGACGGCCGCCTGCGGCCCCATCACGGCGATCGAGGCGCCGGGCAGCGCCAGCACTCCATCGGGCTCAAAGGCCGGCCCCGCCATTGCGTAAAGGCCGGCGCCGTAGGCCTTGCGAACAATTACCGAGATCTTCGGCACGGTCGCGGCGCTGAGCGCGGCGATCATCTTTGCCCCGTGGCGGATGATCCCGGCCCGCTCGACCTGCGTGCCGATCATAAAGCCCGGCACGTCGGCGAGGAACAGCAGCGGCAGGCCGTAGGCGCCGCACATTTCAATATGCCGAGCCCCCTTGTCGGCCGAATCAACGAACAGCACGCCGCCTTTGACCTTTGGCTGGTTGGCGACGATGCCGATCGGCTTGCCGTCAATCCGTGCAAAGCCGGTGATCAGTTCCTTCGCCCAGCGGCCGTAGATTTCGTGCAGGCTGCCTTCGTCAATCAGCGCGTCGATCACCAGCCGCATATCGAACGGTTGGTTTTCGTCGACCGGGATCACGCCCTCCAGCGTCGCCGTCAACGGCGCCGCCGCTTCGACGATAGGCGCCGGCTCGTCGCAGGATGTCGGCAGGTAGGAGAGGTGGCGGCGCGCCAGCTCAATCCCTTCAGCGTCAGTTTTGACCAGCATGTGGCCGCAGCCGGAGACAGCGGTGTGCATCCGCGCGCCGCCCATCTCTTCCAGCGTCACCTGCTCGCCGATCACCATCTCCGCCATCCGCGGCGAACCGAGGTACATCGAGGCGTTGCCGTCGCGCATGATCACGATGTCGCAGAAGGCGGGAATGTAGGCGCCGCCGGCTGCGCTTGGGCCAAACAGCACGCAAACCTGTGGCACGACGCCCGACAGCTCAACCTGGTTGAAGAAGATTCTTCCGGCGCCACGACGGCCGGGGAACATCAGCACCTGATCGGTGATCCGGGCTCCGGCCGAGTCGACGAGGTAGACGATTGGGATCCGCCGCTCCAGCGCACGCTCTTGCATCCGCAGGATCTTCTCGACCGTCTTTGCGCCCCACGAGCCGGCCTTGACGGTTGGGTCATTTGCAATCACGGCGACCGGGCGGCCGTCGACGCTGCCAACGCCGGTCACAACGCCGTCGGCGCCGAGCCCGTCCTGATCCCAGTTGGCAAGAAGCCCTTCCTCAGCGAACGAGCCGGCGTCGAGCAGCAGTGCGACCCGCTCGCGAACCGGCAGTTTGCCTTGCTCCAGTGACTTCTCGTGGTGGCGCTCGGCGCCGCCCGACAGTGCCTGCTGCCGCGCCGCTTCAAGCTGCTGTTCGTCGCTCATTGCTCTAGTTTGACGCTCAGCCGCCGGTCCCGCCACCCGCCCGGCACGGCACGCCGCTGCAGGCCCGCCGAGGGTGGCTACAGCTGCTAGCAGGCGCTCAGTTGATTTCGTCGCGGCGGGTCGGCGGCATTACGGCGCCGATGATCCAGAAGAGCGGGAAGAAGATTCCGATGATGAACATGATCCAGTGCCCTTTGCGCAGGCAGATGACGCCGATCGTGACAATCAGAATGAAGTAAATGACGGCGAAGATCACGTAGGTGACGCCGCCGACAGCGAGAGGAATAATCATCTGGGCAACATACACGGTGCAACGATCGAGCAGGCTGCTGCGGACAGTGTCACTCGGGCCCGTCGCGCTGAGGGAGGTCGCGCTCGACCCGCTTGAGCAGGACGGCGTTGGTCGCCACGATAATCGAGCTGACGCTCATCAGCAGCGCGGCCCACTCGGGTCGCAGCTCGGCGCCTGGGTCGCGGTGCTCGTGCGGTACAGATGTGTGGGGTAGCTCGTACTGCATGCGATCGGTCGTTGTGCAGAACGTGATCGGCTGCATCTCCAGCTGGTGCTCAAGCTGGCCGATCGTTCGGCTTTCGGCTTCGTCGGCGCAGCGGTAGCCGGCCTCGGGTACCTCGGCACGCAACGTCGCTTCGCCGACCTGGTCGGGGCTGAACGTCACGTCGAGGCGACGCCCGGCAAGGCTTACCTGCGCGCTTTCGACGCCGGCCAGGGCACTGATGCGTTGCTGCAGGTGCTCGGCGCAACCGACGCACACCAGATCGCTCACGGGGATCGATGTCGTCGTCAGTGTCGCCATCTTCATCGCTCCGTAGCGTTCGCGCCGGGCTTGGCTGCGCCCAGCAACTCTAGAAGGCCCCACATGGTCCGCAGGCGGGTGCGCGTCTCCAGATTGACAAAGCCGGCCCCAGTGACAAAGCTGGGCAGCTCTCCGCGTGCATGTGGTTGCGTGCCGGCGAAGCCGTCGATCAGCTGAAGCGCAAAGAAGGCAGCCCGCATGACCGGGTCCGGCGGGCGACCCCAGTCGGCGATCTGCAGGCGGCCGGCCGGCTTCAACACGCGAAATGCCTCAGCCAGCGCTGCGCGCTTACCGGTCGGCTCAAGATGGTGCAGAAGCAGTGACATGACGACTGCGTCAACGCTCGCGCTCTCCACTGGCAGGTCGTCGGCCAGGCCCTTCCGCCAGTCGACGAGTTCGGCGCCGGGCTTGCCACTCGCCCGCGCCAGTGCGTCTGCGTCGCCGTCCACGCCGACAACCTGAGCGCCGGCCGCACTGAGCGCGATCGCGAACGTCCCTGTCCCGCAGCCGATGTCGACGGCGAGCCCCTGCGCGGGGAGGCTGGCGAGCAGATCGGCCTTCAGTCGTGCTCGGAACGTCTGCTCGCGCATCGTCAGCGCGAGCACGGGGTCGTAGAGCCCGGTCAGCGATCGGCGGCCCGCCGCCGGCACGTATCGCTGGTCACTCACCCGTGGTCACCTCGTATCCGGCCTCGTCCACCGCCTCGCTGATCGCCTCGTCGGTGAAGCCAGAGCCGAGCACGGTCACGCGTCCGGCGCCCAAGTCGATGTCGACAGCTTCGACGCCGGGGACCTTCGAAACCTTGTCGGTCACAGAGGCAGTGCAGTGTCCGCAGCTCATGCCGGCGACCGTGTAGACGTGCTGTTCGGATGGACTCATCAGGGGCTCCTTGCAATACGGGGGAGGGGTATAAGAAAGGAAGCATAACATACCCACCAAGGGTATGCGATGCGCTAGCGCCGGGGCGACTGTCGAAGCCCCGAGGTCCTACTTCGAAAGACTAGCTTCGTCGTCAATGGCCCTCGTCCTGCCGTTGCGGGCCCACCGGAACGACAACCTGCAGCATCGTGCTGAGTTAGCATCGTGGCGTGCTTCAGCTACATCTTCCATTTGCCGAGTTTCTGCTTTCCAAGCCGTTCACCGGCCCGGCACAGCCCGGTCGTGACGCCGGCGCGCTGCTGCTGATTGCGTTCCTCTTCACGTTCGCTTTCATTCGCACCAGCGCGCGGCTCAATCACATGCAGGTCAGCTGGTGGCCGGGCAGTATCAAGACCTCATCGGGGCTGCACCTGCACCACCTCGTCTGGGGCATCTCGGCGATGATCATTTTCTCGTTCCTCGCGGTCGTCGTACCGCCGGCGGCGCCCTGGTGGCAGATCTGTGTTGCCGGCATCGGCGTTGGCGCCGGGCTGACACTCGATGAGTTTGCGCTGTGGGTGCGCCTGCAGGACGTTTACTGGTCGGCCGAAGGGCGCAGCTCGATCGATGCTGTGCTGATGGCGGCTCTCTTCATGGGACTGATCGTTGTCGGCATCAGCCCGTTCGGGATCGAGGACAAGGCCAGCAGCGGCCTCGCCATGATCGCGATCGTGCAGGCGATCATCCTGTCGTTCAGCTGCTTCTTCAAGGGGCGGATCTTCTACGGCATGGTGGCGATCTTCATCCCTCTCTTCGGCCTGATCGGTGCGCTGCGCCTAGCCCGGCCCGACTCGCCGTGGGCGCGGCGCTTCTACGTCGGGAAGCGGCTACACAAGCACGAGCGGGCGATTCACCGCTACCGCGTTGACGGCCTCGGCGCCCGCTTCCATAACGCCTTCTTCAACGCGATCGGCGGCCGCGCCGACCCTTAGCCGTCGACTTGGTGGCGAACTGCGGCTACTTCAGGTCGAAGCGGTCCAGGTCCATGACCTTCGCCCATGCTGCCGCGAAGTCCCGGACGAACTTACGCTCGGAGCCCTCGCTGGCGTAGACCTCGGCAAGCGCCCGCAGCTGCGAGTTGGAGCCGAAGACAAGGTCGACGCGGCTGGCCGTCCACTTCGCCTGCTCGGCGCCGTGCTCGCGGCCCTCGAAGCTCTGCTCGGCCTCCGAGCTCGGCTGCCACTGCAGGCCGCTTTTGAGCAGGTTCACGAAGAAGTCGTTCGTGAGCTGCCCGGGGCGGTCGGTGAGCACGCCGATTCTCGAACCGCCGCTGTTGGCGTCGAGCGCCCGCATGCCGCCGACCAGGACCGTCATCTCCGGCGCGCTCAGCCTGAGCATCTGCGCCTTGTCCACCAGCTGGTGCTCGGCCGGCCGGGCGTCGGCGCCGGTCAGGTAGTTGCGGAAGCCGTCGGCCTTTGGCTCCAGCACCGCGAAGGACTCCACGTCGGTCTCCTCCTGCGAGGCGTCGGCGCGCCCGGCGGTGAACGGAACCTCCAGCTCGTGGCCGGCGTCGGTGGCCGCCTGCTCGACCGCCGCGGTGCCGCCGAGGACGATCAGGTCGGCCAGCGAGACGCGCTTACCGCTGCCGTTCTGGGCGGCGTTGAACTCGTCCTGGATCGCTTCGAGCAGCTTGAGCGCCTTGGCCAGCTCAGCCGGGTCATTGGCCGGCCAGTCCTTCTGCGGCGCCAGCCGGATGCGGGCGCCGTTGGCGCCGCCGCGCTTATCGGTGCCGCGGAAGGTCGAAGCCGACGCCCAGGCGGTCCGCACGAGCTCCGGGACCGAAAGGCCCGAAGCGAGGATCTTCTGCTTCAGTGCGGCAATGTCGGCCGCGTCGACCAGCTCGTGGTTGACTGCGGGGATCGGGTCCTGCCAGATCAACGGCTCGGCCGGGACCTCCGGGCCGAGGTAACGGCTGATCGGGCCCATGTCGCGGTGCGTCAGCTTGAACCAAGCGCGCGAGAAAGCGTCGGCGAGCTGGTCGGGGTTCTCGAAGAAGCGGCGCGAGATCTTCTCGTAGGCCGGGTCCTCCCTCAGCGCTAGGTCGGTGGTCAGCATGATCGGCGGATGGGTTACCGAAGGGTCCTGCGCGTCGGGCACCGTGGCCACGGCGGCGGCATCTTTCGGCGTCCACTGGAAGGCGCCGGCCGGGCTCTTGGTCTTCTCCCACTCCTGCCCGAAGAGCAGTTCGAAGTAGCCGTTGTCCCACTGGACCGGATTGGTCGTCCAAGCTCCCTCTAGACCGCTGCCGATCGTCGCGTCGCCGCTGCCGCTCTCGAAGCTGTTCTTCCAGCCCAGTCCCTGCTGCTGAAGCGGAGCGGCTTCGGGCGCCGGGCCGACGTACTGATCGGGGTTGGCGGCGCCGTGGCACTTGCCGAAGCTGTGACCGCCAGCGATCAGCGCGACGGTCTCCTCGTCGTTCATCGCCATGCGGGCGAAGGTCTCGCGAATGTCGCGGGCGGCGGCGACCGGGTCGGGCTCACCGTTGGGGCCCTCCGGGTTCACGTAGATGAGGCCCATCTGCACGGCGGCCAGCGGGTTTTCGAGCTCGCGGTCGCCGCTGTAGCGCTCGTCGCCGAGCCAGCTTTGCTCCGAGCCCCAGTAAACGTCCTCCTCAGGCTCCCAGACGTCCTCGCGCCCGCCAGCGAAGCCGTAGGTCTTGAAGCCCATCGACTCCAGCGCGCAGTTACCGGTGAAGATCATCAGGTCGGCCCAGGAGATCTTCTGGCCGTACTTCTGCTTGACCGGCCAGAGCAGCCGGCGCGCCTTGTCGAGGTTGACGTTGTCCGGCCAGCTGGTCAGCGGGGCGAAGCGCAGCGTGCCGGCGCCGCCGCCGCCGCGGCCATCGCCGATCCGATAGGTGCCAGCGGAGTGCCAGGCCATGCGGATGAAGAGCGGGCCGTAGTGGCCGTAGTCGGCCGGCCACCACTCCTGCGAGTCGGTCATCAGCTCGAAGATGTCGTTGCGGAGCTGCTCAAGGTCGAGCTTGGCGAACTCGGCGGCGTAGTCGAAGTCAGGCCCCAGCGGGTCGGCGGCCGGCGGGTTCTGGTGAAGCATCCGCAGGTCGATCTGGTTGGGCCACCAGTCGCGGTTGGTGGTCCCGGTGGGGCGACGGTCGTTTCCGGTTACCGGGCAGCTGGCTTCGTTGTCCATCGGTTCCTCTCCTAGCTGAGCAATCTTCTCAAAGGTCTAAATACAACCTACAAGCCAACGCGCGGATTCGAACCGGGGACCGCTTCATCACGAAAGGCGGAGCCGGTGTCCCGAGCGGCAATGTCGAGCTCGAGGTCGTCGATCGCCTCACGCAGCGCCTCTATGTGGGCGAGGATCTTGGGGTCGGAAATCAGGATCCCGTCGTCGGCGAGTGCGTCGGCCCGCTGACGGGCGTTCTCCGCCTTGTGAGCGGTGTTGAGGCTGTTGAGGATCACGCCGATCGCCATGTTGAACACGATGAAGGTGGCGATCAGCACGAAGCTGACGAAGTAGAGGGCCACCCACGGGCCGTATAGGTCGAGCAGCGGATACATGATGCCGGGCCAGCCCTCAAGCGTGAGAACGGTGAAAAGGGTCAGCATCGAACGGCCGATGTTCTCCCAGTTTTCGGGCTCGGCATTGTGGAAGAAGGACCAGCCGGCCATTCCGTAAAGGAAGAGCAGAAGGACGGTCAGGCCAAGAAGCCCGGTCAGCGGGCGCAGGGCGCTCAGGAGCCCGCGGGCAAATATCTGGAGGTCCGGCATGTACCGCAGCAGACGAACGATCCGCAGGACCCGCAGAACCCGCAGAATTGCCGTCTGGTTTGCCAGCCCGGGAATGAAGACGCTGCCGATTACGACGAAATCAAAGACGTTCCAGCCCGACCTGAAAAAGTCTCCGGGGCGGCGTCCGTAGGAGAGCAAGCGGATGACGAGCTCGACGACATAGATGGCAAGGCAGATCTTGTCGACTAGGGTCAGGGTCGCCCCAATCGAATCTTCTAAGCCCCCGTACGTGTAGAGGCCAAGCGAGATCGCGTTGACGATGATCACGCCAACGATGAAGAACTGGAAGCGCTCGTTGTCGATGATCCTGCGACAGAAACCGGCCGTGGAGTCCATCGGCAGAAGCCTAGGACATCGCGAGCTGACGATGCGTGCACAGAAGCGGCGTGGCTATGATTGGAGCACAAAACGACGTTAAGGAGGCCTCGTGGCCACGCTCATCGCACCGCTCGCCCAACAATACTTCAAGGACTACGGCTACGGCGGCCACATGGGCAACGGCTGCGGCTGGGGCATGATGGCGCTGTGGATGATCATCGCCGTCGTGGTTGTGGTCGCGCTCGTCGTGTGGTTCATACGCAACCAGAACAGCTCGCAGATGGGCGCCGCCGGCGGACCCGGCGTGGAGACGCCGCTGCAGATCCTCGACCGGCGCCTGGCGATCGGCGAGATCACCCCTGAGGAGTACGAGCAGCGTGCCGCGATCCTTGGCAAGAAGTAGCATGACCTCCGCGTTGCTTCCGGCGCGCTGGGTGTAAGCGTGTAGAACCGGGCCTCAGCGAGGCGCATTCCCAGCGTCAGAGCCTCGGTGCCTCGCGGGGCCGGCCGGGACGAATCAATGCCGAGCAAAGGGGATGGCATCTGCCCGCTAGCTGCCGCGCGTGCGCCAGTAGCCGCTGATCTTGCGTCCGCCACGCGTGTGAGGTCGAACCCATCCACTGCCGACCTCTCCGCCGGGGAGCGGGGCACCAGTCGAAACGTCCGTGCCGTCAGTCATCTCGGTTGCAGGCGACGGCGTCACAGGCACCGACATCTGGCGCCCGATGCTGCTCAAGATTTGTGGCTGGCGTTGCTTCCAGTAGGCGGCGATCGTCTGCTTGTTGGCCGGCAACGCGTCGTCCTCGTCGACGTCGTCGAGGTAGCCGAGTGCCCGGATGACGGGGTTGATGACGTCCGGCGTGGGGTCGCGGTGGTAGCGGGCCAGGAACAACGACAGGCCCTCTTCAACGCTGCGTCCTGTCTGCTGTTCGATCGTCATGATGTCGAAGTAGTCGCGCAGCTCGCCGCGCCCGGCAACCACTTTGAGCTTCATCGCGAGAATGTCGCCGATCCCTGCCACGCGCAGGCCTTCGACGACCGTAGTTTGCTCAAGCAAACTCTGAGGGCCGGCCTCGTCGGCATGCAGAAACTGGACTTTCGTGCGCGAGAAGACTCCGTTCAGCGTGCCGGCATAGCGGTCGGTGACGGCAAACGGCCCCGCCGCGCTCAGCGCATTCTCGAGCGCGTCAAGGTCGACAGCGCCCTCGTGGTAGAAGAAGTCCAGGTCCCGGCTGACCCGGTGCCCCAGATGAACGGCGAGTGCGGTGCCGCCAGCCAGGTACAGCTCGCTCGGCAAGACAGGCACGAGCCGCTCCCACGTCGCTGCGGTGTCCTCACGCAGGATTCGGCGCAGCCGGCCAGGCAGCGTCATGGCACTCTTGAAGCGGCGATGTTGTGCGCCATGGCGCGCTGCTGCGGGTCGAGCCCACGGGCGCCAGCGGCGTTCTCCCAGTCCTCAGCGCGTAATTGCGTGGCGCCCCATGCCAAGCCCTCCGGGTTGCCTGTTGTCAGCAGGCGCCGGGCGATGTACCCACCGGCACGCGCGGTGTCCATCTGCGAAGCGGCAGTGTTCCAGAACAAATGACGCAGATGACGCGGCACGCGGGACGCCGGCTTAGAAGGCCGGCGGGGCGCCACGACACGCGCAAGCGCCGGTGCGAGCTGCTGCCACTGGGGAGCGCGGACGTTCGCTCGCAGAATCGACATCCGCCGAGCGGCTCCCGCGGCGACCATCCTCTCCTCGCGCAAGACCAGCTCCCGCCCGAGCAGATGTTGGACGGCTCGCGCGGCAGCCGTCGGCGAGACAGCCGCACGGCCGGCAAGCACGCGAGTCGAGCTGACGCCGAGCGGGGCGCGTGCCAAGGCAGCGAGCACCCGGACCTCAACGACGGAGAAGCCGGCGATACTCGGGGTCACGCCCAACTGATCGCGCAGCTGCCCGAGCTGCGCGGCGGTGAAGCGCTCGCGAACCCCCTGACCGCGATTCCCGTGCAGCCCGAGGCGGCGAATCGCCCGCTGAACGCGAGGCAGGGATGTGCCCAGCAGGCGAGCGATGTCGCTTGGCAGGTACGTGTCCATATCGTTAGTATAGCTCCGATTGGACTCGCGCACTGGGACATTTCCTGACGCCCGCGAAGGGATGTCACGGATGCCCAAGGCAGGCGCCCGGATTCGAACCGGGGACCCCTTCATTACGAGCTTGGACGGGGAGTTTCGGTCTCCTGCGTTAGGTTGAGCGAATGTTCAATGCGATAGATTACTTCTGGATGCCGGGAGCGAAATGGATCAGCAGAACTACGATCCCCGCGACGATTGCCTGTATAGCGGTCGCCGCGACAGCAGGACCCGCTGCCGCAGTAAACGTCCAGATCGTGAACAGCTCAGGTCAGTCGCCGCAGAACATCTACCTGATGCTCGATAACGGTTCGAGTACCGATGGCCAGCTACCCAACGACACGCCAAAACAGCTCAGCCAGATCGCCAATTCGACGTTTTCACTTGGCGCGATCAGCGCCGGCCGGCTATATGTCTCGTACGGCGCGCCCGTCAACAACGCGGAGCCGCCGACCGCAGGTGCGCGCTACGACAAGATTGAGTTCACGAACCCGGGTGTTGCGAACCTGACCGCGGTTGACTTTTTCGGTATTCCGATGGATATGCAGGCGCTCGACTCAAGCAACAATGTTGTTGGGCAGGCGCTCACCTACCGCTGTCACACCTCAACGATCTTGCCGCAGCTACAAGCCATAGGCCCTGGGGCAGAGGTGCAGAGTGGCAACCAGTTTGTGCGGTTTCTATCTCCGCAGCTCGCGCCGAGCAGCAGTTATGCCTCAATGAATCCGTATATCCAGTCGATGGTCGGGAAGACAATCACAGTTCAGGACAGCTTTTTTGGCACCCCGTTCCAGAACATCAAGTACTCGGGAACATTTCAGCCTGACGGTTCGATCACGCTCAACGGAACCTTCACTACGCCGCCAAGCGCAACGCCGGTCACCGGGGAGACGATCTCGATCCCCGGGTCGACTCTCGCTGAAGGTATCTACACCGGCAACACCGCATACACCGTCAACGGCCAGCCAGCCTCAATTGGTGACAACAATCAGTACTCGGTGATATACCGCGATGTTGTTGCCGGTTTCGCACTCGGTTACTGGGGTGGCAAGTATGGAAACAATGTTGCGGACTGGCAGGGCAAGCCCGACTTCGCTGCTGCCCGCTCCGGGGCCGATGCGTTCACCGCTTTCAACCAGTATGCGGCCACGATCGCTAACTATTCGGACGCTTACGGGTACTCATTTCATGATGTCGGCCCGACTGCGGTCACTCTTCCTCTCAACTCCGCTGTCGCGACGCTGCAGCTCACGATCGACTCCGACCAGGGTCCGAATACGACAGGCTGTGTCGGAAACGCGACGCCGCCAGCACCGCCAGCGCCAGTGCCAGCACCACCAGCGCCAGCACCAACGCCAGCACCCGTAAAGCCCAACGACAAGAAAAAGGCGTACGTGAGGATCAACTCGCACGCGGTCAAGCTCGACAGCCATGGTCGCGCGCTCCTGGCGCTCGGCTGCGGAGGCGACCCTTGCAAGGGTGAGCTGATCCTCACCTATAAAGCCAAGACGCGGCAGGTCGGTTCGGTGGAAGTACGCAAGCGCCGGATCAGTTCGAAGTCGCTCGTCCTCGGGCGTGTCAGCTTCTCGATCGCTGAGGGTAAGAGTCAGCGGATCTGGGTGCAGATCACCAAGTCTGGCCGCAGCGCGATCAAACGCGCGAAGCGGCACCAGATGACCGTTCTGGCCTCTGCACTGATCGGGCCGCGGTCCAAGCCGACGACGATCGACAGACGCCGACTGAAGCTCAAGGCGCAGACGCCGCCGCGCAAGCACCACCACCGCTAGGCGACGGTCGTCGCCCAGGAAGGCGTGGCCGACATGGCCGGCAAGAAGAATTTAGTAGAGGCTATATCCCCTAAGCCGACGCCCGGATTCGAACCGGGGACCGCTTCATTACGAGGGAGGCGCGAGGCTCCGGCGGTTGGCGGTGGATTACGCCGAACGCCGTAGTTCCCGGACATTCGAGGCCTCGCCGTCCGGCGGCTGGCGGTGGCTGGCGGCCTCGTAGGCTTCCACGAGGCTTCCATAGCCAGCGAGCAAAAACGCACCGGCGCTAAGTCGTCCAGCCTCTTCCGTTCCGAAACTAGTCAGGCGCTGAGTTCTACGGGGTGTTTCCGCCGCTGGTATTGCAAACCGGATTAGCGGGCTGGCCGTTTGGGCAGATGGCAGGGGACCCCCAGATAACGCCGGTCAGGTTCGTGTTGGTCAGGTTCGCGTTGGTCAGGAGCGCGCCGCCCAGGGTCGCGCCGCCCAGGTTCGCGCTGGTCAGGTTCGCGTTGGTCAGGTTCGTGTTGATCAGGAGCGCGTTGGTCATGTTCGCGTTGGTCATGTTCGCGTCGGGCGCGTACGCGTAGCTCAGGTTCGCGGCGGTCATGTTCGCGTTGGTCAGGTTCGCGGCGGTCAGGAGCGCGTTGGTCAGGTTCGCGTTGGTCAGGTTCGCGTTGCTAAAGTCCGTCATCTGCAGGTTCGCGCCTTGACAGTCGGATGCACAAAGAGCTGAAGTTCTGGCGCCGCTCTTCTTTGCTGGCGTGTAGTAGTGGAGCTTTGCGCCCTTGAGGTTCGCGCCTTTCAGGTTCGCGCCCTTCAGGTTTGCTTTGCGCAGGTCGGCGTAGCGTAGGTCAGCTTTGCGTAGGTCAGCGCCCTGAAGGTTGATGTGATGGAAAACCGCGCGGCTGAGCTTCACGCCGGACAGCTTCGCGCCTTTGAGATTCTTGCCGTGACAATCAGCTTTAGGCTTGATCACACAACCATTCACCGTCCGCGCAGAAGCGCCAGCTGGCAACGCAGCCAGAACGGTTACCGCGAGAACGAGAACACCAGCACGAATCGGCATTGACCGAGCCTATCTTTCTACGCAGACCGATGCGCCGATAGCTAAATCGGCCGGGGTGCCTTACCGAAACGACTCAGGACGGGCGCTGCGCATGGGGTTTCCTCCGACGACCCGTCGCGCTTTGAGCATCGCCCTGACTGGCGCTGCCGCCGACTCGATCGACGGTTTGTGACGGAGCCGTTGCGGCTCTAGCTTGCTTAGGACACCCAGCGCCCTTGCTTGGGATTCCACCGTCCGACCGCCGTTCCGTCCAGAAGCGGGTCGAGGAAGGGGCGGACGACGGCGAGCGCCTGATCGAGTGTGCGAGCCTCCGGCAGGAGCGACCGGCCAGCCTCCGCCGCGTAGCCCCGCTCCCACAGGTCGCGTGCGGGCACATCAAACCGTGGCGGCAGCATGATGCCGCCACGGTTGGCTTCCGAGGCCAGCGCCGCCATTTGCGGCTGCGCCTTCACCGACGCCTCGGTCACGATCGCTACCAGGTCGACGAGATCCTTGTAACGAGTCGACGGCGCTTGAGTCTCCCCGTATCGGTCGAACGTCGCGGCAACCTTGTCGGCGATGTGGTCCACGAGGGGATACGCCCAGTACCCGTGCTGCTCGACATCGGGCATTACGACACGGGCCAGCGCCGGCACCTTCTCGGGATCGCCCGTCATCGTCACCCCGAACCCGACGAGGTCGACGTGGAAGTCCGCCTAAACCGTCGTCCCCACGTACGCCTGCACGGGGAGGAGCGTCCCGGAAGCGCCATCTCGCACCGGCTGCGGTGGACCAAGCTCGAAGCGGAACCAGTCGCCGATCTCTTTGCCTGCCGCGTCGCGCAGCTCGCGCTCCGCCGTTTCGCGGGCGATGTTGCGGAACACGTCAATGTCGATCGTGGCCCGCACCCCGAGGTTGCGGGCGAGAAGGGCAGTTGCGCCCTTCAC